>JBFFEY010000113.1:0-2545 GCA_041558415.1 Burkholderiales bacterium | reverse complement strand
GGCAAACACCGTGGCGCCGTCGCGACGGATCGTGAGATCGATGGCGAGCGCGCGCTGTCGTTCGGCCGACGCCAGCACGATGCCCGGTCCCAGGGAGCAGCTGCCGTTGTAGATCTTGGCCTGGGGCAGATAGAGCGGGTTCTCGCCCTCGATGTCGCGCGAGGACATGTCGTTGCCGACCGTGTAACCGACGATCTCGCCGTGGCGGTTCACGACCAGGGTGAGCTCGGGCTCCGGCACGTTCCAGTGTGCGTCTCCGCGGATGCGCACGGGTGTGCCCGGGCCGGACACCCGCCAGCCGCCGGCCTTGAAGAAGAGCTCGGCGCGATGGGCCTCGTAGACCTTTTCGTAGATGTCCTTGGTCTGCGTCTCGACGACGCGAGCCTCGCGGCTGCGCAGGTAGGTCACGCCGCTGGCCCACACCTCCTGATGAGCTTCGAGCGGCGCCAGCAGTGGCCCATCGGCCTTGTCCGTCGTGACGGCCGCCGCAAGCACGCCCTCGAGCGCCGCGGCCTCGAGCTGCAGCAGCAGCGCGAGGTCGACCGCGGGGGGCAGGTAGCTGCCGTCGACGGCCCACTGTGCCGAGCCGCCGACGGCGTGTCTCGTCAGGTACACGGTCTTTGCAAGCGCCTCAATTCTCGCCAGTCCCGGTCCGCGAACAGAAGAATAAAGCCGGGGCGCGA
Source organism: Burkholderiales bacterium (assembly GCA_041558415.1). Taxonomy (GTDB): domain Bacteria; phylum Pseudomonadota; class Gammaproteobacteria; order Burkholderiales; family SG8-39; genus SG8-39. The sequence goes on along the minus strand of JBFFEY010000113.1, from coordinate 1,862 downwards.
ACGTCGCGGCTGCCGCCGCGGCCTGCTCGCGTCGAAGCGCCACTCACGCGCACATCGTGGCGTCGGGCGGATGCCCGCGTTTCTCTGCCGGCGGCGGTCGTGCTTCGGCGTTCGGTCTGAGGAGCGCGCTCGTTCTTGTGATCGGGTCGTGCGCGCGACGCCTCTTCCGCACCCTGGCGGCAGTCTATCACAGGCCCCGCCCGGCAGGCCGCGGTCAGGGACCGTGCCAGCGCTTCCGATCGATCAGAGCGCCTCGATGACCGCGCGGGTGAAGGCCGCCGTGTCGGCGTGCCCGCCGAGGTCGCGGGGACGCACGGCGCCGGCGGCGAGCACGGCGTCGACGGCCGCGTCGATGCGCGCGGCCGCGGTGACGCAGGCGCTCTCGCCGTGGCGTTCGCCCAGCCAGTCGAGCATCATCGCCGCCGATTTGAGCATGGCGACGGGGTTGGCGATGCCGCGCCCGGCAATATCCGGCGCGCTGCCGTGACTCGGCTGGAACACGGCGTGCCGATCGCCGATGTCCCCCGACGGCGCCATGCCCATGCCGCCGATCAGCGCCGCGCCCAGATCGGAGAGGATGTCGCCGTACATGTTCTCCATCACCATCACGTCGAAGTCCCACGGCCGGCGCACCAGATCGAGCGCGGTCGCGTCGACATAGTGGTGCTGTGGGGTGACGTCGGCAAAACGCGGCGCGGTCTCGTCGAAGATCTTGCGGAAGAAGGCCATCGATTGAAGGACGTTCGACTTGTCGACGCAGGTCACGATGCCCGGACGGCCGCGCGCCTTGCGCCGGCGGGCTAGGCGGAAGCTGAAGTCGAACACGCGCTCGCAGCCCGCCCGCGTGATGACCATGGTGTCGCTTGCGACCCGATCGTTCTCCACGATGCCTTTGCCGCGGGCGGCGAACAGACCCTCCGTGGACTCGCGCACGATGACGAGATCGATTTCGCGCGCGCGCTCGGCGGCGAGCGCCTGCCCCGCACCCGGCACCGCCCTGATGGGCCTCACGCCGGCGTAGAGTTCGAGCGCGAAACGCAGGTCCAGCTGCGGCGCAATCTCGGTGCCGTCGGGGTAGCGCACGTCGGGCAGGCCCATGGCGCCGAAAAGGATGGCGTCGGCCGCCTGCGCCCGTTGGAGCGCCTCGTCGGACAGCGCGATGCCGCGATCCCGGTATGCGGCGGCGCCGCCCTCGAGGTACTCGAGGCGCAGCGCGAATCCTCCCGTGCGTTGCTGCGCCGCGTCGAGCACGGCCAGCGCCGAGCGCATCACCTCCGGGCCGATGCCGTCTCCGGCGAAGACGGCGATGTCGAAGCGCGCCTCAGGCGCCGACATAGGCGGTCTTGACCAGCGTGTAGAACTCGGCCGCGTAGCGTCCCTGCTCGCGCGGACCGTAGTTCGAGCCCTTGCAGCCGCCGAACGGCACGTGATAGTCCACGCCGGCCGTGGGCAGGTTGACCATCACGAGACCGGCCTGTGCATTGCGGCGGAAGTGCTCCGAGCGCGCGAGCGAGGCGGTGCAGATTCCAGAGGACAGGCCGAAGTCGGTGTCGTTGGCTACGCTCAGCGCCTCGTCGTAGTCTTTCACGCGGATGACGCTGGCAACCGGACCGAAGATTTCCTCGCGGTTGATCTGCATGTCGTTGCGCGATTCCGTGAACAGGGCCGGTTCCAGGTAAAAGCCATCGGTGGCGCGCTCGAGGCGCTCCCCGCCCCAGGCGAGATTGGCCTCGCGCTTGCCGATCTCGATGTAGCGCAGGTCCTGGTCGAGCTGCGTGGCATCGACCACCGGTCCCATCTCGGTGCCCTCCTTGAGGGCGTCGTCGACCTTGAGGGTCTTCAGCCGTGCCACCATGGCATCG
>JBFFEY010000112.1:0-3332 GCA_041558415.1 Burkholderiales bacterium | reverse complement strand
CGCCATGTCGATCACCCGGCCGCGGTTCGCCTCGATCTGCGCGCGGAACACCGCGCGCGCGGCGTCCAACGCGGCGACCGTGGCGCGCTCGTCGGCGGCCATCAGGCGCGAATAGCCGGCGACGTCGGCGGCGAGGATCGCCGCCAGTCGATGTCTGAGTTCCTGCCCGCTCACGCCTTTTGCCTTCTCACCCGCGGCATCGCGTGCGGAGTTTACTCCGCAGCGTCGGCGAACGCCGGCAAGCGCGCACTTGGATCGACATCGTCCCGGTGATAATGTCGAAGGCGCATGGGCAAGGCCGAAAACATAGCCGCGGGTGCGCCCGAGGCCGCAGCGGCGCCGTCGGACACCGAGCACTTCGACGTGCTGATCGTCGGCGCCGGCATCTCCGGCGTCGGCGGCGCCTATCACCTCAGCACGCAGTGCCCCGACAAGCGCTTCGTCGTGCTCGAGTCGCAGGCGGGCTTCGGCGGCACCTGGCTGACGCACCGCTTTCCCGGCATCCGCTCCGACAGCGACCTCCACACCTTCGGCTACCGCTTCAAGCCGTGGAGCGGCAAGCCGATCGCCACGGCGGAAGAAATCCTCAAGTACATGAACGCGGTCATCGCCGAGAACGACCTCGCGCGCCACATCCGCTACCGCCACCGCATCAGCGCCGCGCGCTGGTCGAGCAGCGACAAGCGCTGGACGATCGACGCCGTGCGCAGCGACACGGGCGAGCGGCTGCGCTTCACGACGAACTTCCTGTGGATGTGCCAGGGCTACTACCGGCACGACGAGGGCCACACGCCGCAGTGGCCCGGCATGGAGCGCTTTCGCGGTCCGATCGTGCATCCGCAGACCTGGCCCGAGGACCTCGAAGTCGGCGGCAAGCGCGTCGTCGTCATCGGTTCCGGCGCGACCGCGGCGACGCTCATTCCCGCGCTTGCCGGACGCTGCGCACACGTCACCATGCTGCAGCGCTCGCCGACCTTCTTCATCACCGGACGCAATGCCAACGAGCTCGCCGAGCTGCTGCGCGAGCTGGAGCTGCCGGAGGAATGGGTGCACGAGATCGTGCGCCGCAAGATCCTCAAGGACCAGGCGATCTTCATGCGCCGCGCCGCCGAGGAGCCGGAAGCGGTGAAGGCGGAGCTGCTCGCCGGCGTGCGCAAATACCTGGGCGAGGATTTCGACGTCGACACGCACTTCACGCCGCGCTACCGCCCCTGGCGCCAGCGCATCGCCTTCATCCCCGACGGCGACCTGTTCCGCGGCATCCGGGAGGGCAAGGCCTCGGTGGTCACCGACGAGATCGAGTGCTTCACCGAAACCGGCATCCGCCTGAAGTCGGGCGAAACGCTCGAGGCCGACGTCATCGTCACCGCCACCGGCTTCAACCTGAGCGTGCTGGGCGACATCGATTTCGCGATCGACGGCCAGCCGCTCGTCTTTTCCGACACCGTCACCTGGCGCGGCACGATGTTCACGGGCGTGCCCAACATGGCCTGGGTGTTCGGCTACTTCCGCGCCAGCTGGACGCTGCGCACCGACCTCATCGCCGACTTCGTCTGCCGCCTGCTCAAGCACATGGCGGCGCGCGGCGCCAGCGTGGTCACGCCGCGGCTGCGCGCCGAGGACGCGCGCATGCCGCGCCTGCCCTGGGTCGACCCGGAGAACTTCAATCCCGGCTACCTGCTGCGCGGCCTGGAGCGCATGCCCCGCCAGGGCGACCGCCTGCCCTGGCGCCACACGCAGGACTACTGGTTCGACAAGGACGAGCTGCCGCGCGCCGACCTCGAGGACGGCACGCTGGTCTACGACTGAGCCACGGCCGCGCCGGCTCTGGCGGCGTTGTCGCGCGGCGACGGCGGGCCGACTGCCAATTCCTTCCGCTGCCCCGTTCGAAATGTGCGGGGCGCAGCCTGCGCCTCGCTAGAATCGATCTGATGAACAACGCGCGAAGGAGAACCGGCACATGAAACAGCGCACGGACACCCGACTCATCGTCGCCGCGGCGAGCGCCGCGCTCGCCCACCCCGGCTGCGCCGGCATGAGCCAGACGGAAAAGGACACCGCGACGGGCGCCGGCATCGGCGCCGCCGCCGGCGCCGTCATCGGCGGCATCGCCAGCGGCGGACGCGGCGCGGCGACCGGCGCGGCCATCGGCGCCGCGGTCGGCGCGGCCGGCGGCTACATCTGGTCGAAGAACATGCAGGAGCAGCAGCGCTCGATGGAGGACGCGACCAAGGGCACCGGCGTCGAAGTGTCGAGGACGGCGGACAACCAACTCAAGCTGGAGATCCCGAGCGACGTCTCCTTCGACGTCGGCAAGGCCGACATCAAGCCGCAGCTGCGGCCCGTGCTGGACAAGTTCGCGCAGAACCTGACGCGCTACCCGGAGACCAACGTCCACATCATCGGCCACACCGACAGCACCGGCAGCGCCGCGATCAACAACCCGCTGTCGCTGAACCGCGCCGCAAGCACGCGCGACTACCTGGCCGCACGCGGTGTCGCACAGAGCCGCGTCACGGTCGACGGGCACGGCGCGCGAGAGCCCGTCGCCGACAACCGCACCGCGCAGGGACGCGCGAAGAACCGGCGCGTCGAGATCTTCCTGCGCGAGCCGGCGCAGAAGGGATAGCGGCGTCCCCTGGCCCGAGCACCTCACAGGCCGTCCTATCGGAAATCAATCTCGTGATTTCGGTGATTGCCGACGCTTTTCCGGCAATCACCGAAATCACGAGAAAAACTGGACGCTCGCGCACTGACTCGGATCGCCTAGTACGCGAGCGCCGCTTTTTCTCGTGTTTTCGTACGCCCGCCGATGACGCGCCGGCGGACGTACGAAAACACGAGATCGATATCCAATTACGGGCCGCGTCGGTGTACGGGCGCAGCCGTCGCGGTTCTGCTAGCGCGCAATCCCGATCGGCGGCGGCGCGAGCTTGACGATGCGGTCGAGCACCTGCTCGTATTCCTTTTCGCTCTCGACGCCGGTGAGCGGGTCGCGGTTCTCGGCCCAGGCGCGATTGATGTCGGCCCAGTCCTGCGCGTTCAGCACGCGGCGCGCGATCGGCATGACGCCGTCCTCTTCCTTGCGCATGTGCTGGCGGTAGCCGGCGACGAATTGCTCGACCGCGCCGGCGAAGCGCTCGAATTCCTTGTCGCCGCCCTCTTCGTAGCGCAGCAGGTCCTGCTCCAGGTCGCGGATCGAATGCGCGCCGCTGTCGTGCTCCTGACGCAGCTCGTCGAGGATGGCGTCGGCTTCCGAGGTCTTGCGCCGCACCGCGGCGAACAGGAAGTCCTCCTCCTTCGGGTGGTGCATGCGCTCGGGAAAGACATCG
>JBFFEY010000111.1:0-3586 GCA_041558415.1 Burkholderiales bacterium | reverse complement strand
CTGCGCGGCGGCGCGCAGGGTTATCTCTTGAAGGATATCGAGCCGGAGGAGTTGATGCCCGCGCTGGAAGCGGCCCTGCGCGGCGACAACGTCGTGGCGCAAGAAATGGTCGGAACGCTCGCGCGTATCGTGCGCAGCGACACCGGCGCGAAGCGTGAAACGCAGCGTCTCGCGGCCCCGTTCGCCGAGCTGACGCCGCGCGAGCTGGAGATCCTCGAATGCGTTGCCGACGGCTCGAGCAACAAGCTGATCGCGCGCGCGCTCGATATCACGGAGGGTACCGTCAAACTGCACGTCAAGGCGATCCTGCGTAAGCTCGGGATGCGCTCGCGCGTCGAGGCCGCGGTGACAGCGGTCGAGCATGGCCTGGGAAAGAAACGGAGAAGCTCCGGCACCCCTTCCGGCACGTGACGCATGAGCAGGCCGGCGAGCCCGCGTGTCGATTGCGTGAGAGCGGCAGGCTCGCCCGCGCTTCAGACCTCCACAGTGCTGACGGACAATTGCGCAGTCGGCAGCCCGCCCTCCAGCAGCCCGTACTCAATCGCGTTCACCAACGGCTCGGGACCTGCGACGTACACATCGTGATCGTCCAGCCGGGGATGATCCTGCAGCACCTGCCCAAGCACGCGCTGCACGATCGCGTCGTCCGCCAGTGTGTCGTCCGCGGTCAATGGGGTGTAGCGGAAATTGTCGAGGGCGTCGCTCCAGGAGCGGCACAGATTGTCGAGGTAGTGACCTTTGCCGGAGGCGATCCAGTAGAGATGCAGCGACTCGGCTGCATCGAGCGCCATCGCGTGCTCAATCAGGCTCTTGACGGGGGCAAATCCGGTTTCGAGGGCAATGAACATGAGCGGACGTTGCGAGTCCTCCTCCAGCACGAATTGCCCGCGCGGCCCGTCGATGCGCACTGTGTCCGTGCTTTTCAGCCCCTCGAATACGCCCTCCGCAAAAGCGTTTCCCGCATGCCGGCGTATGTGAAACTGCAGGTTGCGGTCATCGCACGGGCAGCTTGCCACCGGGCAGGACGCGGCGAGCCCGCCGGGAAGTTCGAGGGACACCGATTGGCCGGCGAGAAAGCGCAGCCGGTTGGTGCGTGGCGTCTGCAGATGCAGCAGCCGCATATCTTCTCCCATCGGGCTCACGGACTTGACCCGGGCCTCGATGTGCTGCAACGGCATGTCGGCGGCGCCGTGCGCCTCATGCGCCTCGATCACGAGGTCGGCGACGGCGGTGTTGCAGCACATCAGCACGACGCCGGCGCTTTTCTCGGCTGCCGTGAGGGCATGGTCGGAGTGCCTGATCTTCTGCGCCTCGCCCGAGAGGACCTTCGCCTTGCATTTGCCGCAGCTGCCGATGCTGCAGCCGTAATCGAGCGACAGCCCGGCGCGCAGCGCTGCCTCCAGCAAGCTGTCGTTGCCGTCGACGAAAAACTCGTGGCCACTCGGCATCACCCGTACGTGCGCCGTCATGATCCTGAGGAAGCTGTCCTGCACCAGTAGCGCCTGCGGCTCCTCACCCTGCAAGCCGGCCTCGAGGCTGTGCGTTAGCCAGGCGAGCAGCCGCGTCGCGGTGGCCTGCGGCAGCGGCGCACTGCCCAGCTCGCGGAGTTTCGCCCGCAGTTGCTCGACGAGTGCCCGGTAGTAATCGAGCTGCACCTCGGCCCGCGCCCGCTCCCTGCTCATTTCGGTCAGGCGCGCCACCAGCACGTCGGGAGCGGGCAGCACGCGCTCGCGCACGCGCTGGGTAAAGGCGTCGTTCTTGATTGCCTCGAGCCGCTCGAGCGCGGCATGGTCCTCCAGCGTCGTTTCCGGATAGGCGCGCAGCAGATCTTCCGCCGATACCATGCCTTCGAACGCAGCCAGCTCGCCGCTGCGAATCTTGCGCTGGAGCGCGCCGCGACTGACGCCGACCAGACGCGCGGCACGTAACAGTGAAAGAAGCTGCGGCATACGCTTCGTGATGGGTTTCGCTCATGTATGAAGGTATTATAGCGAAGCCGATGCGTCCAATCGCGAGCGTGGAACGCCATGGACTTTCTTCCGATCTTTCTCGACATCCGCGAGCAGCCTTGCCTCTTGGTGGGCGGCGGCGAGGTGGCGGCGCGCAAGTGTGCGCTGCTGCTGCGCGCCGGCGCGCGCGTCACGGTGCAGGCGCCTTCATTGAGCGCGGCGTTCGACGCCGAGCTCGAGGCCGCGCGCGTGGTGCACCGCGCGGCGCGCTTCAGCGACGAGGACGTGAAGGGGAATGCGCTGGTGATCGCGGCCACGGACGACGAGGCGGTCAATCGCGCAGTCGCCGCAGCGGCGAAGGCGCAGCACATACCGGTGAACGTGGTCGACCAGCCGGCGCTGTGCTCCTTTATCATGCCCTCCATCATCGATCGCTCGCCGGTGATCGTCGCGGTCTCGAGCGGCGGCGCTTCCCCGGTTCTCGCGCGCCTGCTGCGCGCGCGCCTCGAGACCCTGATTCCCGCGGGCTACGGCCGCCTCGCGACCCTGGCGGCAGCGTTTCGCGATCGCGTCAAGGCGCGCCTCGAGCCTTCGCAGCGCCGGCGCTTCTGGGAGCGCGTGCTGCAAGGTCCGATCGCCGAGCTGGTGTTCAGCGGCCGCGAAGCCGAGGCCCACCAGGCGCTCAGCGCGTCGCTGGCAAACACGCAGCTCACCTTGAGCGGCGGCGAGGTGGCGCTGGTCGGTGCCGGCCCGGGCGATCCGGACCTGCTCACCTTTCGCGCGCTGCGCCTCATGCAACGGGCAGACGTCGTCGTGTACGACCGCCTGGTGGCGCAGCCGATCCTTGACCTGGTGCGGCGCGATGCCGAACGCATCTACGCCGGAAAGGCGCGCGCGATGCATACGCTGCCGCAGGAAGACATCAATCATCTGCTGGTGCGCCTGGCGAAGGACGGCAAGCGGGTGGTGCGCCTCAAGGGCGGCGATCCGTTCATCTTCGGGCGCGGCGGCGAAGAGATCGATACGCTTCGCGCGCAAGGCATCCCCTTCCAGGTGGTGCCCGGCATCACGGCGGCGGCGGGCTGTGCATCCTACGCCGGCATTCCGCTCACGCACCGCGATTATGCGCAGTCGGTGGTGTTCGTCACCGGCCATCTGCAGGACGGCAGCATGAACCTGAACTGGCCGGCGCTCGTGCAGCCGCGTCAGACCATCGTGTTCTACATGGGGCTGGTGGGCGTCGACATCCTGTGCCGCGAGCTGAGCGCCCACGGCCTGCCGGCGACGACCCCCGCAGCGCTCGTGCAGCAGGGCACGACGCCGCAGCAGCGCGTGCTGACGGGATCGCTGGCGACCTTGCCGGGCATCGTGCACCGGCACGATGTCAGGGCGCCGACGCTGATTATCATTGGAGAGGTGGTGCGACTGCGCGAGCGGCTCAAGTGGTTCGAGCCCGCGGTCTGAGCCGCGCGCCACAGCCGAGCGAGGACAGATGCCAGAAAAATTGATCGATGCCGGCGAGGCGAGCGCGCTTCATCCGGGAAAAATGCAGCGCTTCGACTTTGGTGGGCGACGCATCCTTCTCGCCAACGTCGCCGGGCGCATCTGCGCCGTGGACGATACCTGCACGCACGAGG
>JBFFEY010000110.1:0-3630 GCA_041558415.1 Burkholderiales bacterium | reverse complement strand
GCTCGTGGTCGATCGACGACCTGCGCCGACTTATCCACAGGGGTCTGACCCCGAGGTCGCGGCGTATCCTCGTCGTCGAGGATCTCGAACCCCGGTCGCTCAAGGTCGTCGAACTGTCCGCTGTCGAGAGCGCGCCAGAACAACCAGCCGATCAGGAACACGAACACCAGCGAGATCGGCACCAGGACGTAGAGGCTCTCCATGCTTCAGCCCGTGGCGAGCGCCGCGGCGGTCTCGCCGCGCCTGGCGCCGGCGCGGGGCGCAAGCGGCCGCATGGCGTTGATCACGACGATGAACGAGCTGGCGGTCATGCCGATCGCCGCCTCCCACGGTCCGATCCAGCCGATCGCGGCGAGCGGCAGGGCCAGCGCATTGTAGGCCACCGCCCAAGCGAAGTTCTGGCGGATGAGCCGCATCGCGCGCCGCGCCACCGACAGGGCGTCGTCGACCACCGAAAGCCGCACGCGATGCGCGCCGCCGAGCAGCACGATGTCGGCCTGCGCCTGTGCCGCGTCCGCGCCGCCGCTGACGGCGATCGAGACGTCCGCGCGCGCCAGCACCGGCGCGTCGTTCAGCCCGTCGCCGATCATGGCGACGACGCGGCCCTCGCGCTGCAGGCGCGCGACGAAATCGAACTTGTCCTGCGGCGTCGCACCGCCGAGCACCGACGCGATGCCGAGCCGGCACGCGATAGCGTCGACCGCCAGCGGGTGATCGCCGCTCGCCAGGTGCACGCGCAGCCCGCGCGCGGCGAGATCGGCGACGAAGCTCTGCGCCTCCGGACGCAGTGCGTCCTCCAGCAGGAACGCCGCGAGCCAGCCCTGCGCGTCGGCGAGAAAGACCGTGGTCTGCTGCACGCCTGCGCCAGCGACCTCCCCGGGCAGGCTGCCAGCGAGCGCGCGGCAGTAGGCCTCGGTGCCGAGCCGCAGGCGGCGTCCGTCGAGCGTGCCCTCGAGGCCCTGCCCCGGCGCGTTCTGCACGTCCACGGCCGCCTGCGGCGTCGGGCCCGCGAAGGCGCGCGCAATCGGGTGCCGGCTCGAGGCCTCCAGCGCGCGCGCACGCGCGAGACAGGCGTCGGCATCGAGCGCGCCGAGCGGTCGCACCGCGCGAATGGAAAAGCGTCCGGCGGTCAGCGTGCCGGTCTTGTCGAGCACGACGTCGGTCGCGCGCTCGAGGCGTTCGATTGCCGCGCCGCGCGTCATTGCGAGGCCGCGCGTCAGCAGGAACGCGTTGGCGCGTGTCAGCACGATCGGCGCGGCAAGCGCGAGCGCACAGGGACAGGTGGCCACCAGCACAGCCACCGCGACCCACACGGCGCGCGCCGGCGCGTCGCCCGCCCAGAACACGAAAGCCCCTGCAGCGACGAGCAGCACCACCGCCGTGAGGCGTGCCGCCAGGCGGTCGGCGGCCTCGACCAGGCGCGGCTTGCCGGCGGCCGCGCGCTCGACCAGGCGCAGCACCGCCGCGGCCTGCGTGTCCGGCCCGGTGCGCGTGACCTGCATGACCAACGGCTGCTCGAGATTGATCGAACCGCCGATCAGCGCCGCGCCTGCGGCCTTTGCCACCGGGCGCGATTCGCCGGTCAGCAGCGATTCGTCGGCGCTCGAGGCACCCCGCAGCACGACACCGTCGGCCGGGACGCGCTCCCCGGCCGCGATCAGCACGAAATCGCCCGGCGCGATGGCATGCGCGGCGACGCGCTGCGTGCCGTCCGCCGCGTCGGGCCCGGCGAGCCGCGTGGCGAAGGACGGCATCCAGCGCGCCAGCGGGTCGAGCGTGCGCGCGGCGCGCTCGCGCGCCGTGGCCTCCAGCAGGCGCGCGCCAAGCAGCAGGAAGACCAGCATGGTGACGGTGTCGAAGTAGACCTCGCCGCCGCCCGTGAACGTCGCCCAGACGCTCGCCGCGAAGCCCGCGGCGATGCCGAGCGCGATCGGCGCGTCGAGCGACACGCTGCGCTGCTTGAGCGACTGCCAGGCACCGGAGAAGAACGGCGCGCTGGAAAACAGCACCACCGGAAGCGTCAGCAGCAAGCTCGCCCAGCGCATCAGGCGCTCGGTGTCCGGCGCAAGCGTGCCGCTGCCTGCATCCAGGTACGCAGGAAACGCGTACATCATGACTTGCATGGCACCGAAGCCGGCGACGAACAGCCGCCAGTACGCGCTGCGGCGCGCGCGCTGCGCGAGCGCCTCCTGGCGCTGCGGATCGTAGGGATAGGCGTCGTAGCCGATCGCGCGCACCGCCTCGAGGATCGCCGAGAGCCGCGTGCGCGCCGGGTCCCAGGCAAGCTGGGCGCGATGCGTCGCATAGTTGATGTCGACGCGCAGGATGCCCGGCTGTCGGCGCAGCCACTGCTCGGAAAGCCACAGGCAGGCGGCGCAGCGAATGCGATCGAGGATCAGCGACACCTCGCGCCGCCCGGCCTCGGGCGCCGCGACGAACTGACGCTGCGCCTCCGGGTCGTCGTACACCTCGAGCGGCGGCAGATCCTGCGGCAGCAGCGCGGCGCCCTCGCCCGCACGCGGGGCGCTGCGCGTCTCGTAATAGCGCTCGAAGCCGCCGGCGACGATGGTGCGCGCGACCGCCTCGCAACCGGCACAGCAGAACGCGCGCGGCGCACCGAGCACGGGCGCAACGTGGCGCCCCGGCTCGAGCACCGGAAGCGCACAGTGAAAACAGACGGCCGCGGGTGGCCGGCCCGCGGCCGATTCGTCGCGCAAGCGCTAGACGACCGTGATGCGGCGCGCCGACTTGGCCGCTTTCTTGGGCAAGGTCAGCTGTAGCACGCCGTCCTTGTACTCGGCCTTGGCACCCTGCGGGTCCACTTCCGTCGGCAGGCTCATGCTGCGCGAAACCATGCCGTAGTAGCGCTCGCTGTGCAGCACCTTTTCGCCGTCCTTCTTCTCCGACTCGCGCTTCACCTCGGCGCGGACCGAGACCTGACCGCCGTCGACGTCGACGTTGATGTCCTCTTTCTTCACGCCGGGAATCTCGGCGACGATCGTGTAGCCCTTGTCGTCCTCTTTGACATCGAGCTTCATCTTCAGCTCGCCGTCGCCGGGGAAGGCCACCGGCTTCACCCAGAAGCCCTTCATCAGGTCACCGAATACGTCGTCCAGCATGCCACCGTAGCCGTAGCGTTGGATGTTTGCCATGGTTTGCTCCTTGCGGTTTTCCTTTCCCAGTGGAGATGGGGACCGCACTGCGAATTTAAAGCGGCGCCGCCCGGCAGCCTTGACGACGGTCAAAGCCTCGGCCGCCCCTCTCGGCGAAGGTCACGGCTGGGTCGCCGCGGGCGCGAGATGAGCAATAGTCTGAGGCAATGCGGAATATTGCGAAAATCGATTTGATCTATCGGGCGCAGGCGCCTACCGTTGCGCCGTTCCCCCTGAACGAACCACCGAGGAGAGACGCATGAAACTCAAGGGCAGCAAGACCGAGCAGAGCCTGAAGGACGCGTTTGCCGGCGAAAGCCAGGCCAACCGGCGCTACCTGTATTTCGCCGCCAAGGCCGACGTGGAAGGCCAGAACGACGTCGCGGCGCTGTTTCGCTCGACCGCGGAAGGCGAGACGGGCCACGCGCACGGGCACCTGGAGTACCTGGAGCAGGTGGGCGACCCGGCCACGGGGCTG
>JBFFEY010000109.1:0-5426 GCA_041558415.1 Burkholderiales bacterium | reverse complement strand
GCGGCCGTTGCGATGTCGGGCACGGTGGCGATCACCGGTGCCGATGCCAGCATCATGGGCACCTCGGGCATCACGGTGACGCTGGCGCCGAGCTGGAACACGACGGCGAACACGGTGATCTGGTCCTGCGACGTCAACCCGGCGAAGTACGGTCCGTCGACCTGCCGTACCGACTAAGCAGAAGTTTCTCCCCCTCGAAACGCCTCCTGCGGGAGGCGTTTTTTTTGGCTGGGTGTCCGATTCACTGACGTTCTTTGTCACTCTGGACAAAACGCGCTGCCAACTCCTTCACGGCCCCGATTGGGTATGTCTTTTTGTCCTGCCGCAATGCTGCGCTGAAGCACGCGCAACCACATGATTTTTCGTTCTTTTACAAGTCTTTGCAATGCTGCAATGCGCAAATTTTGCCCTGGCACGCATCCTGCTGCTTAGCGGGGGCGGGACATATCCGTCCTTTGTGTACAGGAGACACTTGCATGAAGCGCATTCAACGAGGCTTTACCCTCATCGAGCTGATGATCGTCGTGGCGATCATCGGCATTCTGGCGGCGGTCGCGCTGCCGGCCTACCAGGACTACACCATCCGCGCCAAGGTGTCGGAGCTGATCCTGGCGGCGAGCGCGGCGCGTACCTCGGTGACCGAGCAGGGCCAGAACCTGAACGGTCTGACGAGCGCGGGCGAGGGCCTGACGATCATGGCCGGCGGCAAGGTCGGCACGGCGGCCGTTGCGATGACGGGCACGATCGCGATCACGGGCGCCGATGCCAGCATCATGGGCACCTCGGGCATCACGGTGACGCTGGCGCCGAGCTGGAACACGACGGCGAACACGGTGATCTGGTCCTGCGACGTCGTGCCGTCGAAGTACGGCCCGTCGACCTGCCGTTCCGATTGACGCGACGACCGTTCTTCGGTCAAAACGCCTCCTTCGGGAGGCGTTTTTTTTTTGTGCTACGCGATCTGATCCGCCGGCTGACCGGCCGGTCACCCCCCGCCGCGGCGGGCGAGGCGGCGCGCGCGCTGCGGCGCATCGCGCGCGAGCAGGGTCTCGATGCGGCGATCGCCTACGGTCGCGCCGAGGCCGCGCGCCGGCCGGACGCGGCGCTGCAGCGCGAACTGGGCGGCCTGCTGATCGACGCCGCACGTCAGGTCTACGCCGGCATCCCGGCGCCCGAGCAGGAAGCGCGCGCGCAGGCGCTGTACCGCGAAGCGGTCGCCAGCCTGCGGGCCTCGCTCGCGGCGCAGCCCGATCCCGACGTGCATCGCGCCTGCGGCATCGCCTTGCGCGAGCTGGGGGACCTGGGCGACGCGCACGCCGCGTTCGAAGCCGCGCACAGGCTGCGGCCTCACCAGCCGCGCTTCGGCGCCGATCTCGCCTTCAGCTTCCAGTGCCTGGGCGATACCGCGCGGGCGCTGGAGACCTACGCCCAGACGCTCGCCGCGCACCCGGAGGACGCCAACACGCACGCCGGCTATGCCCTGAGCCTGCTCGGCGCGGGCGAGTTCGCGCGCGGCTGGGACGAATACGAATGGCGCCTGCAGCTGCCCGATGCGACGCGCGGCGCCGCGGCGCCGTTCCCGCAGTGGGGCGGCGAGCCGCTGGCGGGGAAGACCCTGCTGGTGCGCTCGGAGCAGGGCATCGGCGACGAGGTCATGTTCGCCTCCTGCCTGCCGGATCTGCTTGCCGCCGGCGCGCAGCTCGTGCTCGAGTGCAGCGTGCGCCTGGTCGGATTGTTTGCGCGCTCGTTTCCGGGCGCGCGCGTGATCGCGCGCAACCGCAGCCAGCCGCCCGACTGGTCCGCGCTCGGTCCGATCGACCTGCAGTGCGCCGCCGGCAGCCTGCCGCGCTGGCTGCGCCGCAGCGCCGCCGATTTCCCGGGCACGCCCTACCTGCGCGCCGACCCGGCGCGCGTCGCCGCCTGGCGCGCGCGGCTGGCGGACGGAGCACCGGGGCTGCGCGTCGGCCTCACCTGGACCGGCGGCCTGCCGGGCACCCTGCGCGCGGCGCGTTCGCTTCCGCTGGAGGCGCTCGAGCCGCTGCTCAGGCTGCCCGGCGCGCGCTTCGTCGCGCTCGAGCTCGGCGACTGCGCCGCGGCGGTGGCCGCGGCGCGGCAAAGGACGGGCGCGCGCATCGACGTCTGGCCGGGCGTGGCCGCCGACCCGGACGAGGCGGCGGCGCTGGTGAGCGCGCTCGACGCGCTGGTCAGCGTGCCCACCACCATGGCGCATCTCGCCGGCGCGCTGGGGCGTCCGCTGTGGGTGCTGGTGCCCGGGGTGGGGACCTGGCGCTACCTGTGGCAGGGCGAGCGCATGCCCTGGTACGGCTCGATGCGCCTGCTGCGCCGCGCGACCGGCAGCGACACGCGCAGCGTCGTCGAGCAGGCGCGCGCGGCGCTGGCGGAACTCACTCGAAGCGCAGCGCCTCGACCGGGTTGAGCTGCGCCGCCTTGCGCGCCGGATAGAAGCCGAAGAACACGCCGATCAGGAGCGCGAAGGCGACGGCGAGCAGCACCGCCTCGCCCGAGAGCAGCACGCGCCAGCCCGCGAGCTGGCCGATGGCGAGCGCGGCGCCGATGCCGAGCAGCGTGCCGATCAGGCCGCCGATCAGCGACAGTGTCGCCGCCTCGACCAGGAACTGGCCGAGGATGTCGCGCGTGCGCGCGCCGATCGCCATGCGCAGGCCGATCTCGCGCGTGCGCTCGGTGACCGAGACCAGCATGATGTTCATGATGCCGATGCCGCCGACCACCAGCGACACCGAGGCGACCGCGGCGAGCAGGATCGTCAGCACGCGGCTCGAGGCCTCGCGCGCGGCCATGATCTCGGCCAGGTTTCGCAGCGAAAAATCGTCGTCCGTGCCGGGCTCCAGGCGATGGCGCTGGCGCAGCAGGGCGCGCACCTGCTCGGCGACCACGGCGGTATCGAGCCCGTCGTCGACTTTCACCCAGATCACGCCGACGGCACGCTGCTTGGCGAGCGTGGTGGCGCCGAGCACGCGGTTGCGCGCGGTGTTGAGCGGCATCAGCACCAGGTCGTCCTGGTCGGTGCCCATCAGGCTCTGGCCCTTGTTTTCGAGCACGCCGATGACCGTGAACGGCACGCGGCGGATGCGGATCGTCTGGCCGATCGGGTCGGTCGCGCCGAACAGCTGCTTCACCACCGTCTGGCCGAGGATGCAGACCTTGGCGGCGCCGCTCATCTCGGCGGGCTCGAAGCTGCGGCCGGCGGCGAGCGCCCACTGGCGGACCGGCAGGTACTCGGGCGTCGTGCCGTACACGGCCGTAGACCAGTTGACGTTGCCCCACACCAGCTGCGCGCCGCCGCGCACCGCGGGCGCAGCGCTGGCGCCCGCGATCTCGCGGCTGATGGCGTAGGCGTCGTTCTCGTCGAGCGAGAAGTTCGAGCCCAGGCCGAGGCGCACGCCCGAGGCGGTGCGCGCGCCGGACAGGATCAGCAGCAGGTTCGAGCCGAGCGCGCGGATCTGCTCCTCGACGCGCGCCTGCGCGCCCGCGCCGACCGCCACCATGACGATCACCGCGGACACGCCGATGATGATGCCGAGCATGGTGAGCGCGCTGCGCAGCTTGTTCACCGCGAGTGCGCGCAGGGCGATGCGCAGCAGCGTGACGAGGTTCACGTCGCCACCGCCTCCTCGAGCAGCGCCTGCGCGTCGAGCGCGGCATGCGTCTCGTCCGCCACCACCCGGCCGTCGAGGAAGCGCAGCCGCCGGCCGGCGAAGCGCGCCACGTCGGGCTCGTGCGTGACGATCACCACGGTCATGCCGCCGCGGTTGAGTTCCTGGAACAGCGCCATCAGCTCCAGGCTGGTGTGCGAATCGAGCGCGCCGGTCGGCTCGTCGGCGAGAATCAGCAACGGCCGCGTGACGAGTGCGCGCGCGATCGCCACGCGCTGCTGCTGGCCGCCCGAGAGCTGCGAGGGCAGGTGATGGACGCGCCCGTCGAGACCGACGCGCGCCAGCATCTCGCGCGCGCGCGCGCGGCGCTCGGCCGCAGGCACGCCGGCGTACACCAGCGGCAGCTCGACGTTCTCGAGCGCGGGCGTGCGCGCCAGCAGGTTGAAGTTCTGGAACACGAAGCCGATCTTGCGGTTGCGCACCTGGGCCAGCGTGTCGGCGTCGAGCGCCGCGACCGGCTCGCCGCCGAGCGTGAGCTCGCCGCGCGTCGGGCGGTCGAGGCAGCCGATGATGTTCATGAAGGTCGACTTGCCCGAGCCCGAAGGCCCCATCACCGCGACGAACTCGCCCGCCTCGATGTCGACGCTGACGCCGGCGAGCGCATGCACGTCGCTGTCGCCCAGCCGGTAGAGTTTTTCCAGCTCGCGCGTGCGGATCAGCGGCACGGCGTCAGAACAGGCGCATGCGCGTCAGCCCGCCGCCCGGCGCCGCCGCCTGCGCCGTGCCGACGATCACGTCCATGCCCTCGCGCAGCTCGCCGGAGACGATCTCGGTGCTGCTGCCGTCCGACAGGCCGATGCGCACCTCGAGCGGCTTGGGCGCGCCGTCCGCGAGCAGCCAGAGGCGCCCGGCGACCGCGCGCCCGCCGCCGCCCGCTTCCGCGAGCAGGCGCTCGTAGAGCGCGCGCTGCGGGGGGCGCAGGATCTCTTTCACCCGCTCGCGCAGCTCGGCGCGGATCTGCGCCGCGCGCCGGCGGCGCTCGGCGGGATCGGGCTGGTCGCGCAGCGTCCTGAACTTGCCGCGCGCGTCCTCGAAAATGCCGTCCAGCTTGGCGCGCTGCGTGTCGTCGGGCTTGAGCGCCTCGTCTAGGCGCTGGCGCGCACGGGCGAGCGCCTGGCTGCCGCCGCGTGCCGCGCCGCTCTGTGCGCCGGCCTCGGTGGTGGGCGCGGCCGGCGCCGCCGGCGCCGGCGCGGCCTCCGGCGGCTGGAAGCGCAGCGCCGCGTTGGCGACCTTGAGCGCGTCGTCGCGCCGATCCACTTCGATGCGCACGTTGGCGGTCATGCCGGGCAGCAGCGCGAGATCCGGATTCGCGGCCGAGATCACGACCGTGTAGCTGATCACGTTCTGCACGTTCTGCGGCGACTTGCGGATCTGGCGGATCTCGCCCTCGAAGCCGCGCCGCGGGAAGGCATCGACCGTGAAGCGCGCGCGCTGCGCGACGCGCAGTCGGCCGACGTCCGCTTCGTCGATCGCCGCCTCGACCTGCATGTCGCGCAGGTCCTGGGCGATGGTGAACAGCACCGGCGCCTGCAGGCTGGCGGCGACGGTCTGACCGGCGTCGACGTTGCGCAGGATCACCGTGCCCTCGACCGGCGCACGGATGATGGTCTTTTCCAGCTCCACCTCGGCCTGGTGCAGCAGCGCGTCGCGCTGCTTGACCGCCGCTTGTGCGGCCTCGATCTGCGCCTCGTTCACCTTGGCCTGCGCCTGGGCCGCGCGCAGCTGCTCGCG
>JBFFEY010000108.1:0-5444 GCA_041558415.1 Burkholderiales bacterium | reverse complement strand
GTGATCGTCACGGCGCCGGCCGACGAGGGCTTGCTGAGCGCGCTGATAGAACACTTTGCCACCGCGAGCGGCCGAGGCAAGCGATCGGGCTGATGTGCCTGCGATGTCCTGCTCGGGAGTACCGGGTAATGGTCTCGGGGCAGCCATCGCGGTGTCGAGTGTTGCGGCGCCGCGAACGACCCTCCATACTATCGGCTGAGCCAGCCCATCACGTCGTATGAGCGAATCCCCGCAGCAGAAAACGCAGCCGGAAGCAGAGCCTGTGCCGGTGCCCGAGCAGGAAGCTGCCGCTGAGGCCGCATCAGACGAGGCCGCGGCAGAGCCGGCCGCCGCGGCTGCACGCACGCCCTGGTGGCGCGGCGCAGGGCTGGCGCTGCTGTTTATCGCTGTCGTCGCAGGCTTGGTCGGCTGGTACTGGTACCAGGGCCGCATCGAAACCAGTGCCATGCGCAAGGAGCTGGCGCAGAAACTGGCCGACGCGGACGCGAAGGTGCTCGAGGACCGCCGCGTCGCGGAGCAGGCACGCGCAGCGGTATCCGCGGTCCAGGGCAGGGTGGGCGCGCTGGAAAGCCAGCTCGGGCAGATCCAGGCTCGGCTCGCTGCGCTGGAAACCTCGCTCCAGGATATCTCCCGCAACCGCGGCGACGTGGCGATCGCAGAAATCGAGCAATCACTCGTTATCGCGAACCAGCAGCTGCAACTCACAGGCAATGCCACGGCGGCGCTTACCGCGCTGAGGACGGCGGACGAAAAGCTCGGCCGCTTGGCGCGGCCGCAGTTGAACGACGTGCGCAAGGCGATCAGCGCCGACCGCGCCCGGCTGCGAGGGCTCGCCGCGGTGGACACCGCGGGACTAACCGCGCAGATCGATGAACTGCTCGCCGGCGTGGACAAGCTGCCCCTCGCCATGGACGTGCGGCCGCAGCGCGGGGCGCGGTCCGACCTCGGGGGCGCAGAGCAGCCGCTGTGGAAGCGGCTGTTGCGCGAGACCTGGCAAGAGTTGAAGCAGCTCGTGCGGGTCCAGCGCATGGACCGTCCCGAAACGCCTTTACTGGCGCCCTCGCAGGCGTTTTTCCTGCGCGAGAATCTCAAGCTGCGCCTGCTCGGGGCGCGGCTTGCCCTGCTCTCGCGCAACACGCAGGCTTACAAGGCCGACGTCGGCGCAGCGCGCGACTGGATGCAACGATACTACGATGTGCGCAACGCCGCGGTTGCTCGCGCCGTCGAAACGCTGTCGAGCCTGCACGCTGCGGAACTCAGCGCTGAGGTCGCGGACATATCGGCCTCGCTTGAGGCGATCCGCAGCTATGGCCGCGGGCAGGCGAGCACCGCCGAGAAGCCGTAATCAGTGACCGGCAGACCGTGATCGGACAAACCATTGGCGCCTGCTACCCGCCTACCCGCTGTGTGCGGCTCGCTGATGCATCGTGGCCGGTGTTCAGTCGTGTGACCGGGCAGCCAGGGGTCGTTCTTCAAAATCCGGAGGCAGTCTCGTGCTGCGGGCGCTGATCTGGATCGTGACGATCGTTGCTATCGCGGTCGGTCTGACGCTGCTCGCGCGCCATAGTGCTGGCTACGTCCTGTTTGTTTCCCCGCCGTATCGCGTCGAGCTCTCGCTCAACCTCCTTCTGCTATTGCTTGCCGCATCGTTCCTCGGTTTCTATTTCGTCGTACGTATGGTCGCCGCCACGTTGTACTTGCCGCGCCAGGTCCGCGAGTATCGGGCAGCGCGCCGGCGCCGGAAGGCGCGCGCGATGTTCGCCAGCGCGCTGCAAGAGTATCTGGCAGGTCGCTATGCGCGCGCCGAGAAAGCAGCGCAGCGCGCCCTCGAAATGGGCGAGCAGCCGGGTCTGAGCGCAGTCGTTGCCGCGCGCGCGGCCCATGGTCTGCGCGCCTACGACCGGCGCGATGACTACCTTGCGCGTGCGGCCGCCGCGGGCGCGGACGAACCGATGAGGGTGGTCACGCTGGCCGAGCTGCTGCTCGGGCAGAACCGCTTCGAGGAGGCGCTCGAGGCGCTGAGGCGACTGGCGCGCCCGCATACGGCGGCGCTCCGGCTCGAGTTGACAGCACAAGAGGCGCTGCGCAACTGGGACCAGATGCTCGTGCTGGTGAACGAGCTGCAGCGGCGCAAGGTGTTCGACGCGGATCAGGCGGCGCAGATCCGCCGCGTTGCGCTGATTGAGAATCTAAAGCGCAAGGCACTCGACATTGCGGCGCTGGAAGAGGCCTGGCACAAGATGCCGGCGAAAGAGCGCACCGACAAAGAGATCGCGGCCGCGGCCACGCACTGCTTCATCGCGCTCGGCGGGTGCGCGCAGGCGCACCGCATCATCGAGGAGGCGCTTGAGTCGGGCTGGGACAGCGACCTTGTTGCGCTCTACGCCGACTGCGACGGCGGTGACACGTTACGGCGCATCGAGCGGGCGGAGGGCTGGCTCAAGTCTTACCCACGCGACGCTGCGCTGCTGCTGACATTGGGCAGGCTGTGCGGCACGCAGCAACTGTGGGGGAAGGCACAGAGCTATCTCGAGGCGAGCATTGCGGTTGATCCAACCTACTCGGCTCATCTCGCGCTGGCCCGCCTGCATGAGACGCTTGGCAACACGGAGGTCGCGCGGAACCATCAACGCAAGAGCCTTGACCTCGCGCTCTCCCAGCTCAAGGCGGTCACCGGCGGGCACCGCCGTATCCCGCTCTAAAATCGGTGACCGGTGACCCGAAAGCGGCGGACGGCGAGTGGAATGACTCCGTGGCCTGATGCTTGTGGTGTGCTCTGCTCGCGCCCAAAGGGTCAGGCCGGGCCGGCTTCCGGCACGGAGGGCGTGAACGAATCCGAATAGAACTCGTCCTCGGGCAGCCCGCACGTCGTCGTCAGGTCCCGGTGCGCGGCTTCTACCATCACCGGAGAGCCGCAGGCATAGACCTGGAAACCCGACAGATCCGGGAAATCTTCCATCACCGCGTGATGGACCAGCCCGCCCCGGCCGGTCCAATGGTCTCCGGGTTGCGCTTCGGAGAGCACTGGAACATAGCGGATGCCGTGCTCCTGCTGCCAGCGCTCTGCCAGCTCGTGGAGATAAAGATCGGCGCGGGCGCGGCAGCCCCAGTAGAGTGTGATTGGCCGCTGCAGCCGCTTGTGCAGCGCGTGCTCCACCATGGCTTTTATCGGCGCAAACCCCGTCCCGCTCGCGAGAAGTATGATGGGTTTGTCGCTGTCCTCGCGCAGGAAGAAGGTGCCGAAGGGCCCCTCGAAGCGCAGAATGTCCCGTTCCTTCATCTTGCTGAAGACATGCCCGCTGAACGAGCCGCCGTAGTTTCTCACGTGCAGCTGCAGGAAGGCATCGTCATGCGGTGCGTTTGCCATCGAGAAGCTGCGGCGCGTGTTGCCCGGCAGCAGAAGATCGATGTATTGGCCGGCAAGAAACTGGAGACGGTCGTTCGCTGGCAGCTTGAGGTGCAGCGCCATGACGTCTGGCGCGAGGCGCTTCATTTTGTGCACGCGCGCCGGCAGTTTCCGGATCTCGATGCCCGTCACGCCTGCCACTTCCCGCGTCAAGATCACGAGATCGGTCAGCGGGCGCGCCTGGCAGAAAAGCGCCAGGCCAGCCTGCTTTTCGGTATCGGGCAGGGCGTGCTCCTGGTAATGGCCGTAGTCGATCGTGCCTTCCAGAAGCTTGCCCTTGCACGACCCGCAGGCGCCGTTGCGGCAGCCGTAGGAAATGATCAAGCCGCCGCGTAGCGCCGCATCCAGCACGGTTTCGCCATCATTGACGCTAAAAACGTGGTCGCTGGGTTTTATCGTGACCTGATGTGGCATGCTCGACGCGTGTGCCGATTTCGGCCTGGAACGGGCGGCCCGGCTTTCGGCTAAAATTCCGCTATGAAACGCCTGCTCATTGTCGGTTGTGGCGATATTGCGAGGCGGCTGATACCGCTGCTGCAGGGGCGCTACCGCATTTATGCCCTGTCGCGGACGCCGCAACACCTGGCTCCGCTGCGCTCGCTCGGTGTGACGGCTGTCCGGGGAGATCTCGATGCGCCTGAAACGCTCGGAGCGCTCGCCGGCCTCGCCCACGACGTGGTGCACCTCGCGCCGCCGCCGGACCGTGGCGCGCGCGATACACGCACGGCTCATCTGATTGCGGCACTTGCGAAGGGCTCGAGTCTACCACAGCAGTTCGTCTACATTAGTACGAGCGGGGTCTACGGCGACTGCCGCGGGGAGCTGGTCGCCGAAACACGAACGCCGCGTCCTGGCACCGAACGGGCGCGCCGCCGCGCGGACGCGGAAGGGCAGCTGCGCGAGTGGGGCAGGCGCAGCGGCGTGCGTGTCGTGATCCTTCGCGTTCCCGGCATTTACGCGGCGGACCGGCTGCCAGTGGCGCGAATCGAGCGCGGAACACCCGCGCTGGCGCCCGCGGAGGACGCTTTCGTCAACCATGTGCATGCGGACGACCTGGCGCGCATCGTCATGGCCGCCCTCTACCGCGGCGGGGGCGGCCGCATGTACAACGCATCGGACGACGCGCCGATCCGGATGGGCGACTACTTCGACCTCGTCGCCGAGCACTTCGGCCTGCCGCTCCCACCCCGCGTGACACGCGCGGAGGCGGAGAGCGTGCTGTCCGCGCAGCTGCTTTCGTTCATGAACGAGTCACGGCGCCTGACCAACCGCCGGCTCAAAAACGAACTGCGCATGAAGCTGCGATATCCCACCGTGCGCCACGGCATCGCGGCGGCGCGCGCGGATCGGCCGCCGCGCGGTTGACCCCATGCCTGAGGCACTCGTTGTGCTCACGACGCTTCCGGACCGCGCGGCCGCGCTGCAGCTCGCCGAGGAGCTGCTCGCACGCCGCCTTGCGGCGTGCGTGAACGTGCTTGCGGAGTGCACCTCGGTCTACCGCTGGGAAGGTAAGGTCGAGAATGCGACCGAGGTCCCTGTGCTGATCAAGACGCGCGCCGCGCTCTATCCCGAGGTCGAAGCCGCCATCAGCGAGCTTCACCCCTACGAACTTCCGGAAATCATCGCTGTCCCAGTCGTTTGCGGGCTTGCCGACTATCTCGACTGGGTGGGCGCGGAAACGACCATTTCCATTGGCTGAGACCATGGAGTTGACTGCGATGCGCCTCCTTCTGGTTCTTCTCCTGGCGGTCAGCTCCTTTGGCCACGCGGCGGAGCCCGAGCTGCTCGAGCCGGAGAAGGCGTTCCGGTTCTCGGCTCGCCTGCAGGACCCTCGCACCATCGAGGTGACCTACCGGATCGCGCCGGGCTACTACCTCTATCGCGACAAGTTTCGCTTCTCCGCGGTGCCCGCCGAAGTGAAGCTCGGGGCGGCCCAGATTCCGCCCGGTAAGCGCAAGCGCGACGAGTTTTTCGGCGAGGTAGAGACCCACCGAGGCGATCTCACGATCATCGTGCCTTTCGAGGTGGAGGGCACGGG
>JBFFEY010000107.1:0-5939 GCA_041558415.1 Burkholderiales bacterium | reverse complement strand
TTCGGTTGGCGACCGTAGGCCCTGTTTCGTGTTTAATGAAACACCCCGCCCGCCGGAAGGCACTCTTTCTGCAGGCATTTGTCCTACCCACAGCGGACCGCGCCTGCCTATAATGTTTTTTCGAGTGACGCTCGGAAATGAGAACGATCCGCGGTCATTTAGGGGCGCGGAGCGCAGCGGGACGGCCACGTAATGTTCAATATTATTAAAAGGTTAAGTGGTGTTCGGCGCCGGCCCCGTGGCGCTGGCACCGGGCGCCGGCCTGAGATGCCTGATTTTTGTCACCGATGGGAGCGCCTGCGGATTGCGTTGTGGCGCGTTGGCGCGGCAGCGCTTTGTTTTGCGATGCTGGCGGCCCCCGCACAAGCCGACCCTCGAAGCGAGTTGGCTCAGGCGCGTCATGATCTGGCCATCAGCGAGCAAGTACTGGCGCGCGTATCCGAGCGAGCCGACGCCGCGCGCTCGGACCCGGCCACCGCGCCGCAGGAGCGCCGGCGTCTCGATGAATACCTCGCGCGCGTGCGCGACCTGGTAGAACTGAACCGCGAGCGCGTCCGATCTTTGGAGCAAGCGATCGAAGTGCTGCCCGCGGGTTTGCCTGCGGGCGGAAAAGGAGGCCGCGGTGCCCCAGCGGCCGCCACGCATGCCGAAGAAGTCGCTGCACTGGATGCGAAGCTGAGCGGCTCGCTTGCGGAATTTGATCAACTCCTGCTCGAGGAAGCGCGCAAGGCACGTGCACGGGCGCCGACGAGAGCATCCGCCGGCGGATATGGGGTGGAATCGAACGGCGGAGCCGCGGGCACGAGAGCGCGTAAGTCGGGCAGTGACGAATCGAGCACGACCGGCGTGAGCGCCTCGCACGAGGGCAGCGCAGATCCCCGGCCATCGGGTAAGGGGCCGGGTTCGCCGGGCGGCCGAATCGAAGGCACGGACCCCGGTGCGGCAGGTCCCACGGCCGCAAGGCCGCCGGATGTGGGGGACGGCAGCGACGATGACATCGTGGCGCGCCAGATTCGCAGGGCGGCCGAAACCGAGACCGATCCCGAGCTGAGGGAGAAGCTTTGGGACGAGTACCGCAAGTACAAAGCAGGCACGAAAGGATGAGCGCGGCGCGGCCATTGCTGGGGTTGCTCGTGGCGCTGCTCGGGCCGCTCGGGCTCTACGGCTGCGCGACCGGGCCTGCCAGGCAAAGCGTGTCGCCCACCGAAGCAATCCGCGCCAACGCGGTCCCGCCGGAGGCGAGCCTGCTCGACGTCGGCATTCAGGTCCTCAAGACCGTGGAGCTCGACGCCGAAACGGCAAAAGAAGAAGGCACCCATCCGAAGATCCTGGAAGCCGAGGCCCGATACATCCCCTTCCACCTCAAAAAGACTTTGCAGGAAACAGGTCAGTGGGGCGCCGTGCGCGTCCTGCCGGCACGGGCGGAAGAAGTGGACGTCAGCGTCTCGGGCACGCTGCTCGAATCGAACGGCGAGACGCTGAGGGTCGCCATCAAGGTCATCGATGCCACGGGGCGGCTCTGGTTCCACAACGAGTACGAGGCAGAGGTCACCGAGAAGAGCTATGAGGCGCTCGACAAAAAGGACAGCGATCCGTACCAGGATCTTTATAACCGGGTGGCGAACGACATGCTTGCCTATCGCAGGCAGTTGAGCTCGAAAGAGCTGACCGCGATCCGTCAGCTCGCGTTCCTCAAATTCGCGCGCAGCGTGGCGCCTCACGCCTTCGGCGATTACCTGGCCAAGGACGGCGAGGGAATTTTCCAGGTCAGAAAATTGCCGGCCGACAACGATCCTATGTTCGAGCGCGTGAACCGGATTCGCGCCCGCGAGTACATGTTCATCGACACCGTAAACCTCTACTACAACAACCTGTACGATGACATGCGGCAGCCTTACGGGCAGTGGCGCCGCTCGTCGCTGCAGGAGCTCAACCAGAAGCGCGCGCTGGAGCGCAAGGCGTGGACGCGGCGCCTGCTGGGGCTCGCGGCGATCATCGGCGGCGCCGTAGTCGGCAGCAACAGCAATTCATCGGGAGGCGCGGCGGCCAGCAGCGTCATGGTCCTCGGCGGCTACGAGATTTTCCGCTCGGGCGGGCAATTTGCGAGCGACGCGAAGGTTCACGAAGCCGCATTGCGGGAACTCGGCGATTCGTTCAAGGCCGATGTCGAGCCCGTTCTGGACGAGGTCGAAGGACGCACCCTCAAGCTTTCGGGCTCGGTCGACGCCCAGTACGCCGAGTGGCGCAGAACGCTGCGGGAGCTCTTCGCCAGGGAGACCGGACTGTCACCGGTGGCGTCGACGCCGCCGGACGGCTCGCCAGAGCCGGGCAACCAGCAGTAATTCCGACCGCCTGGCACCATGTCGAGCGCGCATCCCGCAAAAAACGGGGCCACCCGCGACGCCTCCCGGTCCCCCGCCGTCCCGATCGGTGTGCGCACTCGCGCCGTGGTCTCGGGCCACTGGGTGCTGGTGGCCCTGGGCACAGCGCTTGGCCTGGCGGCTTTGTCGTTCTTCCTGTTCCCGGCGTGGCTATCGCCGTCGGGCGACGCCCAGCCCCCTCCGGTCGTCGTCTCAGTGCCGGCCCCGCCGCCGGCCATGCAGAAAGCGGACCCGGCGACGACGGTCCGTCAGCGCCTCGGCGCAGAAGAGGCCGCGGCGCGTTACCGGGAGCAGCACGAGGCACTGGCGCAGCAAGGCGCGGCGACGTGGGCTAATGCGGAATGGACTGCGGCGGCGGCGCGCGCCGATGAGGCCACCGCGGCGGTTCAGGCCCGCGAGTATGCGCGCGCAATCGAGCGCTACAACGACGCTACCCAGCGGCTGGCCGCGATTTCGGGACAGGCCGAGGCCGCTTTCGGACGCGCACTCGCCGACGGCGAGGCTGCCATTGAGGCACGCGCCTCCGCCAAGGCGGTCAAGTCGTTCCAGTTGGCGCTGAAGATCCGGCCGGAGGACAAGAAAGCCAAACAGGGTCTCGACCGCGCGAAGCAGCTGGACGATGTCCTGGCGCGGCTTGCCGCGGGCGAGTCGCAGGAAAGCGCCGGCGCGCTGAAGGCGGCGCGTGAGGAGTATGCGGCGGCGGCGGCACTGGACCCCAGATTCGCGCCGGCCAGAGCCGCACTGACGCGCATCGATCGCCGCCTTGCGGCACAGCGCTTCGACCAGTTGATGACGCAGGGCCTGGCGCAGTTGCAACGGTCCGATTGGTCGGGCGCTGAACGATCTTTCATCGCCGCGCTGAGCGCGCGCCCCAACCATTCCTCCGCGGCGGACGGCCTCGCGCGCGCGAAGGAAGGACTGCAGCGCGACACGCTCGTCCGCCTGCAACGCGAGGCACGCGATCTCGAAGCAGCAGAACAGTGGGAAGAGGCGCTCGCCGCCTATCGGCGCGCGGAGGCAATCGATCCGACGATCGATTTCGCAGGACAGGGCATCGCGCGCGCCGGTCGCATGATCGCGCTCCAGACGCGGATCGAGGGTTATCTGGCCAATCCTCAACGATTGTATTCGGCCAGCGTGCGCGACGAGGCACAGCAACTCCTCGCGGCGCTCGATAACGAAGCGGCGGGCGGACCGCGCCTGGCGCAGGGCAAGCAGCGCCTGGAGATAGCCCTCGAGCGCGCAACCGCCAAAATCACCGTGCGCCTCACGTCGGACAATGCGACCGAGGTGACGCTCTATCAAGTGGGACGGCTCGGGCGGTTCCAGGAGCGCGCGGTCACCCTGACGCCTGGAACCTACACGCTGGTTGGCTCGCGTCCCGGCTACCGGGATGTGCGCGTCGAGCTGGTCGTGGCGCCGGACTCGGAACCGCCGCGGATCTTTATTGCCTGCGAGGAACGCGTGTGAGGGTCAGGCTGCACGGCCCTCGCGGCGCTGATGACCGCGACTTCGGCGCAAGTCCGATTCTGGTCATGGCGGCCGGCGCGAACGCCAGCGCCGCGATTGCGCTCGAGAACGGCGCGCCGTTCCTGCAACCGCTCGAGGGCGGCGCGCCGGTGTTTCTGAACGAGCATCGCCTCGCGGCCTCGCAGTGGCTGCGCGACGGCGACACCGTGCGAATCGGCGCAGACGCGCTCGCAGTCGGCATCACTAGAAACGGCCTAGGGCTGCAGACTGCAGCTGATGTGAGCCTCGCATCGCCATCCGCTCCGATCACCCTGACGCCTCCCCCGGCGGCGCCGGTTCCGCGGCGCCGGCGCGTTGGCGCGCCCTACGTGCTGCTCGCGCTCGCCGCTTTGGCGATCGCGCTGTGGTTCGTTTTCTCGGCGCGCATGCTGTACGTGTCGATTCAGCCCGATCCCGAGCGCGTGAGCCTGGAAGGCGCAATACCGGCGCTTCGGCTCTCCGAGGGCTACCTCGCGCTGCCCGGTGTCTACCGGTTACGGGCAGAACGCGAGGGCTACCGGCCGTTGGTGCGCGAGATCGAGATCACGCGCGCGACCAGTCAGCGCGTCGCGCTGGCGCTGGAGAAGTTACCCGGCTATCTCAGCGTGGACACGCCCGGCATCGTCGGGGCGGCAGTGTCGGCCGACGGCGAGATCAAGGGAAAGACCCCGCGTGTCGACATCGAATTACCAGCAGGCGAGCACGAAATCTCCGTGCGAGCCGAAGGCTACGCTGATTTTTCCACCAAGATCCAGATCGAAGGGTTGGGGCGCCGGCAGACGCTCGCTGCAGCGCTCATCCCGGCCTCGGCTGCCGTGACGATCGAGTCGAACACCGCGGGCGCAACGCTATACGTCGATGGCGCGCGAATCGGGCCGCTGCCATTGACGGCTGAGCTCGCCGCGGGGACCCGTGACGTCGAGATTCGCGCTGCGGGCCATAAGACATGGAAGCAAAGCCTCGCTGTCGTCGCCGGCCAGCCTCAAATCATCGGGCCGGTAACGCTTGCCGCCGCAGACGGCGAACTGCGCGTTGAGAGCGAGCCTGAGGGCGCGAGCATCGCGCTCGACGGCCGTTACGCGGGAACGGCACCCGCCACACTCGCGCTCAGGCCCGGCCGGGATCATCGCGTGACGGTTTCGAAGCGCGGCTACGGCACTGCGAGCCGTTCCGTGCGCTTGCGCGCAGAAGAGAAACGCAGCCTGCGCATCGCACTAAGCGCGGAGCTTGGACAGGTCACGCTGCGGGTCGAGCCGGCCGACGCGCTGTTGAGCATCGAGGGAAAAAACTACGGACGGGCCGATGGCACGCATCAGCTGCCAGCCGCGGCGACGCTGCTCGAGATCACGCGCGAGGGCTTCGCGCCCGCTCAGCTCTGGGTCACGCCGAAGCCGGGGTTCGGGCAGACCCTGTCCGTGTCACTGCGTGCCGCCGGCGCACCGGCAGCGGCTGCCCTGCCGGAACAAATCAAGGCGCCCGACGGCACCGTCATGATTCTCGTGCGTCCCGGCAAGTTCACGATGGGAGCCTCGCGCCGCGATCCCGGGCAGCGCGCCAATGAAACGCTGCGCGAGGTGCAGCTGTCTCGCCCCTATTATCTCGGCGCCACCGAGGTAACCAACGAGCAATTCCTGAAGTATCGCCGCCAGCACCGTTCCGGACGATTCGGCTCGGTCTCGCTCGAGTCGCCTTCGCACCCCGTCGTCAACGTGCGTTGGGAGGATGCGGCCGGCTACTGCAATTGGCTGAACGATGCTGCACAGCTTCCCGCGGCGTATACGAGCAGCGCTGGAGGGGTCGTTTCAGTTCTGCCGCTGCAGCACGGCTTTCGATTGCCGACGGAAGCGGAGTGGGCCTGGGCCGCACGTCATGCGGGCGTGGGCCAGCCGAGCCGTTTCGCGTGGGGCAACGCCATGCCGCCGGCACCTGGCAGCGGAAACTTTGCCGATCGATCGATCAGCGGGGAGCTGGCGGACGCATTCAAGGGTTATAGCGATGGCTTTCCGGCCACCGCACCGGTCGGGCGCTTTCAGGTGAGCCCGGCGGGGT
>JBFFEY010000106.1:0-6481 GCA_041558415.1 Burkholderiales bacterium | reverse complement strand
CATGATGGGCGTCGACTATCCGACGCTCGACGCGCTGCACCGCCATGCCGCCGCCGAGGGCGAGCTCGACGTCGGTCGGCTGCTGAGCGACGAGACCGCGCGCGATCCGATGGCGTTCTGCCGCAGCCAGTCGACCGCGGGCGTCGCGCTGCTCGCGCGGCGCTTCGGCATTCGCGGCTACGCCACCTCGGTGCACACCGCCTGCGCCTCGGGCGGCCAGGCGATCGGCACGGCGCTCAAGCTGATCCGCCGCGGCACGGTCGAGCGCGTGCTCGCCGGCGGCTTCGATTCGATGGTCTCGCCGATCGGCCTGGCGGGTTTCTGCCTGCTCGGCGCGGTCTCGCCCGACAACGACACGCCCGAGCGCGCCAGCCGGCCGTTCGACGCCACGCGCAACGGCTTCGTGCTCGGCGAAGGCTCCGGCTTCCTGGTGCTCGAGGAATGGCAGGCGGCCGAGCGGCGCGGCGCGCGCATCTACGCCGAGCTCGCGGGCGACGGCAACTCGCTGTCCAGCTACCGCATCACCGACTCGCACCCGTCCGGCGACGGCCCGATCCAGGCCATGCGCCAGGCGCTCGCCGACGCCGGCGCGTCGCCCGGCGAGGTCGACTATCTCAACGCGCACGGCACCTCGACGCCGATGAACGACCGCAGCGAGAGCGCCGCGGCGAAGGTGGTGTTCGGCGACAAGGTCGGCAAGGTCGCGGTGAGCTCGACCAAGAGCGTGATGGGGCACCTCATCGCCGCCGCCGGCGCAGTCGAGGCGGCGGTCTGCGCGCTGGCGATTCACCACGGCCGCCTGCCGGTGAACGCCAACCTGCGCGAGCTCGATGCCGAGTGCGAGCATCTCGACATCGTGCGCGACCAGGCGCGCGCGCGCGACGTGCGCCTGGCGATGTCGAATTCGCTCGGCTTCGGCGGCTCGAACAGCTGCCTGGTGCTGCGCAATCCGGCAGAGGTGGGCTGATGGCCGGCGTGCCGCGCATCGTCGTCACCGGCAGCGGCGCGATCTGCGCCGCCGGGCGCGACCCGGCGCAGATCTGGCGGACGCTGCAGTCCGGGCAGAGTGCGATCGGGCCGATCACGCTGTGGGACACCGGCGGCTGGCCGCGTTCGGTCGCCGGCGAGATCCGCGAGCTGCAGCCCGCCAAGCTGCTCGGCGACCGCAAGATCCTGAAGTTTATCCGGCGCACGGACGTGCTCGGTCTGTACGCCGCGAGCCGCGCGATCGAGACCTCCGGCTTCGTGGCCTGGCGCGACGCGCTCGAGGAGGCGGCGGCAACGCAGGCAAACGACCGCACCGGCATGTTCGTCGGCTCGGGCGGCGGCAACTACGACGGCCAGTACGACTACTTCCCGCTGATGACCGCGGCCGGCGGCAGCCTGGAGGCGTTCGGCCGCCAGCTGCCCGAGGTCGTCAATCCGATGTGGCTGCTGCGCGCGCTGCCCAACAACGTGCTGTGCCACGTCGGCATCAAGTTCAACCTGAAAGGCACCAACGCCTGCATCACCAACCACAGCACGAGCGGCCTGCTCGCGGTGATCGAAGCGGCCGCCGCGCTGCGCGAAGCCGAGGCCGACCGCGCCGTGGTCGCTGCGCACGATACGCCGGTGGAACCGCAGATGCTCGCCTATTACGACAGCATCGGCGTGGTGGCCAAGGACACGCTGCGGCCCTTCGATGCCGGACGCGACGGCAGCCTGCTCGGCGAGGGCGCCGGCGGCCTGATGCTGGAGACCGAGGCGTCGGCTGCGGCACGCGGCGCGACGGTGCTGGGCGAAATTCTGGGCGGCGGCGCCGCCACCGAGGCCGAAGGGCTGCTGCCGATCCGTGACGACGGCGACGGCCCGGCAGCGGCGATCGAGGCCGCGCTCGCGGCAGCCGGCCTGCGTGCGGCGGACGTCGGCCTGATCGTCGCGCATGCGAATGGCACACGGAACTCCGATGCGTCCGAGGCCGCCGCCATCCGCCGCGTGTTCGGCAACGATGCGCCGCCGGTGACCGGCTTCAAGTGGGCCTTCGGCCACCTGATTGCGGCTTCCGGCATGCTCGATTGCGTGCTGGCGCTCGAGGCGCTGCGCGCGCGTGCGGTGCCGGGCATCGCGACGCTGCGCAGGATCGACCCGGCCCTGCCTCCCCTTCCCGTGTCGGCGCAGGCGCAGACCGCGCGCAGCGACATCGCCCTGGTGGTGGCGCGCGGCTTCGGCGGCACCAATGCGGCGCTGCTGCTGCGCGCCGCGCAGGGCGCCTAGCGTCGCACGCCGCCGATGGCAGACGCGCCTGCGCGGTCCGCATCCGGCGCGCGCTGCGGCATCGACTCGGTCGAGATCGCACGCATCGAGCGGCTGCTGCGCGAGACGCCCGAGGCGGATCTCGTAAAGCTGTTCTCGACCGAGGAGCTGCGCGAGAGCGGCGCCGGCGCCGGCCGCGCCGCGAGCCTCGCGGCGCGCTTCGCGGCGAAAGAAGCCTGCCTCAAGCTGTTCCCGCGCGAAGCCGCACTCAACACGCTCACCGCACTGGATTTCTCCGTCTCGCGCGACGCCTACGGCGCGCCGCGCGTGGTGTGCAGCGCGGCCGCCCAGGCCGTGCTCGACCGCCACCGCGTCGCCTCGATCGCTCTGTCCCTCACGCACGACCGCGCCAGCGCCTCCGCCGTGGCGCTCGCCGAAGCCGCGCAGATGCCGGTGCCGCTGCTCGGCAAGCTCGCCTACCACCTCCTGCCGCTGCGACGGCGCGTGGTGCTCGACAACCTGCGCCGCGTCTACGGCGAGCGCGTGCCCGAGGACGAGATCCGGCGCATCGCGCAGGCGCATTACGCCCACCTCTGGCGCCTGCTGCCCGAATTCATCGTCTTTCCCTGGCTCACGCCGGCGCAGCGCGCGGCACGCGCGCGCGTGGAAAACCTCGAGGCGATCGTCGCCGCCCACGCGCGCGGCAAGGGCGTGATCATCGTCACCGGCCACTTCGGCAACTGGGAGGTGTCCACCGCTGCGGGCATCGCCAGCTTTCCGCAGGCCAAGGGCAAGTTCTGGTTCGTGCGCCGGCCGTTCAAGCCGGCCTGGCTCGACGCGCTCATCATCCGCCGCTTTCGCCAGGCGGGCTTCGGCGTGCTGCCGAAGAGCGGCTCGCTCGAGGCCATCCTCGAGCGCCTCGCCGCGGGCGACATCGTGGTGTTTCCCTTCGACCAGCACGCCGGCCCGCGCGACGGCGTGCGCGTCGATTTCTTCGGCCACCCCGCAGGCAGCTTCCGCAGCGTGGCGCTGATCGCGCAGGCGAGCGGCGCGCCGGTGCTGCCCGCGGCGAGCTGGCGCCAAGCCGACGGCCGCCACGTGCTGCGCTTCGAGGACCCGCTCGCGCTCGTCGCGCGCGAGGACGTCGGCGAGGAGATCCGCGCCAACACGCGTCTGTTCAACGCCGCCCTCGAGCGGCTGGTCCTGCGCCATCCCGAGCAGTGGTGGTGGGTGCACCGCCGCTGGAAGGACTGGCCGGCGAAGAACAAGCGGCGCGCGTAGAATCCCCGACTCGACCCGCCACCGCCGGAGACGCGCCATGCCCGCCAAGCTGAAATCCGTCAAGACCCCGTCGCTGCGCGACCGCGTCTCGAAGGAAGAATGGGACGCGCGCGTCGACCTCGCCGCCGCCTACCAGCTCGCCGCCCTCTTCCGCTGGACCGACCTCATCTACACGCATTTCTCCGCGCGCGTGCCGGGCAGCGAACACTACCTCATCAACCCCTACGGCCTGATGTTCGACGAGATCACCGCCTCCAACCTGGTGAAGATCGACCCGCAGGGCACCGTGCTCGACGACCCCGCCGGCATGGGCTACAACGCCGCCGGTTTCGTCATCCACGGCTGCGTGCACGCCGCGCGGCCGGACGTTCACTGCGTGATCCACACCCACACCCGCGCGGGCGTCGCGGTGTCGGCGATGAAGTGCGGCCTGCTGCCGATCAGCCAGCACGCCATGCGCGTGCAGGGCGAGGTGACCTACCACGATTACGAAGGCATCGCGCTCGACCTCGACGAGCGTACCCGCCTGGCGCGCGACCTCGGCCCGAGCTCCAAGGCGATGATCCTGCGCAACCACGGCCTGCTCGCGCTGGGCGAGACCGTGCGCGAGGCCTTCGAGGTGATGTACTACCTCGACACCGCCTGCCAGATCCAGGTCGACGCGATGGCGGGTGGCATGGACAACGTGCTGCGCATGTCCGAGCAGGCGGCGCACACCACGCACGCGCAGTTCCACAAGGCCGATCGGCCCGCCGAGCACAAGGACTGGCCGGCGCTGCTGCGCCTGCTCGACCGGCGCGGCATCCGCTACCGCGACTGAGCCTTAGCGCGCCTGCGCCGCGTCCGGTGCCGGGCTGCGCGAGGGCAGGTACAGCACCGTCGCCACGGTGGCGAGCAGCACGGCGAACACCGTGTAGAACACGCCGGCGGCGAGCGCGCGATCGAGCAGCCAGCCGTACAGCACCGGCGTCGCCATCGCGCCGACGTCGAGCCCCGAGTAGACGAAGCCGTACACCTTGCCGCTCGCCCCGGGCGGTGTCGCATCGCGCACCAGCAGGTCGCGCGACGGATTGGTGAGCCCCGAGGCGAAGCCGGCAATGGCCAGCATCGGCGCGATCAGCGCCTGCGACAGCACGCCGCTCGCCAGCAGCAGCACCGCGAGCGCGCTCGCCAGCATGCCGGCCGCAGCGACCAGGTCGTGGCGCCGCGCGCGAACGGCGATCGTGCCGCCGGCGAGGATGCCGGCCGCGCCACCGATGAGGAACGCGGTGAGCGCGCTCGAGGCGAGCGCCACCGGCGCGTCGTAGAGCGACACCAGCCCGGCGACGCCGAAGTTCTGCACGCCGATCAGCGCCGCGGAGAGCAGCAGAAAAAACAGGAAACACATCAGCACCGGCGTCGCGCTCAGCACGCGCAGATCCTGGCGCAGCGAGGTCGGCGCCACCGCCGACGCACGCGCGCGGGCCGCACCCGGCACCGCGTCGCCGTTGGCGAGGAGCAGCAGGATCATGACGGCGCCGAGCGCGGAGGCCGCGACCAGCGCCGTGTGCCAGTCGCTCAGCGCGGCGAGGCCGTAGCCGAACGCCGGCGCCAGCGCCCAGCCCAGCGTGCCGCCGATGCCGTGGAAGCTGAACGCGTAACCGAGCCGCCTGGCATCGACCCGCGCATTGAGAATCGCGAAGTCCGCCGGGTGGAAGACGCTGTTGCCGAGGCCGGCAACGAAGAACGCGACCACCAGCATGGCGTAGCTCTGGGCGAGGCCCGCCAGCAGGATGCCGAGCGAGCACAGTGCGAGGCCGATGAGCAGCACGCGCCGCGCGCCGAAGCGATCGACCGCGAAGCCGGCGAGCGTCTGGCACACGCCGGACACGGTGTAGTACACCGCGGTGGCGGCGCCGAGCGCGGCGTAGCTTACGCCGAGATCCTGCTTGATGAGCGGGAACAGCACCGCGATGACCAGCTGGTAGAAGTGCGACAGGCCGTGCGCCACCGCGATCAGGCCGATCACCTTGACGTCCTGGCGCAGCGTGGAAGTCGCGGCGCTCATGGCCTCAGGCGGCGTCGCTCTTGCGGCGCTGCGGCTGGCCCGCGACGGCGCACAGCGCGTCGACGAAGCGCACGATCGCGTCCTGCGACGCGCTCGGCTGGTCGCGAAACGGACTGTGGCCGCAGGCCTCCAGCTTGACCAGCTCGCAGGGCCCGTGCACCTGGCGCGCGATCGCCTCGAGCTGCGCCATCGTGCCGTACTGGTCGTCGTGACCCTGGATGGCCATCACCGGCACGCTGATCCCCGGCAGGTATTCCTCGATGTTCCAGCCCGGGAACGCGGGGTCGAGCCACACGTCGGCCCACAGGTAGAAGGTCTTGCGCGGATCGCGATGGTAGCGTCCCAGGCGCTGCGCCAGGTCGGTGGTCTCGAACTGGCGCGCTGCCTCGACGATGCTCTCGGTGCAGACCGGTTCGACGAAGACGTGCGGCGCCATCAGCGCGAGGCCACGCACGCCATGCCCGGCGCCGGCATGTATCAGCGCGATCGAAGCGCCGTCGGAATGGCCCACCAGAATCGGCGCCTCGATGCCGAGCGCGGCGAGCACCTGCGGCAGCGCCTCGAGCGCCTCCTCGTGCATGAAGCGGATGCTGCGCCGCGCTTCGCGCATCACCTCCGACTGGCCGTAGCCATAGCGGTCGTAGACCAGCGCGTTGCAGCCGGTGCTCTTCGCCACGCGCTCCGGGAAATCGCGCCACTGCCGGATCGAGCCGAGGCCCTCGTGCAGGAACACCAGCACCGGCCTGCCCTCTCCGCCGACCTCGATCCACTCGTAGGCGAGCCTGCGACCGGCGGCGACGAGCGTGGGCATGACGAACCGAAAAGACCGCGAAAGCGAGGGAGGCGCGAGCTTAACATGCGGGATCAGAGCCAAACATCGCGACGACGCTCGCAATCGGATGTCGATCTCGTGTTTTTGTG
>JBFFEY010000105.1:0-6597 GCA_041558415.1 Burkholderiales bacterium | reverse complement strand
GGCGGGCCGCCGGCGATCATCACGCCACGCGATGTATCAGTACATCCTCAAGCGCCTGCTGTTGCTTTTCCCGACGCTGATCGGGGCGGCGATTCTCGTATTTTTCCTGATGCGCCTCATCCCGGGCGATGTCTGCGAGCTGCGCATGGCCGGAACGGGGGCCTACTTCGACAAGGAAGCACTCAAGGTCTGCCAGGCCGAGCTCGGCCTCGACCGCCACGTGATGCTCCAGTTTTGGGATTTCATCAGCGGTCTATTCACTTTCAATTTCGGCGATTCGATGTATACCGGCCGGCCGATCGTCGAAGAGATCGGGCTGCGCTTTCAGCTGTCGCTACAGGTCGCGATCATGGCGACGATCACCGCGATCCTGCTCGCCATCCCGCTCGGCACGATTTCCGCGATCAAGCAGAACACCTGGATCGACTACGGCGTGCGCGCGTTTTCGATTGCCGGCATCGCCATGCCGTCGTTCTGGCTCGGCATCCTGATCATTCTCGGTTTGCTCATTACGACGAAATCCTGGTTCGGCACCGCCTGGATGCCACCGATCCAGTACAAGCCGCTGTGGGTCGACCCGGTCTACAACCTGAGCATGCTGATCTGGCCGGCGGTTGCCACCGGCTATCGCTATTCGGCGGTGGCCACCCGCATGACGCGCTCGGCAATGCTCGAGGTGCTGCGCGAGGACTACGTCCGTACCGCACGCGCCAAGGGTCTGCTCGAGAAGATCATCATCCGGCGCCACGCGCTGAAGAATTCGCTGCTGCCCGTTGTCACGGTGATCGGCATCGAGTTTGCGTTTCTGATGGGCGGCCTCGTCGTCACCGAGCAGGTGTTCAACCTGAACGGCCTCGGCAAGCTGTTCGTCGTCTCGGTGACGAACCACGACTACAACATGACCCAGGCGCTGGTGATGATCGTGGTCGCCGTGTTCGTGCTGACCAATTTCGTCGTCGACGTGATGTACGGCTGGCTCGACCCGCGCATCCACTATCGCTAGACAGGCAACGCCATGGCCGCCAATCCTGCTTACGATCCCGCGCTCGACGCGCCCGCGGAAAAGCCGCCGCTCGGGGTGCGCGCGCTGCGGCTCATGCGCAAGCAGCCGCTCGGCACGGCGGGTGCATTGGTTGTGGTGATCATGGTTCTCGCAGCGATCTTCGCGCCGTGGATTGCCCCCTATGATCCGACCGCGAACAACTTCGAGTTCATGCACGAAGCGCCGAGCGCCGCGTTTTGGCTGGGCACCGATCAGTTCGGCCGCGATTTGCTCTCGCGCATCATCTACGGTGCGCGCACGGCGCTGGTCGTGGGCTTTGTCTCGGCTTTCATCGGCGGCTCGATCGGGCTGGTGCTGGGCGTGGCGAGCGCCTACTTCGGCGGCCGCTTCGACCTCATCTTCCAGCGCGTGATGGACGTCTTCATGGCGTTTCCGCTCATCATCATGGCGCTCGCCGTGGTGTCGATCTTTGGCACCGGGGTGCAGAATGTCATCATCGCGATCACCATTCCCTTCATCCCGCGCTGCGCGCGGGTGGTGCGCTCGAGCGCGCTGGCGCTGCGCGACATTCCCTACATTGATGCCGCGCGTGCCTGCGGCTACGGCCATACGCGCATCATCCTGCGGCACATGGTGCCGAACGTGATGGCGCCCTACCTCATCATGATCACCGCTTTCGTCGGCCAGGCGATCCTGCTCGAGGCGTCGCTGTCCTACCTCGGGCTCGGGGTGCAGGAACCGACACCGGCCTGGGGCCTGATGCTGCAGGGCGGCGCCGAGGAATACGCCGAGAGCGCGCCCTGGATCGCGGTCTTCCCGGGCCTCGCCATCACGCTCGCCGTGTTCGGCTTCAACCTGTTCGGCGACGCGGTGCGCGACGCCCTCGACCCCAAGCTGCGCTCGCAGTAAACGCCTCCCCAGGGGATGACCGGGCGCAGCGCGTTCCTTGAGGGCGCGCGCGAAGCGGCGGGCGTGCCGGCCGCGGTTCTGGTCGCCGGCTACATTGGGTTTGGTGCCCTGGCAGCCGGCCACCGGCTGCCGCTCGCCGAGATTGTCGTCTCCACCGTCGCCGTGTGGGCGCTACCTGCCCAGCTGATTCTCGTCGAGATGCACACCGTCGGCGCGCCGCTCGTCGCCACCGTGCTCGCGGCGATGCTTTCTTCGGCGCGCTTCCTGCCGATGACGCTGACGCTGATGCCGATGATGCGGCATGCGCGCCACCGCGGCTGGCATTACCTCGTCGCCGCGCAGCTCCTCTCGCTCACCGGCTGGGCGATGGCCATGGCGCGCTTCGCCGACATCGCGCTGCCGCGGCGGCTGCCCTGGTTCTTCGGCTTTACCCTGGTCTGCGTGGCGGCCAGCGCGGCGGCGACGGCGATCGGTTACGCGCTCGCCGACGCGATCACGCCGCTCGTCAAGATCGGGCTCGTGTTTCTCGCGCCCACCTACTACCTGCTGATCCTGCTCGGCAGCGTGCGCGACCGCGCCACGGCCTACGCGCTCGCCTGCGGCGCGGTGGCCGGGCCGGTCGCGTTCATCTACGCCCCCGAGTGGGGCGTGCTGATCGCAGGTCTCGGCGGCGGCACGCTGGCCTACCTCCTGCTGCCGAGGCGCGCGTCGTGAACAGCCTGCTTGCGCTCGTCATCGCCTGTGCGCTCGCAACCTACGTCTGGCGCGGTCTCGGCGCGGCGATCTCGGGCCGTGTGCGCGCCGAGGGTCCGCTGTTCACCTGGCTCGGTTGCGTCGCCTACGCCATGCTGGCGGGACTTGTCGCACGCATCGTCTTCATGCCGCACGGCACGCTCGAGGCCACCGCCTTGTGGCAGCGGCTGGGCGCCGCGGCCATCGCGCTCGCCGCCTACTTCCTGCTCACCCGCAAGAACCTGTTCG
The DNA here is from genome assembly GCA_041558415.1 of Burkholderiales bacterium. Lineage (GTDB taxonomy): Bacteria > Pseudomonadota > Gammaproteobacteria > Burkholderiales > SG8-39 > SG8-39. Next base: position 3,704 of record JBFFEY010000105.1, on the reverse strand, counting down.
TCGGCGTGATCGCAGGCGGCGTGGCGATCATCGGGCTTTACCTGGTTTAGGGGTCAGACCCCTGTGGATAACTCTAACCGCGTCGCAAGTTCAGGGTCTTTTACGGTCTCGTGTTTTTATCTCGCCGTCGCGATGACTTGCGCCGCCTCGAGCCGCGTGATCTCGGCCTCGGGCATGGCGAGCAGCTCGGTGAGCACCTCGCGCGTGTGCTGGCCGCAGACCGGCGGTGCGCGGCGGTACTCGACCGGCGTCGCGCCGAAGCGCATCGGGCTGGCGACGCCCGGCGCGCGCACGCCGAGCGCGTGCTCGAGCTCGATGCGCGTGCCGCGGTGCTTGGCCTGCGGATGCGCGACGGCCTGGGCGTAATCGTTGATCGGTCCTGCCGGCACGCCGGCCTTGAACAGGATCGCCTCCCATTCCACGCGCGTCTTGGCGCGGAACACGCTCGACAGCGCTTCGTACAGTGCATCGTAGTTGGTCATGCGCGCGGCGTTGTTGATGAAGCGCGGGTCGCTCGCCCATTCGGGCTTGCCGATCGCCTTGCACAGGGCGACGAACTGCGACTGATTGGCGCTGGCAACGATCATCTGGCCGTCGGCGCAGGGATAGGTGCCGTAGGGTGCGATGGCGTAAGAGGCATTGCCGGTGCGCTTCGGCATGAGACCGCACCAGTAGTGCGACAGCTGCCCGGAGCTGAGCGCCATGACGGCGTCGAACAGCGAAACGTCGATGGTTTGCCCGTCGCCGGTCAGATCGCGGTGGTGCAGGGCGGCGAGAACGGCGATGGTGGCGTACATCCCGGTGAACAGGTCGACGAGCGGCACGCCGACGCGCTGCGGACCGCCGCCCGGCCGATCGTCGCGCTCGCCGGTCACGCTCATCAGGCCGCCCAGCCCCTGAAACAGGTAGTCGTAGCCCGGACGCTCTGCGAACGGCCCATCCTGGCCGAAACCGGTGATCGAGCAGTAGATGATGCGCGGGTTGTGCAGCCGGATCGAGCCCGCATCGAGCCCGAACTTCGCCATGTCGCCGACCTTGTAGTTCTCGATGAAGATGTCGGAGTGCTCGGCCAGGCGCCGGATGAGGCCCTGCCCGTCGGCGGTCGAAACGTCGATCGCGACCGAGCGCTTGTTGCGGTTCGCCGAGAGGTAGTACGCCGACTCGGCGCTGTCGCGCCCCTGCGCGTCCTTGAGGAACGGCGGGCCCCACTGCCGCGAATCGTCTCCGGCGCCCGGACGCTCGACCTTGATGACGTCTGCGCCGAGGTCACCGAGGTTCTGCACGCACCAGGGCCCGGCCAGCACCCGGGAAAGGTCGAGAACGCGTACTCCGTGTAACGGTCCGGGCATGTTGCGCCTCAGTCCGGCTGCGCCCAGCGCGGCTTGCGTTTTTCGTTGAACGCGGCGATGCCCTCGCGCGCATCCTCGGTCTCCCACAAGTCGGCGAGCAGCGTCGCGGTGTAGGCCATCGCCGCCTCGCCATCCTTGCCCGGCACCTCCTCGATCAACCGCTTGCAGGCCGCGAGCGCCGCGGGCGAGCAGGCGAGGATCGCCTCGAGCTCGGCGTCGACCGCGGCATCGAGGGCGTCCGCAGTCACGACGCGATCGTACAGGCCGAGGCGCAGCCCCTCCGCCGCCTCGAAGCGCTGGCCGGTGAGAAACAGGCGCCGCGCCGCAGTCACGCCAAGCCGCGCCAGCACGTAGGGCGAAATATTCGCCGGGGCGATGCCGATACGCGGCTCGGTGAAGCCGAAGCGCGCGCTGTCGGCGGCGATGGCGATGTCGGCCACCGATACGAGCCCCGCGCCGCCGGCATAGGCCGGACCGTTGACGCGCGCCAGCACCGGCACCGGCAGCGCACGAATCGCGGCGAGCAGTCGCGCGAAGCGCGTGCTGCGCGCCATGCGCTCGGCGCGCGTGCCGGCCACCATCGCCCGCATCCCCTTGATGTCGCCGCCGGCGCAGAAGCTCGCGCCGGCCCCCGTGATGACGAGCGCCCGCAGCGCGGTATCGCCGTTCAGGTTGGCGACGGCCTGCTCGAGCGCCTGCGTAAGCTCGGGGCTCAGTGCGTTGTGCGCTTGCGGTCGGTTGAGCGTGAGGCACATTACGCCGCGCGCGCGGCGCTCGACGGTCAGCACATCGCTCATTCGAGCCCCTCTGCCTCGCGCCCCATGCCGGCGCTCAGATGGCGCCGTCGCTGCGCAGCCGCGCAATGTCCGCGTCGCTGCGTCCGAGCATGCCGCGCAGGATCTCCTCGGTATGCTGGCCGAGGAGCGGCGGCGGCACGCCGTGCTCGATCGGCGTCTCGGAGAACCGCATCGGGCTGCGGATCAGCGAGATCTTGCCGGCGAGCGGATGCTGCAGCTCGATGCGCAGACCGCGCGCCACGGCCTGCGGTTCCTGAAACACCTGCTCGAGCGTATTGATCGGGCCGTTCGGCACGCCGGCCGCCTCGAGCGCCGTCACCCAGTCGCGCGTGCTGCGCTGCGCGAAGATCTCGTTCAGCAGCGCGGTGATCTCGGCGCGGTTCTCGACTCGCTTGCCGTTGGTCGCGAAGCGCGGATCCGTCGCGAGATGCTGGCAGTTGCCGACCTCGCAGAACTTGCGGAACAGGTTGTCGTTGCCGCAGGCGAGGATCACGTCGCCGTCGGCGGTCTTGAACGTCTGGTAGGGCACGATATTCGGGTGCGCATTGCCCAGGCGGGGCGGCGAGACGCCGGTGGCCAGGTAATTCGCGCCCTGGTTGGCGAGCACGGCGACCTGCGAGTCGAGCAGCGCCAGGTCGAGGTGCTGTCCAACGCCGGTCTCGGCACGATGCGCCAGCGCGGCGCACACCGCGATCGTCGCGTACATGCCGGTCATGATGTCGGCGATCGGGATGCCCGCTTTCTGCGGTCCGCCGCCCGGCAGCGCGTCGCGCTCGCCCGTGATGCTCATCAATCCGCCCATGCCCTGGATCATGAAGTCGTAGCCCGGGCGGTCGCGATAGGGGCCCGTCTGGCCGAAGCCGGTGACCGAGCAGTAGATGAGGCGCGGATTCGCCTTCTTCAGGTCCTCGTAGCCCAGGCCGTAGCGGGCCAGGTCGCCGAACTTGTAGTTCTCGAGCAGCACGTCGCATTGCTGGGCGAGCTCGCGCACGATGCGCTGTCCTTCGGGCGCCGAGAGGTTCACGGTGACCGATTTCTTGCCGCGGTTGGCACAGGCGAAATAGGCCGATTCCTGCGTGTCTGCGCCGGCGGCGTCCTTCAGCCAGGGCGGCCCGAAGGCGCGCGAGTCGTCGCCTTTCTGCGGCCGCTCGATCTTGATGACTTCGGCGCCGAGGTCGGCGAGGTTCTGCCCGGTCCACGGCGCAGCGAGCACACGCGAGAGGTCGAGAACACGGATGTGGGAAAGCGGGCCTGCCATCGTTTACCTCCGGGGAAGCCGCGTATTTTATCGAAGCGCGCCCGCGCGGCTCACCACAGCGTCCACAGCATGCGCAGGCCGATCGAGTAAAGCACCAGCGCGAACACGATGCGCAATTTCGCGACCGGCATGGCATGCGTGAGCCGCGCGCCGAGGGGAGCGGCCAGCATACTGGTCAATACGATCAACCCGAGCGCCGGCAGATAGACGAAACCGAAGCTTCCTTCCGGCAGCGGCGCAAGGCGCAGGCCGTTCAGCACGTAGCCGATGGTTCCCGCGGCCGCGATCGGAAAACCGATC
>JBFFEY010000104.1:0-6800 GCA_041558415.1 Burkholderiales bacterium | reverse complement strand
CCCGCGGTCGACTGGCTGCGGCAGAACGCCATCGGATCGCGCGCGGTCTCGTCGCTCAGCAGCCGACCGACGTCGAGCTCGCCCTCGGCGGCGGCATGGCGGTGCAGCGCGTCGAGCGTCGGATAGTCGACGCCCATCATGCCGGTGCCCACCGCGATGCCCCAGCGCGCGGCGTCGCTGTCGCGCGGCCGGGTGCCGGCATCGCGCAGCGCCTCTTCCGCGGCGGCGAGCGCGAAAGCGTGCGAACGGTTGGCGTATTTGAGCAGCTTGCGGTCGTCGACCAGCGCGCGCGCATCGAAGTTCTTGACTTCCGCGGCGATGCGCGTCGAGAAGCCGCTGGCGTCGAACAGCGTGATCGGCGCGACGCCGCTCTTGCCGGCGAGCAGCGCCGCCCAGGTGCTGGCGACGTCGTTGCCGGCGGGCGTGACCAGCCCGAGGCCGGTGACCGCGACCCGGCGCCGCGCTGTGCTCATGCGTCGCTCCTGACCGCAATGTCCACCTTCGCCGTAGCGACCGGCTTGCCGTTCGCGCGCGCGGTGAGTTTTCCGATCCAGACCCCGGCCTCTGTCTCGACGTGCTGCGCGCCGAGCTCGAGCACCTGGCCCGGCTGGGTGAAGCTGCGCACCTTGACGTCGCGCACGCGGCCCGCGGCGAGTTCCTCGCCCGCGCGGAGACTGAACGCGCCGCGCGCCGCGCCGAGGGCGAGCTGGATGAGCCGGTCGAGCAGCAGCGTTGCCGGGAATACGGGGCGGCGCGGGAAGTGGTCCTCGAAGAACGGCGCCGAAGCCGGTACCTGCAGGGTGGCCGCAGCGCGCTCGCCCGGGACGGTTTCACCGGGCTCGGGCTCGAGCACGGGCAATCCGGCGAAGCGATCGCTCGGCGCGCCGGCGCCGCAGAGCAGCGCATAGTCGCGCCGCAGCGCCTCCGGATCGTCGAAGTCCTCGGCCGGCAGCATCGGGCCGAGGCACTGCTCGAGCATGATCACCGGCGTGCCGTTCACCGTCGCGCGTCCGGCATAGGCGACGTCATCGTCGGTGCAGCTCTCGAGATCGGCTTCCAGCACGAGGCTGTCGCCCGGCTTCACATCGCGCAGAAAGCGCGTCTCGCGCGCGAGGCCGGCCACCGGCCGGCGCCGGAAATCGAGCTTCGCCATGCTCGACCAGGCGGCCAGCTGGCCGACGGCCTCGGCGACCAGCGCCGCTGGAAACGCCGCGACGCGCGCCGGCACGCGGTAGGCTCCGCGCACGCGAACACCGGACTCGTCCTGCGTAATGCGGTCGACGAAGGAGAAGGCACTGAAGCGCCCGCCCATTGCTGTCCGGGGCCTCGTGCCGGTCGGCTCAGGCCGCGGCCTTCTGCGAGCGGACCACCAGCTTGCAGAACGTTTCCGCCGTGAACAGGCGCGGCACGTCGGCAACCTTGAGCGGCGTCTTGATCCGGTCGGCCGGCACTTCCGTGAGAAACGCCTTCAGCCGCGCGAGACCGGCCTCGGTGACGACGCCCTTCTGCTCGAACTCGGCTTCCGGCAGGTCGCCGCGCGCGTCCTCGACGATCTTGCCGCGCGGGATCTTCACCTTGAAGGCGCGTTCGAGGCGAAACACGAGATCGAGAAAATCGATCGACTCGGCGTCCAGCCCCTCGATCAGCGAAACGTCGAGCTGGACGTCTTCGGGCTCGCAGCCGAGCGCGTCGGCGATCGTCGCGGCGACGGTCGGGTAGACCGCCATGATCTCTTCCTTGGTGATTTCCGCCTGCTGTGTCATCCGTTTTTCACTCCATCTTGAATCCGCCGTCCACGTGCAGCACCTGGCCGGTGATGTAATCGGCAAAGCCCGACGCCAGAAACCACACCGCGTGGGCGATTTCCTCCGGCTTGCCGAAGCGCCGGAGCAGGATGCGCGCTTTCACCTCGTCGCCCGCAAGATCGCGCACCGCCTGCGACATCTCCGTCTCGATCACCCCCGGCGCGACGGCGTTCACCGTGATGCGGCGCGAGGCGAGCTCGACGGCGAGGGCGCGGGTGAGGGCGTTGATCGCCCCCTTGCTCGCCGCATAGTTCGTCTGGCCGCGGCCACCCTTGTCGCCGGAAACGGAGCTCAGGTTGATGATCTTGCCCGCGCGCCGCGAGATCATGTGCGGCACGACTGCGCGCGTGACGTTGAACACGCCGCCCACGTTGGTGTCGAGCACCGCGCGCACGTCTTCCGGCTCGAGCAGGGCCAGCAGGTTATCACGGATCACCCCGGCATTGTTCACCAGCACGTCGATGCGCTCGCGTCGTTCGATGACGCGCTCGACCGCGGCGGCGCAGGCCTCGGCGTCGGTCACGTCGACCTGCTCGGCGCTCACCGCCTGGCCGGCGTCGCGCGCGGCGTCGAGCACCGCCTGCGCCGCCTCGCGGTTGCCGCGATAGAAGAAGGTCACGTCGGCGCCGTCGGCCGCGAGCCGCTCGACGATGGCGCGGCCGATGCCGCGGCTGCCGCCGGTCACGATCGCCGTCTTGCCGGAAAGCCCCGAGTCCATGTGCGCCTCAGCCCGAGATCGCGAAGCCGCCGTCGACGACCAGCGTGTGGCCGTTGATCATGTGTGCTTCCGGCAGGCAGAGCAGGTACACCGCGCCGGCGACGTCCTGCGGCGTCAGCGTCGGTCCGGCCGGCGCGCGCTGCGCAAACGATTCGAGCAGCTGTTCGCGGTTTGGGAAGTAGGCGAGGGCGTCGGTCTCGACGACGCCGGCGCTCACCGTGTTGACGCGGATGCCGCGCGGGCCGAGCTCCTGTGCCAGGGTGCGCACCAGCGACTCGAGCGCCGCCTTCGAGGCGCCGATGAAGCCGTAGGCCGGCATGGCGCGCTGCGCGCCGAGGCTGGAGAGCGCGATGATGCGTCCGCCCGCGGGCATCATCGGCACCGCGTGCTGCGCCAGCAGGGCGAGCGCGAGCGCGTTGGTCTCCATGCACCAGCGCCAGTGCTTGAGCGACATCTCCATGGCCGGCTTGAGCACGCCGCTCGCCGCGTTGCTGACCAGGATGTCGACGCGCTCGAAGTGCTTTTTCAGCGCCTCGAACAGCTCGTCGATGCTGTCCGGCAGGCCGACGCTGGCCTTGATGGCGCAGGCGCGCCGGCCCATGGCGCGCAGCTCGGCGCACAGCGCCTCGGCCTCGTCGTGGCTGTTGTAGTAGTTCACCGCCACGTCGCAGCCGGCCGAGGCGAGCTTGTGGGCGATCGCGCGACCAATGCCGCGGGCGGCGCCGGTGACGAGCGCGGTCTTGCCGGCGAGGGGTGCGGTGGGGCTCATGGAGCGGCGAATCGGTTTGGCTTGCGGTGCGCGGCGCGGCGCGCGCCCGACGAGGGCGAGTCTACCGCAACCCCCGCTAGGCGGCGTCTGCGAAACGCCCCTCGACCAGCGCGCGCGCCTCGGCCAGCAGCGCGGGGTCGTTCGCCGCGAGGCGCGCCGCGTCGGACCGCCGCCGCCGCCAGAGGCGGGCGCGCGGCACGCCGTGATAGAGCCCCAGCATGTGGCGCGCGATCTGGCGCAGGGCCACGCCGCCTGCGCGCTGGCGTTCGGCGTAGGCGATCATCGACTGCACCACCTCGGCGCGCGCGCGCGGCGCGCCGCCGAAGAGCCGGGCGTCGGCCTGCGCCAGCAGCCAGCTGTCGTGATACGCGGCGCGCCCGAGCATGACGCCGTCGACGGCGTGCAGCTGTGACTCGATGGCGGCGAGATCCACCAGGCCGCCGTTCAGCACGATCGTCAGCGCCGGGAAGTCGCGCTTCAGGCGCTGCACGAAGTCGTAGCGCAGCGGCGGCAGCTCGCGGTTTTCCTTGGGCGAGAGCCCCTTCAGCCAGGCGTTGCGCGCGTGCACGATGAAGATCGCGCAGCCCGCCTCGGCGACGCAGCCGACGAAGTCGCGCAGGAACGCGTAGGACTCGACGCGGTCGATGCCGGTGCGGTGCTTGACGCTCACCGGCAGGTCGCCCGCCGCGCGCAGCGCGCGCACGCAGTCGGCCACCAGGCGCGGCTCGGCCATGAGGCAGGCGCCGAAGGCGCCTTTCTGCACGCGCTCGCTCGGGCAGCCGACGTTTAGGTTGATCTCGTCGTAGCCCCAGCGCGCGGCGAGCCTGGCGCCGCGCGCCAGCGCGTCGGGCTCGGAGCCGCCGAGCTGCAGCGCGAGCGGGTGCTCGGCCGGATCGAAATCGAGATGGTGGGGGACGTCGCCGTGCAGCAACGCGCCGGTGCCGACCATCTCGGTGTAGAGGCGCGCCTGCGGCGCGAGCTGGCGAAAGAAATAGCGGCAGTGCCGGTCCGACCAGTCCATCATCGGCGCGGTACACAACCGGTGCGTGCCGGCGGCGGACATCTTTCAGAGCTGGCCGGTCGATTGCGCGCGCTGGCGGACGAGGCCCATCAGGCTTTCGGTGAATGGCGCCGGCACGCCGGCGGTACGCGCGATCTCGAGCGTGCCGGCGAGCAGGCCGTCGACTTCTAGCGTCTTGCCCGCTTCCAGGTCCTGCAGCATCGAGGTCTTGAAGCGGCCCAGGCTGCGTGCCATGTCGATGCGCGCCTCGGGATCGATGTCGGCGTCGACGCCGACGGCGCGGCCGATGGCGAGCACTTCGCGCATGATCGCAACCATGTAGTCCTTGACGTAGCGATCGTCGATCAGACGTTCGGCGGTCGACAGCGTGAGGGCCGAGACCGGGTTGAAGCTGACGTTGCCGAGCAGCTTGACCCAGTAATCCTTCTCGATGAAGTCGCTGCGCAGCGCCTCGAAGCCGGCGCCTGTGAGCGCGTCGGCGACCCGCTTCAGTCGTCCCGACTCGCCGCCGCCCGGCTCGCCGAGGATCAGTCGGGTGCCGTGGTTGTGGCTCACCAGCCCCGGCTCTGGGGTGGACGCGGCGAGGTGCACGACGCAGCCGACGATCTGCCCGGTCGGCATGGCGCGCGCGAGCGCCCCGCCGGGATCGAGGCTCTCCAGATGCAGCTTGCCTTTGCCGTAGGGCAGGCGATCGAAGAACCACCAGGGCACGCCGTTCATCGCCGTGACGATGTCGGTCGACGGACCGAGCAGCGGTGCGATCGCGCCGGCGACCTGCGGCAGGCTCTGACCCTTGACGGCGACGATGACGCAGTCCTGCGGACCGAAGCGCGACGCGTCGCTCTCGGCGGCGACCCGCGTCGCCTGCGTCTCGCCGCTCGCCAGCGTGCGCACCCGCAGCCCTTCGCGCCGGATGGCCTCCAGCGTCGCGCCGCGGGCAACGACACAGACCTCGTGCCCGGCGCGTGCCAGCCAGGCGGCCATCAGGCCGCCGACCGCGCCGGCGCCGAAGATGCAGATTTTCATGCGGCCTATTCTCGTCGTGGGGCGCGCCGAAGCTACCGGAAAGCGCCGGGGCGAACAACCGCGGCGCGGCCGGCGCGAGAGAATCCGGCTGAACTCCTGCGCCGCATGAGGTAGACTCGCATCTCGCGACGTGCCGCCGCGCGAGCTCGCGGCACCCCACGCAAGCCACAGTCATGTTCGCCTTCATGCAGAAGTTGAAGTCGTTGCTGCCTGCCGAGCGCACGCTGCCCGGCCGCGGCCAGGCGATGCCGGTGCCCGAGGCGCATTTCGTCAATGGCCATCGCCTGGCGCCGCCGTTCCCCGAGGGACTGCAGACGGCGCAGTTCGCGATGGGCTGCTTCTGGGGCGCCGAGCGCCTGTTCTGGCAAACGCCCGGCGTCTACAGCACGGCGGTGGGTTACGCTGGCGGCGCCACCCCGAATCCGACCTACGAGGAAGTGTGCAGCGGGCTGACGAACCACAGCGAGGTGGTGCTGGTGGTGTTCGACCCGAAGCGGGTCGACTACGCGACGCTGCTGCGCGTGTTCTGGGAGGGGCATGACCCGACGCAGGGCATGCGCCAGGGCAACGACGTCGGTACGCAGTACCGCTCGGCGGTTTACTGCAGCGACGATGCACAGCTCGCGGCCGCACGCGCCTCGCGCGACCGGTATCAGATCGCGCTCGAGGCGGCGCGCGCTGGCCGCATTACGACCGAGATTGCGCCGGCGGGACCGTTCTACTACGCCGAGGACACTCACCAGCAGTACCTCGGCAAGAACCCGAACGGCTATTGCGGCCTGGGCGGTACCGGGGTGGCCTGCCCGACCGGTATTGCGCTGAGCGCCTGAGCGCGGACGCAAGGCCGATGCGCATCGATCAGTGGTTGTGCAACGCGCGCTTTTTCAAGTCGCGCGGACTGGCGCAGACCGCAGTGGACAGCGGGCGCGTCAAAGTGAACGGCGAGCGCAGCAAGTCCTCCGCGACGCTGGCCGTCGGCGATCGCCTCAACATCCAGCTCGGCGAGTACGCCTGGGACGTGACCGTGCTGTCGGTTACCGACTATGCACATGGATTCGTGCCGGAGCCGCACGAGCTGTACGAGGAGGACGAGGACACACTGGCGCGGCGGGCGCAGGCGATGGAGGCGAAGAAGCTGCAGGCCTACGAGCGCGCGCATCCCGCGGGCGAGCGCGGCGGTCAACGCCAGCGCGAGGGGCGCGGCGAGCGCCCCGGCGGCGGCGGTGACCGGCCGCCGCGCGGCAACGCGCCGGGACGCAAGGGCCGGCACCGGCGCAAGCGATCGCGCGGCGGCGGCGGACCCGACCGGCGCAGCGGCGGCCGACCGGCCTAGCGCCCGGGCTGCGGCGCCGGCCCCATGCGCGTCGACAAGTGGTTGTGGGCCGCGCGCTTTTTCAAGACGCGCGGGCGGGCGCAGCAGGCGATTGATTCTGGCCGGGTGAGGGTCGGCGGCGAGCGCGT
>JBFFEY010000103.1:0-6895 GCA_041558415.1 Burkholderiales bacterium | reverse complement strand
TCGCGCACGATCTCGAGCTTGAAGCGCATGCCGCGCGGGATGACGGCGATCTCGCCCGGCGCGACCGTCAGGCGGCCGAGCTCGGTGAACAGCAGGATCTCGCCCTGCTGCGGCACGAACATCATCTCGCCGTCGGCGTTGCAGAAATAGCGCTCGGTCATCGAGCGGTTGGCGCGGTAGATGTGCACCGCGATGCCGGCCTGCGCGGCGGCATCGCCCGAGCCGGCGAGCGTGATCAGGCCACCGAGAAAATCGGTCGGCGCATCCGGTAGCGGCAGCGCATCCCAGCGCAGGCGGTTGAACGGTGTCTCGACCTCGTCGAACGGCCCCGAGCGCAGCAGGCCGTTGTCGGCGCGGCGGTAGGGCGGATGCATTGCCGAGGGCCGCAGGCGATACATCCAGGTCGAAAGATTCTCCGCGCGCGGCGCGGTGAACGCCGTGCCCGAGAGCACCTCGGGGTAGAGTCCGAGCGGCGTCTTCTGCGGCGAGTTCTGCGCGATGGGCAGCGCGCCCGGAATCGCCTCGCTCGAATGCAGATTCCAGAACCCGCTCTGGTAGGAAAGCGCCAGCCGCGTGGCGCTCAGGTTGCCTTCCTCGACCGTGCCCATGGGATCCTCCTCGCGCTAACGTCCCACGGGACGGAATTGTCGCATGCGCGATCCGGGCGCGGAGCTCGGTTCAGGCGCGGACGATATTCGCGGCCGGGTCTGCGTAGCGACCGCGCGTGTCGACCAGAACGCGGGCGTGCCGCTGAATGAGCGCGTAATCGAAGGCATCGTGGTCAGTCACCAGCACTACGCAGTCATAGCCTTCAAGCGTCTTGCCCTCGAGCGGCACGCTTTCGAGGTCAAAGCGGTGCGCGCGCATGCGCGGAAAACGCGGCACGTACGGGTCCGAGTAGTCGACCCGGGCGCCGCGCGCGCGCAGGATTTCCATGATCTCGGCCGCGGGCGTCTCGCGCACGTCGTCGATGTTTTTCTTATAGGCTAGGCCCAGGATGAGAATGCGGCTGCCTCGGACGGGTCGATCGCGCTCGGCGAGCGCGTGCTCGATCTTGCCGACCACCCACTCGGGCATCGCGCGGTTGACCTCCCCGGCGAGCTCGACGAAGCGCGCCTCGACGCCGTACCGGCGCGCCTTCCAGGCGAGGTAGAACGGGTCGATCGGAATGCAGTGCCCGCCCAGCCCCGGCCCGGGATAGTAGGGCGTGAAACCGAACGGTTTGGTCGCCGCAGCCCGTACCACCTCGTGAATGTCGATGCCCATGCGGTCGGCGACGATCTTCATCTCGTTGACCAGTCCGATGTTCACTGCGCGGTGAATGTTCTCCAGCAGCTTGGCCATCTCGGCGGCACGCATCGAGCCGACCGGCACCACGCGGTCGACCGCCTGCGCGTACAGGGCGATGCCCGCTTCGAGGCAGGCGGCGGTCGCGCCGCTCACCAGCTTGGGGATGGTGCGGGTGTTGTAGCGCGTGTTGCCCGGATCCTCGCGCTCGGGCGAGTAGACGAGAAAGAAGTCCTCGCCGAGGGTGAAGCCGCACGCCGCGATGCGCGGCGCGAGCTCCTCGTCGGTGGTGCCGGGGTAGGTGGTGCTCTCGAGTGAGACGAGCTGCCCGTTGCGCAGATGCGGCGCGAGCGCTTCGATGGTGGCGATGACGTAGCTCAGGTCGGGCTCGCGCGAAGCGGTGAGCGGCGTCGGCACGCAGATGACGAGCGCATCCATGTCGCCGGCACGCGCAGGATCGGTGGTCGCGTCAAGGCCTTTGCTGCGCGCGGCAGCGATGCGCTCGCGCCCGATCGTCTTGATGTAGGTCTCGCCGCGCTGTAGCGTGGCGACCTTGTCGGGGTCGATGTCGAATCCGAGCGTGGCGAAGCCTGCCTCGGCAAAGCGCAGTGCCAGCGGCAGGCCGACATAGCCGAGACCGAGCACGCCGACACGCGCGGTACGGCTGTGAAATTTCTCGACCAGGGAGCGGAGATGTTCGCTGCCTGCGCCGGACGACGAATTGGGGTGCATGAGCATGCGGCGCGCTGAAGGAAGCGCAATGCTAGCTTACCGCTTCGCCATGCCGGTCGTCGTGGTTGTGACCCATCGTGGTTTGTAGAATGAGCACCATGCTGCAACCCGTCATCCTGAGCGGCGGCTCCGGCACGCGCCTGTGGCCGCTTTCGAGGGCGCTTTTCCCGAAGCAGCTGCTCGCGCTCACCGGCGCGCAGACGCTGCTGCAGCAAACGGCGCGGCGTGCGCAGGGGCTCGCGCGCGCGACGCCGCCGCTGGTGGTGTGCAACCACGAGCACCGCTTCCTGATCGCCGAGCAGCTGCGCGAGGCGGGGGTCGAGCCGGCCGGCATCGTGCTCGAGCCGGTCGGCCGCAACACCGCGCCCGCGGTGGCGGTCGCGGCCTTGCGTGCAACGCGCGAGGCGCCCGATGCTGTGCTGCTCGTGCTGCCGGCCGATCACCTGATCCGCGACCTGCCAGCGTTCGCTGCCGCGGTGGGCGTCGCGGCGCGCGCGGCCGAGGCCGGACGACTGGTCACCTTCGGCATCCGGCCGCTCACGGCCGAGACGGGCTACGGCTACATCGAGCAGGGCGCGGCACTGAAGGCAATCGAGGGCGCGTTCGAGGTCGCGCGCTTTGTCGAAAAGCCCGCGCCGGCGCTGGCCGAGACGCTGGTCGCCTCGGGCAAGCACTACTGGAACAGCGGCATCTTCGCCTTCCGCGCGGATGTCTTTGTCGCCGAGCTCGAGCGGTACGCACCCGAGCTGCTTGCCGCAGCGCGCGCGGCGCTCGACGGCGCGCACCGTGATCTCGAGTTCACGCGCCTTGGCGCCGAGGCCTTCGCGCGCGCACCGTCAATCTCGATCGACTACGCAGTGATGGAAAAGACCGACCGCGCCGTGGTGATCCCGGTCGAGATGGGCTGGAGCGACATCGGTTCCTGGTCGGCGCTGTGGGCGCAATCCGACAAGACGCCCGAGGGCAATGTGCTGGTCGGCGACGTGTACGCACGCGACGTGGCCGGCTCGTTCATCCGTTCGGACGGCCGGCTGCTCGCCGCGATCGGGGTGCGCGACCTGGTCATCGTGGAAACCCCGGACGCGACGCTGATCGCCGCGAAGGACCGCGCGCAGGAGGTCAAGGGCGCGGTCGAGCACCTGCAAAGGAACGCGCGCAGCGAGCATATTTCCCATCTCCGCGTGCACCGTCCCTGGGGCTGGTACCAGGGCATCGACGCCGGCCCCGGGTTTCAGGTCAAGCGCCTGATGCTGAAACCGGGCGCCAAACTGTCGCTGCAGCTGCACCGGCGGCGCGCCGAGCACTGGGTGGTGGTGAGCGGCCGGGCGCGCGTGACGCGCGAGCGCGACGTGTTCGAGCTGTTTCCCAACCAGTCGACCTACATCCCGCCCGAGACCCGCCACCGCCTGCAGAACCCGGGCAGCGAGCCCTTGTACGTCGTCGAGGTGCAGTCGGGCGAATACCTCGGCGAGGACGACATCGAGCGCTTCGACGACGACTACGGGCGCTGACCGGGGTCAGACCCCTGTGGATAACTCAGGCGAAGCGCGGAATTCGTCACCGACAGCATTGTTCCAGTTATCCACAGGGGTCTGACCCCGGCGTATGATGGTGCGCATGAGGCTGGCGACGCTGGCATTGGTTGTCTCGCTTGCGGGGACGACGCTGCTCGCGCATGCGACGTTCAATCCGCGCATGAACCTGTGGCGGCTCGAGCAGGAGGTGCGTGCGCTGCGCGATATCGGCGAGCCTGTGGACGTGGTGGCCATCACGGCGCTGCGCGCGCGCGTCGAGGCCGGCAAGGTCACGGCGGCGATGGTGATCTCTGGCTATACACCGCTTTCGGTGGTGCGGGCGATGCTCGAGGCGGGCGCGATGCCGGTCCCGGTGTGCGCCGGACTGCTCGTGGCGGGCGTGCGCATCGAGGATGCGCGCGAGTACTTCAAGCTCAGCATGACCGCCGTGCCCAAGGCCTGTCCGCCTACGCTGGTCAGCTCCGGATCATCGCCTTCGGACGTTACGGCTGACTTCAGCGCCTCGGGCTCGTCCACGCCCATCGCCACGAGCACGTCCACGCCCACCACGGATGTCACCCCTGGCGTCGGCGGCTCGGGCGGCGGCGGCGGCGGGCCGATCGGCAGCCTGAACTAGCCGGGGCAAGGGCCTCTGCGTTTGTCGAGGCATCGCAAGCGGCCTGCGCAACGGCTGCCGTCCGCAGTTGTGGTTGTCCTCGCCGCGCTGCTCGTCGGCGCGATCTACCATGCGGCGCTGCGCGGCCTGGCCGACGCGAGCTACGTCCCGGCGCGCCACGCGATGGCGCAATGGCCGCAGACGGGTGCGCCGCCCGGACCCGTGCAATGGCGTGCGGTGCGCGATGCGCTGCTCGCTGCGCGCGCGCAGGAGCCCGACAACCCGCTTTTCGTGGAGGAACTGGGCCGGCTGCACGAGTTGCGCGTGCGCGGCCTCGATGCCGGGCAGCCGGTCGTGGCGGCGTACCTTGCGCGTGCCTTGGACGAGTTCCGCGCGGCGGCGCGCATGCGCCCGGCCTCACCGACCACCTGGGCGAATGTCGCGCTGGTGAAGTTTCGTCTCGGCGCGCTCGATGCGGAGTTCTATGCCGCCATCGCGCACGCGGCGCGCCTCGGTCCCTGGGAGCCGGGGGTGCAGCAGCGGCTGAGCGAGATCGGCGTCAGCGCCTGGCAGCAGCTGACGCCGGCCGGCCGCGGGCTCGTCGAGGCGGCCGTCGAGCGCGGGCTGCAAATGCAGCCGCGCGTGCTCGAGCGCGTGCTGCGCAACGGGGCCGAGCGCGCCGCCTTCTGCGCCGAGGTCTCGGCGCGCGCGCCGCGTACCGCGCTCGCCTGCGCCCGGCTCGATCAATCCGCGTGAAATTTCTCACGCGCGCGCTGCGGCGCGGGCGTTGTAGACGACTGTCGACGCGCCGCCGTGCGCGTTCCGGCCTATACTCGAGCCTGGATCTGCTGAAAACGGTTGCAGCGACCGAGTCTTGAACGATTTCTCAATCGGGATCGCACTAGTGTGCGCCGCGTTCACGGCGACCGCGTTGTTGATCCCGCCGCTCTGCCGGGCGGCCCCGCGCTACGGGCTGCTCGATCGACCGGGCGGCCGCAAACGGCACACCGGCGCGATTCCGCTGGTCGGTGGCGTGGCAATGATGGCGGTGTTCGTCGCCGGCTTCTTCGCCTTCGGGCTTTTTCGGACAGTCACCGTCTATCTGCCGGCCGCGGCGGTATTGATGGCGCTCGGCGGGCTGTTCGACGACCGCTACGACCTGGGATCGGTGCCGAAGCTCGGCGCGCAGATCGTCGCCGCGCTGGTGCTCGCCCAGTTGGGCGGCGCGCTGCTCGTGCACCTCGGCGAGCTGGCGCGGCCCGGGCTGCTCATGCTCGGGGCATTGGCGCTGCCGTTCAGCGTGTTCGCGATTGTCGGCGTCATGAACGCGGTGAACATGGCCGACGGCATCGACGGCCTGGCGGGCGGGCTCTCGCTCGTCGCGGCGCTCGCCTTCGCCTGGTGTGCCGCCGATGCGGGCAAGACCGGGCCGTTCTGGGTTGCCGCGCTGCTCGCGGGCGCGCTCGCCGGGTTTCTGCTCTACAACCTGCGCTGGCGGCCGTCGCGCCGGGCCTCGGTGTTCATGGGCGACAGCGGCAGCTACGCCGTCGGGCTGGTGCTCGCCTGGCTCGCGATCACGCTGGCGATGGACGACAAGCCGGCGCTGGCGCCGATGACCGCGGTCTGGATCCTCGGCATCCCGCTCGCCGATACCGTGGTCCTCATGCTGCGCCGCATCCTGCGCGGGCGATGGCCCTTCGGCGCCGATACCGGACACCTGCACCACCTGCTCATGCGGCGCGGCCTGAGCCAGGCGCGCGTCACCTGGCTGCTGCTCGGCGTGGCCGCGGCGATGGCGGCGATCGGCATCGCCGCGTACCGCACCGGCATCCCCGATTACGTCCTGTTCTACGGCTACGGCGCGCTGTGGATCGGTCTGTACGTGGCGACGTCGTTTGCCACGCGGCCGCAGGCGGCGCCGGGCGCCGCTGCCGACGCGCGCAGGCGCGGGCCTGACAAGATGCGTGGCGGCGCGCGGCCGGACGCGATCGGGTCGGCGCGTTGAAGGCTGTAGGTTAAGCGCGGCACGCCTCGCGAGTGCGGAAATCGTGCTTGGAACGTCTGATGCTAGTGCGCTGTCATTACTTTCCGATGTTAGCTTTCGGGGTCGACGTTTGATCGATTGGTCTGCCATCTCGCGGCATTCCGTCCTCGGTGCCACGCTGCGTTTATTGCTGCGACTGGTTCCGAGGAGGAGCGTGCTGCGCGTCAGGCAAGGGGTGAATCGTGGCTTTCGCTGGATCGTAGGGTCGAGCGTGCATGGCTGCTGGCTGGGTTCGTATGAGCGCGCAAAGCAGGCCGCGCTTGCGCGCATCACGCTGCGCGGGATGAAGGCCTGCGATCTGGGTGCACAGGCGGGCTTCTATACCTTGGCGCTTTCTCGTCTCGTCGGGCCTGAGGGCCATGTCTGGGCATTCGAGCCCTGGGCGGCGAACGTCGCCTACCTTCGCCGGCATATCGCTCTGAACCGGCTTGCGAACGTCGAGGTGATCGAGGCTGCCGTAACCGCTCGGCCGGGGACTGCGCCCTTCAGCCCCGGAGTCAACAGTTCATCGGGCCATGTGACGCAAGACTCAGCTGCGCTGCAGGTGCCGACGGTGAGTCTGGATTCGCTCATTGCCTCAGGCGCGCTGGCACCGCCTGACCTCGTGAAGATGGATGTCGAAGGCGCCGAAGCCGACGTTTTGGAGGGTGCGAAAGCGCTCGTGGGCGCGCGCCGTACGATTTGGTTGATCGCGCTGCATGG
>JBFFEY010000102.1:0-6932 GCA_041558415.1 Burkholderiales bacterium | reverse complement strand
TGCTCGACGGCCTCGCGGCGGACGGCTTCGCCATGCCCGGCATCGAAGCCGTCGCATGCCCCGTGCACTGATCACCGGGGCGGGACGCGGCATCGGCAAAGAGACGGCCCGCCTGTTTCTCGGTGCGGGCTGGACGGTGCTCGCGCTCGACAAGGACTTTTCCAGCTTCGATCTCGAGCACGCCGGCCTGCAGCGCGTCGATTACGACCTCACCGACCTCGCCGGCATCGCGGCGCTCGTCGGCAGGCTAGGCGAGGTCGACACGCTGGTGAACAACGCCGGCACGCTGTACTGCGAGCCCTACGATGCGATTCCCGAGGCGCATAAGCGCGAGATCCTGGCGGTCAATCTGGAGGCGCCGATCGCGCTGATGCTCGCGGCCGCGCCGCAGATGCGCGCGCGCAAGCGTGGGCGCATCGTCAACGTCGGCTCGGTGGCGGCGTTCACCGGACACCCCGACCTGTGGTACGGCGCGACCAAGGCGGCGCTCTTGAACGTCACCAAGAGCTACGCCGGCTGGCTGGGGCGCGACGGCGTCCTGGTCAACGCGGTGGCGCCGGGACCGACCCTCACGCCGATGTACGAGCAGCTGCCGCAGTCGCGCAAGGACGGCGTCATGCGCTCGGTGTACTCGGGGCGCGCCTGCACGCCGCAGGAGGTGGCGCAGGCGATTCTCTGGCTCGGCAGCGCCAGCCCGGCGTACATGAACGGCATGACGCTCGACGTCAACAACGGCGCCTACCCGCGCTAGGCCGCCATGCCCGGACATACCGTCGCACTCGTCACCGGCGCCGCGCGCGGCATCGGACGCGCCATCGTCGACGCGCTCGCCGCCGACGGTTTTCACGTCCTCGCGCTGGACCGCGATTTCAAAGGCAGCGATCTCGTCGAGTCCGGCTCGATGGCGCTGCTGCGCTACGACTTGCTAGATGTCGACGGCATTGCCGCGCTCGTCGACTCGCTCGGCCGCATCGACGTGCTGGTCAACAACGCCGGCGTGCAGAACGGGCTTGCGATCGACGAGTACACCGAAGAAGCGCGCGAGCGCATCCTCGCCGTGAACCTCAAGGCGCCGGTCGAACTGATCCGCACCGTCTCGCGCCAGATGATCGCGCGGCACCAGGCGCATCGTGCCGGCTCGGCCGGGCGCATTATCAATCTCGCTTCGGTCGCCGCCTTCACGGCGCATACCGACATCTGGTACGGCATCACCAAGGCCGGCATCGTTAGCTTCACGCGCAGCTTCGCCGCGCGGCTCGGGCCGCAGGGCATCCAGGTGAACGCCGTCGCGCCCGGACCGATCGACACCGACATGCTGAACAAGTTCGCACAGCCCGAGCGCCGTGCCGAATTGATGCAGAAGGTCTGGTCGAAGCGCGCCGGCACGCCCCAGGAAGCGGCCGAGGTGGTGCGCTGGCTGGCGAGCGACGCGCCGGTGATTTTGAACGGCGCGGTGATCGACGTCACCGACGGCACGCTGCTGCGGTGATCGAGGCGCAGACGCTCGCGCTGTTCGTCGCCGCGTCGGTGGTGCTGATCGTCACGCCCGGGCCCGACATGCTGCTGGTGATCGCGCGCAGCCTCGCCGGCGGGCCGCGCGACGGCGTGCTGGTCGCCGCCGGCCTGGTCGGCGGGCTGCTGCTGCACACCGCGATCGTCGCACTGGGCCTCGCCGCGCTGCTCGCCGCCTCGGCGGTCGCCTTCAACCTCCTCAAGTGGGCCGGCGCCGCCTACCTGGTGTGGCTCGGCGTGCAGATCGTGCGCCACGCCGGCGATCCCGCCTCGCTCGCTGTGTCGCGCCGCGCCTACCGCGCGCGCACGCTGCTCGCACAGGGCTTTTTCTCCGCCGCGCTCAATCCCAAGCTGGCGCTCTTCTTTCTCGCCTTCCTGCCGCAGTTCGCAGACGGCCGCGCCGCGCCGGTGGCGCTGCAGCTCGCCGCGCTCGGCGCGCTGTTCACGCTGATGGGCTGCGGCTCCTATGCAGTGCTTTCCTTCGTGGTCGGCCGCGCGCGCCGCTTTCTCGCCTCGCGTTGGCGCGCGCACCTCGAGCGCGCCGCCGGCACGCTGCTGATCCTCGTCGCGCTGCGCCTCGCGCTCGCCGAGCGCTAGTCCTCGGTCGCCACCGTGCCTTCGCGCATGCCGCGCCAGCGCGGCAGCCGCGCGACGCGAATGCCGAACAGATCCAGCACGCGGCCGACCGTGTGGTCGACCAGCTGCGCGATCGTCTTCGGCCGCGCATAGAACGCCGGCACGGGGGGAAACACGACGCCGCCCATCTCGCTCACCGCCACCATGTTGCGCAGGTGCGCGAGGTTGAGCGGCGTCTCGCGCGGCAGCAGCACCAGGCGGCGGCGCTCCTTGAGCACCACGTCCGCGGCGCGCGATACCAGGTCGTCGGCATGCGCCTGCGCTACCGCGGCGAGCGTCTTCATCGAGCAGGGCGCGATGATCATGCCCTCGGTGAGGAACGAGCCGCTGGCGATCGCCGCGCCGATGTCCTTCGGCGCGTAGGCGACATCCGCCAGCCGCTCGATCGCGCGGCGCTTCAGGCCGAGCTCGTGCCAGGCGTTCAGCACGCCCGCCTCGGAGAGCACCAGGTGCGACTCCCAGCCGCCCGCCGCGCGCAGCGCCTCGAGCAGGCGCAGGCCGTAGGCCGCGCCGGTCGCGCCGGTGATCGCGACGATCAGCCGGCGCGGTTCGACGTTTCGCTGCGTGCGTCTTGCCATGCGGGCTAGCCTACTACAATGCCCGCGTGACCGGGCCGGCGACGCGCAACGACGGACTGCCTGCGAAGCTGATGCTCGTGGTGTTCTGCCCGTTCGCCGCCGGCTACTTCCTCTCCTACTTCTTCCGCAACGTCAACGCGGTCATCTCGCGCGAGCTGGCGACCGAATTCTCGCTCGCACCCTCCGACCTCGGCCTGCTCACCGCGGCGTACTTTCTCGCCTTCGCCGCGTTCCAGTTGCCGCTCGGCGTGCTGCTCGACCGTTACGGCCCGCGCCGCGTGCTGGCGGCGCTGTTCTGCATCGCTGCGCTCGGCGCGCTGGTGTTCGGTCTGGCGCAGGGCTTCGCCATGCTGACGCTCGGCCGCGCGCTGATCGGGCTGGGCGTTGCCGGCGGGCTGATGGGTGCGATCAAGGCCTACACCCTGTGGTTCGCGCCCTCGCGCCTCGCCACCCTCACGGGGCTGCATATCGCGGTCGGCGGTATCGGCGGGCTGTCGGCAACCGCGCCAGTCGAGGCGCTGCTCGGCCCCTTCGGCTGGCGTGCGCTGTTCTACGGCCTCGCCGCACTCTCGGCAATCGCCGCCCTGCTCATCGTCACCGTGGTGCCGGAGAAAAAGCTGCCGAGCGAAGGCGAAAGCCTGGCGCGCCAGGCCGCGGCGTTCCGCATCGTGTTCGCGTCGCCCGTGTTCTGGCGCATCGCACTCGCCATGGTGCTGACGCACGCGGCCTACCAGGCGCTGCAGGGGCTGTGGCTCGCGCCGTGGATGTACGACGTCGCCGGCTTCGACCGGCCGACGGTGGCGCAGCATCTGCTCTATGGCGCCAGCGCCTACGCGCTCGGCTCGGTGTTCTTCGGCGCCGCGAGCGACCGCCTCGCGCGGCACGGCATCTCGCACCTCACCGTCTACAAGCTCGGCATGGTGCTCACGCTTGCCATGTTCGGCCTGCTCGCCGCCGGCGTCACCAGCGGGCTGCTGATCACGGTGTCGGTTTACGGCTTCTGCTCGATCTCGGCGGCGCTCGCCTACACCATCCTCACCACCCGCTTCGCGCACGGCATGGCAGGGCGCGTCAACACCGCCGCCAACCTGCTCATGTTCCTCGGCTCGTTCCTCGCGCAGTGGGGCATCGGCGCCGTGCTGCGCCCTTACCCGGTGAGCGACGGACGCTATTCGCCGGACGGCTACGCCGCCGCGTTCGCCATCCTCGGCGTCGTGCAGCTCGCCGCGGTGCTGTGGCTGCTGACGATGCGGGATAGGGGTCAGACCCCTGTGGATAAGTCGCATTGAGCTAGTATCAACGACTCGCTCGAAGACTTATCCACAGGGGTCTGACCCCGAGGGAGACACCATGTTCGAAACCACCATCGCCGGCAGCCTGCCGAAGCCGTTCTGGCTCGCCGACCCGGAAAAGCTGTGGCCCGAGTGGCGCGCGCAGGGCGCCGACCTCGCGGCCGCCAAGCGCGATGCGACGCTGCTCTGGCTCAAGGCACAGGAGGACGCCGGCATCGACATCGTCAGCGACGGCGAGCAGTCGCGCCAGCACTTCGTGCACGGCTTTCTCGAGAGGATCGAGGGCATCGACTTCGAGCACAAGGTGAAGATGGGCATCCGCGACAACCGCTACGACGCGATGGTGCCCGTGGTCGTCGGGCCGCTCAGGCTCAAGGGCCGCGTGCACCAGATCGAGGCGCGCCTTGCGCGCGCACACACGAAGAAGAAGCTGAAGATCACCATGCCCGGGCCGATGACCATCGTCGACACCATCGCCGACCGCCACTACGGCGACAAGGTGAAGATGGCGATGGCCTTCGCCGAGCTGCTCAACGAGGAGGCGCGCGCGCTGGAGAAGGACGGCGTCGACGTGATCCAGTTCGACGAGCCGGCGTTCAACGTCTACATGGACGACGTGGTGCGCTGGGGCATCGACGCGCTGCACCGCGCGATCCGCGGCCTGAAGTGCAAGACCGCGGTGCACATCTGCTACGGCTACGGCATCCAGGCCAACATCGACTGGAAGAACACGCTCGGCGAGGAGTGGCGCCAGTACGAGAAGATCTTCCCGGCGCTCGCCAAGAGCCGCATCGACCAGGTCTCGCTCGAGTGCATCCACTCGCACGTGCCGCCGCAGCTGATGGCGCTCTTGAAGGGCAAGGACGTGTTGGTCGGCGTGATCGACGTCGCCTCCGACAAGGTCGAGACGCCGGCCGAGGTGGCGGCGACGATCCGCACCGCGCTCAAGTACGTGCCGAAGAACCGGCTCATCGCCTGCACCAACTGCGGCATGGCGCCGATGAACCGCGAGCTGGCGCTCGCCAAGCTGCGGGCGCTCGCCGCCGGCGCGGCGCTGGCGCGCAAGCAATTCGGGCGCGCGGCGGCGCAGGCCAAGCCGCGCAAGGCTGCGAAACCGCGGCGCGCGAAGCGCGCGCGGCGCTAGACTTCCCCGATCCCGTCTCACGAGGAGGCCGCATGGACCGCACGCAGGAACGCAGCCGCGCAATCGAAGCCGCCGTCGCCGACATCCGCGACGTCGAAAAACGCGAGGGCGTGACGCGCGAAAGCCTGGAGAAGATCAGGGCACGGCTGGCGAAGCTCGCGACGCGCACGGACCTCTTCACGCTGGACGACTTTCCGCCACCCGCGCGCGGCGGCAAGCGCACTTCTTGCCTGTACCGCCTGTCGGAGGACGCCGATCACCGCTTCGCGCTCTACGCCAACGCGGCCGACGGCAGCTACGGCACGCCGGCGCACAACCACACCACCTGGGCGGTGATCGTCGGCATCGAGGGCGACGAGCTGAACCGCTTCTACGACCGCACCGCCGAAGGCGGCGTGCGCGAAAAGGGGCAGCACATGGTGCGCCAGGGCAGCGGCGTCGCCTTCCTGCCGGACGATCTGCACTCGATCCACATCGACGGCAAGACCCTCAACTTCCACATGTACGGCCTCGCGCTCGAGCAGCTGCACCGGCGCGAGTACTACAAGCCGCAGGAGAACGCCTGGGCGGTGTTCCCGGCGCACTCCGATATCCGCGAGGCGCGCACTGCGCAGGTCTGAGGCGCCGGCGCGCGACGCTTCCTCGCCGCGACGATGTCCATGCTCGGACAGCTGCTGCTCGGCACGCTGCTGATCGCGATCACGGTCGCGATCCACGGCGCCGTCATGGGCTGGCTGCTGTGGCGGCTGCAGCAGGCGGCGAACAAGCCGGTGACGCTGTGGCGCGCTTACGCCGTGCTCACGCAGATCGCGATCTGGTCCGTGGTGGCGCACCTGGTCGAGATCGCGGTCTGGGCGATCGCCTACCTGTGGGCGGAGGTCCACCCCGGGTTCGAACTCGCGCTTTATTTCAGCGCGGTCACTTACGCCACGATCGGCTACGGTGACGTCGTGCCGCCCGCGGACTGGCGCCTGCTCTCGGCCATGGAAGGCCTGGTCGGCATCCTGATGTGCGCCTGGTCGGGCGGCTTCATCTTCGCCGTCGTCTCGCGGTTGTACCAGGGGGCGGCCGCCCACCGGCAGGCATGAGCACCCGCATTTCCGTATCGCGGCTGCGCGAACGCCTGGCGGCGCGCGGCGAGTTCGCACTGCTCGACGTGCGCGAGCAGGGCGTGCACACCCAGGGGCACCCTTTCTTCGCCTGCGCGCTGCCGCTCTCGCGCCTCGAGCTGATGATCGAGGACCTGGTGCCGCGCCGCGCGGTCCCGCTCATCCTGCTCGACGGCGGCGACGAGGATCTCGCCGAGCGTGCCGCGGCGAAGCTCGCCGAGCTGGGCTACCGCGACCTGGCGATCCTCGACGGCGGCTGCACCGCCTGGCAGGCCGCGGGTGGAGAGCTCTTCAGCGGCGTCAACGTGCCCTCGAAGGCTTTTGGCGAGTTCGTCGAGCACCACTACGACACGCCGCGCCTGCCGCCCGAGGAACTGCAGCAGCTGCAGGCGGCGGGAAAGAAGCTGGTGATCCTCGACTCGCGCCCCTACGAGGAATACCACCGCATGAACATCCCCGGTGGCATCGACGCGCCCGGCGCCGAGCTGGTGTACCGCGTGCATGACCTCGCGCCCGACCCCGACACGCTGGTGGTGGTGAACTGCGCCGGGCGCACGCGCAGCATCATCGGCTGCCAGTCGCTGCGCAATGCGGGCATTCCCAACCAGGTGGTCGCGCTCAAGGACGGCACCATGGGCTGGGAACTCGCCGGCCTCGAGTG
>JBFFEY010000101.1:0-7744 GCA_041558415.1 Burkholderiales bacterium | reverse complement strand
GGCCAGGTGCCCGGCCGCGAGCCGGAAGACGGCAGCATCCACCATGGGCAGACGGATCTCCACGCCGTGCGCCATTCCGGCCCAGTCCGAGTCGCGTAAGAGCATGTTCCTCATGTAGCACGTGGATTCGAGTACGCACAGTTTCGCCCAGTCGCTGCGGGGCCCACCGGAGGCTTCATCCCACTCCATCAAATGGAGATCGTGCAATCCTTCCGCGGCAGCGGCTGGCGACATCACCTGCGCGAGCTCCCATGGCATGAATACCGCGCGGCGCAGCAGGTACGCGCGAGGGATGGTGGTGCTGTATTCGAGCAGACCCGCATATTTCGGCACCCCGCAAAGACCAAACGCCGCGGTTGTCATCTGCCGAAACGTGCGTCCCAATCCGGGGACCCGAGCGCTCCACCCAAGGGCACGCGCGAGAGCCGGTACTTGCCGAAAACTCGGATAGCCACCGAAGAACTCGTCGCCACCCAGCCCCGAAAGCGCCACCTTCATTCCCGATTCCGCTGCGATCTTGCTTACGACGAAAGTGTTGAGACCGTCGATCGTGGGCTGATCCATCGCATCCAGAAACGTCTCGCGCAAGGACTTGAATTCGTCCGCGCCGACCCAGCGCGTCGTATGGCTGGTCCCCAGTTCGCGGGCGAGGGTTTCAGCGTCGGCAGTTTCGTCCTGCCGGCCGCCACGGAATTCCTCGAAGCCAAGCGTAATCGTCCTGAGCGCGAGACCCTGTCGAGCAGCGAGCCTCGCGATAAGCGACGAATCTACACCCGACGAAAGGAACATGCCGACCGGGACGTCGGCGACGAAGTGGTAGCGGACGCTCTCCTGCAGCGTCTGCCCGATTTCCCTTGATTCACCTGCGATCGATCGGTCTTCGGTTTCCGCGCTCCTGATCTCCGTGGCGATCGAAAAGTATTCGCTTGCCTGCAAGCGACCCGATTGCCGCACCGTCATCCATGAGCCGGCGGGAAGAGAACGAATTTGCGCGAACGTCGTAAGCGGTTCGGGCACTGCACCCCAAATGAAAAATCCCGCCCAGCCCGCGGTATCCTGCGTCACGCGCAGCCCGCCACCCGCCACGAGCCCCTTGACCTGGGACGCGAATCGAAACGTCCCCTCCGTATCGGCGTAGTACAGGGGCTTGATGCCGAAGCAGTCGCGCGCGAGAAATAGCGTGTGTTCCCGCGCGTCCCAGATCCCGAAGGCGAACATGCCACGCAATGCGTGCACCATCTCCGGCCCACGTTCCGCGTACAGATGCAGGAGCACTTCGGTGTCCGAATTCGAGCGAAACGCGCAGCCCTTGGCTTCGAGTTCTCTGCGCAGCTCGCGGTAGTTGTAGATCTCGCCGTTGTACGTAATGCGCAGGCGCCCGTCCGCAGTGGCCATGGGCTGTGCGCCTGCCTCCGAAAGATCGATGATCGCGAGGCGCCGGTGTGCGAGACCGACGCGTCGGTCTTCCGAGATCCACAATCCAGCACCGTCCGGACCTCGCCGTACCATGTGCTCGCGGATGCGCAGCAGCTCGTGTTCGTCGACCGGGGGTGCCTCGTCGCGATAAGCGAAAACGCCGGCGATGCCGCACATCGGATTACGCGCGATCGGCCCCAGCGGCGCCGGCCACCCTCTGCCCGCCCTTCACGCCAAACCGCTGCAGGAAGTCCTGATACGCCAGAGCGATGCCCTCACGCAGGCCAATGCGCGGCTGCCAGCCCAGCGTCTTGAGGCGCGAGACGTCCTGCAGCTTGCGCGGCGTGCCGTCGGGCTTCGCCGTGTCGAACACCAGCCTGCCCTCGAAGCCTACAACCTTGGCGACCAACTCGGCGAGCTCACGGATCGTCTGATCCTCGCCGCAGCCGATGTTGACGAGCGGCGGCGCGCTTTCGTTGGCGAGCAATGCGCCGTACTTTTCCGTCGGCAGCGTCATGAGGTACAGGCAGGCCTCGGCCGCGTCGTCGCTATAGAGGAACTCGCGCCGCGGATTCCCCGTTCCCCAGACGACCAGCTCTTTTCCGCCGCGCAGCTTCGCTTCGTGCGCCTTGCGGATGAGCGCGGGCAGCACGTGCGAAGTTTCGAGGTCGTAGTTGTCGCCCGGCCCGTAAAGATTGGTCGGCATGGCGGCGATGAACTGGGTGGCGTGCTGGCGGTTGTACGACCAGCACAGCTCGATGCCGGCGATCTTGGAGACCGCGTAGGGCCGGTTGGTGAGCTCGAGCGGGCCGGCGAGCAGGTACTCCTCTTTCATCGGCTGCGGGCAGTCGCGCGGGTAGATGCACGATGAGCCGAGGTAGAGCAGGCGCTTCGCGCCCGTGCGCCAGGCCTCGTGGATCACGTTCGAGGCGATCTGAAGGTTCTGATAGATGAACTCGGCACGGTAGGTGTTGTTGGCGACGATGCCGCCCACCTTCGCCGCGGCGACGAAGACGTACTCCGGCTTCTCCTGCGCGAAGAACGCCCGCACCGCGGCGCCGTCGGTGAGCTCCAGCTCGGCATGCCTGCGCAGCACGAGATTGCCGTGCCCGGCGCGCTCGAGCGCGCGCACCAGGGCGGAGCCGACGAGGCCAGTGTGGCCCGCAACGTAGATCTTGGCGCCCTGCTCCATCAGCTGTCGGCGCGGCGGTGCACGCGATAGCCCTTGTCGCGCGTCAGCGCATCGCGCTTTGCGAGCATCAGGTCCTCGCGCACCATCTCCTTCACCAGGTCGGCGAAGCGCGTACGCGCGCGCCAGCCTAGTTTGCGGCGCGCCTTGCGCGCGTCGCCGAGCAGCGTGTCGACCTCGGCGCGACGGTAGTAGCGCGGGTCGATGCGCACGTGGCCGCGCAGCGCGCCGTTACGCCCGCGCTCGGTCAGCACGCCGACCTCGCGCGCGCCACGGCCCTTCCAGGTGAGGCGCATGCCGAGCTCGGCCGCCGCGGCGGCGACGAATTGGCGCACGCTGCGCTGCTCGCCGGTGGCGATGACGAAGTCCTCGGGCCTGCGCTGCTGCAGCATGCGCCACATCGCCTCGACATAGTCGCGCGCGTGGCCCCAGTCGCGCCGCGCGCCGAGATTGCCGAGGTAGAGGCTGTCTTCCAGGCCGAGCTTGATGCGGGCGAGCGCGCGCGTGATCTTGCGCGTGACGAAGGTTTCGCCGCGAATCGGCGATTCGTGGTTGAAGAGAATGCCGTTGCAGGCGTACAGCCCGTAGGCCTCGCGGTAGTTCACCGTGATCCAGTAGGCGTAGAGCTTGGCCACGCCGTAGGGCGAGCGCGGATAGAACGGCGTCGTTTCGCTTTGCGGCGTTTCGAGCACCTTGCCGTAGAGCTCCGAGGTCGAGGCCTGGTAAAAGCGCGTTTTCTTCTCGAGGCCGAGGATGCGGATCGCCTCCAGCAGGCGCAGCGCACCGAGCGCATCGGAATCGGCGGTGTACTCGGGCTCCTCGAACGACACCGCGACGTGGCTCTGCGCCGCGAGGTTGTAGATCTCGTCGGGCTGCGTCTTCTGCACGATGTGGATCAGGCTCGAAGCGTCGGTCATGTCGCCGTGGTGCAGGACGAAGCGGCGGTTCCTGACCTGCGGGCCCTCGTACAGGTGGTCGATGCGGTCGGTGTTGAACAGCGACGTGCGGCGCTTGATGCCGTGCACCACGTAGCCTTTGCCGAGCAGGAACTCGGCGAGGTAGGCGCCGTCCTGGCCTGTGACACCGGTGATCAGTGCGACCTTGCGTTTAGGCATTTATCAAGGGGTCAGACCCCTTTCCGAAAGTAGTCGATGGTCTTGGGCAGCCCTTCGGCGAGCGCGATCTTCGGCGACCAGCTGAGCTTTTCGAGCGCGAGCGCGATGTCGGGCTGACGCTGGCGCGGGTCGTCGCTCGGCAAGGGCTTCTTCTCGATCTTGGATTTCGAGCCGGTCAGCTCGATCACCTTCTGCGCCAGCTCGAGGATCGTGAACTCGACCGGGTTGCCCATGTTGACCGGGCCGGCGAAGTCGTCCGGCGAAGCCATCAGCCGCACCAGGCCGTCGACCAGGTCGTCGACGTAGCAGAATGAGCGCGTCTGGCTGCCGTCGCCGTACACGGTGAGCGGCTCGCCCTTCAGCGCCTGCACGACGAAATTCGACACCACGCGGCCGTCGTTGGGGTGCATGCGCGGGCCGTAGGTGTTGAAGATGCGCGCCACCTTGATGCGCAGCCGGTGCTGGCGGTGGTAGTCGAAGAACAGCGTCTCGGCGCAGCGCTTGCCCTCGTCGTAGCAGGCGCGCAGGCCGATCGGGTTGACATGACCCCAGTAGGCCTCCGGCTGCGGATGCACCTGCGGATCGCCGTACACCTCGCTGGTCGAGGCCTGCAGCACCTTGGCCTTCACCCGCTTCGCCAGGCCGAGCACGTTGATCGCACCGTGCACGCTGGTCTTGGTGGTCTGCACCGGGTCGAACTGGTAATGGATCGGCGCCGCCGGACAGGCGAGGTTGTAGATCTCGTCCACTTCGACGTAGAGCGGAAAGGTGACGTCATGGCGCATCAGCTCGAAATGCGGGTTGCCGACGAGGTGCGCGATGTTGTCCTTGGTGCCGGTGAAGAAGTTGTCGACGCAGAGCACGTCGCTGCCGTCGGCGAGCAGGCGCTCGCAGAGGTGCGAGCCGATGAAGCCGGCGCCCCCGGTGACGAGGACGCGCTTGCGCGTGTTGTAGACCCGCTGCGTCATGACCGCGATCCGCTTTCCCTGGCAGGCGCCATTCTAGCGTCCCGTTCGGTGCGCGCGGCCGCGCGCAGGAGCGCCGCGAGGGCATCGGTCACACCCGCCACGTCGCCGACCTCGACCCTGCGGTAGCGCTCCGCGGGGACACTGCGCGCGCAGACGCGGTGGACGTCGGAGCGCGCGCTGCCGACGAACAGGATCGGCTTGCCCGAGTCGACGCAGGCATAGACCTTGGACGGCAGGACGTAGCCGACGAATGCGTCGCGCAGGGTGATGAGGTGAATGTCGGCGGCGAGCAGCACGCCGGCCAGCGCGTCGAGCGCCACCGGCGGCGTGCGCGCGTAGGGAAACGGCAGCGCGGCGGCCATTGCATCGACGGCGTCGGCGCCGGCGCCGATCGCGTTCAGCCACAGCCCGACCGGCGCGGCGTGCATCTCGTTGTAGCGCCGCCACCCGGCGATGAAGGTCTCGACCTCGTGCGCGACGCCGTAGTTGCCGGAATAGAGCACCACCGTCACATCTCGCAGGGCCGGCGGCCGCGGCGCCGGCCGCACCTCGCTGCCGAACGCGATCGGCGAATCATTGGGCACGACGGCGATGCGCGCCGCGGGAATGCCGATTTCCTCCAGCCGCACCTTCTGGTCTTCGCCCAGCGCCTCGTAGCAATCGACGCGCCGGCGCCAGTAGTTGGTCAAGCCATACAGGGCATTCAGCCAGGCAGGGACCCTTGCGTAGGTCGCCATCAGGCACTCGGGGAAGAAATCCGTGATGCGGTAGCGCGTGCGGATGCCGAGCAGCCGCGCCAGCGGCACCAGCAGGTGCACGAGAAAGGGCGGACTGCCGGTGAACGCGACCTCGCGCGTGGCGCGCAGGTAGGGCAGCGCATGCCAGACCAGCCGCACGTTGGTGGCGACCGTCCACAGCGCCCGGCGCAGCAGCGCGTCGCGCGGCGTCGGGCTTGCCCGCATGCGCACCAGCGTCAGCGTGCGCTCGCCGATCGGCTCTTCGAGAACCGATGTTGCAGCCCGGCTCATGCCGACCAGCACGATCGTCTGCCCCTGCGCCACGTCGCGCCGCGCGAAGCGCAGTGCATACTGCCCCACCGCGCCGAAGTCCGGCGGCAGCCAGTCGCAGATCACCACTGCGTCGCTCGGCTTCACGCGCGGCGCGCTGCGTGCAGGTCGAGTACCACCTGCGCTTCGCCACCGGCCGGCAAGCGCTCGATGCGGTCGCAGACCGCGAGCGTGCGCGCGCTGTGCGCGATGACGAGCAGCGTCGTGCGTCCGTGCAGCGCACGTATCGCATCCAGCACGTCGCGCTCAGTGTCCGCGTCGAGCGCCGAGGTCGCCTCGTCCAGGATGAGAAACTCGCGCCCCTGATAGAGCGCGCGCGCGATCGCCAGGCGCTGGCGCTGCCCGCCCGAAAGCCGCAGGCCGCGCTCCCCGACCTGGCTGTCGAGGCCGGCAGGCAGCGCATCCACCATCTCGCGCAGCTGCGCCCGGTCGATGGCGCGATCGACGCGGGCGCGGTCGATCTGCTCGGCGGGGGTGCCGAAGACGATGTTGCGCAGCAGGCTGTCATCGAGCAGGTAGGGGGCCTGCGGTATGTAGGCGGCACGGTCGAGCCAGGCGCGCAGGTCGTGCCGGATGTCCTCGCCGTTCACCAACACCCGCCCGGCGAGCGGCTCGAGGAAGCCAAGCATCAGGTCGGCGAGCGTCGACTTGCCGGCGCCCGACGGGCCGGTGAGGCCCACCGCTGCACCGGCACGAATCGTGAGCGAGAAGTCGGTGAACACCGGCCGGCTCGCGCCGCGGTAGGCAAAGCTCACCCGGTCCAGACACAACGTGGCGAAGGGTTCGCGCGCCGGGGCCCGCGCCGGGCCGGCCGCATGGCGCGGCTGCGCCGCCCGATCCAGCGCACGCAGCTCGCCGGCCAGCTCGCCCAGCACGAAGCGGGTCGCGCGCAGCGTGTTGACGTTCGAGATGAGCGCGGTCGACGCCGGTATCAGGCGCACGCTCGCCGCCACGAACATGGCGAGCAGCGGAATCGCCTCCACCGCCGAACCTTCGAGCGCGAAGCGCAGGCCCGCGACCACCACCAGTACGGCGAGCATGATGGCCTCGATGGCGTAGCGCGGCAGCTGGCCGAGCGCCGCCTGCTGCGAGGCGGCCTCGGCCTGCAGCGCGGACGCCTCGCGCACCTCGGCGCGAAACCAGGCTTCGTGGCCGAGCACGCGGATTTCGCGCAGCGCACCGAGCGCCTGTGTCACGCCGTTCGCCACGCGCTCGTAGTTCTGCAGCAGCCGCGCTTCGTTCCGCGTCTGGCGGCGGCGCACGCCGTAATGCAGCACCACGAAGACGATGCCGAGCACCGCGAGCACGATTGCGACCGAAACGGGATCCGCCAGCGCAAGCAGCGCGCCGAGCGCGAGAAAGATCAGCACGTCGGTGACCAGGCGCATCGACGCCCCCAGCGTGCCGCTGCCGTAGGCCTCGGTCCACCACAGCGCGCGGCTGAGCAGTTCGTTCGAATTGCGATGCATGAGCGTCTGCCAGTCCATCGCCTGGTAGGCACCCACCAGCCGATCGACGAGCGCGGCCTTGTGCGTCTCGGAAAAGCGCACGATGCGCAGGTTGAGGCGGTAGCCGAGCCAGGCCTTGAGCGCGAACACCGCGACGAGCGCGGCGCCGATGATCCCGAAGGCGGTCCCCGGCGCCACGGATGACGCGCTGCGCGCGAGAAACTCCGGGACGGCGCCGGAGGCCACCACCGCCACCAGGGGCGCGATCAGCCCCACGCCGAGCAGCTCGAGGCCCGCCGCGGCTGCCGACAACAGCAGGGTGCGCGCCAACGCGCCGCGCGCATCGCCCAGCACGAAGAGATAGTCGGCGGCGTAGCGTTTCAGCCCGGAGAAAACCGTCCGCATCAGCTCTCACCGCTGGGCAGCGCCAGCAGCTCGTCCTCCTGCGCGCCGGCCAACTCCCACGCCGACCCATCTAGCGTGCACAGGCGGTACCCGGCTGCACGCAAGCGCTCCGTGCACCGCGCGCGCTGAACATGGC
>JBFFEY010000100.1:0-8103 GCA_041558415.1 Burkholderiales bacterium | reverse complement strand
CGAGCCGAAGATCGCGAATTCGTCCATCGCCCCGTCGAGATACTGCTGCAGCGGGAATGCCGTGTCGGTAGCGCTACCCCAGGAGTTGGCGCCGAGCACGATCGGCTCGTCGTTGCCATTAATGCCGCCGGTATAGGCATTTGTGCCGTTGGTCGACTGCAGCTGGCCGTCGACGTAGAGCGCCATGCCGTCGGCGCCGAACGAGAAGGCGACGTGATGCCAGTTGTTGTCGTCAATCGTTACATCGCTCCAGGCGTAGTAGCTGGTTACGCCGTCCTGCAGCCGTACCTGGATCGAGTTGTCCGGCGCGCCGCTGTCCGGGCCACCCCCAAGGTAGCGAATCAGGAGGTGGCCGGGCTCGGCAGTGCCGGTCGCGTCGCGCGAGAACAGACCCTGCGTGCTCGTGAGACTGTCGGTCCTGAACCAGAACTGGATCGTGCCGTTCGCCGGCCCGGTCGCGTAGCCGCTGGTCTCGCCGATGACGATGGCGTCATCGACGCCGTCGAAAACGACGGCAGTGTCGCTGTCGCCCGCGATCGCACCCGGCTGGCCGAGCAGGACGCCGCCGAGCAACTGGATGTCAGTGGCCGGCGACGAGCCGATGTCGACCAGGGGCGCCGAAGCCTCGCCGAGTCTGAAGTAGTTGATTGGCGAGTCCGCCAGCACTTCGTCGGAGTAGGAAGCCGCGTCGTCGTTGGCGAAGCCCGAGGCAAGATGCCAGGTGACGATGAGCTCTGGCCGGTAGGTGAGCGTGCCGGTTTCCGATGACCGGAACGTAATGCCGTCAGTGCCGCTGTTGAGGACGGCCCATCCGTAGTTGCTGGTTGCGCCATCCGACCAGGCCTGCAACGTCGCCACAAGGTTCGCGCCGGTAAAGATCGCGTCCACGTTGGCAGCGACACCGTCCCCGACACCGGTCAAGGAAGCATCGGCTGTCGCGAGGTAGTCGACGCCCGAGTTCAATCCACCGGTCAACGTATTCCAGGTTGCGGTCGACTCGTTCCAGTCGACGAGCATCCGGTAAAGGTTGATGGTGTCGGTGGTGTTTGACGTACCGTTGGTGGTCAGGACTACCTGGACATCATCGATGATGGCGCCGAGGGGTATCTGGTCGGCGCCGGCGCCAAAGATGTTGTCGAACCTGAGTATCGATTGACTCTCAAAGCCCAGGTTCGCGTCCAGGTCGACGTCGAAGGTGGTGTTTGCGCCCGACGTGGCGTCGGGCGTTTCTTCCCACAGCGTGGTGTCCTGCGTGCCAGCGTATGAATTGACACCCTGCTGGAACGAGGTCGTCGCCAGCACCGCGAACCACTCGTCCTGCACTTCCGGCACGAGGCCGATCGACGCTTCGATCGAGCCGGTGGCGTATTCCAGGTTCCAATCGCCGCCGTAGGCCCAGTTGCCCGTCGTGTCGGTCGACGCCGTGACGTCGGCGCCGGTGGCGGCGGAGAGCGTGTCGACGAACGCGCGGCCCGCGTCACCGGCGGCGATGTCGCAGCCGTAGAGCAGAAGGTCGGCGCCCGGCGCGAGGCTCGCGCTCCACGCCCCGAGCTCGGCGGCGCGCGCGACCACCGTGGTGAGCGTGACGCTGCCGGCACCGAGGTAGAGCTTGCCCGCCTCGCCGTGCGAGACGATGTGGATCGCGCTGATGTCGCTGCGGCCCTCGAGCGTCTCGGTGATCTGCTGCAGGCCGTCGCGCAGCGGATCGAGGACGACGACCTCGACGTTGGGCTTCGCCAGGTCGACGAGCTGCTGGTAGTCGGTGACCTTCGGATCGATGAAGAGGAGTTCGTGGCCGCCGTTGCTCGCTTCGGGGTCGAGCAGCGCGTCGCTCAGCGACGATTCGATGACTTCCGCGGTGCCGGGCTGAACCTGCTGCGCCTCAGCGAGCGATTGCGTGTCGGTCTGCTGCGTGCTGTCCTGAAAATCCGGCAGCGGATCGAGCGTGTCCAGCTGCTCGACGGTTGCAGCGGCCGCGCCGTCGAACAGCATGCGCAGCTCGAGCGCGAGCGCGCTGCGGCGTGGTCGCCACTGCGGGGTGCTGCGTGCTTTCTTCGCAGACACGCTGCCGACTCGCATCTCACTCCTCATTCGAGTCGACAGGATATTTAGGCAAGTCAATAACCACGCTCGACTACGACCGTTCCTTGACAAAAAATTGATCGTTAGAGGCGATAGTTATAACAAGAATGAAGTAGTTGCTGTAAGCCAATCTTTTCACAGTATTTTATTTGAACCAGGGGTTGTCGTTAGAAAGCCGCAGATATAACGCAACACATTGAAGTTAAAACGTTTTCTTTAAAACGAAGGAAAGCGCGCCGAATATCGGCGACGAACGGCGCGAATTGGCCGGTCTCAGCGCCAGGCTGCACGGGCGACACATGCGCCGGCCGTGGCTTTGACTCAGGCTACTGATTTAAAAAGGTAAAAACGCATCAGCGCCTTATGATGCGACGCATCATAAGAGGCTCAGAAGGTCCCGCGCGGAGCGGCCGAGGCTAGATGCGGAATTCGATGAGGAAGGGGCCGCGCCGCCCGCAAGCCGCCCGGAACACGTCGGCGAAGGCCTCCAGCGTCTCGACGCGCGCGGCCTCGACCCCCATGCCGTTCGCCAGCTTGAGCCAGTCGAGCTCCGGCGGCGCGAGGCCGAACAGGCGATCGGCCGCGGGTCCCGGCTTTGCGCCGACCGCGGCGAGCTCGCCCTGCAGGATGCGATAGACGCGGTTGGCGAACAGCACCGTCACCACGTCGAGCGATTCGCGCGCCTGCGTCCATAGCGCCTGCAGCGTGTACATGCCCGCGCCGTCCGCCTGCAGGCAGATCACCTTGCGATCGGGACAGGCGACCGCAGCGCCGGTCGCCGCCGGCAGGCCGATGCCGATGGCGCCGCCGGTGTTCTGCAGCCAGTCGTTGGGCGCCGCGCCGAAGGTCGGCGCGAACAGCGCGCGCCCCGAGGTCACTGCATCCTCGACGACGATGGCGTTCTCCGGGATGACGCCGGCGAAGGCGTGCGCGAAGGCGAGCGGCTCGAATGCGCCGCGCACGTTTGCCTTCGGCGCCTCAATCGCAGGCAACGGCACCTCGCGCGGCGCGCCGAGCTCGTCGGCGAGCGCTTCGAGCGCGGCGACGGCATCTTCCTCCGGCCGCGCCAGCACGTCGAGCGCGCAGTCCTTCGGCCATAGCGTGCTCGGCTTGCCCGGATAGGCGAAGAACCCGACCGGCGGCTTCGCCGCCACCAGCACCAGTTGCTGGATGCCGGCCAGCACCTCGAGCGCCAGGTCGACGACATAGGGAATGCGATCGACGGGCACGCGCCCGCGGCCGCGCGCCATGCGCGGCACCTGGGTCGGCGTGCGCAGCCGCGCGCCGGTGACGTGCGCGACGCGCTGCGCCGCACGCAGCCCCGCTTCGCTCAACGCCGCGCCGGAGAGCACGAGCATGGCGGGCTGGCGGCGGCGCAACGCGGTCGCGATCGCGCGCACCGTGTCGGGGGCGACTTGCGTGCGTGCCGGCACCGGCAGCGCCGATGCGGGCGTCGCGCCTTCGTTCCACGCCGTGTCCGCCGGCAGCACGAGCGTGGCAATCTGGCCCGGCGCGGTGCGTGCCGCCTGCACCGCGGCGGCGGCATCGGCGGCGACGTTGTCCACCGAGGCGCTGGTGCGCACCCAGTGCGACACGGGACGCGCCAGGCCTTCGGTGTCCGTCGTCAGCGGCGCGTCGTAGGGCCGGTGGTAGGTCGCCTGGTCGCCGACGATGTTGACGATCGGCGCGTGCGCGCGCCGCGCGTTGTGCAAATTGGCGAGGCCGTTCGCCAATCCAGGTCCGCAATGCAGCAGCGTCGCCGCCGGCTTGCCCGCCATGCGTCCGTAGCCGTCGGCGCAGCCGGTGACCACGGTCTCGGCCAGGCCGAGCACGCAGCGCAGCCCCGGTGCGCGATCGAGCGCCGCGACGAAATGCATTTCCGATGTGCCCGGATTGGCGAAGCAGGCTTCCACTTCCGAGGCGAGCAGCGTGCGCACCAGCGCTTCGGCGCCGATCATGGTTTTCCCCTCGCAATCGCGAAGGCCGGATGATACGTGCGCGCGCCGCGCGCACGAACCGCCGTTTCGCCGTTCTGCTAGCATGGCGCGCATGGCCATCAGCCCGGATGCGCGCAGCCTCGCGGTGTTCTGCGATTTCGAGAACATCGCGCTCGGCGTGCGCGACGCCAAGTACGCCAAGTTCGACATCGGCCGGGTGCTCGAGCGCCTGCTGCTGAAAGGCTCGATCGTGGTGAAGAAGGCGTACTGCGACTGGGACCGCTACAAGGAGTTCAAGTCGACCATGCACGCGGCCTCGTTCGAGCTGATCGAGATTCCGCATCTGCGCCAGTCGGGCAAGAACTCGGCCGACATCCGCATGGTGGTCGACGCGCTCGACCTCTGCTACACCAAGGAGCACGTCGATACCTTCGTCATCATCAGCGGCGACTCGGACTTTTCGCCGCTCGTCTCCAAGCTGCGCGAGAACGCGAAGACCGTGATCGGCGTCGGCGTGAAGAATTCGACCTCGGACCTGCTCATCGCCAACTGCGACGAGTTCATCTACTACGACGACCTGGTGCGCGAGGGCGAAGCCAAGCGGCGCACGGCGCGGCGGCGCAAGGACGCGAAGCCGGCGGAGGCCGGCGGCGAAGGCGGCGCGGCCGAGGACAAGCGGCAGGAGGCGATCGAGCTCGCGCTCGAGACCTACGAAGCGCTGCTCGCCGAGCGCGGCGAGGGCGAGCGCATCTGGGGATCGATGGTCAAGCAGGCGCTCAAGCGCCGCAAACCCGGATTCAACGAGTCGTACTACGGTTTTCGCGCCTTCTCCGATCTGCTCGAAGAAGCCGAGAAGCGCAAGCTGCTCGCGCTCGAGCGCGACGACAAGTCCGGCGGCTACGTCGTTCGGCGCGCCTGAAAGCGCGACGCGCCGAAGTGCTCAGGGATTGAGCTGACGGTAGACCGCGTTGGCGATCTCGGACAGGCGTTCGCGGCTGGCGTCGGCCGAGGACAGCGCATAGCCGAAGCTGCGGTCGACCCAGTAGAACACCCGCACGTCGCCCTCGTCCGCGTAGCGGAACGCGGTCTCGCCGTGATCCGGCGCTTCCGTGCGCACGTACAGCGTGATGCGCCTGCCCTGGTCGCTTTGGTACATGAAGTGCGCCACCGGTCCGGACTCGCTCGGCAACAGGCGCCCGCCCATCAGCCGATAGCCGACGCTCTCCAGCTTCGGCGCGCGCACCGGCGCGCCGAGACGCTTGGACAGCCAGGCCACCAGATGCGCTTCCTGGTCGGCGCCGACCTCGACCGGGTGGCGCACCTCGGGCGAGTACACCGCGTGCGCGATCGCTGCGCTCACCGGCAGCGGCGCCGCGACGCGCTGCAGCGGCGCCTCCGACCGAGTGGCCTCGCTGATCGCCCAGCCGGCAACACCGCCGAGTACCGTGCACAGCACCGCGGCCGCAATGGCCCAGCCGCGGCGCCGCGGACGCGTCGCATCGAGCAGGCGCACCGGGACCGGCTCCTCGAGCACGGGCTGAAACGTGGCGCGCAGTGCCTCGCTGTGCGCGCGGTAGGCCTCGAGCCGTGCCGCGAGCTCCGCATTGGCCGCCAGCTCGGCTTCGACTTCGGTGCGCCGCGCCTCGGCCAGCCGGCCGTCGACAAAGGCCTGCAGATCGGTTTCGGAAATACGCGCTTCGTTCATTTGACGACCTGCAAACGCTCCGCGGACGGCGTTCCTTCCATCGCCGTGCGCAACTTGTCGCGCGCGCGGGACAGGCGCGACATCACCGTGCCGATCGGCACGCCGAGCGTCGTGGCGACCTCCTGGTAGCTCATGTCCTCGAGCACGACGAGGAGCAGCACCTCGAGCTGCTCGGCGGGCAGGCGCTGCAATCCGCGCTGCAGGTCGCGCGACAGCAGCGCGCCTTCCTGCGCCGCGCGCACCGGAATCTCCATCGTTTCCTCGTCGAACGCCGTGCTTTCACGGCGCCGACGCAGCTGATTGACGTAGACGTTGTGCATGAGGGTGAAAAGCCAGGCGCGCAAATCGCTGCCCGGGCGCCACAGGTGGAACTTGCCGAGCGCGCGCTCGAGCGTGTCCTGCACCAGGTCGTCGGCAAGGCCGGCGTCACCCGCCAGCGCGTGCGCGTAGCGGCGCAGCCGCGGGATGAGCGCGACCACCTGGTCCCGGTCCGTCACCGCTGCGGCCCCTTCGGCATCAGGGCCGCAGCGTGGCGCCGGAGAAGATCCGCCTGCGCGATCCGCGCATATCCCGTGAACAGCCCCTGCGGCCGGTTATTCCCCACCTGGAGTGAGCCCCCACTGTCCGATCAGCGATTCGCCTGCCTCGAAAAAGGTCTCCGCGAGGCTGGGGTGGTTGACCTCGCGCCGCGCCAGCCGGGCGAGCAGCGCCTCGGCCGCCAGGTGGATCAGCTCGCCCACCTCGGGACCCGTCATCTCGCAGCCGAGCAGGGCGCCGCTTTCCGGCTCGACCAGCAGCCGCACGTAACCATCGGCGTCGCCGGGGCATCGGGCGCAGCGATCGATTCGATCGCGACGCGCGCTGCGCGTCGAAAAAGCGGGCCGGAGCCGATGACGACCAGATCAAGCACGCGCTGCGCCTCCGCGTAAACGAAAAAGGGGTGAGCCTGCGCTCACCCCCCCGTATCTCTCGCCCGGCGTGCGCCGCGGCATCCGCTGAACCGTCTAACGCAGGCCCGCGGTGTACTCGGCAACCGCCTTGATTTCCTGGTCGGTCATGCGCGCCGCCACGCCGCGCATCATGCCGTTGGGATCGTTGGCGCGCGCGCCGGAGCGGAACGCCTTGAGCTGCGCTTCGGTGTACTGCGCAAACTGTCCCGAGATGCGCGGATACTGCTTCGGGATGCCGGCACCCGTCGGCCCGTGGCAGCCCGCGCAGGCCGCGACGCCGGTCTTCGGGTTACCGCCGCGATAGATCTTCTGCCCCATCGCGGCAAGGTTCTTGTCCTGCGCTGCTGCGGGCCTGAGCGTCTGGCCCGCGTAGAACGCGGCGACGTTGCGCATGTCCGCGTCGGACAGGGCCGCCACCATGCCGGCCATGATGGCGTTCTCGCGCTCGGCCTTGGCGTTGCCCTGCGGCTTGAAATTCGTCAGCTGCTTGTAGAGATACTCGGAAAACTGACCCGCGAGCTTGGGATTCTCCGGCTGTGCACTGTTGCCGTCCGCCATGTGGCAGGCCACGCACACCTGAGAGGCAACGGCCTGGCCTTTGGCGACATCCGCCTTGGCGGCGCCCTGCGCCCATGCGTGACCGGCGGACATCACGGCCAGGCAGACGCTCATCGCCACGATTCGGATCATGCTCGAACTCCCTGCGTCCAAGTCAAAGCGCGCAATTTTATTACAATTTCCCTCCCATCTAGAGTCTCGGTGAGACCGGCGCGCGCTGCGCGGCGGCACGCCGCAGGGCATGCGCGCGTTCGACCAAGCCCGTTACGTCGCCTCGATCGGCACGCTGACACAGCTGCCCGCTGAGGGGCCGCCCGAGATCGCGTTCTGCGGTCGCTCGAATGTCGGCAAGTCGAGCGCGATCAACGCGCTCACCGGCCGCCGACGGCTGGCCTTCACCAGCAAGACGCCGGGGCGCACGCAGACCATCAATTTCTTCGACCTCGGCGAGGACCTGCGCTTGGCCGACCTGCCCGGCTACGGCTTTGCGCGCGTTCCGCAGAGTGTGCGCGCGCAGTGGGACCGCCTGGTGGGCGGCTACCTGTCGCAAAGAGCTTCGCTCGCCGCGCTGGTCATCATCATGGACGCGCGCCGGCCGTTCACGGCGCACGACGCGCGCATGCTCGACTGGGCGCAGCCGCTCGAGCGGCCGGTGCTGATCCTGCTGTCGAAGGCCGACAAGCTGTCGAAGCGCGAGCGCGCCGCAGCGCTGGCGCACGCGCGCAAGAGCCTCGCCGAACGCGGCATGCACGCCGAGCTGCGCCTGTTTTCCAGCGTCACGCGCGAAGGGGTCGAAGAGGCGCGCGCGCTGCTCGCCTCCTGGGCCGACGCCTGGGGCACGGCGCGGAAATAAAAAAGCCCCCGGTAAAGG
>JBFFEY010000099.1:0-8507 GCA_041558415.1 Burkholderiales bacterium | reverse complement strand
TCGACGGCAGCAAGACGGCTGCCGCCGGCCTGCGCGAAGCGATCCGCCTGGCGAAGGACCAGGGCGCCGCGCTGCGTGTCGTTCATGTCGTGGACAAGATGGCGATCATCGGTGTCACCGAGACCGGCATGAATCCG
This sequence comes from Burkholderiales bacterium, assembly GCA_041558415.1. Lineage (GTDB taxonomy): Bacteria > Pseudomonadota > Gammaproteobacteria > Burkholderiales > SG8-39 > SG8-39. Next base: position 8,370 of record JBFFEY010000099.1, on the reverse strand, counting down.
CGCCCCGTGCTCGCCAAGCTCGCGCGCAGCGGACGCGCGGTGCTCGACGAGGCACGGCGCAGCGCGAAGAAAGCCGGCGTGGCGGCCGAAACCGTGCTGCACGAGCCGGTCACCAAGCGCGTCGCCGACGAGGTGCTGCGCGAGGCGCAGCGCTGGAAAGCGGACCTGATCGTCATGGGAACCCACGGCCGTCGCGGCATCCGGCGCCTCGTGCTCGGCAGCGACGCCGACCAGGTGGTGCGCAATGCCGAGGTTCCCGTGCTGCTCGTGCATGGTCGCTAGGCGCCGGCAGCCGCTCGTCACGAACGCTTGCGGCGCCTGACGTCCGACGCCCGGACGCGATACCGGTAGAATCCGCCCAACGCCGGGCGTCGCGCAGGGCTGCGCGACCCGTGCACGGTATTCCCCTCATGCGCGGCACCCTGTTTCGTCTCGATGTTCGTCCCGAGCTGCCGGCGAGCCTGAAGCGGCTCGAAGAACTCGCCAACAACCTGTGGTACAGCTGGGATCGGCCGACGCGCACCCTGTTCGCGCGCCTCGACCCCGACCTTTGGCAGCGCGTCGGCCACAGCCCGAAGGCCTTCCTGCGCAACATCGATCAGAAACGGCTGCGCGAGGCGGCCGACGATCCGATGTACCTGAGCGCGCTGCAGCGCGTGCTTGCCGGCTACGACGCCTACCACGGCGCGGCACTGACCTCGAACCACAGGCCGCAGATGCCGCCGGACGAACAGATCGCCTATTTCTGCGCCGAGTTCGGCCTGCACGAAAGCCTGCCCATCTACTCGGGCGGCCTCGGCATCCTGGCGGGCGACCACTGCAAGACGGCGAGCGACCTGCGCCTGCCGTTCGTCGGCGTGGGACTGCTGTACCGGCAGGGCTACTTCACGCAGCAGATCGACCACGAGGGCCGCCAGCTTGCGACCTATGCCGACACCGAGTTCGAGCTGCTGCCGATCGAGCCGGTACTGCGCGCGGACGGCAGCGAGCTGCGCGTTCACGTCGGCCTGCCGGGCCGGCAGACGGCGATCAAGCTCTGGCGCGCGCGCATCGGCCACGTCGGACTGGTCCTGCTCGACACCGATCTCGCCGAAAACAGCGAGCACGACCGCGACATCGCGCACCGCCTGTACACCGGCGACCGCGAGCGGCGCCTCGAGCAGGAAATCATCCTCGGCATCGGCGGCGTGCGCGCGCTCGATGCGCTCGGCGTCGCGCCGAGCTGCTGGCACGTGAACGAAGGCCACCCCGCCTTCATGATCACCGAGCGCATGCGCCGGCTGATCGCCGAAGGCCTGGACTACGACTCGGCGCTCGAAGCGGTGGCCGCGAGCACCGTGTTCACCACCCACACCGTGGTTCCCGCGGGGCACGACCACTTTCCCGAGAACCGGGTACGCGCCCACCTCAAGGCGGCGCTGCCCGAGATCGACGGCCAGCTCGACCGCCTGCTCGCGCTCGGCGCGAGCGGCACCGCCCAGGACTTCAACATGACGGCGCTCGCGGTGCGCGGCTCGCGCCACCAGAACGGCGTCTCGCGCATCCACGCGCAGGTTTCGGCCAAGCTCTGCGCGGATCTCTGGCCGCAGATCGAGGTCGACGAGAATCCGGTCGGCTGCGTCACCAACGGCGTGCACGTGTCGACCTTCCTGGCCGATGCCTGGCACGAAGCCTTCGAGCATCATCTTGGAGCCGGCTGGGCGCAGCGCCTCACCGAGCCGGCATGCTGGCGCCGCGTCGACAACATCCCTCACGCGCAGTTCTGGAACATCCACCAGGGGCTCAAGGCGCAAATGCTGCATCTGGTGCGGCACCGGGTGCGCGCGCAGAACACCCGCAACCAGGGCTCCGAAGCGCATCTCGACCGCATCCTCAAGCACGCGGACCCCGCGAACCCGAACGTGCTGACCATCGGTTTCGCGCGCCGCTTCGCTACCTACAAGCGCGCGACGCTGCTGTTCCAGAACGTCGACTGGCTGCGCGAGATCGTCTCCGACCCGCAGCGTCCGGTACTCTTCATCTTCGCCGGCAAGGCGCACCCGGCCGACGAGCCGGGACAGGCGCTGATCCGTCGCATCGACGAGCTGGCGCGCAGCCCAGAGTTCGAAGGCAAGCTGCTGCTCGTCGAGGGCTATGACCTGCGCCTCGGCCGGCGCTTGGTACAGGGCGTCGACGTCTGGCTGAACAACCCCATCTACCCGATGGAAGCCTGCGGCACTTCGGGCATGAAGGCGGCCATCAACGGCGCGCTCAACCTGTCGGTGCTCGACGGCTGGTGGGCCGAAGGCTACAACGGCAGGAACGGCTGGGCGATCAAGCCGGCCTCCGAAACGCTCGACCCGGCGCGGCGTGACGCAGAGGAAGCGCGCACGCTCTACGAGTTGCTGCAGGACCAGGTACTCCCGACCTATTACGCGCTGGCGCCGGGCGGCTACTCGGCGGCCTGGGTGCAGATGGCCAAGGAGTCGATCGCCTCGGTCGGACCGCGCTTCTGTTCCATGCGCATGCTCGGCGAATACCTCGATCATCTCTATCGCCCGGCGGTCAAGCAGGCCCGGCGGCTCGCGGAAAACGATTTTCGCGGCGCGCGCGAGCTCGCCGCCTGGAAGACGCGCGTGCGCACCGCCTGGGACGGCGTCACGCTGCGTGCCCACGCGCCGCCGACCGCCCATCTGCGCTACGGCGGCACGGTGCATATCTCGGTCGCGGCCAGCCTGAACGGCCTCGCGCCGCAGGATGTGACGGTCGAAGTGGTGTTTTCGCGCCCTGGCACGCGGCGCGCGAGCGACGCGCTCGACGTCGAGCCGTTGAATTACGAGCGCACGCTGCCGGAGACCGGCGAGCACCTGTACTCGATCGAGTTCTGTCCGCAGATCTCGGGCCGCATCGAATACCGCGTCCGCGCCTACCCGGCGAGCCCGCTGCTCAGCCACCCGTTCGAAATGGGGATGATGACCTGGCTCTGAACCGCATCCCCCGACCGCCGGCATGAGCGAACGGCCGCAGGTCCTGTTCGTCACGCCGGAGATCGCGCCCTGGGTGAAAGCCGGTGGCCTGGGCGACGTCGCACAGGCGCTGCCCGCCGCGCTGGCCTCCGCCGGGACCGATGTGCGCGTGCTGGTGCCCGCCTACCCTTCGTTGAAGCGCGCGTTCGCCGGGGCCCGTGCGGTCGACGAATTTCCGGCGCCGGGCGGCGCCTTCGCCGCGGCGCGCGTGCTGTTCGCCGCGCATGCGCCGTTTCCGCTCTACCTGCTCGAGTGCGACAGCTACTACGACCGGCCGGGCGGCCCCTACCAGTCGCCGGAAAACCAGGACTGGGCCGACAACCACCTGCGCTTCGGCCTGCTGTCGCGCATTGCCAGCCTCGCCGGCACACGGGGCTTCGACGGCTGGCGCCCCGACCTGATCCACTGCAACGACTGGCAAGCGGCGCTTGCGCCCGCCTACCTGGCGCGCGAGGCCGGCGCGCACGCCGCCAGCGTCATGACGGTGCACAACCTCGCCTATCAGGGGCTGTTTGCGCCCGAGCTGCTGCCGGCGCTCGGCCTGCCGCCGGCGCTGCACGCCGAAGAAACCATCGCGCTGTGGGGTCGGGTTTCCTTTCTCAAGGCCGGCCTGCGCTACGCCGACGCGCTGACGACGGTGAGTCCGACCTACGCGCGCGAGATCCAGGGTGCCGCGCTCGGCTTCGGACTCGAAGGACTGCTGCGCGAGCGCAGCGACGTGCTCAGCGGCATTCTCAACGGCATCGACGAGACCGCCTGGAATCCGGCGCATGATGCGTTTCTTGCCGCGCGCTACGACGCGACCCGGCTCGAACGCAAACGCGCGAATACCCGCGCGCTGCGCGCCGAGCTCGGCCTCGCGGCAAAAGACGACGCGCCGCTGATCGGCATGATCGCGCGCCTGGTCGAACAGAAAGGCGCCGACCTGGTGATCGAGGCCGCGCCCGAACTGCTGCGCGAAGGGGCGCAGCTCGCCGTGCTCGGCAAGGGCGAAGCGCGTTTCGAGGACGCCCTGCGCGCGCTCGCGGCGCGGCACCCCGACGCAATGGCCGCGCGCATCGGTTTCGACGAAGGTCTCGCCCACCGCATCGAAGCCGGCGCGGACCTGTTCCTCATGCCCTCGCGCTTCGAGCCCTGTGGCCTGAACCAGCTCTACAGCATGCGTTACGGCACGCCGCCCGTCGTGCGCCGCACCGGCGGCCTGGCCGATTCGGTGCGCGACCCCCAGGACGTTCCGCCCGGCGAGGCGACCGGTTTCCTGTTCGACGCGCCCGAGGCCGGCGCATTGCTCGCCGCCGTACGCCGCGCGCTCGCCGCCTACCGCGATCCGGCCGCCTGGCATCGGCTGCAGCAAAACGACATGCGCGCCGACTTCAGCTGGCGCGCGTCCGCGCAGGCCTATCTCGACGTCTACCAGCGCGCGATCGCGGCCCGCGAGGCCGCGCGCGCCGCGGCGCGCCCGGGCTAGGACGCGTGGCGCTGCACCGCTCCGCACCGGCAGCCGGCGGCGACGCGCAGGCCAGCCACGCGAGACTGGTCGCCGCCCTGCGCCGCGTGCTCGGCGCCGAGGCGCAGCTGATCGAGACCCACATTTCGAGCGTGCTGCTCGCGGGCGATGCCGCCTACAAGCTGAAAAAGCCGGTCGATCTCGGCTTTCTCGACTTCAGCACGCTGGCCGCGCGCAAGCGTTACTGCGCGCTCGAGCTGGTCCTGAACCGGCGCACCGCGCCGCAGCTCTATCTCGAGGTGGTGCCGGTCACCGGCACGCCCGACGCCCCGCGGCTCGGCGGTCCCGGCGCAGCGCTCGACTACGCGGTGAAGATGCGCCGCTTCGACACCGAAGACAGCTTCGATCGGCTGCTGGCGCGCGGCGCACTCGACGCGTCGCTGGTCGATGCACTCGCCGACGAGGTGGCGACGTTCCACGCCGCGATCGACGTCGCAGCGCCGGACAGCCCCTACGGCGCGCCGCAGGTCATTCTCGGCGACGCGCGCGACAACTTCGCGCACATCGAGCGTCTGTCCGCGCCCGGTTCCAGCCAGGCGGCACTCGCACGCCTGCGCGCCTGGACCGAGGCCGAGGGCGCCGCGCTGCACGCGACCTTCCTGCAACGCCAGCGCGACGGCTTCGTGCGCGAGTGCCATGGCGACCTGCACCTCGGCAACGTCGCGCGGATCGACGGCATGCCGGTGCCCTTCGACTGCATCGAATTCAACGAAGGCTTCCGCTGGATCGACGTGATGAGCGAGATCGCCTTCACGCTGATGGATTTCGTCGACCGCGGCGCACCGACGCTCGGCTGGCGCTTTCTCAACCGCGTGCTCGAGTCGAGCGGCGACTACGCGGGCGTCGCGGTGCTGCGCTTCTATCTCGTCTACCGCGCGATGGTGCGCGCCAAGGTCGCCCTCATCCGCGCGCGCCAGCCCGGCATCGACCGCCGCCTCGCCGACGGCGCGCTCGAGGACTTCGCGCGCCACGTCGCCGACGCCGCCAGCTTCGCCGCACCGCGTAGCCCTGTGCTCATCCTCGCCGCCGGCGTGTCCGGCTCCGGCAAGACGACGCTGGCGCAGTCGCTGCTCGAGGCGCTCGGCGCCGTGCGCCTGCGCTCGGACATCGAGCGCAAGCGCCTGTACGGCCTCGCCCCCGACGCGCGCAGCGGCTCGGCGCCGGGCGGCGGGCTGTACCGGCCGCGCGCGACGCAGGCCACCTACGCGCGCCTCGCCGCGCTCGCGCGCACGCTGCTGCCGTTCGGTTTCCCGGTCATCGCCGACGCCACCTTCCTGCGCGCCGCGGACCGCGCGGCGTTCCACACGCTCGCGCGCGAAGCCGGCGCGGGTTACACGCTGCTGTGGTGCGACGCGCCGCTCGAGGTGCTGCGCAGCCGTATCGCGGCGCGCGAGGCCGCCGGCCGCGACGCCTCGGAGGCGACCCTCGAGGTGCTCGGCCGGCAGCTCGAGGCGCTCGAGCCGCCGGAGCCGGATGCCGACACCGTGTTCTGCGACACGGCACAGGCCGAGAGCCTCGCCGAGGCGCGCGCCGAGATTGCGCAGCGCTGCGGCCAGCGCGGGCGGCGCGGGGCCGGCTGATGCACTTCGACGTGTTCAACGGCGACGCCGACGGCCTGTGCGCGCTGCAGCAGCTCAGGCTCGCCGAGCCGCTCGAGGCGCAGCTCGTCACCGGCGCCAAGCGCGACATCGCGCTGCTCGCGCGGCCCGCACTGGCGCAGGCCGGCGCCGGCGACCGGCTCACCGTGCTCGACATCTCGCTCGACCGCAACCGCGCCGCACTCGAGGCGCTGCTCGCGCGCGGTGCGCAGGTCACCTGGTTCGATCATCACTTCGCCGGCGACATCCCGGTGCACGCGGCCTTGCAGGCGCACATCGACACGTCGCCCGAGGCCTGCACCAGCATTCTCGTCGACCGCCAGCTCGGCGGCCGCTATCGCGCCTGGGCGGTCGCCGCCGCCTTCGGCGACGGCCTGGCCGACGCCGCCCGGGCGCTCGCGCGCACGCTGCCGCTCGAGGCCGACGCGGTCGAGCGCCTGCGCGCGCTCGGTGAGGCGCTTAACTACAACGGCTACGGCGAATCCGAGGCGGACCTGATGATTCATCCCGCGGCGCTGCACGCGCAGATGCGCGGCGTCGCCGATCCGCTGCGCTTCGCGCGCGAGGCGCCGATCGTGCGCCGGCTGGGCGAGGCCATGCGCAGCGACCTGGAACAGGCGCGCGCCCTGCAGCCGCAGCACGAGGATGCGAACGGTGCGGTGTACCTGCTGCCGGATGCGGCCTGGAGCCGGCGCGTGAGCGGCACGTTTGCGCACGCGCTCGCCGCCGCTGCGCCGCCGCGCGCACACGCCGTGCTGACGCCCAAGGCGCGCGGCGGTTTCGTCGTCAGCGTGCGGGCGCCGCGGGCGCGACCGCAGGGCGCGGAGGCGCTATGTCGGGAATTCGGCGGCGGCGGCCGCTCGGGCGCCGCTGGCATCGATCATCTGCCCGCCGGGGCAGTGCAGGACTTCATCGCGCGCTTTGCGCGCGCGCACTGGGGTCAGTGATCCTCGAGGCGAGGACGCTCTTCCTCGGCGAGTTCGCCCGTCTCGGGGTCGACCCAGGTCGCCAGGCCGAGCTCCCCTTCCGCCTCTTCCAGCGTCTCGCCCGGCTCGTAGGTCGAATCGGGGCTGTAGTCCATGTCCTCGACCGCTTCGAGCAGCGTTTCGAACGGCCCGTACTCGCGCTTGCCGCCTTTCTCGCGCCAATAGAAACCGTCCGGGCGTTCGACGATCCGCGTGCGATCGTAATCGGGCGGGGTTTCGGGAATGATCGGCTTGGCCATCGGCTACCTCTGCACAGTTGCAGTCGTCTCGATTTCTCGTCTGTCTGCGTGCAGTGTAACCCCGCGCGCGCCGGGATCCAAGGCGCGCGCACAAATATTGAAGCTATCCGCCGACATCGTCCTTGCGCGGCGCCTGCTCACCCTTGCGCACCCACACGCCCGGCTTTTCGCAGCTCAGCAGCTCGTCGCCGCTCAGCACGTAGCTGCCGAGCGCGAACGCCTCGTTGTTGAAATAGCACACGGCGCTCTCGAGTGCCTCGAGATCCGGGGGCGTATCGTCGTCGCCGTACTCGCTGCTCTGACCCGCGATCGGAGAGGTTCTCAGTTCGGGGTCGGGGGCGCCAACCTGGGGCGGGTGGGTGGTCATCGTTCTGTCCTCGCTTCCTGGTGACAAGGTGTCGGTTTCACCTTAACGGCCATCCGGGAGGTGGCATTGACGCATGTCAACACCTTGCTGCTCCGCCGGACCTACAGTTTTCCTGTCTGGAGTGTTGATGCGATCAGGAGGATCGTATGGCCGAGACCAAGAAAGACGTAACCGTTTCCAAGGGCGCGCTCGAAAAAGCCGCGCCTCCGCCGCAGGTGGTCGGACCGTTCGACGACATGGAGCGCTGGTTCGACGATTTCTTCTCGCGCCGCTGGCTGCGCCCGTGGCGTTGGGAGGCGCCTTTCCCCGAACCGTTCACGCTGTCGATGCCCAAGGTCGACGTCGTCGACCGCGCGAATGAAGTGGTCGTGCGCGCCGAAGTGCCGGGCGTCGAGAAGAAGGACATCGAGGTTTCCGTCTCCGGCAACATGCTCACCATCCGTGGCGAGTCGAAGAAGGAAACCAAAGAGGAAAAAGGCGACTATTACCGCGCAGAGATCTCGCGCGGCGCATTCTTGCGCACGGTCGCACTGCCCGCCGAGGTCGATGACTCGAAGACCAAGGCCGCGATGAAGGACGGCGTGCTCGAGCTGACGCTGCCCAAGCTCGAGAAGGCCAAGCGGCGCAGTATCAAAATCGACTGAGGCCGGCGCGCGCTCCGCGCGCGC
>JBFFEY010000098.1:0-8625 GCA_041558415.1 Burkholderiales bacterium | reverse complement strand
GGCGCTGGACTTATCCACAGGGGTCTATCCACAGGGGTCTGACCCCCGTTCCTTATCTCTTTATGCCGTCGCGGTTCTCGCGAGCGGACGCTCGTCGATCGGCAGGTTGAGCAGGCCGGCGACGATCCCGAGCGCGGCACACAGCATCCACACCACCTGATAGGAGCCCGTCTGGTCGAACAGCCAGCCCCCGAGCCAGGCGCCGAGGAAGCTGCCGACCTGGTGGCTGAAGAAGACGAAACCGGAAAGCATCGCGAGATGCTGCACGCCGAAGATTTGCGCAATGACGCCGTTGGTGAGCGGCACGGTGCCGAGCCAGAGCAGGCCCATGGCGATGCCGAACGTGATGGCCGTGGCGCTGTTGACCGGGAGCACGAGCAGCATGATCACCACCGCCGTGCGGCCGAAGTAGAGCAGTGCCAGCAGGTTCTTCTTGCTGTAGCGGGCGCCGAAATAGCCGGCCGCGAAGCTGCCGACGATGTTGAACAGCCCGACCATGGCGAGCGCGAGCATGCCGTCGCGTGGGGTGAGGCCGCGGTCGACAAGGTAGGCAGGCAGGTGCGAGCCGATGAACACGACCTGAAAGCCGCAGGTGAAGAAGCCGAGCAACAGCAGCCAGAAGCCGCGGTGGCCGCCGGCTTCGCGCAAGGCCTCGCCCAGGCTCTGGTGTACCGCGTGCGGATGCGACGCAGGATCCTCGGCGAGCGCAGCGGCACAGGGCGCCATGACGAAAGCCGCGATGGCCAGCACCATGAGCGCGAACGCGGCGCCGCCCGACGCGATGAGCGCCTGGCTGCCGGGCACCATGGCGAACTGGCCGAAGGAGGCGACGGCGCCGGCGATGCCGAGCGCCATCGAGCGCTTCTCGGGCGCCGTAAAGCGGCCGATCACGCCGAACACGATGCTGAAAGTGGTGCCGGAAAGGCCGAGGCCGATCAGCAGGCCGGAGCTCAGGTAGAGCTCCCCCGGCGTGCCCGCGCTTGACATCAGCCAGAGTCCGGCCGCGTAGAGCAGCGCGCCGACGAACACCACGCGTCCCGCCCCATAGCGGTCCGCGAGCATGCCGGTGAAGGGCTGGGCGAGGCCCCAGACGATGTTCTGCAGGGCGATCGCAAGCGAGAACACCTCCCGACCCCAACCGTGCTCGAGCGACATCGGCTGCAGGAACAGGCCGAAGCCGTGGCGGATGCCCATCGACAGCAGCAGCACGATGCTGCCGACGGTCAGCACAACTGTGGGCGTGATCCAGCGGGGCTGGGGCATGAATGGGGGCAAGAATGGGGTCAGACCCCTGTGGATAAGTCCTTCGCCTTGCCAAGCCGACCGCTGGACTTATCCACAGGGGTCTGACCCCCTGCTCGCGCGATGTCGCCTCTTTAAACGATCTCAAAGAGCCCGGCAGCGCCCATCCCGCCGCCGATGCACATCGTCACGACGCCGAGCTTGGCGCCGCGGCGCTTGCCCTCGATCAGCAGGTGGCCGGTGAGGCGCGAGCCCGTCACGCCGTAGGGATGGCCGACCGCGATCGAGCCGCCGTTGACGTTCAACCGCTCGTCTGGGATGCCGAGCTTGTCGCGGCAGTAGATGACCTGCACGGCGAAGGCCTCGTTAAGCTCCCACAGATCGATGTCGCCGACCTTGAGGCCGGTGCGCTCGAGCAGCTTCGGTATCGCGAACACCGGTCCGATGCCCATCTCGTTCGGCTCGCAGCCGGCCACCGCGAAGCCGCGGAAGATGCCCATCGGCTTTAGGCCGCGGCGCGCCGCCTCCTTGTCGCTCATCACGACGCAGGCCGAGGCGCCGTCGGAGAACTGGCTGGCGTTGCCCGCCGCGATCACGCCGCCCTCGATTGCGGGCTTGATCTGCGACACACCTTCGTAGTTCGTATCCGGGCGGATCCCCTCGTCGACCCCTGCCGTCACTTCTTTCATCGCTTCCTGGCCGGTGTTCTTGTCGACCACCTTCATCTTGGTGGTGATCGGGACGATCTCGTCTTTGGTCTTGCCTTCGGCGCGCGCCTTCGCCGCACGCAGCTGGCTTTCGACACCGTAGCGATCCTGCGCCTCGCGCGAGATGTTGTACTTCTTCGACACGTACTCGGCGGTCTGCAGCATTGGCCAGTAGATCTCGGGCTTGTGGCGGTGCAGCCATTCGTCCTGGATGTGGTGCTTGTTCATCTCGTTCTGCACCAGCGAGATCGACTCGACGCCGCCGGCCACGTACACGCCGTCCTCGCCGGCGAGGATGCGTTGCGCCGCGAGCGCGATGGTCTGCAGGCCCGAGGAGCAGAAGCGGTTGATGGTCATGCCCGAGACGGTGACCGGCAGCCCCGCGCGTACCGCGACCTGGCGCGCGATGTTGGAGCCGGTCGCACCTTCCGGGTTGGCGCAGCCCATGATGACGTCTTCGACCTCTTCTGCGTGCACCTTGGCGCGCTCGAGCGCCGCCTTCACCACGTGCGCCCCCATCTTGGCGCCGTGCGTCATGTTGAGCGCGCCACGCCAGCTCTTGCAGAGCGGCGTGCGCGCGGTGGATACGATGACTGCATCGGTCATGGGACCCTCCTCGTTCGATTGATCGTGTCTACTTCTTGCCCGCGTCGTAATCGGCGAATGTCTTGCCCTCGGCGGCAAGCTTCTCGAGCAGCGGTGCGATCTTCCACACCCCGCCCTGGTAGCCCTGCTGGAAGCGCTTGATTGCCGCGACCACCTTGTCGAGCCCCACCGCGCTCGCATAGAACATCGGCCCCCCGCGGTACGCGGGGAAGCCGTAGCCCGTGAGATACACCATGTCGACGTCCGAGGCACGCAGCGCGATGCCCTCGTCGAGAATGTATGCCGCCTCGTTGACCAGCGCGTAAATGAGTCGCTCGATGATCTCGTCGTCGCTGATCTTGCGTGGCTTGGCGCCGACCTCCTTGCGGTAGGCCTCGATGATCGCATCGGCTTCCGGGTCGGGAACCGGCGTGCGGTTGCCAGCCTCGTAGCGGTACCAGCCCTTGCCGGTCTTCTGCCCGTAGCGGCCCGCCTCGCAGATGCGATCACCGACTTTCGAGTAGACGAAGTTCGGCCGCTCCTGGTAGCGCCGCTTGCGGATTTCCCAGCCGATGTCGAGGCCCGCCATGTCGCCCATGGTGAACGGCCCCATCGCCAGCCCCCAGGCCTTCGCCGCGGCGTCGACCTGGGCGGGCGAAGCCCCCTCGTCGAGCAGGAACAGGCTCTGCTGGCCGTACTTTTCGATCATGCGGTTGCCGATGAAGCCGTCGCACACGCCCGAGACCACCGGCAGCTTGCGGATCGTCTTGCCCAGCTTCATGGTCGTGGCGAGCACGTCCTTCGCGGTCTGTTTGCCGCGCACCACCTCGAGCAGGCGCATGACGTTGGCCGGCGAGAAGAAGTGCGTGCCGATGACGTCCTGCGGGCGCTTGGTCACCGCCGCGATGGCGTCGACGTCGAGCGTCGAGGTGTTGGTGGCGAGGATCGCGCCCGGCTTGGCGATGGCGTCGAGCTTCTTGAACAGTTCCTGCTTCACGTCCATGCGCTCGAACACCGCCTCGATGACGATGTCCGCAGCCTTCGCGTCCTCGAGCTTCAGCGAGGGCGTCAGCAGCGCCAGCCGCTTGTCCATGTCGGCCTGCGCGAGGCGTCCCTTGGACACGGTGTTGGCGTAGTTCTTCTTGATCGTCGCCAAGCCGCGCTCGAGCGCTTCCGGCGTGGTCTCGATGATGGTGACCGGGATGCCCGCGTTGACGCAGCTCATCGAGATGCCGCCACCCATGGTCCCGGCGCCGATGACCGCGACGGTCTTGATCGGGCGTACCGGCGTGTCCTCGGGGACGTCGGGAATCTTCGTCGTCTGCCGCTCGGCGAAGAACATGTGACGCAGCGCCTTCGACTCGCTGCCCTCGACCAGGCCCTGAAAACGCTTGCGCTCCTCCGCAAGGCCCTCCTCGAAGGGCTTGTTTACGGCAGCCTCGACGCAGGCGACGATCTCGAGCGGGGCGGGGAAGCCGCGCGACGCCTTGCCAACCTCGGTACGCGCTTTTGCGAAGAACGCCTTGGGGTCACCGTCCACCTCGGCCTTCAGGTCGCGAATGCGGCGCGGGCCCTTGCCGGCGGCGACGAGCTTCTTGGCGAAGGCGAGCGCGCCCTCGAGCAGATCGCCCTGCACGATCTCGTCGATCAGGCCGAGCGAGAGCCCCTTCTCCGCCGGTATCGAATTGCCACTCGTCATCATGCCGATCGCCTCGGCGGCGCCGACGACGCGCGGCAGGCGCTGCGTGCCGCCCGAGCCGGGCAGTATCCCGAGCTTGACCTCGGGCAGGCCGAGCTGGCTCTTCGGCGCCGCCACGCGGTAGTGGCAGGCGAGCGCAAGTTCGAGTCCGCCGCCGAGCGCAAAGCCGCTGATGGCGGCGATCATGGGCTTGCTGAACGCGTCCTGCGCCGCGTTGATTTCCTGCAGCGACGGCGGCACCTTCATCTTCGGCGTGTTGAACTCGCGGATGTCGGCGCCGCCCGAGAAGGCCTTGGCCGAGCCGATGATCACCAGTGCCTTGACCGTCGCATCCGCTTCGGCTTTCTTGATCCCGTCCATGATGCCCGGCCGCAGCACGCTGCCCAGGCCGTTGACCGGCGGATTGTTCAGGGTGATGACGGCAATGCCGTCGCGGACGGAATAGGCTACAGCGTCGCTCATGCGAGGGTCTCCGGCGGTTCTTGGCGGGGCGTCGGATGCGCCCGGAGGGGAGGCCGATTCTACCGGGAATGACCTGCGGCGGCCTGCCGCTGTGGAATAGCGGAACGGCGCGGCCGGCGCCGCGTTGACACTGCATAGGGCCGCGGGTAACGTCGGTCGCCCCGGCCGCCAGCGCAGGCGCAGCGGCCGACGGCGCAGGGTTGGAGAACGCTGAAGGAGAGACGAAGAATGAACGGCCTGATGATGGACACGCCGCTGCTGATCAGCGACCTGATCCGCTTTGCCGACCGCAACCACGGCGACACCGAGATCGTCTCCAAGACGGTTGAAGGCGACATTCACCGTTACACCTACAGCGAAGCGCATGCGCGCGCGCGGCGGCTGGCGAAAGTCCTGCAGGGCCTCGGCCTGCAGGCCGGGGACCGCATCGGCACGCTCGCCTGGAACGGCTACCGGCACTACGAGCTTTATTACGCGATCTCCGGCATGGGCGCGGTGATCAACACCATCAACCCGCGGCTTTTCCCGGACCAGATCACCTACATTTCGAACCACGCCGAGAACAAGGCGCTGTTCTTCGATCTTACGTTCGTCCCGCTGGTCGAAAAACTCGCGCCGCAGTTGAAGAGCGTGAAGCACTACGTGCTGATGACCGATGCGGCGCACATGCCGGCGAAGAGCGCCATCCCGAATCTGCTGTGCTTCGAGGATCTTGTGGCGCAGCAGGACGATCGCTACGAGTGGCCGAGCTTCGACGAGCACGCGGCGGCGGCGCTGTGCTACACCTCCGGCACCACCGGCAACCCGAAGGGCGTGCTCTACAGCAACCGCTCGACGGTCCTGCACGCCTACGGCGCGGCGCTGCCCGACGCGCTCAACCTGTCCGCCTACGACTCGGTGCTGCCCGTCGTGCCGATGTTCCACGCCAACGCCTGGAGCCTGCCCTACACCTGCACCATGGTCGGCGCGAAGATGGTGTTTCCCGGCCCGCATCTCGACGGCAAGAGCGTGTACGAACTGATGGAGCAGGAAGAGGTGACCATGTCGGCGGGCGTGCCGACGGTGTGGCTGATGCTGCTGCAGCACCTCGAGGCCAACAAGCTCAGCTTCTCGACGCTCAATCGCACCGTCATCGGCGGCTCGGCCTGTCCGCTGGCAATGATCCGCAGCTTCCAGGACCAGTACGGCGTCACGGTGTTCCACGCCTGGGGCATGACCGAAATGAGCCCGCTCGGCACCGTCGGTTCGCTGAAGACGAGGCAGGCCCGGCTTGACAAGGAGGCGCGCTACGCCGTGCAGGCCAAGCAGGGGCGCGGCATCTTCGGCGTCGAGATGAAAATCGTCGACGAGGCGGGGCAGGCGCTGCCCTGGGACGGCAAGCGCTTCGGCAACCTGCTGGTCAAGGGACCGTGGATCGCCAAGGGCTACCTGAAGGGCGAGGGCGGCGACCCGCTGGTCGACGGCTGGTTCCCGACCGGCGACGTCGCGACGATCGATGCGGACGGCTACATGCAGATCACCGACCGCTCGAAGGACGTGATCAAGTCGGGCGGCGAGTGGATCAGCTCGATCGACCTGGAGAACATCGCCGTCGGGCATCCCGCGATCGCCGAGGCCGCAGTGATCGGCATCGCGCACCCCAAGTGGGACGAGCGCCCGATCGTCGTCGCCATCAAGAAGCCGGGGCAGGAGGTCAGCAAGGAGGATCTGCTGAAGTTCTTCCAGGGCAAGATCGCGAAGTGGTGGATGCCGGATGACGTGGTGTTCGTCGACGAGCTGCCGCATACCGCGACCGGGAAGCTCTCGAAGCTCACCCTGCGCCAGAAATTCACCGACTACAAGCTGCCGACGGCCTGAGCGCGGCACGGACGCCGCAGCCGATTTGCAGTAGGCTGTCGACATGCGCATCGTCCTGGCTGGCGTGTTGACCGTGTTGTTCGCGGTAATTGCCTCGGATGCATTCGCCGAGCTTTACCGCTGGCGCGATCCGCAGACCGGCAACATCAGGTATTCGAGCTATCCGCCGCCCTGGTACGGCGACGAGTCGCGCGAGGCGAGCGCGCCGAAAGTCGAGGTCATCGGTGCGCAGCGGGAGGGTGCAAGCCGCACGCCCGCAGACGAGATGGCCGAGAAGGTGGCCGAAGTGATTCGCTTCATGGAGCAGCGGCGCGAGCAGCTGCTGTCGCGTATGACCGTGGCACGCGCCTCGGCGGGTTTCGACCCCGAGGACGCGGCCTTCAAGGCGGACCTGCAGGCCTATCGTGCGGTGACGCGCGAGCTCGACAAGTTCGATCCCAAGGGCGCGTCGCTGAGGCGCAGGGCGGATGCACGGGCGTTCGAGAACCTCGGTGTCGAGCCGCAGGCCGAGGGCGCGCGCCCGGCAGTGGCCGGCGCGCCGCCGCCGCGCCCGGCATCGGGCGAGCCACAGGGACCTGCCCTGCCCGACGACCGGCCACCAGAAAGGCGGCGGTGAGCGGCGCGCTGACGCCGCGCCCGGTCTTCGTCGAGGCGAACGGCATCCGCCTGCATACCCTGCAGGCGGGCGCGGGACCGCTCATTCTCTTCCTGCACGGCTTCCCGCAGTTCGGGTACGCCTGGCGGCACCAGCTGGCCGAATTTGCGCGCGACCACCTGGCGGTGGCGCCCGACTTGCGCGGCTACAACCTGTCGGACAAGCCTGCGGGGGTGGACGCCTACAGGGCGCGCCACATCGTCGCCGACATCCGCGACCTCGCACACCGTCTGAACGGCGGCGCACCCTTCATCCTGGTGGGGCACGACTGGGGCGGTGCGGCGGCGTGGAACCTGGCGAGCAGCGCACCCGAGCTCGTCTCCCGCCTGGTGATCCTCAATTCGCCGCATCCCTACACCTTCTGGCGCGAGCTGGTGCACAACCCGGCGCAGCAGAAGGCGAGCGAATACATGCTGAAGCTGCGTGCGCCGCAGGCCGAGGCACGCCTGTCGGAAAACGGCTATGCGCGGCTTTGGAATTTCGCCTTCGGCGAGACCTCGCCCGCGTTCAGCGAGGCCGACCGCGCGGCGTATCTCGAAGCCTGGGCGCAGCCCGGCGCGCTCACCGGCAGCCTCAACTGGTACCGTGCCTCGCCCTTGTTGCCACCGAGCGCCGATGACCCGGGCGCCGCGCGCCTGACGCTCGAGGCGAAGGACTTCATGGTGCGCGTGCCGACGCTGGTGATCCACGGCGAGCGCGACAGGGCGCTGCTCACCGGGCTGCTCGACGGCCTCCAGCAGTGCGTGCCGCAGCTCAGGATCGAGCGCATTGCCGAGGCCTCGCACTGGGTGATGGAGGAGTTCCCGGCGCGTGTGAACCGGCTGATTCGCGACTTCATCGCGCCTCTATAATCGCTTCGGGAGGACGCCATGACGGACGCGTTGTCGGTAACGCAGCTGCGCGATCGCGTAGGCGAGGAAGTGGGCGTTTCGCCCTGGCTCGAGATCGACCAGGCGCGCATCGACCTCTTCGCCGAGGCGATCGACGACCCGCAGTGGATTCACGTCGACCCGGAACGCGCGAAATCGAGTCCCTTCGGCACCACCATCGCGCACGGCTTCCTCACGCTGTCGCTGCTCTCGCACCTGATCGAGAGCACGTTTTCCTTCGCCGACCGCAGGATGGGCGTCAATTACGGCCTCAACAAGGTGCGCTTCACTGCGCCGGTGCCGACGGGCAGCCGGGTGCGCGCGCGCTTCGTGCTCGGCAGCTGGGAGCGCAAGGACGACATGATCCAGACCGTGTGGAACGTCACCATGGAGCGCGAAGGCAGCGACAAGCCGGTGCTGGTCGCGGAGTGGATCGGGAGGAGTTACCTGTGACAGACGCCAAAGCAGAGTCCTTGCACTGAAATGACGTTCGTCGACGACTATCGATCTCGCGTTATCGAACACTTGCCGGTGCTTGTTCGGCAAGTG
>JBFFEY010000097.1:0-8871 GCA_041558415.1 Burkholderiales bacterium | reverse complement strand
CGGCCGTAGAGCCGGCCGACGCTGATCAGGCCGTAGGCCTTCGCGTGCGAGGTCGGCTGCCTGCGCAGGTCATCGGCAAGCACCGCGAGCAGCGGGATCGCCTCGCCGTAGCGGCCCTCGTCGATCAGCGCGCGCGCCAGGTTGTTCGACGAACGGATGGCGACGCTCTTGTCGCCCGCGCGGGTCGCCGTCTCGAGCGCGGCGCGGTAGCTGCGCGCGGCCTCGGCGTAGCGTCGCTGCACGGCGTACAGGTTGCCGAGATTGTTGTGCACCTTGGCTTCGGTCGCGGCATCGCCCTGCTGCGCGGCGCGCTCGACGCTTGCGCGCAGCAGCCGCTCGGCCTCGGCGTCGCGGCCGGTGAGCACGTAGGCATTGCCCAGGCCGCTGTCGACCGCGAGCTGCAGCGCGGCATCGCCGCTTTGCTCGGCGAGCGTCTTCGCTTTCTGCAGCTTTTCGAGCGCGCGCGGGCTGCGCCCCAGGCTCAGCTCGGCTTCGGCGCCGCGCACCAGCGCCAGCGCCTGCCCCTTGGCGTCGCCGGCCGCCTCGTAGCCGCCCGCCGCGAGCGCCCACTGGCGCAGCGCCTCGCCGAAATCGCCCGCGCCGAAGGCGCGCGCGCCCGCCTGCATCTGTTCCTGCGGCGTGACGGCGGCCTGCGGCGTGCTCGCGCGCGCCTGCATCGGCGACGCGGCATACAACAGCGCCGCGAGCAACACGAACAGAAGACCGGCGAAAACATGACGGCGCCGACGACGCACGTCGCGCAGCTCGAGTGTGGTAACGCTCATGGTCCTCTCCTCCAAAACCTCACGGCGTGATCGCCGTGCGGAACGCCGCCGGCGAGGCGACGTCGATGCTACGCCCCGCCGGCCCCTGCAGACCGAGCGACGCGATCGACAGCTCGGCGACCGCCGCCGGCTTGATCGGCCGGAATGTGAGCACCAGGAACTCGGCGTCCGCGGCCGGCGTACGCGCGCGGTGCGTCGCGCCGACGACGATCGATCCTTCGGGATTGACGCGCACGCTGAACTGGTCGTTGCGCGCATCGAAAAAACGGCCCGGCTTCACCGCCACCGATTCGAGCAGGCGCGGATCGAAGCGCAGCTGGATCGGCGAGGCCGCCACCGGCTGTGCGCTCGTCACGTGCAGCTTGACCGAAAACTCCGCCCCCAGCTTGACGCGCTGCGGACCCTGCCACAGCACGCGCGCCGCCTTGCCGGGCGCAGCCGCCTTCGGCGCCGGCGCGGCCGCCGGCGCGCGCTTGCCGTCGGCCAGCGGCAGCACCGACTCGACCGGAATCGTCTGCGTGCGCCCGAGCGGCAGGTAGAGCATGCGGATGCGCGTGTCCTCGATCGACTCGACGCGGTAGACGCGCTCGAGCGTCTCGCCCTGTTGCACCGCGAACACCTCGTCGCCTTTCGCCAGGTAGACCTTCAGCTTGCCCTGGTGCAGCACCTTGCCGGCGTAGCGATACGGCATGGCCGGCACGCGCGGCGCCGCCGGCTTCGCGGCGCGCGCCTGCGCCCCCGGCTGCGTTTTCGGCTGCCAGGAGTGCGCACCGAACAGCTGCGCCTGCGGCGCGCCGAGCGCCGGCCGCTGCGGCAGCGCGTAGCGTGCGTGCCGCTGCGGCGCCGCCGCCTCGCCCGCCGCAGTTGTTGGCGCGCCGGCGTTGCGCGCGTCGCCCGCGGCGATGCGCGAGGCGCGCTGTGGCGCGCGCACGTCATCCGCGGAATCGACTACGAGATAGCCGACGATTCCGACGAGAACCGTGAATAAAATTGCTTTTCTGAGTCTTGGGCGCATTATCCTAGCGTCTGATTCTATGCGCGTTGTCGAGCCCGAGGTGCAATCCCGCGTCTGCTGCAGGCAGTTCGATCGTCGTGGGATAGTCATTTTCGAGGGTCATCGGATCAAGCCTGCCTTGCCAAAGTCTATGTTGCACTGCAACAAACCAATCTCGCCCCCACGCCCGGCCGCCGGCTTCACCCTGCTCGAGCTGCTGGTGGTGGTCGCGATCATCGGCCTGCTGATCGGCTTCGTCGCGCCGCGCTATTTCGGCCAGATCAGCAAGTCCGAGGTCACCGCGGCGCGCGCCCAGATCGACGCGCTGGAAAAGGCGCTCGACCATTACCGTCTCGACACCGGCCACTACCCGAGCACCGAGCAGGGGCTCGCCGCCCTGCTCGCGCGGCCGCAGAACGAGCCGAAGTGGAACGGCCCCTACCTGCGCAAGAGCCTGCCGCTCGATCCCTGGGGGCGGCCCTACCAGTACCGCGCGCCCGGCGAGAAGGGCGAGTTCGACCTGTTTTCTTTCGGCAAGGACGGCACCGCGGGCGGCAGCGGCGAGAACGCCGACATCGACAACCGCTGAGCACGGCGCAGATGCGTTACCACCTCAAGGCGATCGCCCAGGACGGCCAGGTCGAATCGCTCGACCTGCAGGCGCTCGACGAAACCAGCGCCCGGCTGCAGGCCGAGGGCCGCGGCTACACCGTGCTCGCGGTGCGGCGCCGGCCGGCGCTGCTCGAAGGCTGGCGCGGCGGCGAACGTTTTCCGGTGGTGCTGTTCTCGCAGCAGCTGCTGGTGCTGGTCGGCGCCGGCCTGCCGCTGGTCGACGCCATCGAGACGCTCGCCGAGTCCGAGCGGCGCGACGACTTCCGCGCCGCGCTCGAGAGAATCGTCGCCAGCCTGCGCCAGGGGCAGGCCTTCTCCAGCGCGCTCGCGCAGCTGCCGCAGATCTTTTCGCCGCTCTACGTCGCCACGGTGCGCGCGGCCGAGCGCACCAGCGACCTCGCTCCCGCGCTCGGTCGCTACGTCGCCTACCAGGTCCAGCTCGAGGCGCTGCGCAAGCGCCTGGTGAACGCCTCGATCTACCCGCTGCTGCTGCTCGCCGTCGGCGGCCTGGTGAGCCTGTTCCTCATGCTCTACGTGGTGCCGCGCTTCAGCCACATCTACGAGGAGCGCGCCGCCGACCTGCCGCTCTTTTCCCGGCTGCTGCTGTCCTGGGGCCAGCTGGTCGAGGGCCACGGCCTGCTGATCGTCGCCGCGCTGGTGGCGCTCGCGCTGGCCGCGGTCTCCGCCCTGCGCGCGGCGCCGCTGCGCGCCCGCATCGCCGACGCGCTGTGGCGCATCCCGGCGATCGGCGAGCGCATGAAGGTCTACCAGCTGGCGAGGTTCTACCGCACCATCGGCATGCTGCTGCGCGGCGGCATGCCGCTGGTCAGCGCGCTCGACATGGGCGGCGAGCTGCTGCACGCCGGCTTGCGCGA
Organism: Burkholderiales bacterium; assembly: GCA_041558415.1. Classification (GTDB taxonomy): domain Bacteria; phylum Pseudomonadota; class Gammaproteobacteria; order Burkholderiales; family SG8-39; genus SG8-39. The sequence goes on along the minus strand of JBFFEY010000097.1, from coordinate 5,605 downwards.
GCGACTCGTGCTCGCGCGCCGCGCGATCAGCGAGGGCCTGCCGGTGTCCGCCTCGATGGAAAAGCACGGCCTGGCGACGCCGGTCGCGCTGCGCATGCTCGCGGTCGGCGAGCAAAGCGGCAACATGGGCGAGATGATGGACCGCATCGCGGCGTTCCACGACGAGGAGATCCTGCGCTGGGTGGACTGGTTCACGCGCCTGTTCGAGCCGATCCTGATGGGCTTGATCGGATTGGTGATTGGCGGCATCGTGATCCTCATGTACATGCCCATCTTCGAGCTCGCCGGGAGCCTGCGATGAACGCGCCCGCCGCCGGCATGGCCGAGCCGATCGCGGCCGAGGTCACGGCCGAGGCGCGCAGCGTCGCGCGCGCCAGCCGCCGCCGCCTGGTCGACGTGCTCGAGGAAAGGCTCGCGCTCGACCCGGACGCCTTCACCGCGCGGGTCGGCGCGACGCTGCAGCTGCCGGTGCTGCGCATGGAGGAACTGCGCCGCGCCGCGCCGGCCTTCGAGCTCCTGCCGTTCAGCGAATGCGCGCAGCGCGGCTGCGCGCTGCTGCGCATGCCGGACGGCGAACTGCTGCTCGCCACCGACGACCCCTTCTCGGCGGAGCTCAGCGCCTGGGCCGAGGAACGCCTCGCCGAGCCGTTCGAGTGGCGCCTGGTGCACCGCGGCGACCTGGTGGCGTTTCTCGCCGGCCACGAAGAGACGCTGCGCGCCCTGGACAGCGTGCAGGCCGAGGCCGCCGCCGCCGGCGAGGAGCTGCTGCGCGTCGAGGACCTGTCGCTGCGCGCGATCAGCGAGGAGACCAGCGAAGTGGTGCGCCTGGTGCGCTCGACGCTGCGCGACGCGCTGCGCCTGGGCGCGAGCGACATCCACCTCGAGACGCTCGCCGGCGCGCTGGCGATCAAGTTCCGCATCGACGGCATCCTGTCGCAGATCAAGCTGATCCAGGACATGGCGCAGGCCGAGCAGGCGATCGCGCGCGTCAAGGTGCTCGCCGAGCTCGACGTCACCGAGCGCCGCGTGCCGCAGGACGGGCGCTTCAAGGCGCTCGACCAGGGCCGCGCGGTCGACTTCCGCGTCTCGATCATGCCGAGCATCCACGGCGAGGACGCCGTGCTGCGCGTGCTCGACAAGCAGTCGCTCTACGAGGCCGAGCGCCAGCAGCTGTCGCTCGACTCGCTCGGCTTCAGCGACGACGAGGTGCGCCGGCTGCGGCGCCTGTCGCAGGAGCCCTACGGCATGCTGCTGGTCACCGGGCCGACCGGCAGCGGCAAGACCACCACCCTGTACGCCGCGATCAGCGAGATCAACAGCGGCCAGGACAAGATCGTCACCATCGAGGACCCGGTCGAGTACCAGCTGCCGGGCGTGCTGCAGATCCCGGTGAACGAGAAGAAGGGCCTCACGTTCGCGCGCGGCCTGCGCTCGATCCTGCGCCACGATCCCGACAAGATCATGGTCGGCGAGATCCGCGACCCGGAGACCGCCAACATCGCCGTGCAGTCGGCGCTCACCGGGCACCTGGTGTTCACCACGGTGCACGCCAACAACGTGTTCGACGTCATCGGCCGCTTCATGCACATGAACGTCGACCTGTACAGCTTCGTCTCGGCGCTGAACGCGATCCTCGCGCAGCGCCTGGTGCGCCTGGTCTGCCCGCACTGCGCCGAGGAGGTGCAGCCCGAGGCCGCGCTGCTGCGCGAGTCCGGGCTCGACGCGGCCGCGCTGCGCGACTACCGCTTCCGTATCGGCCGCGGCTGCCGCGAGTGCCGCGGCGCCGGCTTCAAGGGGCGCAAGGCGATCGCCGAGCTGCTCATCCTGAACGACGACCTGCGCGAGCTGATCGCGCAGCGCGCCCCGGTGCGCCAGATCCGCGAAGCGGCGCGCGCCAACGGCACGCGCTTCCTGCGCGAAGCCGCCTTCGAGGCGGTGAAGAACGGCGAAACCACCCTGCAGGAGATCAACCGTGTCACGTTTGTGGCGTGACCGCCTGCTGATCTCGCTCGCGCCGGACGCGGTTGCGTGGCTGCGCCTGGCCGGCGGCCTGCGCCCGCGCGTGCTCGGCAAGCAGGCGATCGCCTGCGATCCGGCCTTCGGCGACGCGCCCTGGCAGGGGGCGGTCGCGGCACTCGCGGCGGCGCTCGAGCCGCTGCGGCGCGAGCGCCTCGACGCCACGCTGGTGCTGTCCAACCATTTCGTACGCTATGCGCTGGTGCGCCCCGACGCCGCGCTCGCCACCCCGGCGGAGCAGCTCGGCCTGGCGCGCTTTCAGTTCACCCGCATCTACGGCGATCGCGCGCGCGGCTGGGACGTGCGCCTCAGCCCGGCGCAGCGCGGCGCGCCGCGGCTGGCGAGCGCCGTCGACGCCGGTCTCGCGCCGGCCATTCGCGCCTGCTTCCCGCGCGGCGCGAAGCTGCGCCTGGTGTCGATTCAGCCCTACCTGATGGCGGCGTTCAACTGCTGGCGCGCCGCCTTCGGCCGGCCGCCGGCCTGGCTGCTGCTCGTCGAGCCGCAGCGCGCCTGCCTGGCCATGCTCGCGGCGCGCCGCTGGGCGACGGTGCAGACGCTGCGCGGCGACTATCCCGGCCCGCAGGACTGGGCCGCCCTGCTCGAGCGCGAGCAGTTGCGCGCCGACGTCGACGCGGCGGCGTCCGCGCGCAGCGCGCACGTGCACGCGCCGGGACAGGGGCGCGCGGTTTCCGGCGAGGCGCGCGGCTGGTCGCTGCACGCCCTCGGCCTGCCGCCGCTAGCCGGCTTCAACCCGCGCGAGGACGCGCGCTTCGCCATGGCGCTTGCCGCACGATGAAACCGCGCCGCCTCGAGCTCGACTACGTCGCCGCGCCGCGCCGCCCGCGCGCACTCGGCGCGCTGCTGCTCGTCATCGGCATCGCCACCGCCGCGGTGCTGGTCGAGCGCTATCGCAGCGTCGATCTCGAGCTGCAGCGCATCGAGGCCGGCCGCGCGCTGCTCGGCCCGGCGGAAAGCGCGCTGCGCGCGCGCTCGCCGCAGCGCCTGGACGAGGAGGCGAGGCGCGTCGAGGCGGTGCTGCGCCAGCTCGCGCTGCCCTGGGCTGCGATCATCGAGAGCGTCGAGGGCGCGACGACGGCCGACGTCGCCCTGCTGCAGCTGCAGCCGGACGCGCAGCAGCGCCAGCTGCGGCTCGGCGCCGAGGCGCGCTCGCAGCAGGCGATGCTCGAGTACCTGCAGCGCCTGGCCGCCGCCCGCGCGCTCGGCGAGGTGCACATCGTCAGCCATCAGCTGCAGGTGCAAGCGCCGCATCAGCCGGTGCGTTTCACCGTGCAGGCCTCGCTCAAGGCGCTGCCGTGAGCGGCGTGAACGCGGTTCTTGCCCGCATCGGCACGCTGGGCGTGCTGGGCATCGGCGTGCTGCTGTTCTGCCTGCCGTTCTACTTTTCCGCGCTGCGCCCGGCGGAGCGCGAGCTCGCCGCGCAGCAGGACGCCGCCGAGCGCCTGCGCAGCCGCGGGCCGTTCCGCGCCGTGACGGTGGACGACCGTGCCGACGAGCTGCTGCGTTTCTACAGCCTGCTGCCGCCGCTCGCGCAGCTGCCCGCCGAGCTGGCACGGCTCTACGCGCTGGCCGGGGCGTCGCAGCTCCAGCTGCGCCAGGGCGAGTACCGCCTCGAGCGGCGCGCCGCGGGCCCCGTGGCCTACCGCGTCACCCTGCCGGTGCGCGGCAGCTACCTGCAGGTGCGCGGCTTCCTCGATGCGGTGCTGCGCGAAATGCCGCTCGCCTCGGTGGACGCGCTGCGCTTCGAGCGCGAGCGCACGGCCGACGCAGGCCTCGACGCGCAGATCCAGCTCACGCTGCATTTCCGGCCCGACGACGCGTCCGGGAGACAATAGCGCCATGCACCGCCCTGCCCGCCCCCTTCTGCGTGCGCTGCTCGCCTGGCTCGCGCTCGGCCTGCTGCTCGCCGCCTGCGCCACCTACACCGTGATCGACGACGCGCGCCAGCTGCTCGAGCGCGGACGCGGCGAGGAGGCGCTCGCGATGCTCGACAAGGCGGCGAGCGAGCCCGACGCCGATCCGGCGGTGCGCAGCGAGTACAACCGCCAGCGCGACCTGCTCGCCCTGCAGTGGCTCGGCCAGGCCGAGGCGATGCGCCAGGCCGGCCAGTTCCAGATCGCCGCGCTGCTCTACCAGCGCATCCTCAAGTACGACCCGAGGAACGCGCGCGCGCGCGAAGGCCTGGCGCAGCTCGAGACCGAGCTGCGCCACAGGGCGATCATCGCCAGCGCGCAGAAGCTCGCCGCCGCGGGGCAGTACCGCGCCGCGCGCGCCGCGCTCGAGCCGGTGCTGCAGGAAAACCCCACGCAGCGCGAGGCGCTGCGCCTCAAGCGCCGCATCGACGACAAGCTGATGCCCTCGGCGCTCGCCGAGCTCGAGCTGAAGCCCGCCTCCAAGCAGCCGATCTCGCTCGAGCTGCGCGACGTCACGCTGCGCTCCCTGTTCCAGGTGCTGTCGCGCACCTACGGCATCAACATCGTGCTCGACAAGGACGTCAAGGCCGACAACCGCACCGACATCGCGCTGCGCGAGGCCTCCTTCGACGAGGCGATGCGCATCATCGTCATGACCAACCAGCTCGAGCAGAAGGTCTCGAGCAGCAACACGGTGGTGGTGTTTCCCAACACGCCGGCCAAGCGGCGCGAATACCAGGACCTGGTGGTGAAGAGCTTTTACCTGTCGAACGCCGACGTCAAGCAGACCGCCACCATGATCCGCTCGGTGGTGAAGACGCGCGACATCTTCGTCGACGAGAAGGTCAACCTGGTGGTCATCCGCGACACGCCCGAGTCGGTGCGCATCGCCGAGCGCCTGATCGCGGCGCAGGACCTCGCCGAGCCCGAGGTCATGCTCGAGGTCGAAGTGCTCGAGGTCACCGTCAACCGCCTGACCGAGCTGGGCCTCAAGTACCCCGACTCGATGGCGGTGGTGCTGCAGGGCGCCGCCGGCACGCCGGGCGTGGTGGGGCTGGACGAGCTGAAGAACTTCAATTCCAGCCTGGTGCAGCTGCTCTTTCCCAGTCCGACCTTTTTGCTCTCGCTCAAGGCGCAGGACGGCAGCACCAACCTGCTCGCCAATCCGCGCATCCGCGTCAAGAACCGCGAGAAGGCCAAGATCCACATCGGCGACCGCGTGCCGGTGATCACCACCACCGCGGCGGCCACCGGCGGCTTCGTCTCGGAATCGGTGAGCTACCTCGACGTCGGCCACAAGCTCGACGTCGAGCCGGTCATCTACCTGGACGACGAAGTCGGCATCAAGGTCGGCCTGGAGGTGAGCCGCATCGTGCGCGAGATCCGCAGCACCTCCGGCACGCTCGTCTACCAGATCGGCACGCGCAACGCGAGCACCCTGCTGCGGCTGCGCGACGGCGAGACGCAGGTGCTCGCCGGGCTGATCAGCGACGAAGACCGCCGCAGCGCCGACCGCGTGCCGGGCCTGGGCGACCTGCCGACCCTGGGACGGCTGTTCTCCTCGCAGCGCGACGAGAGCCTCAAGACACAGATCGTGCTGCTCATCACGCCGCGCCTGGTGCGCACGCTGGCGCAGCCCGCCGCGCACACGGTGGAAT
>JBFFEY010000096.1:0-8899 GCA_041558415.1 Burkholderiales bacterium | reverse complement strand
GGCGCGCCCGGCCCAGTGCGCCGCGCTCTTGCGCACCACGTCCTCCAGCGATCCCGCCGCGCCACGCTGGGCACGCAGCCAGTCGGCGTCGGACGGCCCGTGCCGCACGAGCTCGGCGAGCGCGTCGAGCTCCGGCGCCGCGTCGAGCCGCTCGGCATGCGGCCGGATCGTGGCGATCGTCTCGAGGATGTCGTCACCAATGCGTTTCTTGCGCGCGGTGTAGGGCTCCACCATTTCGCCGCGGAAACCATAGCGGCAGGCCTCGAACCGGTTGTACGCGTTCACGAGGTAGACCGCGGGGCTCGGCAGGCAGGGGCGCTCGGCCAGATGATAGGCGGCAAGCACCTGCGCGTAGGTCGCCAGCGCGGCGGCACGCTCGACGCTAAGCGGTGTATCGAACACCCGGATCTCGATCGTCCCGTACTCCGGCTTCGGCCGCACGTCCCAGTAGAAATCCTTCATGCTGCCGACGATGCCGAAGCCGCGCATCGTCTCGTAGTAATCGAGGAACGCCGCCCAGTCGGCGACGAAGGGCATGTGTCCGGCGAGGGGGAACGCGCTGACCGCGGTCAGACGCGACGACTGGAACGACGTGTCCTCGCCCTGATAGTAAGGCGACGAGGCCGACAGCGCGATGAAGTGCGGCACGTAGCGCATCAGCATGTGCGCCAGGTACACCGCCTCGTCGCCGTCGCGGCAGCCGATATGCGTATGCTGACCGAACACGGTGAACTGTTTGGCGAGAAAGCCGTAGCGCTCGAACAGAGCGTTGAAGCGCTCGCTCGGGGTGATGCGCCGCTCGGTCCAGTCGTGGAACGGATGCGAGCCGCCACCCAGGACATACAGGTTGAGGATGCCCGCCTCGTCGACGACCGCGTCGCGCATCGTGCGCAGCTCGTCAAGCAATGGCGCATGGCGCGCGTGGATCGAGGTGTTCAGCTCGATCATGCCCTCGGTAATTTCGGGCTTCACCGCCCCGGTCAGGCTGCGCCGTTCCAGACGCTCGATCAGATCGGCCGCATCGCGCGCAAGGTCGAAATCGCGTGATCGCACCAGCTGCAGCTCCAGCTCGATCCCGACGCTGCCACCCTCCGATCGACGGAACTGCCGCTCGTCGACCACCGGCTCAGGCATGCCGCGACTCCGGTTGCGTTTCGCCGGCGCGACGCAGCGCGAATTGCGTCGCCACCGGACCGACCAGCTCCAGGATCGCGATCGAGGCGATGACCACCGCGGCCAGCTCCTGTCGCAGGCCTGGCACCAGGCTTTGCGCATCGTGCAGCATCACCACCGCGAGTCCCGACATGGGCAGCAGCGCCAACGACAGCAGGCCGGCACCGCGCCTGCGCAGGCCGGTGGCGCGCGAAAAAGCCGCGATCGCCACCGTCTTGCCGAGGAAGCGCGCGGCGATGAACCCCGCGACCGCCAGGCCCGCGGTCGCCAGCGCATCGAACTCGAGGCTCGCCCCGGTGAGGACGAACAGGATGACGAAAAACAGCTGGCCGCCATGCCCGGCGCGCAGCGGCATGAGGACATGACGCCGGTCCAGGTTGCGCGCCAGCATGCCGAGCGCGACCAGGGTCACCATGACCGAGAGATTCAGCGCGCGCGTGACGCCCACCGTCAGCACCACCAGCGCGACGAGCAGCACGAACTGCCGGTCTTCGCGTTTGCCGAGCCAGCGCGCCAGCCCGAGCATCAGAACGCAGGCGAGGAAGCCGATGATCAGCGAGCCGGCCAGGAGGTAGATGGGGTGCAACACAGCGTGCGTCCAGGTCACGGCATGCTCGACGCGCAGGAACGGCAGCAGCAGGGTCAGTCCGACGTAGGCGAAGATGCTGTTCACCGCGGTGAACAGCAGCATGCGCTCGGTCACCTGCCCCTCGGCGCGCTGGTCGTGCGCCACGAGCATGACTACGGCAGGCGAGGTCGCCGTGCCGATGGCCGCCGCGCTTGCCGCGTGCAGCGCCTGGAAACCGAGATACAGCAGCACGAAGTAAATCGCGAGGAAGCACAGCGCGCTCTCGGCGAGCGCCGCCACGAACAGCCAGCGGTTGCGCTTCAGCCAGGCCAGATCGAAGCGAAAGCCGAGCTCGAAGACGATCAGCCCGATCGACAGATCGACCAGCACGCGCGCCGTCTCGAGCGCATTGGGACCGAGCAGCCCGGAGGCCTGTGGCCCGAGCACCACACCCGCCAGCACGTAGCCGGTGATGCGGGGCAGCGATGCGTAGCGTCGCGCCGCCTCCCCGACGAGCAGCCCGGCGGCGAGCAGCGCACCAAACAGGATGGGCTGCGTCAGCGCAGGTGGAAACTCCGGCAGGTAACCGAGCTGCATCGTGTGCCTCGCTCAGCGTTCGGCCGCGGCCTGCAGAAATTCGTCCAGGATCGGCGCGCTCGCCAGCAACTCCGCATTGCGCGACGCATGAAACTCCGGATGCCACTGCGTGGCGAAGACGTAGCGCTTTTCTGTGTGGCGAATGGCCTCGATCACGCCATCCGGCTCGGCGCGCGCCTCGGTCAGCAGCCCGCGGCCCAGCGTCTTGATCGACTGATGGTGAATCGAGTTGACGCGCGCGCGCTCGATGCCCGGGTAGAGCCGCGCCAGGCCGGATCCGGGCACGATGGAGATCTCATGGGCATTGCGCTCGTAATCGTCGGTCACGTGCGTCAGCGCGCCGGGGACCTGCGTGGCGATGTCCTGGACGAGCGTTCCGCCGAAGGCGACATTGATGATCTGCAGCCCGCGACAGATGCCGAGCACCGGCTTGCCGGCGTCGATGAATTCGTGCACCAGCTCGATCTCGTACACGTCGCGCAGCCGGTCGCCGGCCCATGCGCGCTGCATCGGTTCCTCGCCGTAGGTCAGCGGGCTCACATCGGCACCGCCTTGCAGCACGAGCCCGTCGAGCGCGCGCGCATAGTCGGCGCCGCGCATCTCGCTGCGGTGCAGGAGCCCTTCCTTGTCGACGGTGGGCACCATGAACACCAGCACGTTGCGCGACATGATCCAGTGGGCCGCCGACTGCTCGAGGTACTGCAGCGTCCTCGACTGCAGCCCCTTCGCGTCCGGCTGGGGATGAAACAGGCGCGCCGACATGCCGATCTTCAGCACCGCCTGCGGCATGCCGCGCGCGATGCGCTCGCGCAGCGCACGCACGCCTTCCGAGACGGAATCGCGCAGCAGCTCGAAGCGCAGGGTGCGGTCGGTCGAACTCGTCATGTCGTTCCGCGATCGTCGGGCATCGGCGTGCCGGCCCGCGGCGCGCGCCGGCGATCAGCCTATCAGAACGATATGCACACGATAGGGGCCGTGCGCGCCGAGCACGAGCGTCTGCTCGATGTCGGCAGTGCGCGACGGCCCAGAGATGAAATTCACCGCGCGCGGCAGCGTATGCAGTTCGTGCCGGGCGAGCGCCCAGCCGTCCTCCATGTGCGCCACGATGCGCGCCACCGGCAGCAGGGCGACGTGCGTTTCGGGCAGCAGGCTGACGCTCGCCGGGCTACCGGCCCCGGAGACCAGCATCAGGGTTCCGGTCTCCGCAATGCCGCAGAACGCACCGCTCACGCCCAGCGCGTCGTCGCCCTGCGCTGCGCGCGCAGCGAGAGTCAAGCCCGCGCCGGCCCAGTCAAGACCACCCAGATCCGGCCAGACGCAGCCGGATTTCGGCAAGTCCTGGGCATCGAGGTAGCGCCGCACGGCCGCCGGCGCATCCTCCAGCCGCACCACGCGGTCCCAGCTGCTCGTCGCCGCGCGCGCCCGGTCGCAGAAACGGTCGATCCAGCGCCCCTCGAGCGCAGGCAGCGGGCCGCGCGGGTGGCCGCGCAGGTAGCTGTCCACCGCCTCGCGCTCGGCCGCCGACGGTGCGCCCCCGCCGCGGCCCTGGGCACGGCGGATGCGCTGCAGGATGCGCTCGCGGGCGGCCACCGGCTCAGCCTTTCAGCGCGACGAGCACCTCGTCCAGCATCTTCTTCGCATCGCCGAACAGCATGCGGTTGTTCTCCTTGTAGAAGAGCGGGTTGTCGACGCCCGCATAACCCGAGGCCATGCTGCGCTTCATCACCACCGAGGTCTTCGCATGCCAGACCTCCAGCACCGGCATGCCGGCGATCGGGCTGGCGGGGTCTTCCTGCGCCGCCGGATTCACGATGTCGTTGGCGCCGATCACCATCGCCACGTCGGTGTCCGGGAAGTCCTCGTTGATCTCGTCCATCTCCAGCACGATGTCGTAGGGCAACTTCGCTTCCGCGAGCAGCACGTTCATGTGGCCCGGCATGCGGCCGGCCACAGGGTGAATGCCGAAGCGCACGTTCACCCCGCTGTCACGCAGCTGTTTGGTGATCTCGTAGACGGTGTGCTGGGCCTGCGCCACCGCCATGCCGTAGCCTGGCACGATGATGACGTTCTTCGCGTTGCGCAGCAGCTCGGCCGTCTCGGGCGCCTGGATCGGAAACACTTCGCCCGCCGCCTCGCCGCCGCCGGCCGCCGGTGCCCCGCCCTCGGTACCGAAGCCGCCCGCAATCACGGCAAGGAAGCGCCGGTTCATCGCCCGGCACATGATGTAGGACAGGATCGCGCCGCTCGAGCCGACCAGCGCGCCCGTCACGATCAGCAGGTCGTTCGACAGCATGAAGCCGGTGGCGGCGGCGGCCCACCCCGAATAGCTGTTGAGCATCGACACCACCACCGGCATGTCGGCGCCCCCGATCGCCATCACCATGTGAACGCCGAACAGCAGCGCGATGACGGTCATCACGAGGAGCGGAAACATCCCCGCCGAAACGGACGGCGCGCCGACGAAGCGGGCCCCGAACCAGATCACGATCAGCAGTCCGATCAGGTTGAGCCAGTGGCGCGCCGGCAGCAGCATGGGCTTGCCGCTGATCTTGGCCGAGAGCTTGCCGAACGCGATCACCGAGCCGGAGAAGGTCACGGCGCCAATCAGGATGCCGATGTAGATCTCGATCTCGTGGATCGTCTTCTCGGCTCCTTGGTAGTGCCCGGCGGCCGCCGGATCGATGTAGTTGGCGAAGCCGACCAGCACCGCCGCCAGGCCGACCAGGCTGTGCATCAGCGCGACCAGCTCGGGCATCTGCGTCATTTTGACGATGCGCGCCGCATAGAGGCCGACCGTCGCGCCCACGACCATGGCGGCGATGATCCAGGGATAGCCGGAGGCGGTGACGTTCGGTCCGGCGACCGTCGCGATCACCGCGATGACCATGCCGACGATGCCGAAGATGTTGCCGCGCCGCGAGGTCTCGGGATGCGAGAGACCGCCGAGGCTCAGGATGAACAGGATCGCGGCGCCGACGTAGGAGACGGTTACGAGTGTTGCGGACATCATTCGTCTCCCTTACTTGCGGAACATTTCCAGCATGCGCCGCGTCACCGCGAAGCCACCGAACATGTTGATCGCGACGAGCGCGATGCTGATGACCGCGAGCGTCACGATCCAGCCCGTCGGCCGCCCGGAGACGTCGGTCACCGGCGGCGCGATCTGCACCAGCGCGCCGACCGCGATGATGCTGCTGATCGCGTTGGTGACGCTCATCAGCGGCGTGTGCAGCGCCGGCGTGACGTTCCAGATCACCATGTAGCCGATGAAGCAGGCCAGCACGAACACGGTGAAGTGCGCGAGAAAGGCCGGCGGCGCGTAGGCGCCGATGAACCAGAACAGGGCCGCGCCCGCCAGAAAGACAACCGCCGTGGCCTTGGCGGACATCGGGCCGCCGCCCCCGTGGCCGTGCCCCTTGGCCGCAGCGGGCGGCGCCTTGGCCGCCGGCTTCGCCGCCGGCGCGGCGGGCAGCTTAGGCGGCGGTGGCGGCCAGGTAATGCTGCCCTCCTTGATGACCGTCAGGCCGCGGATGGCGTCGTCTTCCATGTTGACATCGATCACGCCGTCCTTCGTCTTGCACAGTTCCTCGGTGAGCCGGAAGAGGTTGCTCGAATACAATGTCGAGGACTGCTTCGCGAGGCGACTGGGCAGGTCGGTGTAACCGATGATGGTGACGCCGTGCTTGACCACGGCCTTGCCCGGCTCGGTCAGCTCGCAGTTGCCGCCTTGTTCCGCGGCCATGTCGACGATGACGCTCCCCGGCTTCATGCTCTTCACCATGTCGGCGGTGATCAGCCGCGGCGCCGGCTTGCCGGGGATCAGCGCAGTGGTGATGATGATGTCCACCTCCTTCGCCTGCTTTGCGTACATCTCGCGCTGGGCCTGCTGAAAACCCTCGCTCATCACCTTGGCGTAGCCGCCCCCACCGGCCCCCTCTTCCTCATAATCGACCTTCACGAATTCGCCACCCATCGACACCACCTGGTCAGCCACTTCGGCACGCGTGTCGTTGGCACGCACGATGGCGCCCAGTCCAACGGCGGTGCCGATCGCGGCCAGGCCCGCAACGCCGGCACCGGCGATGAAGACCTTGGCCGGCGGGATCTTTCCGGCCGCGGTTACCTGGCCGGTGAGGAAGCGGCCGAAAGCGTTGGCGGCCTCGATGACGGCGCGGTAGCCGGAGATGCCGGCCATCGAAGTCAGCGCATCCATCTTCTGCGCGCGGCTCAGCATGCGCGGCAGCGAGTCGATGGCGAGCACGGTCACCTTCCTGGCGGCAAGCTGCTGCATCAATTCGGGGTTCTGCGCCGGCCAGATGAAGCCGATCAGCGTCTGGCCCTCGTGCATCAGGCCGACTTCTTCAGCCGTCGGCGCGCGCACCTTGAACACGATGTCGCAGGCCGCCCACAGCGTCGCTGCACCGTCCACGATCTTCGCACCCGCGGCACGGTAGTCCTCGTCCCCGAAGTTCGACGCCTCGCCAGCACCCGATTCCACGGCCACCTCGAAGCCGAGCTTCATCAGTTTCTCAACGACCTCCGGCACCGTCGCCACGCGCTTTTCGCCCGCAGCCGTCTCGCGCGGCACGCCTATGACCTGAGACATCAGTCTCCCCTGTGAATTGTTGGATGACGCGATCCGGCACTGGCCGGGCGGTGGCCAATGATACCTCTGCCGTCAGGCCGCGCGTTCGAAACGCGCGCCTTCGTCGCCAAGAAATTGCAGTTTTGCGAGACTGGCGTAGAGACCGCCTTCCTGCAGCAGCGCCGCATGCGTGCCCTGCGCGACGATTGCGCCCTGATCCATGACCACGATGCGGTTCGCATCGCGCACCGTCGCCAGCCGATGCGCGATGACCAGCGTGGTGCGCCCGCGCTCGAGTGCGGCGAGCGCCTGCTGCACCATGCGCTCGCTTTCGGCATCGAGCGCGCTGGTCGCCTCGTCGAGCAGCAGGATGGGTCGGTCGGCGAGCAGGGCGCGCGCAATCGACAGCCGCTGGCGCTGTCCACCCGAGAGCGTCACGCCGCGCTCGCCGAGCGGGGTGTCCAATCCCTGCGGCAGACGCTCGACGAATTCCAGTGCGAAGGCCTGCTCGCAGGCACGCAGCACCTCGGCCCGGCCGGCCTGCGGCCGGCCGTAGCGTACGTTCTCCAGCACGCTCGCGGCGAAGATCACCGGTTCCTGCGGCACCACCGCGATCAGACTGCGCAGACCCCGCGGATCCATCGCCGACAGCGCCCTGCCGTCGATGCGCAGGCTGCCGGATTGCGGGTCGTAAAAGCGCAGCAGCAGCGCGAACACCGTCGACTTGCCGGCACCGGAAGGGCCGACCAGGGCGACGCATTCCCCCGGTGCGACGTCGAGCGAAAAGCCGTCCAGCGCGGCCACGCCGGGGCGCGCTGGGTAGGCAAAGCGTACCGCGTCGAAGACGATCGCGCCGCGCACCGCGGCCGGCGGCGCGACTGGCGCCGGCGGTGCAGCGATGGCCGGCGGCGTCTCGAGCAGCTCGAGCAGGCGCTCGGTCGCGCCGGCCGCGCGCTGCAGCTCGCCCCACACTTCGGACACGGTGCCGGCGCCCATCGCCACCACCGAGGCGTAAAACACGAATGCGGACAGCTCGCCGGCGGTGAAGCGCCCGGCGAGGACGTCATGGCCGCCGATCCACAGGATTACGCCGACGGCGCTGAAGGCGATCAGCATCACCAGTGCGATGAGCACCGCCTTCTGCCGGATGCGGGCGACGCCTGCACGATAGGCCGCCTCGGCGTGCGCGCCGAAGGCCGCGCGGTCGTGCGCTTCGTGCACGTACGCCTGCACCGTGCGGATCTCGTGCACCGCCTCGTCGACGTAGGCCGAGACGTCAGCGACCCGGTCCTGGTTGTCGCGCGACAGCCGCCGCACGCGCCGGCCGAGCAGCAGGATCGGCACCAGCGTCACCGGCACGCCAAGCAGCACCAGCAGCGCCAGCTTCCAGCTCACCACGAACAGCATCAGGGTGGCACCGACCATCATGACGAAGTTGCGCACGAACATCGACAGGCCGTAGCCGATCACCTGCTGCAGCAGGGTGGCGTCCGCAGTGAGGCGCGAGACGACCTCGCCGGTGCGCGTGGCCTCGAAAAAGGCCGGCTCGAGGCCGATGATGTGATCGAACACGGCGCGGCGCAGATCGGTCACCACCCGCTCGCCGGTGGTCATCATCAGGAAGAAGCGGAAGTAGGTCGCAACGGCGAGCGTCACCGCCACAGCGATCAGCGCCGCGAGCGCCTCGTTCAGCAGCCGCGGATCGCCGCTGCCGAAGCCCTGGTCGACGACGTGGCGCAGGCCCTGGCCGAGGGCCAGGACGCTCGCCGCCGCAATGAGCAGCGCCACCACGGCGCCGGCCACGCGCAGACGGTACGGGACCAGAAAGCGGGCCAGACGCGCCAGCTGGCGCCAGTCGCCGCGCCGCTCGCGCGCCGGCCCCGGCGGATCGAACACACCCATCCCTGCACTATAACTGCGCAAAAGATTCGCGATACCCGTGTTATCGGGGGGGAGGGGGTCGGGGGGGGGGGGGG
>JBFFEY010000095.1:0-9004 GCA_041558415.1 Burkholderiales bacterium | reverse complement strand
GTGGCGCGCGCGCGCATCGCGCGCGCCGAGCGCTGGCTGCACCAGCGCCCGGACGATCCCGCCCTGCTCACTGCGCTCGGCCGCCTATGCGTGCACGCGGAGCTGTGGGGCAAGGCGCAAAGCTACCTCGAGGCGAGCCTTTCGCTCGAGGAGAGCCGCGCGGCACATCTCGATCTGGCGCGTCTCGCGGAGCGCCTCGAGCGGGAGGCCGATGCCCAGCACCACTATCGGCGCGCGGCCGAACTGGAGTAGACGGCGCTAGACCCAGTCGCGCGGCGGCAGGAAGTCGCTGTACAGGCGCGCCTCGGGCGTCCCCGGCTCGGGCGCCCAGGCGTAGCGCCAGGCCACGCGCGGCGGCAGCGACATCAGGATCGATTCGGTACGTCCGCCCGACTGCAGTCCGAACAGCGTGCCGCGGTCATAGACCAGGTTGAACTCGACGTAGCGTCCGCGGCGATAGGCCTGGAATTCACGCTCGCGCTCGCCGTAGGGCAGTGCCCGGCGGCGCTCGAGAATCGGGCCATAGGCCGTCACGAAGCGATCGCCGACGGCGCGCACCAGGGCGAAACAGGTCGCAAAGCCGTCCTCCGACAGGTCGTCGAAAAAGATTCCGCCCACGCCGCGCGCCTCGCCGCGGTGTCGCAGGACGAAATACTCGTCGCACCAGCGCTTGTAGCGCGCGTAGCGGTCGGCGCCGAACGGTTCGAGTGCGCTCTTGCAGGTGGCATGAAAGTGACGCGCGTCTTCCTCGAAGCCGTAGTAGGGCGTCAGGTCCATGCCGCCACCGAACCACCACAGCGGCGCTTCCGCGCTGCCGGCAGGCGGGTGGGCGACGAAAAAGCGCACGTTCATGTGTGCGGTCGGGCAGTAGGGGTTGCGCGGATGCAGCACCAGCGAGACGCCCATGGCGTCGAAGGCGCGACCCGCGAGCGCGGGGCGCGCGGCACTGGCGGACGGCGGTAGCCGCGCACCGCTGACGCGCGAGTAGTTGACGCCGCCGCGCTCGAAAAGCCGACCTTCCTCGATCACGCGTGTGTCCCCGCCGCCGCCTTCGGCGCGCGTCCAGCGGTCGGTCAGGAAACGCGCGCCATCGAGCGCCTCGAGCGCGGTGACGATGCGCGACTGCAGATCGACCAGGTAGCCGTCGACGGCAGCGAGATCGGGGATTACGTCCATCGCGCTCAGCCCCGCGACAGGCCGCGGTTGCCGATATCGCGGCGGTACTGCATCCCTTCGAAGCGGATGCCTTCGACAGCGGCGTAGGCGCGCTGGCGCGCCACGCGCAGCGAATCGCCGAGGGCGGTGACGCACAGCACGCGCCCGCCGCTGGTGACGAGCTGACTGCCGTCCAGGCGCGAGCCGGCGTGGAACACGCGGCAGTCCTCGCTCGGCGCGGGCAGGCCGTCGATGCGATCGCCGGACAACGGCTGCTCGGGGTAGCCGCGCGCGGCGAGTACCACACCGAGCGCCGAGCGCCGGTCCCATTCGGCGCTCGCATCCGCCAGCGCGCCGTCTAGCGCGCCCTCGAGCAGGGGCAGGAGATCGGATTTCAGGCGCATGAGGATCGGCTGGGCCTCCGGATCGCCCAGGCGGCAGTTGAACTCGAGCGTGCGCGGATTGCCGTCTGGGTCGATCATCAGGCCAGCGTAAAGAAAGCCGACGTAAGGCATGCCGTCGCGCGCCATGCCTTGCAGGGTCGGCTGAATGATCTCCCGCATGACGCGCGCATGCAGCCGGGGTGTCACCACCGGCGCCGGGGAATACGCACCCATACCGCCGGTGTTGGGGCCTTCGTCGCCGTCGCGCAGACGCTTGTGGTCCTGGCTCGTCGCCAATGGCAGCGCGTGGCGGCCGTCGCACATCACGATGAAGCTCGCTTCCTCGCCGACCAGGCATTCTTCGATCACCACGCGGGCGCCCGCGTCGCCCAGGCGGTTGGCGAGCAGCATGGCGTCGATGGCGTCGTTTGCCTGTTCCACGCTGGCGGCGACCACCACGCCCTTGCCTGCGGCAAGCCCGTCTGCCTTGACCACGATCGGCGCGCCCTGCTGTGCGACGTAGGCCTTTGCCTCCGCCGCATGCTCGAAGGTCGCATGGCGCGCGGTCGGAATGCCGTGGCGCACCATGAAGCGCTTGGCGAAATCCTTGGAGCTCTCGAGTTGTGCGGCGGCGCGCGTCGGGCCGAAGATGCGCAACCCGGCCGACTGGAACGCATCGACCACGCCCTGCGCGAGGGGTGCCTCGGGACCGACCACGGTGAGTTGGATGTTTTCGCGGTGCGCGAACTCGAGCAGCGTGTCGGTCGAACCGAGCGCGGCGTTCTCCAGTCCGGGTTCCCGCGCCGTGCCGCCATTGCCCGGTGCAACGAACACCTTCTGCACGCGCGAGCTTTGCGCAAGCTTCCAGGCAAGCGCGTGCTCGCGTCCTCCCCCTCCGATGACCAGTAGTTTCACGCTCGTCCCGTGTCGGATCTACCCGGCTCGCGAATCAGCCGCTCGCTCGCTTGTGCTGAAAGCAGGGTGCTGCGCGGCGGCGCGGACGCCGCCGCGCAGCACATCGTTGTTCTTCAGTGTCGGAAGTGCCGCATCCCCGTGAAAACCATCGCCACCCCGCGCTCGTCGGCAGCGGCAATCACTTCCTCGTCGCGCACGCTGCCTCCGGGCTGGATCACGGCAATCGCCCCCGCATCGACCACCACGTCGAGTCCGTCGCGGAACGGGAAAAAGGCATCGGAGGCGACGACCGATCCGGCGAGCGACAGCCCGGCGTTCTGCGCCTTGATCGAGGCGATGCGCGCGCTGTCGACCCGGCTCATCTGCCCGGCGCCCACCCCGAGCGTCATGCCGCCGCCGCAGAACACGATGGCGTTCGACTTGACGAATTTCGCCACCCGCCAGGCGAACAGCAGATCCGCCCACTGCGCCTCGCTGGGCGCTTGCTTGGTCACCACCTTGAGCGCCTCGCGCGCGATGCGCGCGGCGTCCGTGCTCTGCACCAGCAGCCCACCGCCCACCCGCTTGTAGTCATGGCGTTGCACGGCGTGCGAAAGGGGAACCTCGAGCACGCGCAGGTTCTGCTTCGTTGCCAGGCCCTCGCGCGCTTCAGGCTCGACGCGCGGCGCGATGATGACTTCCGCGAACTGCCGGCCGATGGCCTCGGCCGTCTCGCGATCGAGCGCGCGATTGAAGGCGAGAATGCCGCCGAAGGCCGAAACCGGATCGGTCTGGAAGGCTTTCTGGTATGCCGCCAGCAGCTGCTCGCCGATCGCGACGCCGCAAGGATTGGCGTGCTTGACGATGACGCAGGCCGGCTCGGAAAAGCTTTTCACCGTCTCCCAGGCAGCATCCGCGTCGGCGACGTTGTTATAGGAGAGTTCCTTGCCCTGCAGCTGCCGAAAACTGACGAGACTGCCCTCGACCGGGCGCTCATCGCGATAGAACGCCGCGCTCTGGTGCGGGTTCTCGCCGTAGCGCATCGTCTGCAAGCTGTGAAACTGCAGGTTCAGCACGGCGGGGTATTCGCCGCGCTGGCCGCTCGGGTCGAGAGAGAAAAGGTAGTTCGCGATGGCGCCGTCATAGGCTGCGGTGTGCGCAAAGACCTTCTTTGCCAGCGCGAGGCGCGTCGCGTCCCCCACCGAGCCGGCCGCGTGCAGCTCCTCGAGGACGCGGCCGTAGTCCGCCGGGTCGACCACGACCGTGACCGCGGCATGATTTTTCGCGGCGGCGCGCAGCATGCTCGGCCCGCCGATATCGATGTTCTCGATGGCGTCGTCGAATCGGCAATCAGGATCCGCGACGGTGGCCTGAAAAGGGTAGAGATTGACCACCACCAGATCGATCGGCTCGATGCCCGCTTCGCGCAGCGCGTTCATGTGCGCGGGCGAATCGCGTCGCGCCAGCAGGCCGCCGTGGATTTTCGGATGCAGCGTTTTCACCCGGCCGTCGAGCATCTCGGGAAAGCCGGTGTGCTCGGAGACCTCGGTGACCGCAACGCCTTCCTTCTCGAGCAGTTTCGCGGTGCCGCCGGTGGAGAGAATCGCGATGCCCAGTTCGCTGAGCGATTTCGCGAATTCGACAATGCCCGCCTTGTCGGAGACGCTGATCAGCGCCCGCTGAACATTCTTCATGTTGGGTCGTAAGTGGGTTCAGCGCCTGCCTGGAAGGTCGGGTCCGCGCCCTCAGCCCTTGATGCGCAGCTGCTGCATCTTCTTGCGCAGCGTGTTGCGGTTGATGCCGAGCATCTCGGCGGCGCTGGTCTGGTTGCCCTCGGCCTGGCGCAGCACGGTTTCGATCATCGGTTTCTCGATGATCCGCAGCACCATGTCGTAGACCGCCGACGGCGTCTCGCCGTCCAGATCCTTGAAGTAGCGCTCGAGCGAGCGCCGCACTGCGTCACCGAGTTCGTTGGGTCGGCTCATGCAGCGCGCCTCCGCGCGTCACTTTCGTTCGCTGCCGGCGCGCGGTCCGCCTCGGGCAGCTGCGCGAAGTAGGCGTGCACGGCGGCAATCTGTGCCTGCGCGTTCTCGGTGGCGTTCGCGGTACGGCGCAGCGTCTCGCCCTGCGGCAGGTCGCGCACCGTCCAGGCGATGTGCTTGCGCGCGATGCGCGCGCCGTGCTCGCAGCCGTAGAGCGCGTACAGACCGTCAAGGTGCTCGAGCAGCACGTCGCGAATTTCACCCAGGCCCGGCGCAGCGCAGCGCGTCCCGTACTGCAGATAGTGCGCGATCTCGCGGAAAACCCAGGGGCGGCCGTGGGCGGCGCGGCCGATCATCACGCCGTCGGCGCCGGTGCGCTCGAGGACGCGTCGCGCGTCCTCGGGCGTGCGGATGTCGCCGTTGGCGATCACCGGCATGTCGACCGCCGCCTTCACCTCAGCGATGGTGTCGTACTCGGCCGTGCCGCGAAATGCGCAAGCGCGCGTGCGACCATGGATGCAGAGCATCTGCACGCCTGCCGCCTGCGCGATGCGGGCAATGCGCAGCGCATTGCGCCGGCCGGGGTGGGGGCCCGTGCGGATCTTCAACGTGACCGGCACCTCGACCGCGCGCACCACGGCATCGAGAATCTCCCCGACGCGCCGTTCATCCTCGAGCAGCGCGGAGCCGGCGAGCACGTTGCATACCTTCTTGGCGGGGCAGCCCATGTTGATGTCGATGATGTCGGCGCCCTGCGCGGCGTTGTAGCGCGCGGCATCCGCCATCAGCAGCGGATCGGCGCCGGCAATCTGCACGGCGATGGGGCCCGTCTCGCCGCGGTGCTCGAGCCGCAGGCGCGATTTGCGCGTGGCGCGCGTCTCGGGTCGCGCCGAGACCATTTCCGAAACGGCGAGGCCTGCGCCGAAGCGCCGTGCCAGTCCGCGGAACGCGCGATCGGATACGCCGGCCATGGGCGCCGCAATGATTGCGTTGCGCAGCACGTGCGTGCCGATCTTCACGGGTTCGCTGTCGGAAATTGAAACGCGGGGAGCGCAGATTCTAGCCGTTTTCACAGTGCCTGCGGAACCGCGCACGCGATCGCATTCACGGGTTTGCGCGATGCGAACCCTTTTCAGTCCGCGCGTGTAGTTAGCTGGACTTCTTCACGGAATCGCTGAAGGGCCGAAGATCATGCGACGCGCGAAAAAGCGTCGTGCCGGCGGCAGCAGGTCGAGTGCGGTCAGCGCAACGCAGCGCCCGGCGCGAAGCAGGGGATGCGTGCCGCCGAACGTGCGCAGCAGCACGTCCGTCACGCCCACCGTGGCGCGCAGGTCGAAGCGTCGCATCGCGGCGAAGGCCAGCAGCGTTTCCTGCGTGCCCGGATCCGCCGCAGCGCGCCAGCGCTCGAGCAGATCCCAGGCGTCGCGCAAGCCGAGATTCAGGCCCTGGCCTGCGACCGGATGCAGCGTCTGCGCGGCATTGCCGATGTAGACCTGGCGCGCCGCGATGCGCGAGGGCCGCAGGCGCAGGGCGAGCGGCTGGCGCAGGCGCGGGCCGACCACGCGGCGCGGCATGCCGATGCGCCCGCCGATGGTTCGCGCCAGCGCGGCGAGGAATTCGTCCGCGGGCGCGGCAGCGAGTTGCTCGGCGCGCTCGCTGCGCAGGCTCCAGACCACCGCATGGCGGCCGGCGTGCGGCAGCAGCGCGAGCGGTCCTTCGGGGGTGAAGCGCTCAAAGGCGCGGTGCAGGGTATCCGGCCGCGCCTCGGTTTCGATGAGGCTGACGATGCCGTCCTGGCCGTAGCTGCGCTCGCGCATGCCTTCGCCGGTGCCTTCGGCATGCACGACGCAGCGCGCGGCGAGCACCGCCTCGCCGTCTACCTGGCGGTAGCGCACGGTCGCGCGGTCGCCCGAGGGCTCGACCTGCTGTGCCTCGGCGGCGTCCAGCCAGTGAACGCCGGCGGCGCGCGCGCGCGCGGCGAGCGCCATGCTCAGGGCGCCGTACTCGACCACGTAACCGAGTGCCGGCACGCCGGCGTCGGCGGCCAGCAGCAGCGTGCGTCCAGGGGCGCCGAGCTGCGAAACGTGCACCTGTTCGATCGGCGTCACGGGCAGCGACGCCCACGCGTCCAGCCGCTCCAGGATGAGCCGGCTCGCGTGCGACAGCGCGATGGGGCGGAACGCGTCGGGGCCCGTGCCGCCGGCCGCGCGCGGGCGACGCTCGAGGATGGCGACGCGGCGATGTGCCTGGTGCAGGCCGAGCGCCAGCGCGCAGCCCACCGGCCCGCCACCGATGATCAGGACCTCAGTCTCGTCCACGCCGCTCGCGCATCAGCGCTTCGATCTCGTCGACGGCCTTGGGCGCCGCGGCGGTCAGGACTTCGCAGCCCTGTGCCGTGACCGCGACGTCGTCCTCGATGCGGATGCCGATGTCGTGCAGCGCCGCGGGCACGTCGTCCGCAGCGCGGATATAGAGGCCGGGTTCGACGGTCAGCGTCATTCCGGACTCGAGCGTCCGCCACAGCCCGGAGCGCTTGTATTCGCCTGCGTCGTGCACATCGAGCCCGAGCCAGTGCCCGGTGCGGTGCATGTAAAAGCGCTTGTAGGCCTCCTTCTCGAGCACCTCCTCGAGACCGCCCGACAGCAGCTTCAGGTCGAGCATGCCCTGTGCCAGCACGCGCACCGCGGCGTCGTGCGGTTCGTTCCAGCCGGCCCCGCTGCGGACCTGCTCGATCGCTGCCCGCTGCGCCGCCAGCACGACGTCGTACACGTCGCGCTGCGCGCGCGTGAAGCGGCCGCTGACCGGAAAGGTGCGCGTGATGTCTGCCGCGTAGCCGTCGAGCTCGCAGCCGGCGTCGATGAGCAGCAGCGTGCCGTCGGCGAGGCGCGCATCGTTGGCCACGTAGTGCAGGGTACAGGCCGATTTCCCGCCGGCGACGATCGGCCAGTAGGCGGGAAACTGCGCGCCCCGGCGACGGAACACGTAGAGCAGCTCCGCTTCGATCTCGTATTCGAAGCGCCCAGGGGCGGTCGCCTGCATCGCACGGCGGTGCGCGTCCGCCGAAATCGCTGCCGCGCGGCGCATGCAGGCGAGCTCGTGCGCGTCCTTCACCAGGCGCATTTCGTCGAGCAGCGCACGTACGTCGTGCATTCGCGCCGGCGCCTCGACACCGGCACGCGATTTGGCTCGCACCGCGTTCAGCCAGCGCATCGCGCGGGCGTCCCATTCCGGGTCGCCGCCCAGCGGCGCGTACAGCGCCGGCTGGTTTTCGAGCCGCGTTGCGAGCTGTTCGTCGAGCGCCGCGATCGGGTGCGCCTCGTCGAAGCCGAAGCGCTCGCGCGCCCGTTCCGGGCCGTAGCGATCGCCGTCCCAGATTTCGCGCTCGGCGTTACGCTCGCGGCAGAAGAGTATCGCGCGCGGCGCGGCGCCGCCGACCAGCACCAGCGCCGCCTCGGGCTCGGTGAAGCCCGTCAGGTAATAGAAGTAGCTGTCGTGGCGGTAGGGGTAGTGGCTGTCGCGGTTGCGCAGGCGTTCCGGCGCGGTCGGGATCACCGCGACACCCTCGCCCATCGCGTGCAGCAGGCGTGCGCGCCGCGCGGCATAGATGGCGATGTCCGGCGTAGCGGCGTCCATGGTCCCTTCAGTCCTCCGGCGATGCGGCATTCGACGCCTCGAGTTGCCGCGCCCAGTCCGCGGCGGCCGCCAGCATGCGCGGTTCGGCGCGCCGCCGCAGGCGCTCGCGCGGCCGCGCAATCCAGCCGCGCGGCGCGCCGAGCGCCACGACGCGCTTGCGCAGCTGCGGCAGCGCGCCCAGCTGCTGCGATTGGGCGCTGCCCCAGACGGCCAGATCGACCAGGGTCAGCCACTCGCGCCGCAGCGCCTCGCGCTCGGCGGTGTCAAAAACCTGGGTCGCTGCTTCGCTTTCAGTGATCATGGCCTGCGGCGAGGTGGGCATTGAGCGCAGCGAGCCGTTCGGCCGTGCCGACGTCGAACCAGGGGCCGGCATAGAACTCGCCCGAGACCCGGCCTTCGGCGGCAGCGGCGTAGAGCAGCGGCGCCAGCCGCGCCTTCTCCCCCGCGCGAACTCCGGCCACCAGCTGCGGCGACAGCACTGCGATACCGGCGTAAGTGTAGCGCGCCGCGCCGTGTGCACCGACCCGGCCGCCGGCGAGGGCAAAGTCCCCATCCGGCCGATGCGGCGGGTTGGCGACGAGCAGGAGGTGCGCAAGGTCGCGGCCGAGCGCACGCGCACGCAGGGCCGCGAGATCGACCTCGCAGTACACGTCGCCGTTGACGAGCAAAAAAGGGTCGCTGCCGAGAAGGTCCCGGGCGTTGGCGATACCGCCCGCCGTCTCGAGCGCCTCGGCTTCGACCGACAGCGCGATCGCGAGGCTCGGCCGCGGGTGGGTCTGCAGCTGAGCTTGAATCGCTGCGCCGAGATGCGCGACGTTGATCACCACCTCGCGGATGCCGGCGGCCTCGAGTCGGTCGAGGTGGCGCTCGAGCAGCGTCCGCCCCCCCGCTTCGATCAGCGCCTTCGGCACACGGTCGGTGAGCGGACGCAGGCGTTCGCCGCGACCGGCGGCGAGG
>JBFFEY010000094.1:0-9074 GCA_041558415.1 Burkholderiales bacterium | reverse complement strand
GAGTACGAAACGCCGAAGCAGCCCTAGGCGTCGGCCGGTCGCAGGACCCTGAACCCCCGCCCGGGAAACCGGGCGGGGGTTTTTTCTTATCATCGGGGTCGATGACGGCCGCCCCGCCCACAGCCGAGCGCCCCGCAGGCCTGCGCCCGCGCATCGGCCTCGTGCTCGGGCCGCTCGTCTTCCTCGCGCTGCTCGCCGCGCCGCAGCCCGAGGGCCTGTCGGCCGCCGGCCAGCAGGCCGGCGCGGTCGCCGCGCTGATGGCGATCTGGTGGATCAGCGAGGCGATCCCGATTCCGGCCACCGCGCTGCTGCCGCTGGTGCTGTTTCCGCTGCTCGGCGTCGCGCCCGTGCGCGCCACCGCGGCGAACTACGGCCACCACCTCATCTTTCTCTTTCTCGGCGGCTTCTGGATCGCGGTCACGCTCGAGCGCTGGAACCTGCACCGCAGGATCGCGCTGCACACCATCCGCCTCGTCGGCAGCAGCCCGCGCCGCATCGTGCTCGGCTTCATGGTGGCGACCGCGTTCCTCTCGATGTGGCTCAGCAATACCGCGACCACGATGATGATGCTGCCGATCGGCATGGCGGTGATCGCGCGCGTCGCGCCCGAGGCGCTCGCCGCGCGCGCGGCGGGCGCGCCGCTGACGAATCCCTTCGGCACCGCGCTTATGCTCGGCATCGCCTACGCCGCCTCGATCGGCGGCATCGCCACGCTGATCGGCACGCCGCCCAACGCGGTGCTCGCCGGCGTGGCGGAAAAGCTCTACGGCCTGCGCATCAGCTTCGCCGGCTGGATGCTGTTCGCGCTGCCGCTCAGCGTGGCGATGCTGCTGCTCGCCTGGCTCTACCTGACGCGGCTGTCGTTCACGCGCATCGCCGCCGCAGCGGGCGCGGCAAGCGCGCCGATCCGCGAAGAGCTCGCCCGGCTCGGCGCGCCGTCCTACCAGGAGAAGGCGGTGCTGGCGGTGTTCGTCTGCGTCGCGGCGGCCTGGATCGGCCGCGGCCTGCTGCCGCTGCCCGGGCTCGCCGCGCTGCAGGACTCGAGCATCGCCATTGCCGGCGCGCTGGCGCTGTTCCTCATCCCGGCGCGCGACGGCGGCGGCGGGCGGCTGCTCGACTGGCCCACCGCGCTGCGCATTCCCTGGGACATCCTGCTGCTGTTCGGCGGCGGCTTCGCGCTCGCCGACGGCTTCGCGCGCAGCGGCCTGGCGCAGTGGATCGCGCTGCAGCTCGCCGGGCTGCAGGGCGTCGGCTGGCTGGCGATCGTCGCCGCGGTGGTGCTGCTCACCATCTTCCTCACCGAGGTCACCTCGAACACGGCGACCGCCACCCTGCTGCTGCCGATCGTCGCCAGCCTCGCCGCCGGCGCCGGCATTCACCCGCTCGGACCGATGATGGGCGCGGCGCTGGCGGCCTCGTTCGCCTTCATGCTGCCGGTGGCCACGCCGCCCAACGCGGTGGTGTTCGCCAGCCGCTGCATCTCGATCCCGCAGATGGCGCGCGCCGGGCTGTGGCTCAACCTGATCGGCTTCGCGCTGATCGTGCTGTGCGTGGCGACGCTGGCGCGCTGGGTCTGGGGGATCGACCTGGCGGAGTTCCCGCCGGCCTGGCGCTAGCTCTCGCGCGGGCCGCGCAGCTCGCGCAGCGCCTCCTCGACGCGGCGCCAGTGCTTGGCCTGCTTGTCGTCGCCCGCGCGCTCGAAGGACGCGGCCTTCTGCGCCGCTTCCGCGATCGCCTTGCTGCCCTGGGTGTCGTAGAGATGGCGCGCGAGCGCCGAAATGTCTGCGCTGTCTGTCATATCGAATCGCCTCCTTCGTAAAACCCGCTCAAGCGCGAAAGAACCGCGGCGCCTCGCCGGCCTGGCGCAGCGCCCACATGCGTTCGTAGGCACGCTCCAGCGTACGCGTGAAGTCCGCGCTGCGAAAGAGCGGCCGCATCAGCCGGTTTTGCGCGAGCCGCGCGCGCAGCGCCGCGAGGCGCGCCGGATCGCGCGCCAGTTCGATCGCCAGGCGCTCGTAGTCCTCCAGGCGCTCGACCACCAGCTCGGGCAGGCCGATGGCCTTGAGCAGGCTCGCGCCGACGCGCCCGGCGAAGGCCTCCGCCGAGCGCGTGACGAGCGGCACGCCGGCCCACAGCGCGTCGCTGTCGGTGGTGTGGCCGTTGTAGTGGGTGGTGTCGAGAAAGAGGTCGGCCAGGCGCTGGCGCGCGAGGTGCTCGGGCCGCTTCGCCCAGCGCGCGAACGCGAGGCGCGCGGGATCGACGCCCTGCGCCGCAGCCGCGCTGCGCAGGTTCGCCTCGGCCTCGGCGTTGCTGGCGAACAGCCACAGCACCGAGCCGGGCACCGCGCCGAGGATGCGCATCCAGGCGGCGAAGGTCTCGCGCTCGATCTTGAAGGTCTGGTTAAAGCAGCAGAACACGAATCCGCTGGGCGGCAGGCCCTCGGCCTCGCGCGTCGGCGTGGCCGCCGCGGTCGGCTGGCGGTCGTCGTTCGCCTGGTAGCAGGCGGGCAGGTGCACCACCGCTTCGCGGATGGCGCCCAGCTCCGCCTCGGGCGCGACCACCGCGTCGGCGATCGTGTAGTCGATGAAATCCGCCTGCATCGGCCCGGGGTAGCCGAGGTAGGCGACCTGCAGCGGCGCCGGGCGCAGCGCCAGCACCTCGCTGCGCGCGCCGCCGGTGTAGCCGCCGAGATCGACCAGGATGTCGATGCCGTCGTCGGCGATGCGCTGCGCGAGTGCTTCCGCCGGGAGGTTCTCGGCGTCGACGAAATGCTCGAAGGCGGCGCGCAGGCGTTTGCGGTGATCGCTGCCGTCGTCGCCCGACAGCGAGTAGGCGCTGATCTCGAAGCGGGCGCGGTCGTGACGCTCGAACAGCCCCGCGGCGAGCTGGCCCACGGGGTGGTTGCGCAGGTCGGCCGAGAGATAGCCGATGCGCAGCCGTTCGCGCGCCGCGGGCCGCTCGCCCTGCCGCGGCGCGGGCAGGGCGGCCGCGCGCGCGGCGACGCGCAGCGCGTGCTGGCGGGCGATCGTGTGGCGCATGTCGACCGGCAGCGGCAGGCGCAGCGCGATCCAGGGGTGCACGCGCCGCGTCCAGCGCTCGGCCGGCTCCTCGCGGGCGTGCGCGAGCAGCCGCTCGAGCGCGGCGTCGACGCGGTCCCAGGCGCAGATGTCGAGCAGCGGCTTGTAGACGCGCGACTGCGCCTCGAGGTCCTCGGGGGCGAGCGCGGCGGCGGCCTCGAACTGGGTCACCGCCTCCGAGAGCTGCTTGCCGCGCACCAGCGCGTCGCCCAGCGCGACGCGGTAGCGCGCCTCCGAGGGCAGCGCCTCGACCGCCTGGCGCAGGGCTTCGATGCCTTCGTCGAGGCGGCTCTGCGCCACCAGCACCGCGCCGAGGCCGTAGAGCGTCGCTTCCAGCCGCGTGCCGCGCCTGAGCGCGGCGCGAAACGCGCGCTCGGCGCCGCGCAGGTCGCCGGCGCGCCACAGCGCGAGACCCTCGTCGGGGTTCGCCTGCAGCGCGCGGCGCCAGCTCAGCCGCTGCAACACGCTCAGCAGCACGGCGCGCCAAGCACTCGAATCTTCATCGCGGCGCAGTATACCGGCGCAACCAAATGTGACTTTTTTCACGCTTTCGGCCGCGCCATTTCGGCCGCGTCAGCGGATTGTCAAAGTTGTTTAGGGGGCGTTTTGTCCTAGTACTTTCGGGCTAGGCTTCTCGCATGCCCCAAGACAAACAACCCATCCGCATCATGCTCGTCGCAGAAGACCGCGACTTCCTCGACACCCTGTGCAAGGCCATCGAGGAGGGCGAAGGCTGCGAAGGCGTCGAGATCGTCGCCGTCATGACGAGCAGCCAGGAAACGCTTTCGCTGGCCGGCGTCGAGCGACCGGAGGTCGTGCTGCTCGACATGGACAGCCACACCGAGGCGCACATCGACCTGGTGCCGCAGCTCGGCCAGATCTGCGGCGCGCGGGTGCTGATGCTCGCCACCGTGCGCAACACCGAGCGCAGCGCGCGCGCGCTCAAGGTCGGCGCACGCGGCGTGCTGCTCAAGCGCGACGCGGCCGCCACCGCCTGCAAGGCGGTGCTCAAGGTGAACGCGGGCGAGCTGTGGCTCGACCGCCAGACCACCGGCCGCATCATCGAGGACCTGGTGGCGGAGAACCTGCGCGGCCAGGAAGAGGCCGAAGCGATCGACGGCATGGCCGACAAGCTCACCGCGCGCGAGCTCGAGGTGGTGCGCGCGCTGCTGCGCTACGAAGGCGCCGGCAGCCGCGACCTGGCCGCCTGCCTCAAGGTGAGCGAGCACACCCTGCGCAACCACTTCACCTCGATCTACCGCAAGCTCGGCGTGCCCAACCGCACCGGGCTGTTCGCCTACGCCTCGCGCCTCGGCCTGGGCCGCGCGGACTGAAACCGACGGACGGCGCCAGCGCGTCGTCCGACGGCGCCGGCGCGGGCCCGAAATTCCCGTAAACTGTTGATTTCTCGGTTTTCGCCGGCGGTTTGATGCGCGAGATTCTCGCCCAGTTCAAGGCCTACTTCCTCTCGGCGGCGGCGTTCAGCCTGGTGATCAACCTGCTGATGCTGGCCCCGGCGCTGTTCATGCTGCAGGTGTTCGACCGCGTGGTCTCGAGCCGCAGCGTCGAAACCCTGGTGATGCTGTTCGCGCTCACGCTCACCGCGCTGATGGTGATGGCGTATCTGGACGCCATCCGCGCGCGGCTGCTGGCGCGCGCCGCGATCCGCATGGAAAAGCAGCTCGGCCCGCGCGTGCTGACGAGCATGCTGCGCCAGAGCGCGCACGCCAACCGCAGCGCCTCGATGCACGGCCTGCGCGACGTCAACGCGCTGCGCAGCTTCCTCACCGGACCCGGCGTGATCGCCATCTTCGACGCGCCCTGGGTGCCGCTGTTCATCCTGCTGATCTATTTCTTCCACCCGATCCTCGGCGCGGTCGCGATCGCCGGCGCGGTGTTGCTGGTGCTGCTCACCATCCTCAACGAGAAGCTCTCGCGCAAGGCGATCGAGGCGATGCAGACCGACGCGCGCGTGGCGGGGCGCTTCGTCGACCAGAGCCTGGGCAACGCCGAGGTGGTCGGCGCCATGGGCATGGTCGACAACGTCACCCAGGACTGGCAGGAGATGTCGCACAAGGTGATGCGCTCGCAGTTCCAGGCCAACCAGGTGGGCACCTTCCTCACCAGCGCGACGCGCTTCCTGCGCCAGATGCTGCAGGTGGTGATGCTTGCCACCGGCGCCTGGCTCACCATCGAGCAGGTCACCACGCCCGGCGTGATGATCGCCGCCACCATCATCCTCGGCCGCGCGCTGGCGCCGATCGAGTCGCTGATCGCCGGCTGGAAGAGCCTGGTCGAGGCGCGCGGCGCCTACCGCCGGCTCGCCGAGGTGATCGGCGACGAGTCGACGGCGCCCGATCCGATGACGCTGCCGGCGCCGGAAGGGGCGCTGGCGGCGCAGAACCTGGTGTTCGGCTTCCGCGGCCAGGACGTGCCGATCATCCGCCGCGTCACCTTCCAGCTCGCGGCCGGCGAGTCGCTCGCCATCGTCGGGCCGAGCGGCGCGGGCAAGTCGACGCTCGCCCGCCTGCTGGTCGGCGTCTGGCACCCGGTGGCGGGCGCGGTGCGGCTGGACGGCGCCGACATCCGCTCCTGGCCGCGCGAGCGCCTCGGGCCGCACGTCGGCTACCTGCCGCAGAACGTCGAGATCTTCGCCGGCACGGTGAGCGAGAACATCGCGCGTCTCGGCGAGGTGAACTCCAGGGAAGTCATCAAGGCCGCGGTGCGCGCCAACGCGCACGAGATGATCCTGGCGCTGCCCAAGGGCTACGACACCCAGGTGGGCGAGGGCGGCGCGCTGCTCTCGGCCGGCCAGCGCCAGCGCGTGGCGCTGGCGCGCGCGCTGTACGGCAACCCGCGCCTGGTGGTGCTGGATGAACCGAACTCGAACCTGGACGCCGCCGGCGAGCAGGCGCTGGCGCAGGCCATCCGCCTGCTGAAGAGCGAGCGCGTCACCCTGGTGGTCATCACCCACCGCCTGCCGCTGCTCGCCGCGGTCGACAAGGTGATGGTGTTCATGAACGGCGCCGTGGAGAAGTTCGGCCCGCTGTCCGAAGTCCTGCCGCCCAGGACCCGGCCGGGCGCCGCGGCGCCGGCGGCCGGCAACACCAGCGGCAGCGCGCCCGGCATGCCGCAGGGCGTGGTGGCGGCCAAGATCGGGCCCAAGGGCTGAAGCGATGGCCGAGGCGCAGCACGGCGGCCCTGCGGGCGAAACCCTCGACAGCCCGCGCAAGCTGATCGCCGCCGGCATCGGCGCCATCCTGGTGCTGGTGCTGCTGGTGGCGGGCTGGGCCGCTCTCGCGCCGGTGAGCGGCGCGGTGATCGCGCCCGGCTCGGTCAAGGTCGACATGTACCGCCGCACCGTGCAGCACCAGGAGGGCGGCATCGTCGGCGAGATCCTGGTGCGCGACGGCACCAAGGTGAAGGCGGGCGACCCGCTCATCACGCTGCGCGACGTCAAGGTCGACGCCGCGATCGAGATGGTGCTCACCCAGCTCGACGGCGAGAGCGCCAAGCAGGCGCGGCTGCAGGCCGAGCAGGCCTGGGCCGAGAAGATCGATTTCCCCCCGGAGCTGCGCAAGCGCGCCAACGACCCGAGGATCGGCGACATCCTGCGGCGCGAGACGCAGCTGTTCAACACCCGGCGCGAGGCCTACGACTCGCAGCTCGCGCTCATCAAGAGCCAGATCCGCGACATCCGCAGCGAGGTCCTGGCGCGCGAGCAGCAGATCAAGGCCGACCGCGCCGCGGTGCGGTTCTCGCGCGACGAGCTCGAGTCGAACCGCAAGCTGCAGAAGGAAGGCTTCATCAGCCAGACCCGCATCCTGGCCCTGGAGCGCAGCCTGGCGGATGTCGAGGCGCGCCTCGGCGAGCACCTCGCCGAGCTGGCGGCGGCGCGCGCGCGGGCTTCCGACCTGGAGCTGAAGGCCGAGAACCTGCGCACCACCCTGATGCAGGAGGCGGCCAACGAGCTGCGCAACACCACCGGGCAGCTGCTCGACCTGCGCGAGCGCCTGCGCCCGCTGCAGGACGCCGAGACGCGGCAGAGGATCACCGCGCCGATCGCCGGCGAGGTGGTGGCGCTCAAGTACACCACCATCGGCGCGGTCATCGGCCCGCGCGACCCGATCCTCGACATCGTGCCCGAGGACGTCGAGCTGATCATCGAGGCGCGCGTGCGCCCCGAGGACATCAACTACGTCGCCGTCGGCGCCCCGGCCGACGTGCGCCTGACCTCGTTTCGCCGCCGCATCACGCCGGTGGTCGAGGGCGAGGTGCTCTACATCTCGGCCGACCGGCTGGAGGACAAGCAGGAGCGCACCGCCTACTACGTGGCGCATGTGCGTGTCACCGCCGAGGCGCTGGCCAAGGCGGGCGACCTCAAGCTGCAGGCCGGCATGCCGGCCGAGGTCTACATCAAGACCGCGGCGCGCTCGGCGCTGATGTACGTGCTCGACCCGATTCTCGGCTTCCTCGGCCGCTCGCTCAGGGAGCCGGGCTACGACGCCGACCACGACCGGCCGGGGTACAAGAAGAACTAGAGAAACCCGTCAGGGGTTCTTGCGGCAGGCGATCAGCACCGTCACCGCGCGGCCGATCGCCGCCACCTCGGTGTTCTCCAGCTTCGATCCGCGCGCCGTGCGCTCGACATCGACCTCGTGGCGCTCGAGAAAGAGCTGCGCGATCTCGCCGCGCACCGCGAAGCCGATGTTCTGCGGCAGGTCGCCGGTGCGCTTTTCCACCGCGCGCGCGTTCAGTTTGGCGGTGACGACGCCGATGACGCGCCCGCGCTGGTCGAGCACCGGGCCGCCGCTGTTGCCTTTCTGGATCGGCGCCGCGACCTGGAAGCGCGAGCTGTCGCCGCGCAGCCCGGACAGCGCGGTGACGTAGCCGAAGTTGACGTTCGGGTCGGTGCCGAGGATGGCGGCGAGCGGATAGCCGACCACGGTCACCGATTCGCCGGCCTCGACCGCGTCGCCGTCGCGGAAGCTGGCGGCATCGTCGAACGGACCCTTGGCGCGCAAGAGCGCGAGGTCGTTCTGCGTGTCGCGGCCGATGATCGAGGCGGGGTGGCGCTTTTTCTTGCGGTCGATCACCGTGATCGCGGCGCAGCCCCTGACCACGTGGTGGTTGGTGAGGATCGCGCCGTCGCGGCTGGCGACGATGCCGGCGCCGAGCGTGGCCTTGACCTTCTGCTTGGGTGCGGCGTCCTCCGCGATCGGGCGGCCCGCCTTGGCGCAGGCGTGCTTGATGAGCCTGAGCTGCAGGCCCTTGGGCTTGGGCGCCTTGAAGCGCGCCTGCCAGATGACCGGCTCGGTCTTCTGCTCGGTGAGCTTGTTGCCGTCGGCATCAAAGAGCGTGACGGCGGTGCTGGCGTACTCGATGCGCTCGCAGCGCGCCGCGAAGCGGCTCAGCGCGGAGGAATAGCGGTACTTGCCGCTCTTGGTCTCGCGCGGTTCCTTGAGGTCAACGCGAACCGCGTAGTGAACGTAGTCGCCGTCCGCGCGTAGCGAGGCGCGGTCGAAGAACACCGTTGCGGACTTGCTCGTGGCGAAACGCTGCCAGTCCGCGTCGGCGGCGGGCAGGGAAGCGCTCGTCGCGCAGAGCGCGAGCGATGCGAGAAAAGCGAGGCGTTTCGATCGCATGCTGGGAGGGGCGGCTCGTCCGCCCTGCGGGGATCATGACATATCCCGCGCGGGCGGAGGGATTGGGCGCCCAGGGCGCCTCGGGCGGCAGGTCGAAGAAGGTACGCATGGTTTTAGTAGTACACCGTGATGGTCGTGGTTTTCGTGTTGCCGGCGGCGTCGAAGGCCTGGGCGCTGATGTTCATGCTGCCGGTGCTCGAGCTGGTGGTCTTCTTGCCGCCGCCTTTGCTGCCGCCGCCGCCCTTGCCCTTGCTGCCGGTCGCTTCCGCGGTGGGCGCTGTGGTGCTGTAGCTGAGCGTCGAGCCATAGGAATTGGCGACTTCCTTGCCGTCGATCTTGAGCACGATCTTCG
>JBFFEY010000093.1:0-9129 GCA_041558415.1 Burkholderiales bacterium | reverse complement strand
GCGCCCCGCGAAGCTGTATTACCTGCGCGGACGGACCGGCAAATCGGCGCGCATCCGCGAGCGCATTCGCGCCCGCGGCGCCACCGGCAGCCAGCAGGCGAGCCCGCTCGACGAGGGCGAGGACACGGCCGAGTAGGCAGGCGGCCTCGCGGCACCTTGCAAACGGGGCGCTCGGCGCCCCGTTTGCGTTGGGCCCGAGGCGGCGTCGCTATAATGGCGCTCATGCGTCGCGATGCCACGACCGTCAGCCCGATTGCGGAGATCATCGCCGAAGTTCGGGCCGGCAACATCGTCGTGCTGGTCGACGACGAGGACCGCGAAAACGAGGGCGACCTGGTTTTTGCCGCGGATTTCGTGACGCCGGAAAAAATCAATTTTCTGGCCAAGCACGGCCGCGGACTGATCTGCATGCCGATCACGGAGGAACATGCGCAGCGCCTCGGCCTGGCGCCCATGGTGCTGCGCAACCGCTCGCGCCACGGCACCAACTTCACCGCCTCGATCGAGGCGGCCGAAGGGATCTCGACCGGCATCTCGGCACACGATCGCGCGCTGACCGTCAAGGTCGCGGCGTCGCCGCAGGCGCGGGCCGAGGACATCGTGCAGCCGGGCCACGTCTTTCCGCTTGTTGCCGAGGCGGGCGGTGTGCTGATGCGCGCCGGGCATACGGAGGCCTGCTGCGATCTCGCGCGTCTGGCCGGGCTCACCCCCGCGGCGGTGCTGTGCGAGATCATGAACGACGACGGCACCATGGCGCGCCTGCCCGACCTGATCGAGTTCGCCGGGCATCATGGGCTCAAGATCGGCACCATCGCCGACCTGATCGAATATCGCAGTGCCAACGAGTCGATCGTGCATCGCCTCGCGGAGCGCGACATCGAAACCGCGAGCGGACGCTTCCGCATGGTGGCGTACCGCGATACGCCCTCGGGCGGAACGCACGTCGCGCTGCTGCGGGGGCGGCCGACGGCCGACCGTGACACCCTGGTGCGCGTGCACGAGCCGCTCTCGACGCTCGATCTCCTGGAGACCGGCGCCGGCACGCACAGTTGGGGGGTGCACGAGGCGCTGCAGGCGATCGCTGCGCACGGCAATGGCGTGATGGTCATGCTGAACTGCGCGCAGACCGATGCCCTGCTGGAGGCGCGCCTCGCCGGTCCCGCACGCTCGGCGCGCGACGCGGCCGAAGCACGCACGGCGGACCTGCGCAGCTACGGCATCGGCGCACAGATTCTGCGCGACCTCGGCGTTGGCCGCATGGTGCTGATGGCCGCGCCGCGCAAGATGCCGAGCATGGCCGGCTTCGGGCTCGAAGTCGTGCGCTACGCCGAGCATCCTGCGGCGGCCGGACG
The DNA here is from genome assembly GCA_041558415.1 of Burkholderiales bacterium. GTDB lineage: Bacteria > Pseudomonadota > Gammaproteobacteria > Burkholderiales > SG8-39 > SG8-39. The sequence continues at coordinate 7,777 of JBFFEY010000093.1, read as the reverse complement.
TTAGGCGATGGGCCGACGCGCACAGCCTGCAGGCGAGCCCGTCGCGGGTCAGCGCCGCGGGCGTCTCGACGGCGCCGGGCTGCGCATCGGCGTCGTCGCCAGCCGCTTCAACGAGCCGATCGTGACGCGGCTGCTCGAGGGGGTTGCCGACCAGCTCGAGCGACTTGGCGTGAACAGCCGCGACGTGGTGCACGCCGGCGTGCCGGGCGCGCTCGAGATCCCGCTGGCACTCACCTGGCTGGCGCAAAGCGGGCGTTTCGACGCGCTGGTCGCAGTCGGCGTGGTGATTCGCGGCGAGACCTACCATTTCGAGGTCGTGGCAAACGAATCGGCGCGCGGTGTCATGGATGTCGCGCTGCAAAGCGGGCTGCCGGTGGCGAACGCGATTCTGACCGCGGAGAACGAGGCCCAGGCCGCGGCGCGGCTCGACAAGGGGGCCGAGGCGGTGCGGGTGGCGGTGGAGATGGCGCGCCTGCGCAGCGAGCTCGCGGAGCACACGGCATGAAGAATGCACGGCGGCGCGCGCGCGAGATCGCCCTGCAGGCACTGTACGCCTGGCAGCTTGGCGGCGGCGATGCGGCCGAGGCGCTCGAGCAGGCGCGCGGCCTCGAAGGCTACGAACGGGCCGACGCCGCGCTGGTCGAGGTGCTGGTGCGCGGCAGCATCGAGCGTGCCGAGGCACTCGATGCGCTTATCGCGCCGCACCTGATCGAGCGACGTCTCGCCGAGCTCTCGCCGATCGAGCGTGCCATCCTGCGCATCGGCACGCTGGAGCTGGCCGAGCAGCCCGAGACGCCGGTGAAGGTCGTGCTCAACGAGGCCATCGAGCTGGGCAAGGATTTCGGCGGCGCACAGGGGCATCGCTTCGTCAACGGCGTGCTCGAGCGGGTCGCGCAGGCGCTGCGTCCGGGCGAGTTTGCGCGGCTGCGCCAGACGGCCTGAAGGCACGCCCGGCGCCGGGCGCCGCCGGACACAATGGCGAGCGAATTCGATCTGATCCGGCGATTCTTCGAGCGGCCCGCGCACGCCGGTCTGCGCACGCTGCTCGGCGTGGGCGACGATGCGGCGCTGCTGCGCGTCGAACCGGGCATGGCGCTCGCCGTGTCGACCGACATGCTGCTCGCCGGCCGGCATTTCCCGGACGCCACGCCGCCCCGCGCGCTTGGCCACAAGGCGCTCGCCGTCAATCTTTCCGATCTTGCGGCCATGGGCGCGACGCCGCGCTGGGCGACGCTGTCCATCGCACTGCCCGTGGCCGACGAAGCCTGGCTCGCCGAGTTCAGCGCCGGCCTGTTCGCGCTGGCGCGGCGTTTCGACGTGGACCTGGTGGGCGGCGACACGACACGCGGCCCGCTGACGATCTCGGTGAGCGTGCTGGGCGAGGTGCCGCCGGAGTACGCGCTGACGCGCGGCGGTGCGCGGCCGGGTGACGACATCTGGGTCTCCGGCGAGCTCGGCCAAGCGGCTGCCGCGCTCGCCGCGCTGCAGGGCCGCGTGCGGCTGGCCGCGCCGCAGGCAGCGCGGGCGCAGGCCTGTCTCGAGACGCCCGAACCGCGCGTCGCGCTCGGTGAACGTCTGCGTGGGCTGGCGAGTGCGGCGATCGACGTGTCGGATGGATTTGCCGCCGATCTCGGGCACGTGCTCGAGCGCTCCGGTGTCGGCGCGCTGGTGCATGTTGCGCAATTGCCCGGCGTACGCACCGGCGATGCCGCGCTCGACCTGCAGTGCACGCTCGCCGGGGGCGACGACTATGAGCTGATTTTCACCGCGGCGCAGCGTGTGCGCGCCGCGATCGCGGCGCTCGGCAGCGAGCTCGGAATCGCCCTAAGTCGGGTCGGCGCCATCCAGGCGACGCCGACACGGCTTGTCCTGCTCGACGCGCAGGGGCAGCCGATCGCGCCCCCCGCGGGCTACGACCACTTTGCGGAGCCGTCCTGATGGCGGCGCACCCCGGTGCGGCCTTCGCGCTCGCGCATCCGGCGCACTTCATCGCGCTCGGTTTCGGCGTCGGGGCGCTGCCACGTGCGCCGGGCACCTTCGGCACGCTGCTCGCCTGGCCGCTGTGGTGGCTGTTGGCCGCCGTACCGGAACCGCTCTTGCTCGCGCTGCTGCTCGTCGTGCTGTTCACGCTCGGCGTGTGGGCCTGCGGCGTGACGGGCCGTCACCTCGGCGTGGCCGACCATGGCGCCCTGGTCTGGGACGAGGTGGTCGCGTTCCTCCTTGTGCTGTCGATCGTGCCGCAGGCCTGGCCCTGGCAGCTCGCCGCGTTCGTCCTGTTTCGCGCCTTCGACATCGTCAAGCCGGCGCCGATCCGGCAGCTCGAGGCCCGCCTGAAGGGCGGCTTCGGCGTCATGTTCGACGACTTGGTGGCGGCCGGCTATACACTGCTCGTGCTGGCGGTCGCCAAGCGCCTGCTGTTCTGAACCGTTCCATGAACGCCGATACGCTCACCGCGCTCGCCACCCTGGCCGGGACGCGACTCAAGGCCGGTGGTCACATGCTGGTGACCGCGGAATCCTGCACCGGTGGCTGGGTCGCGCAGGCGATCACCGCCGTGGCCGGCAGCTCGGGCTGGTTCGAGCGCGGCTATGTCACCTACTCGAACGCGGCGAAACAGGAATCACTCGGGGTGCAGACCGAAACGCTGCAGCGCTGCGGGGCGGTGAGCGAGGAAACAGCACGCGCGATGGCGCAGGGGGCGCTCGCGGCAAGCCATGCGACGGTGGCGGTCGCGGTCACGGGCGTCGCCGGGCCGAGCGGCGGCAGTCCGGAAAAACCCGTCGGCATGGTCTGCTTTGCCTGGGCGCTGCGCGACCGGCAGCCGCGCAGCGAGACACGCCGCTTTACGGGCGATCGGGGCGCGGTGCGCCGACAATCGGTGATCCGCTCGCTGCAAGGTTTGATCGAGGTGCTTGACGCGGTGCACACGCAGGACTAGAAACGAAGCAAGCGGGGCTTTTCGACTGGGTCTTTCACGCATGCCTCGATCCCATCTCAGTGCGATGACGCCGATGCGGCCCGCCGCCGTGGCGGGCGCGTTCTATCCCGCCGACTCGCGCGTGCTGTCATCCGAGGTCGGCGACATGCTCGACGACGTCGCGTTGCTGGGGCCGCGGCTTGGCTTTCCCAAGGCGGTGATCGCGCCGCACGCGGGTTACATCTACTCCGGGCCGGTGGCGGCTTACGCCTACGATGCGCTGACGCCCGCGCGCGGCATCGTCAAGCGCGTGGTGCTGCTTGGTCCCGTGCACCGCGTGCCGGTACGCGGCCTGGCGTTGCCCGACGCCGAGACCTTCGAAACGCCGCTCGGCCGCGTCGCGATCGACCCGGCGGCGCGCGATGCGCTCGCCGATCTGCCGCAGGTGGTGGTGAGCGGGCCCGCGCACGCGCTCGAGCATTCGCTCGAGGTCCAGCTGCCGTTTCTGCAGCGCGTGCTGGGCGACTTCGCGCTGGTACCGCTTGCCGTGGGCGATGCCAGCCGCAGCGAAGTGGGCGAGGTGATCGAGCGGCTGTGGGGCGGGCCGGAGACGCTCATCGTCGTGAGCACTGACCTGTCGCATTACCACCCCTACCGTGACGCGCTGCGCATCGATGGCGAGACGCTGGTACGCATCGAGGCGCTGGCGACGGATATCCGCCACGAGCAGGCCTGTGGCGCGACGCCGCTGAACGGCCTACTCGGCGTCGCGCGCGCGCGTGGCATGACGATCCGGCGCCTCGCGGCCTGCAATTCCGGCGATACCGCGGGCGGGCGCGATCACGTGGTCGGCTACTCGGCGTTCGCGCTGTTCGAAGGCGAACCGGTGGCGGCGCAGGAGGCCGGCCGGACGCTGCTTGCGCTGGCGCGCGCGGCGCTCGCGCACCGCTTCGGCGAGTTGCCCGAGGCGCCGCGCGTGGACGCGCCGCTCTGGCTGCGCCAGTCGGGCGCCACCTTCGTCACCCTCACGCGCGCGGGCAAACTGCGCGGCTGCATCGGCAGCCTCGAGGCACGGCGGGCGCTGGGTGAGGACGTCGTGGCGAACGCGCTCGCGGCCGCATTCGGCGATCCGCGCTTTGCGCCGCTGACGTCCGCCGAATGGGGCGACACGCAGCTCGAGGTTTCGCTGCTGTCGACGCCCAAGTCGCTGCACTTTGCGGACGAGGCTGAGCTGCTCGAGACGGTCACGCCGGGCGAGGACGGCCTCATCCTGCAGCTAAACGACCGGCGCGCGACCTTCCTGCCGCAGGTTTGGGCGTCGATCCCGGACAAGCGGCGCTTCCTGACCGAGCTCCTCGCCAAGGCGGGGCTGCCGGCTGACACGCGCCTGGCGCGCTGCCGCGTCTGGCGCTATCGCGCCTTGAAGTGGCGCGAATTTGACTTTGCGAGTCACTGACATGGTCCCCGAATCCAAGTATCCAGGCCGCTGGTGGCATGCGCTCGACGACGGCCGCGTGCAGTGCGACCTGTGCCCCCGCGACTGCCGGTTGCACGAAGGCCAGCGCGGGCTGTGCTTCGTGCGCCGCATGGCAGGCGGTCGGATGCTGCTCACGACCTACGGGCGCTCCTCGGGCTTTTGCGTCGATCCGATCGAGAAAAAGCCGCTCAACCAGTTCTATCCCGGCTCGAGTGTGCTGTCCTTCGGCACCGCGGGCTGCAACCTGGCGTGCAAGTTCTGCCAGAACTGGGACATCTCGAAGTCGCGCGAGATGGACACCCTGATGGACGCGGCGACCCCCGAAGCGATCGCCGCGGCGGCCGAACGACTCGGCTGCAAGTCGGTGGCCTTCACGTACAACGACCCGGTGATCTTCGCCGAATATGCGATCGACACCGCCGACGCCTGTCATGCGAAGGGCATCCAGACCGTGGCAGTGACTGCCGGCTACATACACGCCGAGCCGCGGCGCGAGTTCTTCTCGAAGATCGACGCGGTGAACGTCGACCTCAAGGCGTTTACCGAGGACTTCTATCACAAGCTCACCGGTGCGCACCTGCAGCCGGTACTCGATACGCTCGAGTACCTGGTGAAGGAAACGGACGTCTGGACCGAGATCACCACGCTGCTCATCCCGGGCAAGAACGACTCGGACGCCGAGATCGAGGCCGAGTGCCAGTGGATCCTCGAGCGCCTCGGGCCCGACGTGCCGCTGCATTTCAGCGCCTTCCACCCGGACTGGAAAATGACCGACGTGCCGCCGACGCCGCCGCAGACGCTGGCGCGCGCGCGCAGGCTGGCGCTGGCTGCGGGGTTGCACTACGTCTACACCGGCAACGTGCATGACGAGGCGGGCGGCTCGACCTACTGCCCGTCCTGCGGCAAGTGCGTGATTCAGCGCGACTGGTACGACATCCGCGCCTACGCCCTGGATGCGCAAGGCGCCTGCATGCACTGCGGCACGCGGCTCGCCGGCCGCTACGCGAAGTTCGATAAGCCCTTCGGACGCCGGCGCATTCCGGTCAGGCTCGAGGCGCACGCTTGAGGGCGAGCGCCGGCCCGGCGCCAGGCTCCGGCGCCTGGCTTGCCGGCGTCTGTGCGAGTCGCGCGCTCGCCGCAAGCTGGTTCGTCGCCTACTCGGCGGTGCTGCCGCTGACGCGCGAAGCTTGGGGTCTGTCGGCGCGCGATGCGGGACTCATCCAGGCGGCCTTCCACCTCGGCTACCTCAGTTCGCTGTTCGTCGTCGGCTTCATCGCCGATCACTACGGGGCGAAGCGCGCCTGGCTGGCGACCGGCGTCGCGGCGTGGCTAAGTCCGTTCGTTTTCGTCGCCTTTGCCGACGGCCTTAGCTCGGCGCTCTGGCTGCACGCGCTCACCGGGCTGTGCCAGGGGGGCACCTACACGCCGGTGCTTGCGCTGCTCAACGATAACGTCAGCTACGAGCGGCGCGGGCGGGCCATGGGCATGTTCATCGCCGCCTCGAGCGCGGGCTATGCGGCAGCGCTCGGCCTCGCCGGCCTCGTGCTGACCTTCGCCGGCTGGCGCGCGGCGCTCGCCGCCATTGCGCTGATGCCGCTCGGCGCCTGGGCGGTGTCGCTCTTCGTTACGCGTGCGACGCCGAACCACGTGCATCCGCGCCCCGCAGGCGAGCCGATGCGTGCCGCGCTGAGCGCGGTGATCAGGAACCGCAAGGGCATGCTCTCGATCTGGGGCTACACCGCGCACAACTGGGAGCTGCTCGGGATGTGGGCCTGGCTGCCGGCCTTCCTGACCGCGGCGTTCATGGCCGGTGGCGACTCGGCCAAGGTTGCCGCGGCGGCGGCGCTGTCGCTCGGCGCACTGACCTACGTGGCCAACATTGGCGGCAGCATCGTCGGCGGCACCATGGCGGACCGCTGGGGGCGCACGCGCACCATCCTGCTGTGGTCGTCGCTCAGCCTGGCACTGTCGTTCTCGATCGGCTGGCTGCTGTGGCTGCCGGCGATCGCCCTGGTGGCGCTCGCCTGCCTTTACAACTTCTCTGCCATCGCCGATTCCTCCACCCACTCGCTGGTGCTGGCCGAAAGCGTGCCGCCGCACGTCCTGGGCGTGGCCTACGCGGTCCGCTCGGTGGTCGGCTTCGGCGCCGGCGTGGTGAGCCCGGTGGCGTTCGGCTGGGCGCTCGACCTCGCGGGCAGTGGCAAAGCCTCGTCCGATGCGATGGCCTGGGGGATCGCCTGGGCGACGCTTGGCCTCGGCGCACTGCTGGGGCCACTGATGACCCTGAAGCTGCACCGCCTGCGATGAGCCGGCTCTCGTCTGCCTCGGCGCAGCGCAACCGCGGCCCGATTCTCGAAGTGCTGCAACGCGTGCTGCCGCCGGCCGGGCGCGTGCTCGAGATCGCCAGCGGCTCGGGCGAGCACGCCGTCTATTTCGCGCGCGCGCTGCACAACCTGACCTGGCAGCCGAGCGATCCGGATCGGGCAGCGCGCGAATCGATCCGCGCGTGGATCGCGCAGGAGAAAGTGGCGAACGTGCTTGCACCGATTGCGCTCGACATGATGAATGCGCGCTGGCCGTACATGCTCGACAAGGTCGACGCCGTGGTCTGCATCAACATGATCCACATCGCGCCCTGGGAGGCCTGCCTCGGCCTGCTCTACGGCTGCGAGCAGCTGCTGCCGCCGGGCGGGCCGCTGGTGCTCTACGGGCCGTTCATGCGCGGCGGGCGGCACACCGCGCCTTCGAACGCGGCGTTCGACGAAAGCCTGCGCAGTCAGCATCCGCGCTGGGGGGTGCGCGACCTGGACGATGTCGTGCGCGAGGCGGCGCTGCGCGGCTTCCACCTGGCGGAGGTGGTCGAGATGCCGGCGAACAACCTGACGGTGGTATTGCGCTACGCCAACTGACGGCATCACGCTTCGCGCGAAGCGGTGCGATCCGTCGCCCGCCTGTCGCTCGGCCCGAGCCAGGCCATGAACAGGCCGTAGCCGAGCGTGAAGATCACCGCGCCGACGAACAGCCCGACGATGCCGTGGCGGATGAAGCCGCCGATCGCGCCGATGAACACCACGGCCATCGGCACCCGCACGCCCCGGCCGAGCAGCAGCGGCTTGAGGATGTTGTCGAGCGGCAGGATGACGATGGCGTAGACGAGGAAGGCGACGGCGGTGAACGTCTCGGCGGTCGAGAAGAGGTAGATGACGGCCGGGATGACCACCAGGCCGACGCCGAGCTGGATAACGCCGAGCACGACGCAGATCAGCGTCAGCAGCCCGGCCGCCGGCACGCCGGCGACGAGAAAACCCATGCCCGCGAGCAGCCCCTGCAGCAGCGCGACACCGAGTATGCCGAGCGCCACGCTGCGTACGGCCTGCTCCGCG
>JBFFEY010000092.1:0-9431 GCA_041558415.1 Burkholderiales bacterium | reverse complement strand
GATCCTCTCCTTCCTCGGCGTCGGCCTGCCGCCCGAGATCCCGACCTGGGGCAACATCATGGCCGAGGGTCGCATCGCCTTCAACGAGTACCCGCACACGGTGTTTATCCCGGGCGTGTTCCTCACCGTCACGGTGCTCGCGGTGAACATCCTCGGCGACGGCCTGCGCGACACGCTCGACCCGAAGATGGCGAAGCGCATATGACGCAGCCGACGCAGGCCGGTGGACCGGTGCTCGACGTGCGCGGCCTGACCATCGCGCTGCCCGCACACAGCGACCGGCCCGAGGCAGTGAGCGAGGTGTCGTTCAGCGTCGAGCGCGGCGAGATCGTCTGCCTGGTCGGCGAGTCGGGCTCGGGCAAGTCGGTGATCGCGCAGGCGGTGATGGGCCTGCTGCCCGACACGCTGCCGGTGACCGCCGGCCAGGTGATCCTCGAAGGCGAGGAAATCGCGCACGCCGGGCGCGACCGGCTGCGCCAGCTGCGCGCCACCCGCATGTCGATGATCTTCCAGGAGCCGATGACCGCGCTCAACCCGGTGATGCGCTGCGGCGACCAGATCGACGAGGTGCTGCGCGAGCACACGACGCTTGGCCCGGCCGAGCGGCGCCGCAAGATTCTCGACATCGTGCGCGAGGTGGCGCTGCCCGACCCGGAGCGCATCGTGCAGTCCTACCCGCACCAGCTCTCCGGCGGCCAGCGCCAGCGCATCATGATCGCCATGGCGCTGGTGCTCGAGCCGGCGCTGCTCATCGCCGACGAGCCGACCACCGCGCTCGACGTCACCACCCAGGCGCAGATCCTCGAGCTGATCAAGACGCTGCAGGCGCGCCACGGCATGGGGGTGCTGTTCATCACGCACGACTTCGGCGTGGTGGCCGACATCGCGCGCCGCGTGGCGGTGCTGCGCCTCGGGCGGCTGGTCGAGACCGGCGACAAGGACGCGGTACTCAAGCGCCCGCAGCACGACTACACCAGGATGCTGATGCGCTCGGTCCCGGACCTCAAGCCGCACGGCCGCCCGATCGCGCCCGACCAGCCGATCGTGCTGCAGACCAAGAAGCTCGACAAGACCTACAGCGACCGCGGCTGGTTCACGGCGCGCCGCATCGTGCATGCCGCGGCCGACGTCTCGCTCGAGGTGCGCCGCGGCCAGACGCTCGGCATCGTCGGCGAATCGGGCTCGGGCAAGTCGACGGTGGCGCGCTGCATCGTGCGCCTGATCGACCCGAGCGGCGGCGAGGTGTACATCCACGGCGAGGAGATCGCGCATCGCTCGCCCCGCGCGCTGCGCCCGCTGCGCCGCCGCGTGCAGATCGTGTTCCAGGATCCCTACCGCTCGCTCAATCCGCGCCGCACGGTGGGCGACGCCATCATCGAGGGCCCGATGAACTACGGGCTGCCGAAGGCCGAGGCGCTCGAGCGCGCACGGCGCCTGATGGACCTGGTGCGCATGGACGCGGCGTCGCTCGAGCGCTATCCGCATCAGTTCTCCGGCGGCCAGCGCCAGCGGATCTGCATCGCGCGCGCGCTCGCCATGGAGCCCGAGCTGCTGATCGCCGACGAGGCGGTCTCCGCGCTCGACGTCTCGGTGCAGGCGCAGGTGCTCGAGCTGCTCGAGGAGATCCGCGAGCGGCTGAACCTCGCGATGCTGTTCATCACGCACGACCTGCGCGTCGCCGCGCAGGTCTGCGACCACGTCGCGGTGATGTCGCAGGGCCGGGTGGTCGAGTACGGTCCGGCGAACGAGGTGTTCGTCGCGCCGCGCCACGAGTACACCAAGGCGCTGTTCGCCGCCGCGCCGGGGCGCGATTTCGCCTTCGGCCAGGCCTGAGCCGCCGCCTTCGCTTATATATACTGCGCGCGTGATGCATCGGCTGCACGATCCGCTGGATTCCGCCGCGATCGCGCGCGCCCTCGGCGCGCGCGCCGATCTCGAGGTGCGCGTCGTCGATTCCTGTGCCTCGACCAACGCGCTGCTGCTCGCCGAGCACGGCGCGTCCCGGGTACTGCTTGCCACCGAGCTGCAGACCGCAGGGCGCGGGCGGCGCGGGCGGCGCTGGCTCTCGCCGCGCGGCGCGGGGCTGACCTTCTCGCTGCGTGCGCGCCTCGCCTGCGGGCTGCGCGAGGGCGCCGCACTGCCGCTCGCCGCGGGGGTCGCCGCGGCGCGCGCGCTGCGCGCGCTCGGCGCGGTAGACGTCGCGCTGAAGTGGCCGAACGACCTGATGGCGCGCGGCGCGAAGCTCGGCGGCATCCTCATCGAATCGCGGCCCGTCGCCGGCGGCCTGCTCGCGGTCATCGGCATCGGCCTGAACTGCCGCGCACGGCCGCAGGCGGCCCTGCGCCTGCGCCGTCCGGTCGTCGCGCTCGAGCAGCTCGTCGCGCCGCTGCCCTCGCGCAACGTCGTCGCGGCGCGCCTCGCGCGCGAGCTGCTCGCGGTGCTGGCGCGCTTCGAGGCGCAGGGCCTCGAGGCGGTGCGCGACGAATGGCAGTCGCTGCATGCCGACGCCGGCCGGCGCCTGCGCCTGCGGCTTGCCGACGGCCGCCAGGTGACCGGCGTCGCCGCCGGCCTCGCCGCCGACGGCGCCCTGCGCCTGGTCACGCGCGGCGGCCTGCGCAGCATTCCCGGCGCCCAGGTGCGCTCGGCGAGAGCGGCATGAACCTGCTCATCGACGCCGGCAACTCGCGGGTCAAGTGGGGCTGGCATGACGGCCAGCGCTGGGCGAGCGTCTCGACCGTGTCGCTGATCGAGTTCGCCGCGGCCAATCACGACATCAATCCCTTTGCCGCGACGCACGAGGACCCCGATCGCATCGTGATCTCGAACGTCGCGGGCGAAGGCGCGCATCAGCTGATCGTCAACTGGACCAGCATTTTCGAGGCCGAGCCGCTATGGCTGCACGGCGAGCCGGCGCGCTGCGGCGTGCTCAGCCGCTACGACGAACCCGAACAGCTGGGGCCCGACCGCTGGGCGGCGCTAATCGCCGCGCACGCGCTGCACGCGGGCGAGTGCGTGGTGGTCAACGCGGGCACCGCGACTACCGTCGACCTGCTCTCCGCGGCGGGTGAATTCCTCGGCGGCCTCATTCTGCCGGGCGTCGACCTGATGCGCTTCGTGCTGCACGAGCACACCGGCAAGCTGCCGATCCAGGAAGGCACGTTCCGCAGGACGCCGACCTGCACCGTCGATGCCATCGAATCCGGCTGCCGCCATGCCCAGGCCGGCGCGGTCGAGCGCATGCTGCGCCTCGCCGCGCCGGGCGCGCTTTGCCTGGTGAGCGGCGGTGCCGGACACGCGCTCATCGAGCAGCTCGAGATCCCGACGCGCTACGTCGAGAATCTGGTGCTCGAGGGGCTCGCCCGGGTCGCGGCGAGCGAGCCCTCGCGCCTGCGCCCGGACGCCGTGCCGCCGGGCGGCACAAAAGCGCCCGTGACCCGAGGCTGACCGCATGCGCGTCGTGCTGCTGTTTCTCGTCCTGCTCAACATCGGCTTTTTCGCCTGGGCGAAGTACATGCAGCCGGCACAATCGGGCACCGACGCGCGTCCCATGACGCGCCAGATGCAGCCCGAGCGCCTGCGCATCGTGTCGCCCGCACCGCCCGCACCGGCGCCCGGCAGCGAAACGCCGCCCGCGGCGACGGCGCCGAGCGCCGCCGCGGCACCGGGACCGGCGGCTCCGGCGCCGCGGCCCGAGCCGATCGCCTGCCTCGAGTGGGGCAGCTTCACGCTCGCCGATGCACCGGCTGCGGCGAAGGTGATCGACTCGCTCGGCCTCGGCGACCGCATGCAGGAGCGGCGCAGCGTGGAAACCGCGGGCTGGTGGGTGTTCATCCCGCCGCAGAGCGACGGTCGCGCGGGCGCGGTGCGCAAGGCGCGCGAGCTGCGCGGGCTCGGCGTGAAGGACTATTTCGTGGTGCAGGACGAGGGCCCGAACCAATGGGCCGTTTCGCTCGGCGTGTTCAGCACCGAAGCCGCGGCCCGGTCGCGGCTCGAGGCGCTGCAGAAGCAGAAGGTGCGCAGCGCCGAGGTCGGCCAGCGCGAGACGCGCGTGCCCAAGATCTGGCTGCAGGTGCGCGAGATCGACCCGTCGATCAGGCCGCAGCTCGAAACCACCGTGAGCCGCATTCCCGGCACCGAGCTGCGCGCCTGCCCGACCGGCTAGCGCACCGCGCCCGGCAGGTGCTGCGCCACGACGCGCAGCAGCGTCTCGACCCGCACGGGCTTGAGCACGTAGGCCACCGCGCCGAGCTCGTTGCCGCGCATGTCGCCGTCCTCGCGCGCGGTGAGGAAGATCACCGGAATGTAGGGCAGCGTCGAATCGCCTTTCAGCGCGGCGACGAATTCGAAGCCATCCATGTACGGCATGTTGACGTCGCAGATGATCAGGTCGGGCGGCTGCTCGAGCACACGGTGGCCGGCGACGATCGCATCCTCGGCAACCTCCACCTCGTAGCCCGCCGAGCGCAGGTGCAGACCGAGCAGGTCGCGGATGCTGCTCTCATCGTCGACGACGAGGATGCGTGCGGTCATGGCTGGAGCGTCGCGCGGACGGTCGGTTGCGGTGAGGGACGTGGTGCTGGTGCGCAGACTCGAACTGCGGACCTACTGATTACGAATCAGTTGCTCTACCAACTGAGCTACACCAGCGCACGGTCGGCGCGCATTATACCGCCTGTCGGGCGCGCCGCCCTTCGCGCGTGAAATAGTTCCTCTGCCGCAACCGTCGCCGCGCCGCTCGAACGGCGATTCCGGCCGTTGGTCGCACATCGATTGCGGTTGCGCAGCGCCGGGTCCTAGCATCCTCATGACGCAACAGGGGGCCCAGATGAACGCTATGCATCGAACGAATTCAGGCAGGCAGCAGGCCAGCGTGCGCAAGGCGCGCGGCTTCACGATCATCGAGATCCTGATCACCGTGGCGATCATCGCCATTCTCGTCGCGGTCGCGCTGCCCTCCTACCAGGAGTACGTGCTGCGCGGCAAGATCACCGAGGCGACCTCGACGCTCTCGGACCTGCGCCTGCGCGCCGAGAAGTTCTACGGCGACAACCGCACCTACGTCGGCTTCAACACGGCCACGCCGGGCACGCGCTACTTCACCTACGCCTGCGACGACGGCGCCGGCGGCGCGGTCTCGCAGAACGCCTTCCGCTGCATCGCCACGGGCGCAGCCGCCGAGGGCATGAGCGGCTTCCAGTACACCGTCAACCAGGCGAACGTGCGCACCTCGACGTTCACCAGCCGGCCCGGCTGGAACGACTCGACCACCTGCTGGGTTTCGAAGAAAGGCGAGTCGTGCTGACCAGCGCCCGAATGCGCCGCAGTCCTGCCGCCGCGCGCGGCATGACCATCATCGAGCTGATGATCGGCTTGGCGATCGTGGCGATCGTGCTGTTCGTCGCAGTCCCCGCGTTCACCATCTTCCTGCAGAACCAGCAGATCAAGAACGCGGCGCAGACGGTGATGCAGGGGCTCAACACGGCGCGCGCCGAGGCGATCCGGCGCAACCAGCCGGTGCGCTTCCAGTTCGTCAGCGATCTCACCGCCGGCTGTGCGCTCTCGACCAGCTCGCTTGCCTGGGTGGTGAGCCTCGTCAACCCGGCGGGCAACTGCGAAGCCACGCCGGGCGACATGGGCACCGCGGCGCAGATCGTCGAGAAGCGCTCGGCGACCGAGGGCACGCGCAACGTCGTGGTCGTCGCCACGGGCGGCGACACCGCGGTCTTCACCGGCCTTGGCCGGCTCACCGGCGCCGGCATGACGCAGATCGACTTTTCCAACAGCACCGGCATCTGCGAGCACCTCGACGCCACCAACGGCACGATGCGCTGCATGCGGGTGCAGATCGCGCCGGGCGGCGAGGCGCGCATGTGCGACCCGAAGGTCGCCGTGCCCACGCCGCCGGCCATCGACCCGCGCGCCTGCTGACGAGGGAAGACAAACGCCATGAAAAGACAACAAGCACCTTCCGGACGCAAGCGCCAGGGCGGCGTGATGCTGCTCGAGGTCCTCATCGGGATCCTGATCTTCTCGATCGGCATCCTCGCCATGCTCGGCATGCAGACCATCGGCATGCGCAACACGGTCGAGGCGAAGTACCGCTCGGAAGCCGCCTACCTGGCCAACCAGATTATCGGAACGATGTGGGTCGATCGCGACGCCCTCAACTCCTACGACGATGCCGGCGGCGGCAACTCGCGGCGCAGCAACTGGGTGAACCTGGTACAGCAGCGGCTGCCGCAGGCGACCGGCGTAAACGCACCCTCGATCGTGGTGGTCGGCAGCCAGGTCACGGTCACCGTGCGCTGGCTGCGCCCGGGCGAGGACGCCGCCGACTTCGGTCGGCATGTCGTGATTGCGCAGATCAACGGGGCGGGATGATGAAACGCACTCTGCAAAACGCCATGCGCCGCGCGCAGCGCGGCGTCAGCCTCATCGAGGTGCTGGTTGCGGTGGCCATCGGCATGATCGGCATCCTGATCATGACGCAGGCCTACCTGACGAGCGACGAGTTCAACAAGGCGACGCTGGGCGCCGGCGGCGCCCAGACCAACGGCAACATCGCGCTGTTCACGCTCGAGCGCGAGACGCGCATGGCCGGCTACGGCTTCAACAGCGCGGCGGCGCTCGAGTGCGGCAACATCAACTGGCACTACAGCGGCAACTACTCGGGCAACCTCGGCGGCGGGTTGCCCAACATCGAGCTCGCTCCCGTGGTGATCACCTCGGCGCCCAATACGCCCGACCAGATCACCATCATGTACGCCACCGGCGAGCAGCGGGTCACGCCGGGCACCCTGGACAAGACCATGCCGAACTCGTCGAGCGAACTGAACATCGACGGCACCTCGGGTTTTCAGGACAACGACCTGATCCTGATGGTGAGCCGGACGCCGCCGGTCACCTGCACCATGATGCAGCTCACCCAGGTGCAGACCTCGGCCTCCAAGCTGCAGCACAACCCGGGCGTCAGCGCCCCCTACAACCCGCCCGGCGGCGGCAGTCTCTTCCCGGCCTACGTCAAGAACGACTCGATTTTCAACCTCGGCAACCCGATCGTGCGCACCTACGCGATCGTCAACGACTCGCTGCGCATGAGCGAGGTGTTCCTCAATGCCGCGACGCCGGGTTCGGGCAACTTCGACATGGTCGACGGCATCGTCGACCTGCGCGCGCTCTACGGCAAGGACACCAACAACGACGGCGTGGTTGACGTCTACGACAACGTCAAGCCGGTGGGCGGGGCGCAGTGGCTGCAGGTGCTGTCGCTGCGCGTCGCCGTCGTGGCGCGCGTCGGGCACTACGAGAAGCCGACCGGCGCGAACTGCGACGCCACCACCGCCAATCCGACCTGGAGCTACGAGAACCCGGTCGGCACCCCGCAGAGCGCGACCTTCGACTGGACCGATCTCACCATCCCGGCGAACCAGGGGCGCTGCTACCGCTACCGCGTGTTCGAGACCACGGTGCCGCTGCGCAACATGATCTGGAGGTACGTATGAGAACGGCGACGACGCTGCGGCGCGCCCAGCGCGGCGCGGTGCTGTTCATCTCGCTCATCGTGCTGGTGGCGATGTCGCTCGCCGGCCTGGCGATGATGCGCGGCGTCGACACCGGCGCGCTGATCGCCAACAACCTCGCCTTCAAGCAGGGCGCCACCGCCGCCGGCGACGCCGGCATCGAGGCCGCGCGCAGCTGGCTGATGGCCAACACCGGCGCGACGCTCTACAACGACCAGCCCGGCGTCACCAACGGCGCCGGCTACTGGGCCACCTGGCAGCAGGGGCTTGACTTCACGGGCACCGACGCCGACACGACCAACAACTTCGACTGGTCCACGCGCTCGGTGGCGCTGGCGGCGGATGCCGCCGGCAACCAGGTGAGCTACGTCATCCACCGCATGTGCGACGCCACCGGCAACCCCGCGTCGATCAACTGCATCCGGGTGACCGACTCGACCGGCTCGACGGCAGGGGGCAGCAAGGGCGCGGCGGCCTTCGGCACCTACGCCATCACCTCCCCCAGCCAGGCGTTTTTCCGCATCACGGTACGCGTGATCGGCCCGCGCAATACGACGAGTTACCTGCAGGCCGTCGTGTACTGACGCAGTGACCTCGGAGGCTTCTCCCATGAGCACCCCCAAACGACCCTCTAACCTCCGCTTCGCGACGCTGTTCGCGCTGGCGCTCGCCGCGCCGCTCGCGCTGGCGCAGACCGACATCGCCGACCAGCCGCTCGCGACGCCGGCCGCCAACGTGCAGCCGAACGTCATGCTGATCCTCGACGACTCGGGCTCGATGCGCCAGCAATACACGCCCGACTACCTCGGCAGCCTGTTCGGCAGCGCCGAGGAGCTGTGCTTCGACAGCAAGGACACCGGCGGCACGATCGGCGCCAACCTGCAGGACTGCGAGGTCGGCGATCCGCCGATGATGTCGCCCGAGATCAACTACCAGTACTACAACCCCGAGATCCGCTACTTCCCCGCGGTGAGCGCCGACGGCGCGTCGAAAGGCGACATGAACCGCGCCGCGACCGCCGCCTGGACCAAGGTGCCGACCGACAACGTCTCCACGGCGGGCAGCGACACCTTCCGCGTCAACCTCAAAGCGATGAACAACGGTGGCAACGCCGAGACCGCCAGCAACCTGGTGGCGAATTTCCCCGACCGCGCCTGGTGCACGTCCTCGGGCGACGACGAGAACGATGCGGCCAATTACCCGAGCAAGTGCCGCCTCAACAGCCAGTATTCCTACCCGAACAACAACTTCGGCTACGGCAGCGACGGCGGCGGCATCAAGTACGTCAGCGGCCCGCCGTACTACTACCGGCTGCTGACCACCGAGTACTGCACCGACGCCACGCTTACCAGCTGCGTCACCTCCGCCACGCCCACGGGCATCTACTCGGTGCCGGCGCCGGTGCGCTTCTGCACCGACACCTCGCTCGGCACCTGCCAGGGCAAGCTGACCGGCGCCTACACGCGGCCGAAATACGCCGGCGTCTGGCAGGGCGGCGTGCCGCAGCCGGCGGCCAGGGCGACAGCCACGATCACGGTCAGGGATCCGCAGGGCGACAACTACAGCGGCACCATCCAGTCCATCAACATCCAGGGCACCAACGTCATCAGCGCGCCGATCACCGCGAGCGGGCCGATCTCGCCGAGCGCGACCGCAACGCAGATCGCCAGCGCGATCGGCTCGGGCTACACGGCGTCGGCGAGCAACAACGTCGTGACGATCACCGCACCGGCGGACGGTCCGACCTACAACGGCTATGTCGTCTCGATCATCTCGCCCGGCACGCCGATCACCCAGGCCACGGTCACCTTCGACATCGTCGACGCCGACCGCGACGCCGACAACGTCTCCAGCGTCCGGATCGGCACCACCGAGCTGCTCGGCACGACCATCACCTGTAGCTGGGGGGCG
>JBFFEY010000091.1:0-9926 GCA_041558415.1 Burkholderiales bacterium | reverse complement strand
TGTGGATAAGGCTTGACGTTCAGGCCCTTAAGACATTTCCTGATCGAGTTATCCACAGGGGTCTGACCCCAACGATGCCTTAGCCCGCGCCAGCACGCGATCGAGGTGCGGGTCGCGCACACCAAGCTCGCGCATATGCGCCAGCGTGCGCTCGAGGTAGTCGACATTGTCTCCGCGGCCGCCGCGTCCCTGTGCGACGAGTCGCGCGGTCTGCGCGAGGTCGAGATCGCCGGCGAACTGACGGTGGTCCTGGTCGGCAACGAAGGTGAGCGCGCGTACGCGGCGCTCGCCGGCGATGCGCACCGCGACCAGGCGCGGCAGGTAGACGTAGTTGCGCATCTCGCGGCGCCACAGCGCGGCGAGGATGTCGCGCTGCCGGCGGCCGGCCAGGCGGTAGGCCATGCCCCAGCACGATCCCCCGCGGCAAAGCCCCATGACGAGTCCGGGCCGCTCGCGCGTGCCGCGATGCCGGTGGGAGTAAATGCACAGCGCGCGGTGGTAGCCGTGCACGATGCCGCGCCGCCTTTCCCGGTAAGCGAATCCGGGCGACCACATCAGCGAGGCGTAGCCGAAGACCCACAGCTCGCCGGGCGGCAACAGGCTGAGAAACTGCTCGAGCTTCAATGCGACGAGAGGAAGGCCTGCCGCGCGCCGGGCGGGGCGACGGTCGCGGTCTTCAGGCAGGGTTCCCCGTTCATGATCGGCGGCGGAATTATAGTGGTCGCCCGGAAACCGTACCGGCGCGTCAACCGCCCGACACGATCGCGCGTTGATAGACGCGCGGCGCGAGGGCGCGCCGACACGCTCATTCGGAGGATTCGATCATGGTGAAACAGACAGTTCTCGCGGCGTTGTTGGCGGCCGCGTTTTCGACCACGCTGTTCGCGCAGGGCCAGCCGGCGTCGCCGGCGACACCGGCCACCCCGGCGCAGCCGGGCGGGGCGCCCGCCCTGCGCGCCGCGCCCGCGACGCCGGAGCAGCCGGCAGCCGGTGAGGCGAAGGCGAAGGCAGAGGAGAAGAAGGCCAGCAAGGCGACCAAGCAGAAAAAGGCGAAGAAGAGCAAGAACACCAAGAAGGCCAAGAAGACCAAGAAGACCAAGAAAGCCAAGAAGTCGGAAAGCACGGGCTGACCCGCCGCGCCTGCGCTGACGGTCGGCGCAGGGGCAGGCGGTATCATGTGGGGCCCGGCTGTTGCCGGGCCTTTCGTTTGCATGCGACCGTTTGCCCACCTGTTGTTGGCATTTGCGCTGCTCGCGCCGCTCGGCGCGGCGGCGCAGGCCCTGACGCCGTGGCCCGGCGGTGCGACGCCGCCGCTCGCGCTGGCGGCGCTCGACGGCCAGCCGCATCGCCTGGCCGACTATCGCGGCCGGGTGGTGCTGGTGAATTTCTGGGCTACCTGGTGCGCGCCCTGCCGGGCGGAGATGCCGAGCATCGAGCGGCTGCGGCGCTCGCTCGAGAACGAGCCCTTCGCGGTGCTCGCGGTGAACGTGGGCGAGGACCCCGCCGCGGTGCGCGCCTTCGCCGAACGCGTGCCGATGAATTTCCCGCTGCTGCTCGATCGCGACGCGAAGGTCTCGCGTGACTGGGGCGCACGCGCGCTGCCGATGACCTTCATCGTCGGACCCGAGGGACGCATCCGCTATCAAGCACTGGGCGAGCGCGACTGGGCCGATGTCGACATTCGCGCCCGCCTGCGCGCGCTGATGCCGGGCGCCCGCCCGCTCGAGTCCGCACGGCTTGCGCGATGAGCCACCGTGCCGCTTGCGGCCTGCTCGCCGTGCTGGCGCTCGCCGCTTCGGTCGGCGCGCAGACCAGCGTCACGGCGCCGCCGTTCGTCACCACGCCGCAAGAGGTCGTCGAGCGCATGCTGCTGCTGGCGAAAACGCGCCGCGACGATGTGGTCATGGACCTCGGCTCGGGCGACGGGCGGATCGTGATCGCGGCAGCGAAAAAGTACGGCGCGCGCGGCATCGGCGTGGAGCTCGATCCGAAGCTGGTGGTCAGCGCGCGCGAGAATGCGAAAAGTGCCGGCGTCGAGCAGCGCACGACATTCCTGAACGCGGACGTGCTGAAAACCGACCTGTCGGCGGCGACCGTGGTCACCGCCTACCTGCTGCCCTGGCTGATGGACGCGCTGCAGCCGAAATTTCTCGCCGAGCTCGCGCCCGGTACGCGCATCGTCTCGCACGCCTTTGCCATGAGCGGCTGGGAGCCGGACGAGACGCAGCGGATTGCGCTCGGCGGTGAGCACGCAGGCCGCACGGCGACGCTGTACAGCTGGGTCGTGCCCGCCGACGTGCGCGGCGAATGGCAGGCGGCGCAGCCGGAGGGCGAATGGCGGCTCGACATCCGGCAGAACTTCCAGCAGATCGAGGTCGAGGGCGCGATCGCCGACGCCCCCTTGAGGACGTCCAAGGCGCGCCTGCGCGGCACGCAGATCGAATGGGAGGGCGAGAGCGGTCGCTTCGAGGGCCGTGTGCTGACCTTTCAGATCGTCGGCAGCCTGACGAGCAGCGGCGCGCGTCGCTCGATCGTCTTCGCGCGGCGCCAGTGAGACGCGGCGCCGCGCGCCTGGCGGCGAGCTGCGCAATCGTCGCGAGCGCGGGGGCGTCTTCGCTCGATCCGGGCGATCACCGCTTCGAGGTCCGCGTCGGCGGTGCCGAGCGCAGCTACATCCTGCACCTGCCGGCGCAGCGCAGCGCGCGGCCCGCGCTGGTGCTCAACTTCCACGGCGGCGGCGGCCATGCGCGCCAATACCAGGCCTACGTGCGCATGGACCGCCTGTCCGAGCGCGAGGGCTTCCTGGTCGTCTACCCGAACGGCAGCGGGCTGCTGCGCGAGCGACTGCTGACCTGGAATGCCGGCGGCTGCTGCGGCTATGCGTTGCGCACGAACGTCGACGACGTGGGCTTCGTGCGCGCGCTGCTCGACGATCTCGCCGCCCGCGCCGCCTTCGACCGCGCACGGGTCTACGCCACGGGACTTTCGAACGGCGCGATGATGAGCTACCGCCTCGCGGCCGAACTGCCGGACCTGATTGCGGCGATCGCGCCGGTGGCGGGCGCCATGGTGCTCGGCTCCGAGGTGCCGGCACATGCGAAACCGGTGCTGCACATTCACAGCGTCGATGATCACCGCGCGCGCTACGCCGGCGGGCTCGGCGAGCCGTTTCCGTTCACCAATGTGCGTGTGCTGCACCCGAGTGTCGAGGCGCGCTTGGCGCTGTGGGCGCAAGTCAACGGCTGCGGCGCGACGCTGCAGCCGACGGCGCGGCAGGAATGGAGCGATGCGCAAGGACGCCTGCATACCGCGACGCTGCTGCGCTACGCCGCGTGCCGCGTCGAAACCGCGCTCTGGCGGCTGAGCGGTGCCGGCCACGTCTGGCCGGGCGGCGAGCGCGATTACTTTCCGGCGCTGCTCGGACCGGGCACCCGCGTCATCGACGCCAACGAGGAGATGTGGCGCTTTTTCCGGCGACATCGACTGGGGGCGGTCTCGGGTGCCGGTCCGTCCGTGCTGAAGACGGGTCAAGCGCAGGCCCGGGCGGCGCCGGTAAGCTGTGCGCCATCGTCCGAATCCAAGGGTGGGAGAAGCCGGTGCTGAGCGAGAGTGACGTGCACGATGCGCTGCGCGGCGTCGAGGATCCGGAAGCCGGCATGAGCATCGTCGATCTCGGTCTCGTCTATGGCGTCGAAGTGACGCCGACGCGCATCCACGTGCGCATGACCATGACCTCGCCCGCTTGTCCGGTTGCGCCCTACATCGTGGAGGAATCGGTCGCCGCGATCCGGGCGATGGCGCCGGGCGTGCCCGACGTCGACGTCGAGCTGGTCTGGGATCCGCCCTGGACGCCGGAACGCATGAGCGCCGCGGCGCGCGAACGCTTCGGCTGGAGCGGCCGCTCGACATGAGCGTGCCGGAAGGCGTTCCGCCGCGCGCACGCTTTCCGCTGCTCGTCCTCGGCTTCGTCTCGCTGGCCAGCGGTGTGCTGGGCGGACTGCTGCGCATCGGCCTGACGTCGCTGCCCGCGCCGACGCAGGCGCCCGCGCTGCACGGCGCGCTGATGGTGTGCGGATTCTTCGGTACCGTGATTTCGCTCGAGCGCGCCGTCGCGCTCGGCAGGACCTGGGCCTACGCGGCGCCGCTCGCCGGCGGTCTCGGCGGCCTTGCGTTGCTAGGCGGCACGCCGCGCGCCGCCTTCCTGCTGCTCGTGCTCGCCGCGCTGACGCTGAGCGCCGCCAATGCCGCCATCATCCGGCGCCAGCCCTCGCTGGAGAGCGCAACGCTGGCTGCGGGCGCTGCCTGCTGGCTGATCGGCAACGCGGTGCTGCTCGCGCAGCAACCAGTGACGATGGCGGTGCCGTGGTGGATCGCCTTCTTCGTCCTGACCATCGGCGGCGAGCGCCTCGAGCTCTCGCGCTATGCGCCGCGCCCGCCCGCGGCACGGCATGCGTTCGTCGCCATCGCGGCGGCGGTGCCGCTCACCGCGCTGTGGGCCGGCGCGCTCGGTTCCGGCGGCTGGCGCGCGCAGGGCGCGACGCTGCTGCTGCTCGCTGCCTGGCTGTGGCGCTACGACCTCGCGCGCATCACCGCGCGCCAGCACGGCCTGGCGCGTTACATCGGCATCTGCGTGCTCTCCGGCTACCTGTGGCTCGCGACAGGCGGCCTCGCGCTGCTGGTCGGCGGCGCGATACAGGCGGGACCGCTCTACGACCTTGCGCTGCACGCCTTGCTGCTCGGCTTCGTCTTCGCCATGGTCTTCGGCCACGCGCCGGTGATCCTGCCGGCGATCCTGGGGGTGGCGATTCCGTACTCCGCGGTGCTTTATCTGCCGCTCGCCCTGTTGCACGGCTCGCTGGCGCTGCGCGTCGCAGGGGACCTTGCCGGCGATGCGATGCTGCGCATCGTCGGTGCCGCGGGCAACGCGGTCGCGATCGCCGTGTTCATCCTTACGGCGGCGACCCTTGCACTGAGACGGCGGTGGACAAAAAGGCAAAAACGGGGTCAGACCCCTGTGGATAAGTGAAGGCACTCGACAGTCATCCACTGACGGGCGCGGTCTCGAGGTCCGGGGTCAAAGCACCTTGCCCGGATTCATCAACCCGTCCGGATCGAGCGCCTGCTTGAGTCGGCCCATGAGCTCGAGCTCGAGCGCCGACTTGTGCTTGCGGATCTCGTCGCGCTTGAGCTGGCCGAGCCCGTGCTCGGCGGAGATCGAGCCGCCGAGTGCATCGACGACTTCGTAGACGACCGCGCTGACCTCGGCGCGCCGCCGCATGAGCGCGGCATTGGCAGCGGGGTCGGCAAAGCCGACGTTGTAATGCAGGTTGCCGTCGCCGGCGTGGCCGAAGGCATAGATCACGATGCCGGGAAAGGCGCGCGCCAGCGCCGCGGCGCCGCGCGTGATGAATTCCGGGATCAGCGACAGCGGCACCGAGATGTCGTGCTTGACGTTTTCCAGCTGTGCCTCGGGCATGCGCTCGCGGATGGCCCACAGCGCCTGCGACTGCGCGCCGCTCTGCGCCAGGACGACGTCGCGCGCGACGCCGCGCTCGAGGCTTTCCGCAAAGGCCTGCTCGGCGCGCTGGCGCAGCACCGGCTCCGGGTCGCTGTCGCCGAGCTCGACGAGCACGTACCAGGGGTGCGGCGCCGGCAGCGGATCGACGATGCCGGGTATGTGGGCGAGGGCGGCGTCGATGCAGACGCGTGCCAGCAGCTCGAACGCGGTCAGGCGATCGCCGAGACGGCCGCGCAGCAGCGCGAGCAGCTCGATTGCCTGCCGCGGCGTGGCGAGGCCGAACCAGGCAGTGGCGCTGGACAGGGGCTGCGGATAGAGCTTGAGCACCGCCGCGGTGATGATGCCGAGCGTGCCCTCGGCGCCGATGAACAGCTGCTTCAGGTCGTAGCCGGTGTTGTCCTTGCGCAGTCCGCGCAGGCCGTCCCATACCCGGCCGTCCGGCAGCACGACCTCGAGCCCGAGGACCTGGTCGCGCGCGTTGCCGAAGCGCAGCACGTTGACGCCGCCGGCATTGGTCGACAGGTTGCCGCCGATGCGGCAGCTGCCCTCGGCGCCCAGCGACAGCGGAAAGAAGCGATCCGCCTCGCGCGCCGCGCGCTGGATGTCGGCCAGCACGCAGCCGGCCTCCGCGATGAGCGTGTCGTTTAGAGGGTCGATCGCGCGGATGCGGTTCATGCGCGTCAGCGACAACACGATCTCGCGCTGCCTGCCGCCCGGCACCGAGGCGCCGCACAGCCCGGTGTTGCCGCCTTGCGGCACGATCGCCACCCCTGCGCGCGCGCACTGCGCCACCACTGCGGCCACCTCGGCGGTGTTCGCCGGCCGCACGACGCAGTCCGCCGGGCCGCTGAACTGCTTGCGCCAGTCGACGAGGTAGGGCGCCATGTCGCCGGCTTCGGTAAGCACGTTTGCGGCGCCGACGATGGCGGCAAGCGCTTCGATGAATCGGGTCTGCGGCACGGCGGACATCGGCGAAATCTGCGAGCGGGTTTCTTGACGGCGATTTTCCCACACCGTACTTTGTGGTCCATCCGTTCCCGAAAGGAAGCCGTCATGATCAGCCGCGCGCGCGAGGTCGGGCCGAAGCGTTATCGGGCCTCGACCGGGCGCTATTACGAGGACTTCGAGGTCGGCGACGTCTACGAGCACCGTCCCGGACGCACCATCTCGGAAGCCGACAACACCTGGTTCACGCTGCTCACCATGAACCAGCACCCGCTGCATTTCGATGCGGAGTACGGCGCACAGACCGAATTCAAGCGCCCGCTGGTCAATTCCTGCCTCACGCTGTCGATCGTCACCGGCATGAGCGTTGCCGACGTCAGCCAGAAGACGGTCGCGAATCTCGGCTGGGACAAGATCCGTCTCACCGCGCCGGTGTTCGCCGGCGACACGGTGTACGCCGAGTCCGAGGTGATCGGCAAGCGCGCATCGAACTCGCGGCCGCACCACGGCATCGTCAGCGTGCGCACTACCGGCAAGAAGGCCGACGGCACCGTGTTCATCAGCTTCGAGCGCTCGATGCTCATTCCGATGCGCGGCCACGCGGTCGATGACCGCATGGATTACTGAGCGCGCGGGTCGGCAGGTGCACGCAGCGCGCATCTTGCGTCGGGTGACGCGCGCGGCGCTGGCCGCGGCGGTCCTGCTGTGTGCGGTTGGCGCGGGGGCGCAGGAGGCGGCGATCGTCGTCGGCGCGGTGGTGTCGCAAAGCGGCCTGGCGAGCGATCTCGCCGCCGGCTACCGCAAGGGCATCCTGCTGTGGCAGTCGCAGCTGAACGCGGCCGGCGGCCTGCTCGGACGCAAGGTCGAGTTGCGCATCGCCGATGACGGCTCCGGCGCGGACGAGGCAGCCCAGGCCTACCGCAAGCTGATCGAAGGCGAAAAGGCGGAACTGCTGATCGGGCCGTACGGCTCGGCCGCGTCGATCACCGCGAGCGCCGTCGCCGAGCGTGCCGGCCGTGTCATGGTGAACGGCGCGGGCGCCTCGGGCGCGGTGCACAAGCGCGGGCTGCGCTACGTGTTCCAGGTCGCGACACCGTACGCCGCATACGGCGCCGGCGTGCCGCAGCTGGCGCGCCAGTGGAAGGCCGGCAAGCTGTTCCTCATCGCGCGTGCCGACCCGGTGGCGCGCGAGATGGCCGACGCGCTCGCGGCGCAGGCGGCGCAGCGCGGCGTGCCGGCCAGTGCGGTGGCGAGCTTTCCTGTCGAGACGCGCGAATTCGATGCTTTCGTGCGCCAGGCGCAGGCGGAACGCGCGAGCGCCTGGGTGGCCTTCGGCTCCCCGCGCGACGCGGCCAACATGGTGATCACCTTCAAGCGCCTGGCTTATGCGCCCTCGATGTTCGTGGCGCGGGGGGCCGAAGACGCCGAGTTCATCCGCCGCGTCGGCCAGGACGCGGAGTACGCCATCGGCGTCGCCGCGTGGACGCCGACCCTGCGCACCGAGAGCAACGCCGCGTTCGTGCGCGCGTACCGCGCACGCTGGTCGAGCGCGCCCGATCTGGCGGCGGTGCAGGGCTACAGCGCCGGGCGGGTGCTGGAGGCAGGCGTGCGGCGCGCCGCCTCGCTCGACCCGGAGCGCCTGCGCACCGCCCTGGCGCAGCTCGAAACGGAAACACCGCTCGGTCGCTACCGGGTGGATCCGGACACCGGCCGGCAGCTCGCGACGCAGACCGTGCTGGTGCAGATCCTCAAGGGGCAGCCGCAGATCATCTGGCCCGCGCCGCTCGCGACCGCGGGCGCGACGCTGCCCTATCCGCGCTGGGACCAGCGCAGGCTCATCACCGCAGGAGAGTAGGCATGGCGGTTTGCCGTTCGTTTCTGTTTGCGCCGGGCAATGTGGCGCGGCGCGTCGAGAAAGCGCTCGGGCTGGACGCCGATGCGGTGATCATCGATCTCGAGGATTCGGTGGCGGTGTCGGACAAGCCGGCGACGCGACCGCTCGCCGCCGAGGCGCTGCGGCGGCCGCGCAGCTGCCGCGGCTACCTGCGCGTAAACGCGGCGTCGACGCCGTTCTGCTTCCGCGACCTGGTCGAGGTGCTGCACCCGAACGTCGACGGCGTCATCCTGCCGAAGGTGGAAAGCGCAGCGGACCTGCACGCCATCGACTGGCTGATCGCCAACCTGGAGCGCGAGCACGGCCTCGCCGAAGGCTCGATCGACCTGATGCCGATCGTCGAGACCGCGGTCGGCGTGCAGCGTATCGACCGCATCCTGCAGGCGCGCAGCCTGCGGCCGTACGCCGGCCCATGGCGGGTGCA
Organism: Burkholderiales bacterium; assembly: GCA_041558415.1. Lineage (GTDB taxonomy): Bacteria > Pseudomonadota > Gammaproteobacteria > Burkholderiales > SG8-39 > SG8-39. The sequence goes on along the minus strand of JBFFEY010000091.1, from coordinate 1,145 downwards.
CCGCGTCGCGTTCGGCGCCGCGGATTACTGCAACGACGTGGGGCTCGAGCCGACGCTCGACGAGCCCGAGCTGGACGATGCACGCACGCGACTGGTGCTCGCCTCGCGCGCCGCCGGCGTCGAGAACCCGATCGACAGCCCGTGGTTTCACCTGCGCGCGCCCGAGGCTTTTGCCCGCGCGCTGGAACGCAGCCGGCGCGCCGGTTTCCAGGGACGGCTCTGCATCCACCCCGACCAGATCGGTCCGGTGAACGCGGCTTATGCGCCGAGCGCCGAGGAGGTCGCGCGTGCCGAGCGCGTCGTCGCCGCGTTCGATGCCGCGGAGGCGCAGGGCTCGGCGGCGATCCAGGTGGACGGCCAGATGGTCGACTACCCGGTGGTGCACCGCGCCCGCGCCGTGCTCGCCGCAGCGCGCGAAATCGCCGCGCGGCGCAGCTGACCACGGGCGCGTGGGCGCGGAGCGGGTCGTGCCGGGCGCGTTGCGCGACGTGATCCTGGTGCACGGCCTGTGGGTGCCGAAGCTGGCGATGACGCCGTTCGGCGCGATGCTGGCACGCGCCGGGCTGCGCCTGCACCTGTTCGGCTACCGTGGGCGCAAGGCATCGCTTGCCGCGCACGCCGACCGGCTATCCGTGTTCGCAGGCCGGCGCGCGCCGCAGGGCGCGCACTTCGTCGGCCACAGCCTCGGCGGCCTGGTGGTGCTGGAAGCCTGCAGCCGTGCAGCCGACCTGCTGCTCGGCTGCGCCGTTCTGCTCGGCACGCCGGCGCGCGGCTGCCTGGCGGGGCGGCGCCTGGCGCAGCTGGACTGGGGGCGCTGGTTCCTGGGCGCGAGCGAAACGCTGTGGCACGAAGGCCGCGCGGCGCGCTGGACGCGCAGCGAGCCGCTCGGGGTCGTCGCAGGCACCCGCTCGATCGGCCTGGGGCGCATGTTCGGCCCGCTGCCCGGGGCGAACGACGGCGTGGTGCGCGTGGAAGAGACCACCGTCGAGGGCATGCAGCAGCGGCTGATCCTGCCCGTCGCGCACAGCGAGATGGTGGTTTCCCCGCGCGTTGCGCACGCGGTGCATCTGTTCATCGAGCAGGGACGCTTCGATGCGACCGCGGGCTAGGCTGCTGGCGCTCGGCGGCCTGCTCGCGCTCGCCGG
>JBFFEY010000090.1:0-10058 GCA_041558415.1 Burkholderiales bacterium | reverse complement strand
CGGGCGTCGTGTCGCCTTTCTGTCGCCCCGACACCCTGTGCGCGCGCGGCACGATCCGCGCGCCCTCGTCCGACAGCCCCGGTGCGCAGCTGCGCGCGCAGGGTTTCGACACCGAGCTCGTCACCGGCCGCCCGCCGGCGGCGCATTTTCACAGCCTGACGCATTACTTCTGGCAGGCGCAGGAGATGTGGCCCGACCTGTACTGCCAGATCCATCCGGACAGGGCTGCCACGCTCGGCATCGTCGATGGCGCCCGCGTGCGGGTCGAGACCGCGCACGGCGCGATCGACGCGGTCGCCTGGTTGCATGCCGGGATCCGCGAGAGCGCGGTCTTCGTCCCGATCGGCTGGGGCGAGCGCCAGCCCTACCACCCCTGGCGCTCGGTCAACTTCCTCACCGACAAGACTCAACGCGACCCCATTTCGGATCAGACGAATTTGAAGACGTTGTTATGCCGGGTCAGGCCGGTTTGAACGAAGTGGTCCCGATCGCGATCGGCGACGCGGGTTTAGGGTTTTCATGGTCTCCTCACTTTGTGCATTCTGGCGGTGAATCTTCGCCAGAATGCACAAAGTGAGGAGATGGATTTTCGCTAGCCGAACGGATACGTTGATCATTGCGAGGACATAATCATGGACATCCGCGCCCTCACCTTCGACACCGGCGGCACCATCCTCGACTGGCATGGCGGCATCCGCCGCGCGCTGCAGGCCGCCGGCAAGCGTCGTGGCGTCGAGGCCGACTGGGTCGCCGTGACCAACGAATACCGCAAGCGCTCGCTGCAGACCATGATCAACACGGTGGGTGCGCGCTACAACATCGACGACGTGCACCGCAGCGTGCTGGATGCGGTGCTGCGCGAGCACAAGCTCGATGCGCTCAGCGCCGAGGACCGTGACGCGATCTGGCGCGCCTGGCACGCGCTCAAGTGCTGGCCGGACTTTCCCGCCGCGCTCGAGCGCCTGCGCAAGAAGTACCTCGTGATCTCCTACACGATCCTGAGCACCGCGCTCGCCATCGACGTCTCGCGCCTGAACGGCATCGGCTGGGACGCCATCCTGTCCTGCGAGATGTGGGGCGTGTACAAGACGCGTCCCGAGGCCTACCAGACCGCGGCCAAGCTGCTGCAGATCCCACCGCAGAACCTGCTCATGGTGGCCTGCCACAACTTCGACCTCGACGCGGCAAAGAAGGAAGGATTCAAGACCGCTTTCGTGCGCCGCCCCGACGAGTGGGGCCCGCCCGGGCCGCCGGATCCGATGCCGAACCCGATACACGACATCGTGGTCGACGACTTCGGAGCCCTTGCGCAGCGCCTCGGTTGTTAGGCGCGACTTTGGGGTCAGACCCCGCAGGGGCCTGACCCCAAAGAAAAAGGCCGCCTCCCGGCGGCCTTTTTCTGTACGACGTCTGCCCTTACTTCTTCGGGCAGATCACGTCACCGACGCCCACCCATTTCGCACCATCGAATTTCGCGAGGCGCGCGCATTCGATCGGGTAGAAGTCGTTCGGCCCGGTGTCGACCGTCACGCCCGGGATGAGCAGAGGCACCTTGACGTTCTTCAGGCTGGCGGCCTGTTTCATGATGTTGGCGCGCGTGAGATTGTCACCGGCCTTCTTGAGCACCTCTTCCATCGTCGCGGCAACCGCGTAGCCATAGACGTTGAAGCTGCTGCTCTTGTCGCCGTCAGGCAGGTATTTGTCCATCCACGCATTCCATGCCTTCATTTCGGCGTCGTTGGACCACTGCGGATCCGTGGGATCCTTGGTGTACTGCGTCGTGATCAGACCCACCGACTTGTCGAGGCCCGCCGGCTTCAGCACGCCGCCGACCGAGGTCGACACGTTGTTGAGGAAGTGCAGCGGCTGCCAGCCGAGGTCGTGCACTTTGCGGATCGCCTGCGCAGCGAACTTGGGCGTCGTGATGTTGAAGAAGGTGTCCGCGCCGCTCGCCTTGAGTTTGATGATCTGCGGGTCGACGGTCGGCTCCGAGACCTCGTAGGGCTCCTTGGCGACGACCATGGTCTTCGCCTTGGCGCCGAGCCCTTCGAGGAAGCCGTTCAGGTAGTCCTTGCCGTAGTCGTCGTTCTGGTAAAGGATCGCGACCTTGGCGTCGGGCTTGTTGTTCAACAGGTAGGAGGCGTAGATCTTCGCCTCGCCCGGATAGGCCGGCTGCCAGCCCATGGTCCAGGGAAACTTTTTCGGCTGCCCCCATTTGCCCGCGCCGGTGGCGACGAAAAGATGCGGCACCTTCTTCGCGTTCATGTACTTGTGAATCGCGCTATTGGGCGGTGTGCCGAGCGACTGGAACAGGAACAGCACCTTTTCCTGCTCGACCAGCTTGCGCGTCTGCTCGACGGTCTTCGGCGGGCTGTAGCCGTCGTCCATGCTGATGAAGTTGATCTTGCGCCCGTTGATGCCCCCCTTGTCGTTCACCATCTTGAAATAGGCGGCGATCGCCTTGCCGATGGTGCCGTAGGCCGACGCGGGGCCGCTGTACGGGTTGGTGTTGCCGATCTTGATCTCGGTGTCGCTCGCGCCCGGATCGTACTTGCCCGCGGCGCTGGCCGGTCCATAGGCGAGCGCGACCGCCAGGGCCGCAGCCGTGACGACGAAATTTCTGCGCTTCAGCATGTTCCCTCCTCAATCCTCTAACTCGTTGGGTGCGCTGCAGCACCCGGTAAATGGGGCGCCGGCGCGGGCTCTCAGGTCGCCTTGCGCCGACTCGCGAGGCGAGCATACCCCATTCTGATGAATCCCCAAATCCCGAGGGGCATGAAGTACATGAAGAGGATGAGTAATGTCCCATACACCGCCCAGGGCGCCGCTTTCGAGATCTGCTCGGCGAGGTTGGGCACGAAGACGATGACGATGCCACCGAAGATCGAGCCAGGGATCGAGCCAATGCCGCCGATCACCATGCCGACCAGGATGGCGATCGACAGAAACAGGGTGAAGCTGTCGGGCGCGACGAACTGGATCGCGATGGCGCCGAGCGCGCCCGCCACGCCCGTGTACAGCGCACTGACCCCGAAAGTGAGCGACTTGTAGAGTGCGGTATTGATGCCCATCGCCCGCGCCGCGATCGGGTTGTCGCGGATCGCCTTCAGCGCGCGTCCGGTGCGCCCGCGCAGCAGGTTCCAGGCGCAGAAGAACAGCAGCAGCATGACCATGAAGCTGAAGTAATACAGCCAGTTGTCCTGCGAGATGGGCAGGCCGAACGGCGCGTCGGGCTTGATGATAGTCACCCCCTGCACGCCGCCGGTCCATTTCTCCAGATGGTCATACTTGAGGAGCTGCGGCGTCGCGATCGCGAGCGCGAAGGTCGCGAGCGCGAGGTACAGCCCCTCGAGGCGCAGCGCCGGCAGGCCGAAGAGGAAGCCGGCGATGAGGCAGACCACGCCGGCGGCGGGCAGCGTCCAGTAATACGCGATCTCCCACTGATCCATCATGATCGCCGCGGTGTATGCGCCAATGGCGTAAAAGGCGCTGTGTCCAAGCGAGAACTGGCCGTTGAAGCCCGTGAGGATGTTGAGGCCGAGAACCGCGATCGAATAAACGACCACCAGCGTGAGCTGAAAGGTGCGGTAGTCGCTCGTAAAAAGCGGGATCGCGGCCCCCACGAGCACCGCAATGACGATGCCCGCGATCTGCAGTCGTGACAGCTTCGCCCCGCTTGCGAGCGCCGCGAGCTTCCTCGAATTGGTCGGCGATTCCATGCCTCTAGACCCGCTTCACGACGACATGACCAAACAGCCCACTTGGCCGAAATACCAGTACCGCGACGATGAGCACGAGCGCAACCGAAAGCTTCAGCTCGTTACCGACGAACGGAACGTACGCACCAACCATCGTCTCCAATACGCCGAACGCGAAGCCGCCGAACACCGCGCCCGCGGGATTGCTGATGCCGCCGAGCAGCGCGCCGGCAAAGCCGTACAGCAAGATCGCGCCCATCATATTCGGCTCGAGGAACACGATTGGCGCGACGAGGATGCCGGCCACCGCGCCGATCGCCGCGGCGAGGCCCCAGCCGAGCGCCAGCATCCAGCCGACCCGGATCCCGACCAGGCGCGCCGAGGCCGGATCCTGCGCTGCAGCGCGCATCGCCAGCCCGACCGGCGTAAAGCGGAAAAACAGGAACACCGCGAAGAGCACCAGCAGCGTGACGCCGATCACGCCGAGGTCGTGCGTGCCGATGAACTTGTTGCCGAACAGCGGCTCCTTCGGGAAGGGGCTGGGGAACGGCTTGATGGTGTACTCCCAGATCCAGCCGGCGAGCGAGTTGAAGATCGTGAGCAGACCGATGAAGACGATGACCTCGTTCAGCACCGAGGTGCCCTCCACCGGCCGCACGATGATTCGCTCGACCAGCAGCCCGCCGACGAAGGAGATCACCATGGTCAGCAGGAAGGTCCACCAGTACGGGATCCCCATCGCGAGAAGCGAGAACGCGATGTAAGTCGAGAACATCGCCATCTCGCCCTGCGCAAAGTTAAGGTGGTCGGTCGCCTGGTAGATCATCACCACGGCGAGCGCCATGCATGCGTAGATACCGCCAAATGAAAGGCCGCTGAACAGCTGCTGCAGGAAAAGCTCCATCCGCTCCCCTTAATACCCGAGGTAGGCCTTGCGCACCGCTTCGTCCTGCTCGATTTCGCGCGCGGTACCGCTGATCACGATGCGCCCGGTTTCGAGCAGGTAGGCGTGGCTCGCGATCGCCAGCGCCAGCGAGGCGTTCTGCTCGACCACCAGCATGCTCACCTTGCCCTCCTTGTTGATCGCGCCGAGGATGTCGAACAGCTCCTCGGTGAGGTTGGGCGCAAGGCCGAACGACGGTTCGTCGAGCAGCATCAGCCGCGGGCGCATCATCAGCGCGCGCCCGACCGCGAGCATCTGCTGCTCGCCGCCCGAGAGCGTGCCGGCCTGCTGGTGCCGCCGCTCCTTCAGGCGCGGGAAGTACTGGAACACGCGCTCGAGGTCCTCGCCCACCGCCTGGGTATCCCTGCGCGTGTACGCGCCCAGGCGCAGATTTTCCTCCGTCGACAGGCGCACGAAGGTGCCGCGCCCCTCCGGCACGTGCGCGATGCGGTGCCGCACGATGGTCTCGGTCGCGACGCCGGCGAGCTTGCTGCCGCCGAAGCGGATCTCGCCGCGCGTGCGCACCATGCCGCAGAGCGCGCGCAGCGTGGTCGTCTTGCCCGCGCCGTTCGCGCCGAGGATGGCGGTGATACCACCCTCCTCGAGGCTGAAGTCGAGCCCGCGCAGCACCTGCGTCTGGCCGTAGAACGCTTCCAGCTTGGCGACTTCGAGCAGCGCCATCAGTGCTTGGTCCCGAGGTAGGCGTGCACGACTTCCGGATCGGCGCGCACTTCCGCAGGCGTGCCCTCGGCGATCTTGCGGCCGAAGTTGAGCACCACGACCTGCTCCGAGATCGCCATCACCAGGCTCATGTGGTGCTCGACCAGCAGCACGGTGAGCTGCTTGTCGTCGCGGATCTTCTTGAACAGCTTGCCGAGCTGGTCGACCTCCTCGTGGTTGAGGCCGCCCGCGGGCTCGTCGAGCAGCAGCAGCTCGGGGTCGGCGGCCAGCGCGCGCGCCAGCTCGACCCGCTTCTGCGTGCCAAATGGCAGTCCCGCGGTCGGCAGGTGCGCGACCTCGGTCAGCTCGAGGTACTCGAGCAACTCCCAGGCCTTCTGCTCCAGGCGCGCCTCGTCGCGCCGCACCCAGGGCATGCGCAGCGCGTTGGACAGGAAATCGGTGCCGCTGCTGCAATGCGCGCCGACCTTGACGTTGTCGAGCACCGTCAGGCGGTGAAACAGGGCGAGATTCTGGAAGGTGCGGCCGATACCGAGCTGCGCCATGCGGTGCGCGGGCGCCGAGAGGATGGTCTTGCCGTTGAACAGGATGTCGCCCGAGCTCGGCACGTACAGCCGGCTGAGGCAGTTGAACAGGGTGGTCTTGCCCGCGCCGTTCGGGCCGATCAGGCCGAGAATGCCGCCGCGCGGCACGTCGAACGACACGCCGTCGAGCGCGACGATGCCGCCGAAGTTCACCGACACATCCCGTACTTCGAGGATGCTGCCCATTCTCCCTCCGTCCCCTGGGGCCGGGACCCGGCGCGAAGCGTATCAAAAAATCAACCCCGGGGGTCAGAGCGACCGCGCAGCCGGAATCGATCTCCGCCTTCGCCCGCCGATCGTCTCGGCACCCGACACGCGAGGCGCAGCGCGCAGGAACGCGCGGGCGCCTCGGTTACACTGCGGTTCCCGAGCACAGGTCCGTTTTTCTCTGCAGCTGCGCGCAATGAACTGGTGGAGTCGAATTTTCGGCAGTCGCTCGCCGACCAGCGCGCCGCGCGCCGAAGCCGCCGGCGCCGCCAGTGACGTGGCGTACCGGGAAGCGATCTACCGGGACGGTACGCGCCGGCGCACCCTCGCCAGCGGTCGCGAAGTGGCGCTGCCGCCCTATTCCTACAATGCCGACGGCCTGGCGACGGTTCACGACGCCAGCTTTCTCGCCGACCCGCGCTTCCGCGAATCCTATCGTCGCGGTGCGCACAGCGGCCACCGCATCTGCCCGCCGGAGCAGCTGCATATCGAGTGGCGCGTGTACGTCTGCTGCTGGGCGGCCGCGCACGCGGCGCGGCTGCCGGGCGATTTCGCCGAGTGCGGCGTCAGCACCGGCGTCGTCTCGCTCGCCGTGTGCCATTACGTCACGTTCGAAAAGCTGCCGAAGACCTTCTGGCTGTTCGACACCTTCGGCGGCATTCCCGAAGAGCAGGTGAGCGACGCGGAGCGCCGCCTCGCGCTGAGCAAGAATGCACGTCACTACTTCGACTCCTACGAGCTGGTGCGGGACAATTTCTCCGCCTACCCGAACGTGCGCCTGGTGCGCGGCAAGCTCCCCGCAACGCTGGACGACGTCGAGCTGGGGGAGCTCGCCTATCTGCACATCGACATGAATATCGCCTACCCGGAGGTGGAGGCGAGCCGCCGCCTGTGGGACCGCGTAACGCGCGGCGGCGTGGTGGTCTACGACGACTACGCGTCGCCGGCGCACGCCGAACAGAAGCGCGCGCTTGACGCCTTTGCGGCGGAGCACGGCGTCGAAATCCTCAGCCTGCCCACCGGGCAGGGACTGCTGCTGCGACCCTAGCCATGAGCGATCGAGAAAACTTAGCCACCCCTGCCGACCCGGCGGCGAGCCTTGCCGAACGCCGCGCCAAGCTTGCGGGCCTGCGCGCAGCGGGGAACCCGTATCCGAACGACTTTTCGCGCAAGCAGACGCTGCGGCCGGTCATCGCGGAGCACCGCGACGTTCCGGCGGACGAGCTTGCGCAGCGACAGGTCGCGATCGTCGTCGCCGGCCGCCTGATGTCGAAGCACAGCGAGGGCGAGACGAGCTACGGCATGCTCGAGGACGCGACTGGGCGCATCCAGATTGCCGTGACCGACGAGGCGTCCGGCAAGGCGAACCACGCGGCGTTTACCGAGTGGGATGTCGGCGACATCCTCGGCGTCGAGGGGATCCTGTTCAAAACCTCGGCCGGCGACCTGACGATCCGGGCGCACGCCATCCGGCTGCTCGCCAAATCGCTGCGTGCCCCGCTGGCGCCGGCGCGCGGCGCCGCGGCCTCGCAGGCCCGGCCGCGCTATGCGCAGCTCATGGTCGACGCCGATGCCCGCAGGCTGCTCGCCGTGCGTGCGCGCGCCCTGCAGGCCATTCGCCGGTTGTTCAGCTCGACGCAGTACATGGAAGTCGAGACGCCGATGCTGCAGCCGGTGCCGGGCAGCGACGTGGGTCGCAGCTTCGAGACGCACCACAACGCGCTCGACATGATTCTCTACCTGCGCAGCTCGGCGATTCCCTACCTGGCGCGCCTCGCCGTCGGCGGCATGGAGAAGATCTTCGAGATCAACCGCAGCTTTCACAACGATGCGGCGTTCGCCGAGCAGGGCATCGAGCGCACCGTGATGGAGATCTACTGCGCCTACTCGGGCCACGACTACATGATGGGCCTGCTGGAGCTGGTCATCGGGCGCACGGCGAAGGTGGCCATCGACGCCACCACGCTGCGCGCGCAGGGGCAGGACATCGACCTCGCCCGCCCCTGTGCCCGCATCAGACTGGAGGACGCGATCCGGCAGCACGCCGGGATCCAGGCGAGCGAGGCCGAGCTGCGCGATCGCGCATTTCTTGCCGACGTGCTGCGCGAGCGGGGCGCGCACGTCGATGACGCCGCTTCCTGGGGCGCCCTGCAGCTGGCGCTGCTGCGTGCAGCTGTTGCGCCGCAGCTCGTGCAGCCGACGTTCGTGGTCGACCTTCCCCGCGACCAGGTGGCGCTCGCACGACGCAGCCAGCGCAGCCCCGAGCTCGCCGAGGCCTTCGAGCTGTACATCGGCGGGCGGCCTGTCGCGCAGGGCGCCTCGATGATCAACGACGGCGCCGAGCTCGACACGCGCGTGACCGACCCGCAGTTGCTGCGCGCCATCGAATACGGCCTGCCGCCGGCTTCCAGCGCCGCGCTCGCGATCGACGTTCTCGCGATGCTGCTGACCGGGAGCGACTCGCTGCACGCCGTCATTCCCTTTCCCGCGCCGCAGCGCTAGGCTCCGGGTCGCGCCATGCGCATCGACGACGCGGACTGCTTTGCGCTCCTCGTCCCGACGTACCAGGGCACGCCGTTCCTGCGCCGGCTGCTGGATTTCCTCGAGGCGGAGCGGTACACCGGCCACATCGTGCTTTCCGACAACAGCAGCGGCGAGCATCGCGCGTTCGTCGAATCCTGCCCGACGCGCTATCCCGGGCTGTGGCTCGACGTCCAGTGCTACGACCCGGGTATTGGCTTTCTCGACAAGCTGGCGCGTACCCTCGATGCGCTGAAAGCGCGCAACGTGATGCTCTGCGGGCAGGACGACTACGTGATCCCGCAGACGCTCGAGACGCTGCTCCGCGTCATCGAGGCGGACCCCGGCCTGTCCTGCGTGCGCGGCCGCGTCGCCCGCTTCCTGCTGCGCCCCGTCGCCGCGCAGGCCGACAAGCCCGCGGCGAGCGTGCATTTGAACAACTATCCGATGCTGCCCTACGAGGAGCCCGATCCGGTACAGCGCGTGCTGGCACACATGCGCGCCTATACGTCGACCCTTTACTCGCTGCATCGCCGCGAACAGCTGCTGGAGAGCTTTCGCTTCACCGATGCCACGACGCGCAACGTGATTTTCTGGCAGTACCTGTCCTCCTGCGCCACGGTGGCGCTCGGCAGGGTTGCCTGCCTCGACGAGCTGTTCCTCGCGCGCCAGATCCACAAGCGCAGCTGGTCGGCGACCGCGACCGACAACGAGCACTGGCCGCTGCTCGTCACCTCGCCGAACTACTCCGGCTACTACCAGGGTTTTCGCAGCGCGCTGCTCGATTTTCTCGTGCGGCGCAGCGGCGCCGAGGACGACGGCCATCTGGGCACGAATATCGACCAGGCCTTCGTCGCGCTGTTCAAGCGCGCGTTCTGCGGCACGTCCCAGGCGGACGCCGCGAACAAGGCCTTCTTCGCACGGCTGCAGACCGCCGGCAGCGCGGAAGAAAGGTTCATGACCCGCCTCACCCGGTTCACGCTCCCCTACCGGGACACTTACTGAGCGCCGTGCTCGAGGCGATGCGGGCGCACCGCCTCGAGCACGGCGGTGTAGTACTCGTCCTTCAGGCCGAGCTGCGCGGTTTCCTCGAGCAGACGGATCGCCGTCCCCGCACCCTGCAGGTCGAGGCCCGCCGCGTTCGCCAGCGCCATCGCGTAACGCACGTCCTTCAGCATGTAGGTCACCGGAAAGGCCTGTTTCGGGTGGCGCTCCGGCAGGAGCGACTTCATGCCGTGGTTGCGCAGGGCGAAACTGTCGGCGGAGCTTTTTGCCAGCGTCTCGAACAGCAGCTTGGGATCGACCGCGCCGCTCGCCTTCGCCACGGCGAGCGCCTCGGCGAGCGCGACAACGGTCTGTGCCAGTACCATGTTGTTGAGCAGCTTCACCGCCTGCCCCGCGCCGGGCGCCCCGCAATGCGTAACCTCG
>JBFFEY010000089.1:0-10174 GCA_041558415.1 Burkholderiales bacterium | reverse complement strand
TGAGGCTCGGTCGCGTCGAAGTCCTCGAGCCCGCCCCCGCAAGGCGCTCCGACTCCCTGGCCCTGCGCGCGACCCGCGACCGGCGGGTGCTGGACAGAGCGGTGGCACGGGCACGCGCCGCGCAGGCACTCACCGTCCTGCCCTACATGGGCACCGGCGGCGTGTGGCGGTTCGCCGCGACGATCGCCGCGCACGCCGGCGTGCGCGTGCACGTCGCGGCGCCGCCGCCGGCGCTCACCCGGCGCGCCAACGACAAGCTCTGGTTTACGCGCCGGGTCCAGGAAGTGCTCGGCAGCGGCGCGCACCCTGAGACTCGGGCCGCGTACGGCTCGGCCATGCTCGCTCATTACATCGCCACTTTCGTGCGCAGGCACGAACACGTCGCCGTCAAACTCACCGCCAGCGCCAGCGGAGAAGGCAATTTCGTGCTGCGCTCTGCGGATCTGCGTCCCCTGTCGCGCGAACAACTGCGCCGCCTGCTGCACACGCGCCTGCAGGCATCGGGCTGGCGCGGCGCCTATCCGGTACTCGTGTCCGCCTGGGAAGGTCCGGTGGCCATCAGTCCCTCGGTGCAGATGTGGGTACCGGACCTCGACGCCGGCCCGCCACTCGTTGAGGGTATTTTCGAGCAGCAGCTCACAGGCCTTATCGAACGCTTCGCCGGCGCCACACCCACCGGCCTGTCGCCGGAATGGCAGCGCCGTCTGGCGGTGGAGGCGGTGCGCCTGGGCTGTCTGCTCCAGGAACTCGGTTACTTCGGGCGGTGCAGCCTCGACGCCATCATCGTGGGGCGCGATACGGCCGACGCGGAGCTGCACTGGATCGAGTGCAACGGGCGCTGGGGCGGCGTCTCGCTGCCGCTGACGCTCGCCAACCGGCTCGTCGGCGACTGGCGCACGCAGCCGTTCGTCATCATCGAGCGCCACGGGCTGCAGCGGCCGTCGTGCCGGCTCGGGGCCGAGCTGCAACGCCTGCGCCCGCTGCTCTACGTTGCCGGCGCAACGACCGGCGGCGCCGTGATCCTCTCCCCCCTGCCGATCGAGACCGGCGAAGGCTTCGAGATCATGGTGATGGCGGAATCCGTCGCGGCGGCCGGCGCCCGCAGCCGCAGAGTTGCCGCCGCCTTCGGCGTGCTGGATCCCGCCTGAAGCGCACGCCGATCTTCGGTGCGGCAGCGCCGAGCGCTACTGCGTGTACTCCCGCAAGGCCGTGCGCGTCACCTCGTCGAAGAACGACGCGCCCACCTTAAGCACGTCCTCGTTGATGTCGAACTCCGGGCTGTGCAGAGGAATGTAGTCCCGCTCTCCGAGGCGCGCGCCGAAGCGCACGTAGCAACCCGGCAAGCGCTCCAGGTAATACGAGAAGTCCTCCGAGCCCATGCTGGGGTGATCCATGGTCATCAGTCCGGCCTCGCCGACCACCTCGCGGGCCGCACGATAAGCCAGTCGCGCCTCGCGCGTGCTGTTCACCACCGGCGGATACCCCGGGTCGATGCGAACATCGACGCGGGCATTGTGCAGCTCGCCGACCGACTTCGCCATGCGGCGCAGGCCATCGTGCAGGTGCTGCCTCACCTGCGGCAGCGTGGTGCGAATCGAGCCCTCCAGGTTCGCCTCCTCGGCGATGACGTTAGGGGCACTGCCGGCATTGAGCCGGCCGATGGTGACGACGGAGGGATACACCGGGTTGATCTCACGCGAGACGAGCGTCTGGATGGCGGTGATCAGCAGACCGCTGACGACGATGGCGTCGGTCGCCTCGTGGGGCCTCGCTCCATGGCCGCCCCTGCCTCGGACGTGGATGGCGAAGCGGTCCGACTGGGCGGTGATGACCCCGTCCGCCACCATGATCTCGCCGACGCGGTAATGATGGGTGACGTGACCGCCGAAAATCGCCGCAACGCCGTCGAGCGCGCCCGAGTCCAGCACCACGCGCGCGCCGCCGCCGCTCTCTTCCGCGGGCTGAAACACGAGCAGGACGTTGCCCTGCGGCGGCGGCGATTGTGCGAGCAGCGACGCGGCGCCGAGCACCATCGCCATGTGCGCATCGTGGCCGCAGGCGTGCATCTTGCCCTCCACGCTCGAGGCAAAAGGCAGATCCGTGTTCTCGGCGCCCGGCAGGGCGTCCATGTCGGCACGCAGGGCGACCGTGGGTCCGTCGCGGGCGCCGCCGACACGCCCGATGACGGCCCCGCCCTTGCCGGCATAGTCGTAATCGACGCCGATCCGCTTCAACTCCTCGATAATGGCCGCTGCCGTTCGCTCCTCCTCGAAGGCGAGCTCCGGGTGACGGTGAAACTGTCGCCGCAGCTCCACCATCCGTGGCTGCAGCGGCTCGGCGCGAAAACGCGTCTTCATGGCGGCTGTCTCGTTGGCGTACTCGATGCGACCATATTAAGGAGTGTCGCGGCCCCGGTTACTGACGCCGGTCATCTCGCGCCGTGCCGCGCACCGCGCCAAGCGTCCTCCCTCAGCAAGGACGCCGATAGCACCGCGCGGGATCGGACCACGTCTCGACGCCGGCGCAATCGGGCGGCAGGCGCTCGCGTGCGCCGAGCACGAGGGCGCCGCCGGGGGCCAAACGCGCGACGAGTTCGCCGGCGACGCGGCTCTGGGTCGCCGCATCGAAATAGGTGAAGGCGATATTGCGGCACAGCACGAGGTCGAAGGGCCCCGTGGGCATGCTCTCGCGCAGATCCTGCTCCACGAACCGCACCTGCGCCCTGAACCGGCTGCGCACGCAATAGGCGTCGTCCTCGCGGAACAGACCCGCGGAGCGCCACGACAGAGGCAGGTGCCGCACGCTGCTGGCCCGGTAGCAACCGCGTTCGGCCCGTTCCAGCAGGCGGGCGTCGGCGTCGGTGGCAATCAGCTCGAGCCGCAACCCGGGAAAAGCCGGCGCCAGCGTGAGCGCCCACAGAAACGCCAGCGTGTAAGGCTCTTCACCGCTGCCGCATCCGGCACTCCACACGTGCACGGCGTCGCCGCCCCGGCGCAGGCGGGCGTGCGCGAGTGCCGCCAGCGCCTGCTTCTCGAGAAATCGAAACACCGCGGGGTCGCGGTAGAAACGCGACACGGTGATGCGGCACAGCGCATCGAGCACACGCCACTCGAGCGGGTGTTGGCCCAGATACTCGCGGTAGGCCGCCGCATCCGCCAGCGACAACGCGTGCAGGCGCCGCTGGATGCGCTTGCACACCTGTCCGTGAACTCGGCGAAATCCGCACCAGCGCAGACCCAGTCGGGGCAGCGCCCAGCGCAGCAGCTCCACGCACACTCGATCCCTCATCGCCCTCCGCGCAGGCCCCCGCTACGTTGCGCCGCCGACCCACCCCGGGACGCCGGTTGCACCGTCGATGACAATGGTAGTGAGCGCCCACGCCGGGGACAAACGCATCGCCCCTCGGCATCCGCACACCACCCGAACCGGGACTGCCGCCGGCCGAGCCGTTATCATGACCCTCATGAAGAGAGTCCTCGCGGCGCTGCTGCTCTTGATTGTCTTCGGCGCCCTCGCCGGCCATCTGCTCGTCCCGGTCGTCGTCGAACGCGCCCTCGAGCGCTGGGCGGCGACCTCGGGCTACGACCGCATCGACATCGGCGCGCTGCATGTGAGCCCGCTCAGGGGCACCGCGGCGTTGCGCGACCTGCGGCTGGTGCGCGACGGTGAGCCCGCACTCACCGTGGGGCACATCGAGATCGACGTCGTCGTGCGCGCGCTGCTCGGGGGGGCTCTGCGCCTGGAGCGCCTCGAGCTGAACCGGGCGCGGCTGGGTGTCGGTGTCGCCGCCGACGGCGTCCGCGTCGCGGGCCTGAAGCTCGGCGGCGCGGACGGCGGCGCCGACGGCTCGCTGCGCGTCGATCGGATTCGCGTGAGCGACGTCGTCGTGGATTTCTCGACCGCCGGCTTCGCGGCGACAGTTCACGTCAATGCGCTCGAGATCGGGGAGCAGCGCCGCATCGTCGCCGACGTCATCGGCATCCGCGACGTCAAAGCAAGCGTCACGCGCGACGCGTCGGGGTCGTGGCGACTGAGCGCAGGCAACGGCGACGCCGCGGCGGCCGGCGACGGGGCGATCTCCGGCGGACTCGCGCCCCTTTCGACTCTCTCGTTCAAAGCCAATCGGATCGAGATCACGGGGGACAGCGTCATCGACTACCATGACGCGCTGTTCGGCGTCGCGGTCGACGATCGCCTGCGCATTGACGAGGCTTACGTGACGGACATCGACACGGAGCTGGCGGAACGACCGGTGACGTTCCTGCTGCGCGAGCACGACGAGCGCGGCGGCGGTTCGGTCTGGCGCGGTGAGGCGTTCCCGTTCAAACGGCCACTGGAACTCTCCGTCAAGGCCGAGCTGCGCGGTCTGGAGACGACCCTGCTCGCCCGCATCGCCGAGTCGGCGTGGGGCATTACGCTCGCCCGCGGCGCCGTCGACGCCGGCGTGGATCTGCGTGTGGCGCAGGGCACCGCCACGGGCACGCTCGCACTGCGGGCCCGCGATCTGGAGACCGTCGCGGGGGGAGAGCCCATGCTGGCGGTGCGCGCCGCGGTCCTGGAAATACCCATCGAAGACCTGCTCGCCGGTGAGCTGCGGCTGCGACGCGCACGCCTCGAGGGCGCCTGGGCGCGCGTGCGCCACAGCGAGGACGGCACCACACGCGTTGCGGGGCTGCTGCTGCCCGGGGCGCAGGCCGCTGCCACGGACGCCCCGGAGCGTAGGCCGCGCTTCGCGATCGAAGACCTGCACCTCCTCGACGGCGAGCTGCAGGTCGAAGCGCCCCGTTTCGAGACGACGTTCCGGGTCAACGACGCCCACCTGCTCGACGGCAGGCGGGTGATCGCGGACGTGATCAGTCTCGCCGATCTGAACGTCGCCGTTTCGCGGCAGGGACTGGCCTCATGGCGCCTGCGCGCCAACGACCGGGCTTTCACCGGGACGCTGGGCGAGGCCGACGCCGTGGAAGACGTGTCCGCCGGCTCTTGGCTCAATGCCCTGTCGCTTAAGGTGAATCGCATCGAGATCGTCGGCGAGAGCGCCCTCATCTACGAAGACAACGTCATCGGCACGCCGATCCGTGAGAAGCTCAGCTTCGAGCAGGCGTATCTGACGGACATCGACAGCGAGCAGCCTGACAGGCCCGCCAGAGCGCTGGTTCGCGAGCGCACCGAGAGACCGGAGCGCGGGGGCACGTCGTGGGAGGCGGAGCTTTATCTGTTCCGTCAGCCAATGGCGCTGACGCTGCGTGCGAAGCTCGAGTCGGTGCAGCTGCGCCTGCTTGCCGACATTGCGCGCAACGCATGGGGACTGGACATCGCCACCGGCAGCGTGGACGGCGAGCTCGAGGCGTCCGTCGTTGGCAGGGACGTCTCCGGCGCGCTCACCCTGCGCGTGGCGAATCTGGAGACATTCGATGCGGACGCGCGGGTGCTCGCCGTGGACCATGGCGAGCTGACGATTTCTCTTGCCGAGCTCGCCCGCAACGAGCTCAGAGTCCCGTCGGCGCGATTCGACGGCGCCCGGATGGCGGTCCGCGTCGGCGCCGATCAAGCCGTGCGCATCGCCGGCCTCGTCCTGACGACGGGCGCCGCGAAGCCATCCGCGGCGCAACAGCGTTACTCCGTGGGCGATCTGCGCATCGTGAACAGTGAGGTCGAGGTGACGACGCCGGCCCTGCGCCTGAGCTTCCACGTCAACGAGCTCGACTTCGCCGAAGGACAGCGCCTGCAGGCAGACACGATCAGCATCCGCGATCTGCAGCTCGGCATCATACGCGACGGCGAGCAGTCGTGGCGCTTGGTCGGCGTGGGCGATGGCCTTGACACCACTTTCGGCTTCGGCGCCGACGCCTACTCCGCAGAGGCACAGCGGGCGAATCAGCCGCTGGAGCGGTTTCTCGCCGGTCTGAGCGTGCGCGTGGCCAGGGTGCAGATCACCGGCGACAGCAGGCTCAGACTCGAGGACAGGCACATCTCGGTGCCGTACACGCGCACGGCGCGCATCGCCGAGGCGTATCTGACGGACTTCGACAACAACGCGGCCGACAAACCGGCGCGTTTCGCGATTCGGTTGCAAACGCCCGAGCACACCAGCACCGAGCTCGAGGGCTCGCTTGCGCTGCTTGCACCGAATCCGCGGCTCTCGGCACAGGGAACGATACGGGCTTTCGAGCTGCCGCCGCTCACGGCGCTGACGTCGACCGAGCTCGGTTTCAACATCGACACGGGCCAGCTGGACGGCGGCATCGAGATCGAGGTGGCGAAGGGAGAGATAGTCGGTCACATCGACCTGCGCCTGAACCTGCTGGCCGTCAGCACGACCAATCGCAACAAGCTGCGGCGTTTCGAGAGGAGGCTGCACAATTCGCTGAGCCTGCGTCAGATCATTCGCTATCTGAGCGACGAGCAAGGGGTCATGTCCATCCGGGTACCTGTCGGCGGGGACGCCCGCGCGCCGACTTTCGGCCTCGACATCGACATGGACGCCGCCATCAGGCGCGCCTTGACCGACGTCGTCGGTCTGGGAGTCTTGGTGGTCGCGCCGGCGCTGACCGCCGTCGTTCGCGGTCTGCGCAGCAAGGGCGGGCAGTTCGCCCCGGTGCGCTTCGAAGCGTTGTCGGCCGCGCTCGATGCGCCGGCGAAGCGGCTGCTGGACGAGACCGCGCGCCGGCTCACGCGACAGGAAGCGTTGATGGTGACCTTGTGCGGCAGGGTCTCCTCCCGCGACCTCCAGCGATCGCCGGGCGATGCGCCGCCGCCGGGCATCGAGCTCGCGCGGGCGCGCGCCACGGCGGTGAAAAACTACCTGGTCGAGCGACACGGCATTGCGGCGAGCCGGCTCATCGCCTGCCGTCCCACCATCGACCCCGGGGGACGTGTCGATCGCTCTCAGGAAGACCTCAGCAGGGCACGCCGGGCCGTGCCGCGCGTCGAGATCAACTAGCTGCCGTCACGACTCCGCGTCGTCCGGGCACGGGCGCGCGCTGTGCTAGACTGGGCAGCCGTCCTCGATCGACGCCTCCCGAGCCATGCCTCCCTCCGACGCCTCCATCGCGACAGCGGGTCGGACCTCCGACGGGGCAGACCTCGAGAGCGCGCTGCTCGACATCGTCCGCACCGTCGCCGTCGAACTGCACCCCGAGCTGCCGCCCGAGCGTGTCACGCTCGACGCCGTGCTCGATCGCGAACTCGGCATCGACAGCCTCGGCCGCGTCGAGCTGGTCGGGCGCATCGAACGCGGCTTCGACATCAGCCTGCCTGAGCACGTCTTCGGCTCGGTGGAGACCCCCCGGGATCTGCTGCGGGCCGTTGAGGGCACCGCCGGGCGCGAGCGCCGACCGACGGCGATCGTGGCGCCGCCGCCGGCCGACGCCGCGGCCGGGCGGGCGCTGCCCGCGCCCGCAAGCGCACAGACCCTGCTGGATGTGTTCGCGTGGCACGCGCACACGCATCCCGAGCGCCCGCACATTCGCTTGTACAGCGACGAAGGCGACGGCGAAGGCATCACCTACGGGCAGCTTTTCCAACGCGCCGCGGCACTCGCCGCCGGACTTCAGGGCATGGGGGTGCAGCCGGGAGACCGCATCACGCTCATGCTGCCCACAGGAGCCGACTACTTTCTCGCTTTCTACGGGACGCTGCTCGCCGGCGCGGTACCGGTGCCCATCTACCCGCCGGTGCGGCGCACGCAGATCGAGGAGCACCTGCGCCGACAGACCTCGATACTGCGCAACTGCCGGCCCACGGCACTGATCACGGTTGCCGAGGCCAAGCCGACGGCACGCCTGTTGCGCACCCAGGTCGAGACGCTGGGGCACGTCTGTACGGTCGACGAACTGTGCTCGGGCACGGGCGGATTTCAACCACCGTCCGTGGCGCCGCAGGACATCGCCCTGCTGCAATACACGTCGGGCAGCACCGGCGATCCGAAGGGCGTCGTGCTCACCCACGCCAACCTGCTCGCCAACATTCGTGCCGACGGCGAACGCATCGAGGCCGGCCCGGAGGACGTGTTCGTCAGCTGGCTGCCGCTGTATCACGACATGGGGCTGATCGGCGCCTGGCTCGGCAGCGCCTACTTCGCCGTGCCGCTGGTGATCATGTCGCCGCTCGCGTTCCTCGGCAGACCGTCGCGCTGGTTGTGGGCGATACACCGCTACCGGGGCACGATTTCCGCGGCGCCGAACTTCGCCTTCGACCTGTGCCTGAACCGCGTGCGCGACGAGGAACTCGAAGGCCTGGACCTCGGCTCCTGGCGCATCGCCTTCAACGGCGCCGAGGCCGTGAGCCCGGAGACGGTGACGCGCTTCTGCCAGCGATTCGAGCGCCATGGCTTTCGTCCCGGCACCATGTACCCCGTCTACGGCCTGGCGGAGGCCGCCGTAGGGCTCGCGTTCCCACCCCTGGGACGCGCCCCGCTTATCGATCACATCCAGCGCGAGCCGTTCACACGTCGGCGCGAGGCGTTGCCGGCGCCGGCGGGCGACGCCACCGCCTTGCGCTTTGTCGCCTGCGGGCAACCGCTATCCGGGCACGAGATCCGCATCGTCGACGCCGGCAACCGCGAGTTGCCCGAGCGCCGCGAGGGCAGGCTTGAGTTCCGCGGCCCGTCGAGCACGAGCGGCTACTACCGCAATGCCGCGGCGACACGATCTCTGTTTCACGACGGCTGGCTCGACTCGGGAGACCTGGCGTACATCGCCGGCGGAGAGCTGTACATCACGGGACGCGCCAAGGACGTCATCATCCGCGCGGGGCGCAACGTCTATCCCGAGGAGGTCGAGGCCGTACTGGGCCGCATCGACGGCATCCGCTTCGGTCGCGTTGCCGTGTTCGGCAGCGCGGATCCGCACTCCGGCACGGAGCGACTGGTCGTGCTCGCCGAGACACGCGCGCGCAGGCCCGAGGCTCGCCGAAGGCTCGAGGACGAGGTGCGTGCGAAGACCACCGATCTCATCGGCATCCCGCCGGACGAGATCGTGCTCGCTCCGCCCAACACGGTGCTGAAGACCTCGAGCGGCAAGCTGCGCCGCACCGCCAGCCGAAAGCTTTTCGAGAGCGGCGTCATCGGCAAGCCGACGCGCGCTATGTGGTGGCAGCTGGCACGGCTCATGCTCGCGGGCCTCGTGCCCCAGCTGCACCGGCTCGCCGTCTCGGCCGCGGCGGCGGCCTACGCGGGCTGGGCGTGGCTCGTCTTCGGCCTGCTGGGCAGCATCGCGTGGGTCGGCGTCGTCACGCTGCCGCGTGTCGGCTGGCGTTGGGCGGTGATGCGCCGCTGCGCCCGCGGGCTCGCCCGGCTCACGGCGACGCCGCTGACGATACGCGGACTCGAGCACCTGCCGCGCACGCAGCGATGTGTTCTGGTTGCCAATCACGCGAGCTATGTCGACGGCTACGCCCTGGTGGGCGTCGTGCCGGTCGAGTTCGGCTTCGTTGCCAAGCGGGAACTCCTGAACGCGTTCGGCGTGGGGGCATTTCTCAATCGCATCGGCACGGTTTTCGTCGAGCGCTTCGACACTCGCCAGGCTGCCGCGGAGGAGAGCCGCATCACCGCGCTCGCGCGTGCCGACCGTTCGCTGATGTTCTTCCCCGAGGGCACGTTCTCGCGCATCCCCGGGCTGCTGCCGTTCCACATGGGGGCCTTCGTCGCCGCCGCCGATTCAGGCCTGCCGGTGGTGCCGATCGCTATTCGCGGCACGCGCTCGATTCTGCGCTCGGGATCCTGGTTCCCGCGCCACGGCGCCATCCAGGTGACGGTGGGTGAGCCCGTCGAGGCGCCCGCGCAAGGCGATCGCTGGGCGTCGGCGTTGGCGCTGCGCGACGCCGCGCGCCGCCACATTCTGCGTCACTGCGGCGAGCCGGACCTCACCCACGCGCAGGTGCGCGGCACCGGCACCGTGATCGGCTGGGGCGACTGAGCGCCCGCGCGCTTACCCGCAGGGCGAGCGCGGGCTCGCGCGCAGCCGCTGCAGCATGTCTGCCGACATGGCCGCGAGATCGAACGCGGGCCGCCAGTCCCATTCGCGGCGTGCGGCCGTGTCGTCGATGCTGCGCGGCCAGGAATCGGCAATGGCCTGGCGGTAGTCCGGCGCGTAGTCGCAGGCGAAATCCGGCACGTGCTCGCGGATCGTAGCCGCCAGATCGCCGGCGGAGAAGCTGACGGCGGCAACGTTGA
>JBFFEY010000088.1:0-11072 GCA_041558415.1 Burkholderiales bacterium | reverse complement strand
TTCCAAGTAACATAAAACGACGGGGTTCGATCAGGCTCATCCAAACCTCCCTCAGGCTGAGCCGCCCGCGAAGATCGAATAAACCTAGACCGTTAGCAAGATTCCGTATTGACGCTGATCAGCTTTCGGGGCTTGCAAATGGCCGCTGTGCGCCGTTTCGACCGGCCGCTTCGGGTCGCAAGCGGGCCTTCTGCGCTCGCACCGCCCGTACCAACGCCCGTTCTCACGCGCCCACGCTGACCGCCAACTCAGGACGTCCCGCCCCACGTCCTGGAGTATTCTCGCCCTCACGCACCCTCGCGAGACCCCGCCATGCACGCGCACCTCGACCACGCACACGAACAAGCGCCGCGCCCCGCCGGCCATATCGGCATCGCCCAGCAGCGGCCCTTCGACCCCGCGGCCTTCGAGACCGCGGTCGCGGCCCTGCTGCGCGCCTGCGGCATCGAACCCGAAGGCGCGCACATGGGTCGCACCACCGAGCGCGTACGGGAACTCTGGCAAAGACGCCTGCTCGGCGGCTACGCCCTTGACCCGGCCGAGGCGCTCGGCGCGGGCTTCGACGACGCGCGCAGCGACATGGTGGTGGTGCGCGGCATCGCGATCCACGGCGTCTGCCCGCACCATTTGGTGCCGTTCCGCGGCGTGGCGCATGTCGCCTACCTGCCCGGGGGCCGCCTGCACGGTTTCGGCCGCATCGCGCGCATGGTCGATGCGATCGGCCACCGCTTCACCTACCAGGAGTGGATGACGCGCGACGTGGCGGAGGCTCTGGTGACGCACGGCCGCGCGAGGGGCGGCGCCTGCGTGATCGAGGCCGAGCAGCTCTGCCTCCTGCTCGGCGAGGACCGGCGCGGCGACGAGCGCGTGGTGACGCAGGCCTTTGCCGGCGCGTTCCAGGACGACGCGCAGCTGAGAAACGAGTTCCTGCACGCGCTCGGGCACTGAGCCGATGGACTTCGACGCCGTCCTGCTCGCCCCGCGCCGCGCGCGGATGCGCGCCGAGGGCTACTGGCCGGATCGCACGATCAACGATGCGCTCGATGCCTGCGTCGCGGCCTGCCCGGACAAGGTCGCGCTCACCGCCGTGCAGGTCGAACCCGGCGCGGTGACGCGCCTGACCTACCGCGAGCTGGCCACCCTCGCCGACCGCGTTGGCGTCGGGCTCGCGCGGCTCGGCGTGGCGCGCAACGACGTCGTCTCGGTGCAGCTGCCGAACGGCTGGCCGTTCGTCGTGCTGTTCCTCGCCTGCGCGCGCATCGGCGCGGTGATGAATCCGCTGATGCACATCTTCCGCGAGCGCGAGCTGTCGTTCATGCTCGCGCACGGCGAAGCGAAGGTGATCGTCGCGCCGAAGACCTTCCGCGGCTTCGATTTCGAGCGGATGCTGCTCGAACTACAGCCCACCCTGCCTCACTTGCGCAAGGTCGTCGCGGTCGGTGGAGACGGCGCCAACAGCTTCGAGGCGCTGCTCGCGGGCCCGGTCTGGGAGCGCGAAGCCGACGCCGAGCGCATCCTGGCCGGGAATCGGCACGGCCCGGACGACGTCATGCAGCTCATCTATACCTCGGGCACGACCGGCGAACCCAAGGGCGTGATGCATTCGGCGAATACGCTGTTCTCGAACATCCTGCGCTACGCCGAACGCATGCAGCTGTCGCGCGACGACGTGGTGCTGATGGCCTCGCCGCTCGCGCACCAGACCGGGTTCATCTACGGCATGATGATGCCGATCGTGCTGCAGGCGCGCGCGGTGCTGCAGGACGTCTGGGCACCGCGCAAGGCGGTCGAGCTGATTCGCGCCGAGGGCGTCAGCTTCACGATGGCGTCGACGCCTTTTCTCACCGACCTGGCGCAGGCGGTGGCCGACTCGGGCGATCAAGTGCCGACGCTGCGCGCCTTTCTCTGCGCCGGCGCGCCGATCCCCGGGCCGCTGGTCGAGCGCGCGCAGCGCGCGCTCGGCGCCAAGGTGATCTCGGCCTGGGGTATGACGGAAAACGGCGGCGTGACGACGACCTTGCTCGACGACGATGACGCGCGGGCAATCAATACCGACGGCAAACCGCTGCCGGGTATCGAGCTGCGCGTGCTTGACGCCGACGGCAGGCCGCTGCCGGCAGGCACGATCGGCCGCCTGCAGGTGCGCGGCTGCTCGAACTTCGGCGGTTACCTGAAGCGCCCGCAGCTGAACGACACCGACGCCGAAGGCTGGTTCGAGACCGGCGACCTTGCGCGCCTCGACGACGCCGGCTACGTGCGCATCACCGGCCGCAGCAAGGATGTCATCATCCGCGGCGGCGAGAACATTCCGGTGGTCGAGATCGAGGCCCTGCTCTACCGCCACCCGGCGATCGCGCAGGCGGCGATCGTCGCCTACCCGGACGAGCGCCTCGGCGAGCGCGCCTGCGCCGTGGTGGTGACCAAGCCCGGCGCCGCGCTCGACTTTGGCGGCATGGTCGCGTTCCTCAAAGAGCAGAAGCTTGCCGTGCAGTACATCCCCGAGCGCCTCGTCGTGCTCGAGTCGATGCCGGCGACGCCCTCGGGCAAGATCCAGAAATTCAAGCTGCGCGAGATGCTGCGCGACGCGGGTTCGCCCGCCTAGCCCGCGGCGCGACGCTCACACGGCGCGAGCCGCCGCGTCCTCGAGCCGCGTCGCCAGTCCCTGTGCCGCGGCCTCGGCGGGCGTGCGCAGGTACACGCCCTGCGCCCGCAAGCGTGCCTGTACGCGGGCGAGGTCCACGGCACGCGGCTCGACGCCCTGACTGAGCGCGACCGCGGCCGCCACGCCCGCGCCCTGCCCAGTCACCCAGCACTGCGGAATCTCGCGCATGAAGGCGTGCGAGTTCGCATCGCAGGCGACGTGCCGGCCCGCAGCCAGCAGGCCGTCGAGCGACGCGGGCAGCAGCGCGCCAAAGGGAATCGAGATGTTCGGAAACTTGGGCGACACCGACGGCGTCACGCCGATCTCGTCGGGATGAACCATCGCGCTGGGCCATTGCGCGCGGCTGATCCGCTGCACGCCCACCAGGCGTCGCGTGTGGCGCACGCCGGTCTGCGGCGCGCTCAGCATCAGAAATGCATTCTCGAATCCCGGCGCCTGCGCCCGGTAGTAGTCCAGCATGCGCGCCATGATGCGATGCGAGCGCAGATCGACCTCGCTCAAGTCGTCGACGTTCAGCCCGGAATAGCCGGACTGGCGCGGACCGATGAACAACGCCACGTCGTTGCGCCAGGACACGAAGGCACGCTCGAACAGGCCGCAGACCTCGCGCCCGCGCCGCATGAACTCGGAGTACTGCTGGGGCTGCCCTGCGCGGAACTCGACAAACCGGTTCATGTCGACGCCGCCGAAAAGGAAAGCCGTGTTCATGCAGTGGTGGATGTCGTCCTGCTCGATGTCGGTCTCGCTCGGCGCGCCCGCGCGCGCGAACATGTCGCCATCGCCGGTGCAGTCGATCACCACGCGGGCGAAGATCGCCTGGCGACCTTCCTTGCTCTCGAACACCGCGCCCCGCACCGCACCGTCCTCGACGATCGGCATCGAGGCCCAGGCGTGGTAGACCAGCCGTACCTTCTGCTCCAGCAGCAGCGCCTCCGACAGCAGCTTCAGCCGCTCCGGATCGATGGTCGGCGACCAGGTGACGATGCCGTGGTAAGCCGCGGTGCGCAGCGACCAGTAGGCCGCGCGTGTCGGATCGCGTGAGCCCCATTCCTCCGGCAGCGGTCCGGCGACCGCGTCCGACGGCAGCCGCTCGAGCAGCTCTTCGGCAATGCCGCGGATCGTGGGCTTGCCCTCCCAGTCGGTCATGCGGTCGATCCAGATGACCAGACCGCCGGTCGACAGCCCGCCGAGATGGTTGTAGCGCTCGAGCAGCGTGACCTCGGCGCCCTCGCGCGCCGCAGCTACCGCCGCCGCGGTGCCCGCCGGCCCGCCGCCGACCACCAGCACGTCACAGCGCTGATAGACCGGCAGCTCGCGCGAGGGCTCGACCCAGCTGCCATGCCCCTCGCGTGGGCGCCGCTCGCCGCCCCGCTCGAACATCGGCGAGACCATGATGCGCTCGTCGGTACGCTGGCGATCGGTCACGGCATGCGTTTTCGCGGGGCCGGCTCGCCCATCAGTAGCTGAGATAGGTGCAGCGCTCGCAGGGCCCGCCCGCGGTACGCCGGCTGATCAGCTGCTCGCGCAGGCTGCGCAGCCACGGCTGGTTGTAGATCTCGAGCACGTGATCGCGGTTGACGTCGCCTTTCGGGTACTCCGCCTTGCTGTCCATGCAGCACATGGCGACCACGCCGGTCGCCGTGATCGACAGGTCGAACCAGCGGTGGCAGGGCACGTCCGGCACGCGGCTCGCGAAATTGCCGGCATCGATCACGCCGATCCAGTCGTTGCGCGGCAGGATGCTGACGCGGAACGCCGGAAACCGCGCCTTGGCCCACTGCAGGAACACGCGGTCCTCGTCGCTCGACACCGATACGCGCGTGATGCGCAGCGGAAAGTCGATCTTGCCCTGCGCGTGCTTGCGGCTGAGGATCTCGAGCCGCGCCAGCGTGCGCTCGAGCGGCAGCTGCATGACGCTCTCGTACTCCACCGGGTCGCAGAAGTTGAGCGACACGCTGAGATAGGCGATGTTCTTGACTCGCGTCAGCTGATCGATGTTGCGCTCGGTGAGCGCCGAGCCGTTGGTGATCAGGCTGACCGCGGCATTCGGCAGCTTCTCGTTGACGCGCGCCAGGATATCGAACAGGCGCGACTCGAGAAACGGGTCGCTCACCTTGTAGGGCGACAGGTGGAACTGCAGATCGCGCGGAATGGCGGTGAGATCGTCGATGATCTTCTCGATCAGGGCGTCCGGCATGCGCGTACCCTTGCGATCGAGTTCCGTGTACGGGCAGAACGTGCAGGCCGCGTTGCAGGAGGCGATCGTCTCCATGTGTACCAGGGCCGGATACTCGAGGTAGTGCGTGCGCAGATAGCGTGCCTTGTCGGCGGCCCAGCGTTCGAGGTCGCGCTGGTCGTAGAACGGCGAATCGGCGAAGTTGTCGACTTCCAGCGACTGCCTGGTGAACCGCCGCGCGAGCTCCTTCGCCAGGCTCTTCAGCATTCGGTGACTGCCTTCCTCTAGAAGCGTGAAACGGCACCGTACCGCAGGGCCACCGGCCTGTATAGGGCATCCTGCGCGCCGGCTAGAGATCGACGACGATCTCGCCGCCGGGGTGCTTTGCGCGCGAGCAGCACAGAATGATTTTCTGCTCGCGCTCCCTCGCCGAGAGCACGTAGTCGCGGTGCTCGATCTCGCCCGACAGGTGGCGAACCGCACAGGTGCCGCAGATGCCATCCGAGCACTTCACCTCGACGTGCACGCCGGCGGCCTCGAGCACCTCGGTGGCGCTGCGATCGGCCGGCACCGCGAGGCGGCTGCCGGAGCGCGCCAGCTTGAGCGTGAACGGATGATTCACGTAGTCCGGCGGCTCCGGCACGCTGAAGTACTCCCGGTGCAGTGCGTCGTCCGGCCAGGCTCCGGCATGCGCCGCGGCATAAACCGCATCCATATAGCGCGGCGAGCCGCAGGTGTAGAGGTGAAAACCGCCGGCGTAACCGGGCACGAGCTGCGCGAAATCCGCGCGGCTGCCTTCCTCGCTGACGTGCAGCCGGACGCGGTCCTTCCAGGCGGCGGTCGCGAGATCCGAAAGAAAGCCCGCCGCCGTGCGGCTGTGCACGCTGTAGTGCAGCTCGAAATCGGCGCCGAGCGCGTGCAGGCGGTGCGCCATGGTGAGCAGCGGCGTGACACCGATGCCACCGGCAAACAGCAGGCTCCTGGCCGCCGCCTCGGCGAGGGGGAAATGATTGATCGGCGGCGAGATGAACACGCGCCGCCCCTCGTGGAACGCCCGGTGCATGAGCGCCGAGCCGCCGCGCCCCCGCGCCTCGCGCAGTACGCCGAGCACGTATTTCGAGCAATCTGCGGGATCGCCGGCGAGGCTGTACTGGCGCAGGTACTCGGGCGCGATGACCACGTCCACATGCGCGCCGGCCGCGAACGGCGGCAGCGTCTGGCCCTCTAGCGCAACGAGCTCGAAGCGCGCGATGTCCGGCGTCATGTCTTCGCGTCGCGCCAGCAGCACCGGAAACACGGGCGGCGGGGCGTCCGGCATACGGAACGGCGGCGCGAGTCCTTCGGTCTCGCCGCGCGCGCGGCGCGCCCTGTATTCCTCCGGTGTGAGCAGTGCGCGGTAGCGCGAGATCCCCTCTTCCCGGTTCACCGGAAAGGCTACCGGGTAAGGCGGCGGCATCTTGTCCGCGGGATATACGGCGAGCGTCTGGTCCTCGTACTTCAGCTCGAGCCCCTTCTGCAGACCGCGCGCATGCGTCTGCGCGGCACGCACGTAGCGGCCGCTCTTGCGGTCCAGCTCGATGTCCCACCACCACTTCTTCGCCGGATTGATCGAACCGCGCTCGAGCCAGTCGTCGAGCCATGCCAGGCGCCGCGCCTGGCGCGGCAGATGCATCGCAGCCCAGCGGAATAGGCCGTCCGCGAAGAGCCCCTCGAGGTTCCAGGGGCAGGTCTTCATGCAGCGTCCGCACATGCCACCGCCCTTGTTGGTGATGCGGTAGCGCGCGCATTTTTCGGCGTCCGACTTCCAGATCTCATAGCCGTTGTACATCAGCTTCGGGCCCGCGGTAATCGCGCCCGAAGGGCATTCGCGTGCGCACTTGTTGCACTGCTCGCAGAAGCGCTGCAGGCCGAAGTCGATCGGCTGGTCCGCGCTCATCGGCATGTCGGTGGTCACCGCGCCCGACTTGAGGCGCGGGCCGAGGAAGGGATTGAGGATGACCTCGCCGATGCGACTCACCTCGCCCAGGCCCGAGAGCAGAAGCAGACCGGGCTGCAGCACGTCGCCGTCGAGCACCGAGTGCACGCGCGCCGCGTAGCCCTGACGCCGGATCTGCTCGCCGATGATGCCGCCAACCATCGAAAAGCGCAGGTACGCGCGCATGCTTTGCGCCACCGAGATCCAGTCGTCGCCGCTCGCGGCCTCCATCGTCTCGCGGCCCTGGTCGAACAGCATGTTGACCGAGTTCTTGTGATACGCCGGCAGCGGGTTGCCGCCGGCATCGTGCGAGTACCAGGCCCATTCGGGCACCGCGCACAGACCCACCGCATCGCAGGACAGGTAGTACGATGCCGCCTTGAGATTGTCGGCGTTGCGCTGCGGGTCACGCGCACCGGGCAGCACGGGTCCGCGCGCTTCGCCGAACTGCAGCAGCAGCAGTGCGCCGAGCGCGCGCCGCGCGCAGGCGCCGATCGGGCTCTTCATCACGTAGTGCGCGTTCTTGCCGTCCTCCTGCACCTGCTTGCCCAGGTCGCCGAACAGCACGCGCGCGAAGAAGTCCGCGCGCTTCGGAAAACGTGGCACGCGCGCGTGGTCGATGAAGGTGGTCGGCTCGGCGATGCGTCTCAGGCGCTCGAACGGCAGCGGCCCCGAGCGAAACTCGCGCCTGGCGTACGGATCCCGATTGAGGGCGCTTTTCGACGTGCCGATGCCGAGCCACCATTTGGGGCCATACGCACGCAGCCGATCGCGCCAGGCCCAGGTCGCCGGCGCCGCGAGCGGCGGGTCGGGCGCGAGCGCCAGCGTGGTCGTCACCGCCGCAAGGCCGAAGCGCGCGCCGACATAGGGATGCCACAGGCGCGGCGTGCCGTCCCGCGCGTCGGGCAGAGCCAGTCCCGCCGCTACCGCCAGCTTGCCGAGATCGACATCCGACGTCGTCGCGCTGTGCGCGCGCGCCGGGTAGCCGAGCATGCGCAGGTAGGTCGACAGCAGCACCGCAGTCTGTGCGGCGAGCACCGCGGCGCGCTGCGCCTGCGTGCCCGCCAGCCATTCGCTGCCCGGTTCGCCCGGGCGCGGATCGCGCGCGTACTCGACGAGGAACACCAGCGCGTGCGTGTGCGTATCGATCGGCCCGAGCTTCTTCCGCGCCGCATCCTTGACGTCGGCAAGAATCATGTCCATGCCCGCCGCGAAGCTCTTCGGCACGCTGCGCTCAAGCTCGGCGGCGATCTCGCGCACCATCGGGTTGCGGATCGGGGCGGCGAGCAAAGCGGCGCGCGGCAGCACACAGGCACCGACCATGGTCGCGTCGAAGTAAACGCCCGCGCCCTTCAGGTGGATTGCACGCTCGCGAGGGTCGTCGGGAATCTCGGCCGGCGGACCCACCGCGCCGTCGCGCACGACGTCGAACATCGCGATGAAGCGCTTCATCGCATGCGTAAGCGACGCGGGATTCGGGTCGTCGAACGACAGCGCCTGCATCGCCGGCACGCGCGCCAGGTCGGGCGCGTCCGCGCGCCGCCGCAGGCGCTCGCTCGGGTAGGGCCCGAGGTGGAACGGCCGGTGCTTGGCGGAGAACAGCCGCATGGGTTCAGCGGTCTTTGCGGTGATCGGCGCCCGTCTTCATCTGCGCCATAGCGCCTCCCGCCAGCGCCAAGCAATCCATGTGGACACCGCGAGCCCGATGATCGCGTAGAGGACTGCCTGCGGCGTGAAGCCGATGCGCTCGATCAGGGCGCCGCCGGCAAGCAGGCCGAGCGGCAGGCCGTACACCGCCAGCATGCGCAGTCCCATGACGCGACCGCGAAACTCGATCGAAGTGATCATGAGCAGCGCGACGGACATCGACACCATCGACAGGCTCTGCACCAGGCCAACCGCGACGAGCAGCGCGAGGCCGACCGCCTTGGTCTCGGTGAACGCAAACACGAGCAGCAGAAGGTACCACGCGAAGATGCCGGCGATCACGACGCGCGTCGCCTGCGCGGTGCGCCCCGACCAGGCGAGCGCGAGCGATCCCGCGAGCGCGCCGACCGCGTAGGCCGCCATGAGGTGGGCGAGACCGTTGGCGTCGGTGCCGTAGATGTCCTTGGCGACGTAGGGCAGCATGCCGTGCGACAGGGGAAACGCCGTCAGGTTGACCAGGAAGGCGAAGCACATCATGCCGGCAATCGCCGGCGAGTCGAGGACGTAGCGCAGGCCGAGCCGCAGCTCGGTCCAGGCGCTGCCGGCGCGCCGCGCGCTGCCTGCCGCCACGCCCCGCGTGAGCGCCACGCTGGCGACGTAGAACGCCGTCACCACCACGTAGGCCGGACCGAAGCCGATGGACGAGAAAAGCCCCGCGCCCACCAGCGTGCCCACGATGCGCGCCGAGTCCATGGTGGTGCGCGACAGCCCCATCGCATTGGTGAGCTGTTCCTGCGGCACGGTATCGGCGATCAGCGCGTTGCGCAGCACCAGGTCGGAGGGCCGCAGCAGGCCGGCCACCAGCGCGATGGCGAAGACCTGCCAGGTTGCGAGCAGGCCGCTCACCTCGAGCGCGGTGAGCGCCCAGGCGCAGCCCGCGTAGGCAATGCGCAGCGCCATGAGCAGCGTGCGCCGGCTGATGCGGTCGGCCAGCATGCCGATATAGGGGCTCAGCAGCGTGCCAACGAACTGCAGCGCGCCGAACACGGTGAGCAGGAACACCGAGTCCGTGGCCACCAGCACGTACCAGCCGAGGATCAGCGTTTCCATCTCGAACGCCCACGAGGTCAGCAGGTCCGCCGACCACTGGAAACGGAAGCTTCTGATCCGAAAGGCCGCGAGCGCGCGGCCCCTGGCCGGCGCGGTCACGGGCTGCGGCGCGTTCGGGCGCTCAACGCAGGCGCATGCCGGTTAAGCGCGAGGGCCTGCGATCAGGCGGGCAGCTTGGTCGACTGCCAGGCGACGAACTTCCATCCCTGCGGCGTCTTGGTCCAGACGTCGAGGAAGCGGGTGTCGAGGTGCTTTTTCTCGCCCTTCACGGTGACGTCGATGATCGCGCGCCCGGTCACCAGCGCGCTGTCGCCGCATACTCGCACCTTCTCGTCCGAGCGCTGCACGCTATGGTAGCGCGTGTGGCCGCTCTTCAGCGCCTCGAGGTAGCTCGCGCGTGTGTCGACCACCGCCGAGGAGTGCGTGTAGATCAGATCGTCGTGAAACATGTCCTCCAGCGCGGCGATGTCGTTCCTGGCCATTGCCGCGCAGCGCTTTTCCTCCAGCGCCAGAATGTCCTGCTCGATGCTCATCCCCAGATCTCCTTTGCGAGTTCCACGATGCGTTCCAGTTTCTTCCACTGATCGTCCTGCGACAGTGCGTTGCCGTGATGCGTGCTCGAGAACCCGCACTGCGGCGAAAGGCAGAGATCGTCGAGCGGCACGATCCTCGCCGCCTCGTCGATGCGCCGTTTCAGGGTTTCCTTCGACTCCAGCGCGCCGACCTTGGTGGTCACCAGCCCGAGCACGACCTTCTTGCCGCGCGGCAGCAGGCGCAGCGGTTCGAAGCTGCCGGCGCGCGCCGAATCGAACTCCATGAAATAGCCGTCGAGGTCGGTGGCGAACATCGCCTCGGCGACCGGATCGTAGCCGCCTTCGGCGACCCAGGCACTCTTGAAGTTGCCGCGGCAGGTGTGCATGGTGATCGTCATGCCCGCCGGACGGTCCCGGACCACGGCGTTGATCACCTCGGCGTAGCGCCGCGGCAGGCTGGCGGGGTCGTCGCCATTCCTGCGGCAGTTGGCCTGGATCTTGGGGTCGCAGAGGTAGGCGAACGACACGTCGTCGAGCTGCAGGTAACTGCAACCCGCGCGCGCCAGCTGCCCGATGGCCTCGCGGTAGGCCGCCGCCACGTCGGCCCAGAACGCGTCGATGTCGGGGTAGATCTCGCGCGAGATCGACGCCCGCCCGCCGCGCAGATGCAGCATCGACGGCGAGGGGATGGTCATCTTCGGCGTGCGCGTGGTGATCGACTTGAGGAAGGCGAAGTCGTCGACCATGATCGGCTGCGCACAGCGGATCGGGCCGGTCACGGTCGGAATCGGCGGCTGCTCCTCGGTGCCGCCGAACTTCGGCCCCGGGTTGTCCTGCAGCGTCACGCCCTCGAGCCGTGACAGGAAGTCGAGATGCCACCAGTCACGGCGGAACTCGCCGTCGGTGACGCCCCGCAGCCCGATCGCCTCCTGCCTGCCGACCGCCTCGCGGATCGCGGTGTCCTCGGCG
>JBFFEY010000087.1:0-11182 GCA_041558415.1 Burkholderiales bacterium | reverse complement strand
GTCGCCGCCCAGCCAGGCGACGGCGAGCGCCGCCGCGGCCAGCACGGCGAGGACGATGACGCTCTTCAGGAGGACAGGCCGCATGCCGGAGTTAACGCACGACGCCGTCGAACGGCTGACGATCGGGCGTCGCATCATAGCGGCTAAAGCACACGGCAGCGCCGGATTTACACGCCATTTACACGCCTGCGCGGCCGCCGCGCGCGAATTTCCCTTCCGCCCGCCCTGTCCGCATAATCGGCCGACGGGCGCGCGTGCGTCGGCGCGCGTCCCGCAACGAGGAGCACGCCGCGCGATGAGCGCCCAGCCGCCTGACCAGCCGCAGCCGCAGCCACTCTCCGCGCAGGATGCGGAACGCTTCAAGCTCGCCGGGGAATGCTTCGGGCGCGGCGAGCACGCGCGCGCCGCGGCGCTGCTCGAGGCGCTGCTTGCGGCCAATCCGGGCTTTGCGCGCGGCTGGTTTCTGCTCGGCTACACCGAGGGCGTGCGCGGCCGCTTCGACGCGGCGCTCGCGCCGCTCGAGCGCGCGGTGCAGCTGGCGCAGGACGACGCCGAGTTCCGCTATTACCTCGCCAAGGCCTATGCCTCCGCCGGACGTCGCGGCGAGGCGGTGCGCGAACTGCGCGAAACGCTGGCGCGCGCGCCGGCGCATGCTGGCGCGCAGCTCGATCTCGGCCTCAACCTGCAGGCGCAGGGCGACGTCGATGCGGCGATCCCGCAGCTCGAGCAGGCGGTGCGCCTGGCGCCGCAGTCGGCTGCGGCGCACAACGCGCTCGGCATGGTGCTGCGCGAGGCGCAGCGCCTCGAGGCGGCCGAGGACGCCCTGCGCAGCGCCTGCCGCCTCGATCCCGGCGACGCCGCGGCGCGGCTCAACCTCGGGCTGGTGCTCAAGCGCCGCGGCCACTGGGACGCGGCGATCGAGGCGATGCGCGAGAGCGTGGCGCGCGCGCCGCAGAACCGCAAGGCGCTGACCTCGCTCGGCATCACGCTGGCACGCGCCGGGCGCGGGACGGAAGCGGTCGCGGTACTGCGGCAGGCGCGAGAGAAGGACCCGGGGCACGCCGGCGTTCTCGGCTGGCTGATCCGCGAGCAGGAACTCGCCTGCGAGTGGGACGGCCTGGAGGCGCTCACCGACGCGGCGCGCGAACTGCTCGCGCAGGGCCGCGCGATCCATCCCTTCGTCTGGCTGTCGCGTTCGGGCAGCGGGCGCGAGCAGCGCATGGCCGCGGCGCTGTGGGCGGAGAGCCTGCGCCCGCGGCAGGCAGGCCGCGCGACGCCGCCGCCGGCGTCGCGCGCCGCCGGTCGCATCCGCGTCGCCTACCTGTCGGCCGACTTTCATGAGCACGCCATGTCGCAGCTGATGGCCGGCGTGTTCGAGCGGCACGATCGCGAGCGTTTCGAGGTGACCGCCGTTTCGCTCGGCGCGGGCCGGGACGACGCGATGCGCGCGCGTCTGGTGAAGGGCTTCGAGCGCTTCATCGACGCGAGCGGCAAGAGCGATCAGGCGGCGGTACGCCTGATCGAGGCGTTGGGCGTCGATATCGCCGTCGACCTGATGGGCTACACCAAGAATTCGCGCACCGCGATCCTGGCGCGGCGACCCGCCCCGCTGCAGGTCAACTACCTCGGCTATCCGGGCACCATGGGCGCCGACTACATCGACTACATCATCGCCGACCCGTTCCTCATCCCGCCCACGGCGCAGGCGCATTACGCGGAGAAGATCGTCACCTTGCCGGACTGCTTCCAGGGCAACGACGCCTCGCGCGCCATCGGCGCGACGACGCCGACGCGCGCGAGCGCGGGTCTGCCCCAGGACGGCTTCGTGTTCTGCTGCTTCAACGCGC
This sequence comes from Burkholderiales bacterium, assembly GCA_041558415.1. Classification (GTDB taxonomy): domain Bacteria; phylum Pseudomonadota; class Gammaproteobacteria; order Burkholderiales; family SG8-39; genus SG8-39. The sequence goes on along the minus strand of JBFFEY010000087.1, from coordinate 9,335 downwards.
CCTACAAACTGAACCCGGCGATGTTCGACGTGTGGATGCGGATTCTGGCGCGCACGCAGGGCAGCGTGCTGTGGCTGCAGGGCGGGAGCGACGTGCTGCAGCGCAACCTGCGGCAGGAAGCGCAGCGCCGCGGCGTGGACCCCGATCGGCTGGTGTTCGCCGGCCGCATCGGCACGCAGGACTACCTGGCGCGCTACCGGCTGGCGGACCTGTTTCTCGACACGCTGCCGTTCAACGGCGGCGCGACGGCGAGCGACGCGCTATGGGCCGGGCTGCCCGTGCTCACCTGCGCCGGCGAGGTCTATGCCTCGCGCATGGCGGGCAGCCTGCTGCGCGCGGTCGGCCTGCCCGAACTGGTGACCGAGCGCCTGGAGGACTACGAGGCGCTCGCGCTCGAGCTGGCGGCCGACGACGCGCGGCTGCGCGATACGAAAGACAGGCTCGCGCGCAACCGGCTGCGCGCGCCGCTGTTCGACACCGAGCGCTTCACGCGCAACCTCGAGGCCGCGTATGCCGCGATGTGGGAGATCCGGCAGAACGGTGAAGCGCCGCGGCACATCGACCTGCGCGCGGCGCTGGCGCGGGGTTAGGCGAGCCCCGGATTACCCTCGACGCCGACCAGGCGCGGCACGTTCGGCGTGATCGGCGCGATGGTCTTCTTGTCGCGCAGGTATTGCGTCATCACCTCCCAGACCGGCTCGCCCTGCGCGCCCTCGGCCACCGGCGCCCAGCCGGCAACCTTGTACTTGCGCGACGCCTCCAGCGGCTTGCCGGCCAGGCGCATGTCGCTGATGCGCTGGCCCATCTCCGCGTTCGGGTGGCAGACGTAGGTCATGCCGCCGACGCGCACCATGTCGCCGCCCTGCTGCAGGAAGGGATCGGGGTTGAACAGGTTGTCGCAGACGTCTTCCAGGATGGTCTTGATCTGCTCGCCCGTGATCTCGGAGAGCGTCGCGGTCGGGTAGGTGATCGCCGTCTGGTCCATGACGTGCTCGAAGGTGATGGCGTCGCCCGGCAGCAGCGAGGTGCCCCAGCGGAAGCCCGGCGAGAAGCCGATCTCGGCGCCCTTCACCGCCAGCATCGCGTCGAGGATCAGCTGGTCGAAGCTGCCGTTGAAGTTGCCGCGCCGGTAGAGCAGCCCCTCGGTGACGGCGAGCTTTTCCTCGAGCTTGGCCAGGTGCGGCTTGCGCACCGCATCGATGTGCGCCGCCATCGCCTTGTCGGCCGGCAGCAGGTTGGCGAATACCGGCAGCAGGCGATAGCGATAGTCGGCGACGCGCCCGCCCTTGACGTCGAGGTCGAGCACGGCGAGGAACTTGCCGTTGGAACCGGAATTCGTCACCAGCGTCTGGCCGCTGCCGTTCTTGACGACGCTCGGCGCCGGCATGCCGTCGTGCGTGTGCCCGCCGAGGATCACGTCGATGCCGCGCACCACGCCGGCCAGCTTGAGGTCGATGTCCATGCCGTTGTGCGACAGCAGCACCACGGCCTGGGCGCCCTTGCCGCGCACCTCGTCGACCAGCTTCTGCAGGCGGCGCTCCTGGATGCCGAACGACCACTCGGCGACCATGTAGCGCGGATTGGCGATCGGCGTGTAGGGGAAGGCCTGGCCGATGATCGCCACCGGCACGCCGTTCATGCTGCGCAGCGTGTACGGCCTGAACACCGGGTCCTCGAAGTCGAGCGTCTTCACGTTCTGCGCGAGGAACTCGATCGGCGCGAGTTCCTTCTCGACCACCTGCTTGACGTGATCCGCGCCGTAGGTGAACTCCCAATGCGCGGTCATGATGTCGACGCCGAGCTTCTTCTGCGCGCCGATCATGTCGGCGCCTTTCGACCACAGCGCGGTAGCCGAGCCCTGCCAGGTGTCGCCGCTGTCGAGCATGAGGGCGTGCGGGCGCGATGCGCGCAGGCGCTTGACCAGGGTGGCGAGGTGCGCATAGCCGCCGACCTTGCCGTAGCGCTTGGCCGCGGCGGCGAAGTCGAGGTAGCTGTAGGCGTGCGCGAGCCTCCCGCCCGGCTTGACGCCGAAGTGCTTGAGCAGCGCCTCGCCGACCAGGTGGGGCGACTGCCCCGCGGCGGGACCGACGCCGATGTTGATGCTCGGCTCGCGGAAGTAGATCGGCAGCAGCTGCGCATGCGAGTCGGTCATGTGCAGCAGCGAGACGTTGCCGAACGTGGGCGCGTCGTAGAGCTCGGCGGCGGCCTGCGCGGCGGACAGGCCGGGGCGCAGGCTGGCGCCGGCGGCGCCGGCGAAGGCGAGCAGGCGGAGGAATTCGCGTCGATGCATCGTGTGTGTTCGCTGAGGATTAAAAAAGGGGGCTTGGTGTCAGCCAAGCCCCCTCGAAATTCGAACCGAGGCCGTTACTGGTTGTTCGGCGAGTTCGGATCAAGGATGTACGCGGTGAGGTCCTTGATCTGCTGCTCGGTGAGCGAGCCGGTGGTGCCAAAGCGCGGCATGTGCGAGCACAGGTTGTAGGCCTTGGCGTTGTAGATCTTGCCGTAGACGTACTTCTGCATCTCGGGGCCGCTGCCGCGCTTCTTGCCGAAGGCGCGCAGGCTCGGGCCGATGGTGCCGTAGGAGGTGCGCTTGGGCGAGATCTCGTGGCAGTTGTAGCAGCCGCCGCCCGAGGGCTTCTTCGGGTCTTCGTGCCACTGCATGCCGCGCCCGCTCCAGGCGGACGACGCCCCCTTTTTCCAGTCGCCCATCAGCGAGGAGGGGAAGGGGATCGCCGCGAGCTGGTCGGACTCGATCGCCTTGGCGACCTCCGCGGGCGGCTTGTCGTCGGACTGCGTGCAGACCCGCTGCACCACGTCCTGGTCGAGGCGGTCCATCTTCGCCTGACCTCTCGCCTTGAAGTCGCGCTTGACGATTTTCTGCACTTCCTGATAGCTCAGGTCGGCGATCACCGCCGGCGAAAACACCAGCGCGGTGAGGCCCGCGGCCAGCATCCATTTCTTGGTCGTCATGGTTTCCCCCTTAACGCTTGGTGCCCGGGCCGGCGTAAACCCCGCCCTTGGCCGTCACCATCAGGTACATGTGCATCGAGTTCACCACCTCCGAGCCCCACACCGGCTGCGGCGTGCGCATCTGCCGGTAGCAGTTGTTGATGCGCCACTGCATGGTCTTCATCTGGCTGTTGGAGACGCGGTACGCCGGCCAGGTCGTCATCGCGGCGCGCGCCGGGCCCGCCTTGCTCAGCACCGGCAGGTCCGACATGCGGATGCGCAGGCCCTCGATGCCGTGGCAGCTGGCGCAGGAGAAGTCCCACAGGCCGGTGCGCGCGAAAAACAGCTGCTTGCCGAGATCGTAGGCACGCTTCTCCAGCGGATGGCTCATGCCGGGGTTGATCTTGTGGCCGCGGCTCTCGAAGGCGAGATAGGCCATCAGGTATTCCATCTCGGAGGGCTTGTCGGCGTTGCCGAAGGGGCGCTTGAGCGCCTCCTTCTTGTCGCGGCCCTGCAGCGTCATCATGCAGTGCAGGACGCGGGTCTCGGCATCCTCGACCTTGCCGGTGTCCTTGAAGAAGCGCGGCAACGACGCGTAGGCGCCTTTCACCACGCCGGGGCCCTTGCCGAGATCGCAGCGCTCGAGCGACGCCTTGTTCGGTCCCTGCTTCTTCTTCCACAGGTCGGCGCCCACCAGCACGAACAGCTCCGCCGGGCTGTCCTCGCCGACCATCTTCTGGTACTGCTCGAAGCGCGATTGCGCGGCGACCTGCGTCGTCGCCAGGGCGAAGGCCGCCGTCAGCGGCCAAACGAATGCGGTTACACGCATTGCCTTCCTCCTCCTGTTGGATTGGCGCTGCGCCATGCGCCGGTCGCAATGCAACCGGCGCGCGGCGCGGCGTCAGGCGACCGCAGTTTCGGTCTTGTTGGTGTCGCCCTTGTTGTCGAGCCAGCTGATCTCGATCTTGTCGCCGGCCTTCGCGCCGCCGACGCGGAACGAAAACACCGGGTTGCGCGACACGGCCTGGCTGATCTCGCCCTCGATCACGGTCTTGCCGTTCAGCTTGACCTCGAGGTTCTGGATGAAGTGCTTGGGGATGGGCTTGCCGTCGCGCCCCTTGCGCTGGCCGGTCTCCATCGGGTGGCTCATCAGCACGCGGACGTCGGCGTAGCCGCCCTGCATCCGCGCGCGCGCTTTCATCGGTCCTGCCATGATCGTCTCCTTTCCTCAGCCGCCGCAGCCGCCGATGGTGACTTTGACTTCCTTCGTCGCGGTGTAGGACTTGCCGCCCGCCTGGGCGATCACGCGCACGATGGAAGACTCGCCCATCTTGACGTTGACTTTGACGAACGGCACCGCGCCGTCCATGAAGCGGAACTGCCCCGCGAGCGGGAAGGGGTTCTTCTCGATCAGCACCGCGAGCGCCGTGGTGCCGGGGACCTTGCTCATGACCTCGATCGGCACCACTGCACCGTTCTCGGCGATCTGCGGCGCCTCGATGGTGATGTCGCCGGTTTCCTGCGGGTTCGGCGCACCGAGGTTCTTCAGTGCGTCGACCGCGCTCTTCGAATCGAACGCCGCCTTGTTCCAGCTCGCGGCGATCGCGCGCTCGGGCTTGAGCAGCCCTGCGGCGAGCGCAGCCGCCAGAACGCCGGTGGCGCCGGCGCCCCTCAGCATTACTCTGCGTGCTTCATCCATGCCTGCCTCCTCGGTAAATCGCGCCGGCCGTTGCGCCTGCGCTCGTTATCACGTCGACCGTACATCCAGCACTTTATTTGCGCCAGATCAACGTACCGAAACCCTGTCATGCTAGCGCGGACCGGAGCCGGGGAAAAGACCCCTCGAAAATCGAACTTATTTATCCGCCTATTCCTGATTTAACGACTTGTGCGCGACCTGCGCTTACGCGTCGCGGTGCGCGATGCCGGCGCGCGGCGAAAGACGCCCGAGCGCCCGCCGCGCTTCTCGAGCAGCATGACATCCGTAATGGTCATCGCGCGGTCGATCGCCTTGAGCATGTCGTAGATCGTCAGCAGGCCGACGGCCGCCGCGCTGAGCGCTTCCATCTCCACGCCGGTCTGTCCGCGGCATTCGACGCGCGTCGTGATCTCCACTGCGGGATCGCGTGCATCGAGGCGGAAGTCCACCGCGACGCGGGTGAGCGCGATCGGATGCGCGAGCGGGACCAGGTCGGCGGTGCGCTTCGCCGCCTGGATGGCGGCGATGCGCGCCACGCCGAGCACGTCGCCCTTCGCCGCCGTGCCGCGCGCGACGCGTTCAAGGGTCGCCGCCCGCATGGCAATGCGCCCCGCGGCGATCGCCACGCGCCGCGTCGCGCGCTTGGCGCCGACGTCGACCATGTGGGCGCGTCCCTGGGGGTCGAAATGGGTGAGGGCGGCGCGGGGTTTGCTGCGTGCCAAGTGTCTGTGTTTCCAGAGGAACTTAACCGTGCGAACGGTATCATAGTCGCATGCGTGCCGCCGTCGCGCTGCTGAGCGCGTTTTTCCTCGCCTTGCCGCCTGCCAGCGCGCAGATGGCGCTGCCGGATCTCGGCGGCGCGGCCGACGCCTCGCTGCCGCCGCAGGTCGAGCGTCGCATCGGCCAGGACCTGATGCGCGAGATCCGCTACCGCGACCCGGACTACGTCGACGACGCGGAAGTCGCCGAGTACCTCAACCTGCTCGGCGGGCGGCTGGTCGCGGTGGCGCCCGACGTGCGCCAGGCGTTCGACTTCTTCGCCATCCGCGACGGCTCGGTCAACGCCTTCGCGCTGCCCGGCGGCTTCATCGGCGTGAACACCGGGCTGATCGTCTCTTCCGCCTCGGAGTCCGAGCTCGCCTCGGTGCTGGCGCACGAAATCGCGCACGTCACGCAGCGCCACATCGCGCGCATGGTGAGCGCGCAGGAGCAGATGCAGGTGCCGATGATCGCGGCGACCATCGCCGCCATCCTGCTCGGCGCCTCGCGGCCGGATCTGGCGCAGGGCGCGATGGCCACGGTGCAGGGGGTCGGCGTGCAGTCGCAGCTCAACTACACGCGCGGCTTCGAGCGCGAGGCCGACCGCATCGGCTTTCAGATGCTCGCCGATGCGGGCTTCGATCCGCGCGCCATGGCGGTGTTCTTCGAGAAGCTGCAGCGCGCCACGGCCGTGATGGACGACGGCCGCGTGCCGGGCTATCTGCGCACCCACCCGATGAGCATCGAGCGCATGTCGGATGCGCAGAACCGTGCCCAGCACCTGCGTTACCGGCAGACGCCGGACAGCCTCGATTACCACCTGATACGCGCCAAGCTGCGCGCCGAGAGCGGCGCGCCGCAGGACGCGGTGACGCACTTCGCCGCGCTGCTGCGCGACCGGCGCTATGCCAACGAGGCGGCGACGCGCTACGGCCTGGCGCGCGCGCTGCTGCGCGCGCAGCGCGTGGCCGAGGCGCAGGCCGAGCTCGAGCGGCTGCGCGCGGCGAAGGCCGCCAGCCCGATGATCGACATGCTGGCGGCGGAGCTGCGTCATGCGGCCGGCGACAACGACGCGGCGCTCGCGATCCTCGAGGCGGCGCGGCTGCGCCAGCCGCAGCGCCGCTCGCTGCTGTATGCCTATATCGGCGCGCTGCAGTGGCTGGGGCGCGATGCGCAGGCGCTCGCCGCGCTCGAGGAGCCGCTGCGCCTGTACCGCGCCGATGCGCAGCTGCACGCGCTGCAGGCCAAGTCCTATGCCGCGCTCGGCAAGCGCCTGCTGCAGCACAAGGCGCAGGCCGAGGTCTACGTGCTGCGCGGCGCGCTGCCCTCGGCGATCGAGCAGCTCGAGCTGGCGCGCGGCGCCGGCGACGGCGACTTCTACCAGCTCTCGCAGGTGGATGCGCGGCTGCGCGATCTGCGCGCGCAGCGCGCGCAGATCGTGCGTGATCAGCAGCGCCGCTAGGGAAGGTACAAGGGGGCTCCGCCCCCTTGAGATCCCCCGACTTCGGACGAAGCACTGATCAAGTCGTCGACTTGATCAGTGGTTCCCAAGGGTACGGGCCGCCGCCCGAATTCGGACGTCTTATTGCCGAATTAGAATTCCCACTCGGGGGCCGCGACGCTGCGCGCTAGCATGCCGGTCTTCGCATCGCTGGGCTCCCGCTAGGTTCCTGATATGTCGCGACTTGTTGCTCCGCACGGCGGCCACGGCCTGCGTCCCCTGCTGCTCGAGGGCGGCGCGGCCGAAGCGGCGCGACAGCGCGCCGCGAGCCTCAAGCAGGTCCCGATTTCCTCGCGCGAGAAAGGCGACCTGCTGATGCTCGGCATCGGCGGCTTCTCGCCGCTCACCGGCTTCATGGGCTACGCCGACTGGAAGGGCGTGTGCGACGACATGCGGCTCGCCGACGGCACCTTCTGGCCGATTCCGATCACCCTGTCGACCGACGCGGCGAACGCGGAGTCGATCGCCGAAGGCAGCGATGTCGCGCTGGTCGATCCCGAAACGCGCGAGCCGATGGCCGTGATGACGGTCGCCGAGAAATACCGCATCGACAAGCGCCACGAGTGCAAGCAGGTGTTTCGCACCGACGACGCCGAGCACCCGGGGGTGGCGATGGTGATGGCGCAGGGCGACGTCAATCTCGCCGGCCCGCTGCACGTGCTGTCGCAGGGCGGCTTTGCCGAGCGCTATCCCGGGCTGTACATGACGCCGGCGCAGACGCGCGACAGCTTCGAGCGCCTGGGCTGGGCGAAGGTGGCGGCGTTCCAGACGCGCAATCCGATGCACCGCTCGCACGAGTACCTCGCCAAGGTGGCGATCGAGACCTGCGACGGCGTGCTGGTGCACTCGCTGCTCGGCAACCTCAAGCCGGGCGACATCCCCGCCGACGTGCGCACGCGCGCGATCGGGGTGCTGATCGAGAAGTACTTTGCGCCGAACACCGTGGTGCAGTCGGGCTACCCGCTCGACATGCGCTACGCCGGGCCGCGCGAAGCGCTGCTGCACGCGGTGTTCCGCCAGAACTACGGCTGCGCCTACCAGATCATCGGCCGCGACCACGCCGGGGTGGGCAACTATTACGGGCCGTTCGACGCGCACAGGATCTTCGACGAGATTCCAAAGGACGCGCTCGAAATCCAGCCGATGAAGATCGACTGGACGTTCTGGTGCTACAGCTGCGGCGGCATGGCCTCGGCGCGCACCTGCCCGCACGGCGAGCCCGAGCGCCTGCTGGTCTCCGGCACCAAGCTGCGCAAGTGGCTCTCGGAGGGCGACCCGGTGCCGGCCGAGTTCTCGCGGCCCGAGGTGCTCGACGTCCTGCGCGCGTACTACGCCGGGCTGGCGGCGCACGAAAAGGTGGAAGTCAAGCTGGCCGGCCACTCGGCGCGCTGAGGCGCGCGTTCGGGCCAGCCGTGAAAGTCTGCATCGTTTCCGACAGCCACGACCGCGCCGACGCGCTGGCGCAGGCGGTGGCCGAGGCCAAGGCGCTCGGCGCCGAGGCGGTGATCCATTGCGGCGACCTGATCGGCGCGCAGACGGTGAAGCCGGCGCTCGCGCACGGGCTGCCGCTGCACCTCATCCACGGCAACAACGTCGGCGACGTGCAGGCGATGCATTTCCAGATGGGCAAGAGCGGCGGGCGGCTGCGCTACCACGGCGCGGACGCGCGCCTCGCGCTCGGCGGGCGGCGCGTGTTCGTCGTGCACTACGACGACTACGGCTACGCCATGGCCTGCACCGGCGAGTGGGACCTGGTGTGCTGCGGCCATTCGCACAAGGCCGAGGCGCGCAAGGTGCGAACTGTTCAGGACACGGAATCGTGGCTCGTCAATCCCGGCACGGTGGCGGGTCTCGCGGCCCCTGCGACCTGGGCCCTGGCCGACCTCGCGGCGATGCGCTTCGAGATCCACACCGTCGGCCAGCGGCATACAGCAACTCTATAACGGCATAGCGAACTTGTTAGCGGGCGCGTCGACGCCCCCCTTTAGAATTCCGGCGGTTACGGGGAGGAAACCCTAAATGTTCACAGGCAATCCGTTTGCGGTCCTGTCCGCATCCATTTCGCCCGGCGTCATGCAGGGCTACGTCATCGTCATGATCCTGCTGGTCGTGGCGGGCACGCTGTTCGAGGTCTGGCACAAGGGCAGCGCCAAGTACTTCTTCGCGACCTGGCGCAAGACCAAGGCGAAGGGCGTGAAGCCGCTCGGCGGCGGCGACCTCGCCGGGATCGCCGTGCGTACTGCCGTGGTGGACGTGCTCGCCTCGGGCGAGTTCTGCAACACCAACCGGCGCATCGCGCATCTGCTGACCATGTACGGCTTCATCCTCTACGTCGGCTCCACGATCTGCATGGTGTTCGAGTTTCCGACGCCGGCGACGCCGACCCCCGGCCTGCTCGCCTTCGCCTGGTGGCTCGGTGCCCTGATG
>JBFFEY010000086.1:0-11187 GCA_041558415.1 Burkholderiales bacterium | reverse complement strand
TCTTACTAGGGCAGTCGTGCACATCAGGCAACGAGCGGAGTTATCCACAAGGGTCTGACCCCGATGTCGCGCTTAATAAATGGCGCCTCGCGCGCTGATCGGCCACAGCGCTTCGACCACGCCGCGGCGCACGCAGACGTACCAGTCGTACAGGTTGACGGTGGGGTCGCAGTGCCCGGGCACGAGCAGCAGCTTTGCGCCGAGCGCCGGCGCGGCTGCGCCGGGGGCGATGTCGAGCACGCCGTGCTCGTCGGAAGCGCGCGCGTAGCGCAGCCCTTCGTGGCCCCAGACCAGCGGCAGCCCGGAGTCGACGCTCGAAGCCTTGAGGCCGGCGTCTAGCACCGCGCGCTCGGGCGCCGGCCGGCTCATGACCGTCGAGAGCACGAACAGCGCATGCTCGAAGCGCGGCAGCGGCGGCGCCCACTCGTTGCGTCCGTAGTCCGCGTCCATGAAGATGTAGGAGCCGCACTGGATCTCGTCCCAGGCGCCCGTTTCGATCTCGTAGAGATAGCTGCCGCTGCCCGCGCCGGCCACCGTCGGGCAGGCGATACCGGCCGCCTCGATCGCGCCGCGCGTGGTGCGCACCGCATCGGCGGCGCGCGCGATCGCGGCCTGCCGCTCGGCGCTCGAGCGCAGATGCTGCGCAGCCCCGTGGTACGCCTGCAGGCCGGCGAAGCGCAGTCCCGGTGCTTCCGCCACCGCGCGCGCGAGCGCCACTGCGGCCGCCCCCGGCGCGACCCCGCAACGGCGATGGCCGACGTCGACCTCGACGTAGACGTCGATCTCGGCCTGCGCGCGCCGCGCCGCGACCGACAGCGCGTCCACGTTGCCGGCATCGTCGACGCACACGCCGATCCGGGCGCGGCGCGCCAGCGCGGCGAGACGCGCGAGCTTGCGCTCGCCGACGACCTCGTTCGACACCACGACGTCCTCGATGCCGCCGGCGACCATCGCCTCGGCCTCGGAGACCTTCTGGCAGCACACGCCGATTGCGCCCGCGGCGACCTGGCGCCGCGCGATCTCGGCGCACTTGTGCGTCTTGACATGCGCGCGCAGGCGCACGCCGCGCCCGTCGATGGTTTGCATGAGCCGCGCGAGATTGCGCTCGAAGGCGTCGAGCTCGACGATCAGCGCCGGCGTGTCGACCGCCTCGAGCGCGATGCCGGGCGTCGCCGGCGCGCTCATGCGGCCATCCGCGCGGCGCGCTGCCGCAGCCCGAGCCAGGCAATCAGAATCGCGACGACGGCAATCATCGGTGCCGCTGCATAGTTCACCCGCTCCCAACCGGCGCTGGTCACGATCATGCCCGAAGTCAGCGAGGAAATGGTCATCATGACGAAAATCGCCATGTCGTTGGCGCCCTGCGCCTTGGCGCGCTCCTCGGGCCGGTAGGTTTCGGTGAGCAGCGTGGTCGCGCCGATGAAGAGAAAGTTCCAGCCGACGCCGAGCAGCACCAACGAGCCCCAGAACTGCGGCACGCTCACGCCGGAGAGCGCGATCGCGATGGCAGCGACGTTTAGCAGCGCGCCGACGAACATCACCGGCAGCACGCGAAAGCGCCGGATCAGCGCGCCGGTGACGAACGAGGGCGCGAACATCGCCACCACGTGCGACGAGATGACGAAGGCGGCATCGCCGTAAGGATGGCCACAGACACCCATGGCGATCGGCGTCGAGGTCATGAGGAAGTTCATCACGCCGTAGCCGATCGCCGCCGCGAGCACGGCGACGAGGAACTTGGGCTGCGCGGCAATTTCGATGAGCGAGCGGCCGCGTGCCTGCTGCTCGGCGGCCGAGGGCGTCGGGATGCGGATGAAGCGCAGCAGCAGCATCGTCAGCAGCGCGAAGCCGATCAGCGCCAGGTAGGCGCCCATGAATTTGGTGGCGAACAGGTCGATGGTGAGACGGCTAGTGGTGGGGCCGAGCACGCCGCCGACCAGCCCGCCGGCCAGCACCAGCGAGATCGCCGTGGCGCGGAAGTCGACGCTCGCCACGTCCGCCGCGGCAAAGCGGTAGTACTGGCCGTAGGCGTTGTACACGCCGAATACCAGCGTGCCGAAACACAGCAGCCAGAAGCTCTGCAGCGCCACGGCGCCGGCGCAGATCAGCGCGCCGACGATGCCCCACAGCGTGCCCACCGTCATGCCGCGCTGACGGCCGACGCGCTTCATGTGCAGCGAGGCGCGCATCGTCGCGACCGCGCCACCGAGCACCCAGCAGGTCACCGGTAAGGTTGCCAGCCAGGCGATCGGCGCCAGCGCCAGCCCCGCCAGGCCGTTGATCGCGATGAGCGTCGAATTGTTGGTCAACAGCAGCGCCTGGCAGACCGCGAGCAGGCTGACGTTTCGGCGTATACTACTGTTCATTTATACAGTTTCGGCGGGTCGCAGGGCGTTGCGCGCGACGCATTCTAACGGCCGCCAATATGCAGAACGACGCGAAAAACGAAACGCGCACGATCCCGATCCGCGTGCACTCTGCAGGCGGCCCGCACAAGGCGCGTGGCGCGCTGTCGCACGTCGCCGGGCGCTTCGAGTCGGTGGTCCGCGAGCGTTTCGACGACGGCTGGACCGAGGAGGGCGCGCCGCCGCCGCTCGAGACGCAGGTCACCGAAGAGCGCGTGCGCTCGCTCATCCAGCGCAACGCCTCGCCCGATCTGCCCTTCGAGCTCTCGGTCAACCCTTACCGCGGCTGCGAGCACGGCTGCGTCTACTGCTACGCACGCCCGGCACATGCCTACCTTGAGCTTTCGCCCGGGCTGGATTTCGAATCGCGCCTGTTCGCCAAGCTGAACGCGGCCGAGGTGCTGCGCGCGGAGATCGGCCGGCGCGGCTACCGCTGCTCGCCGATCGCGATCGGCGCCAACACCGACTGCTACCAGCCGGCCGAGCGGCGCTACGGCATCACGCGCCAGCTCATCGAGGTGCTCGCCGAATGCGGCCACCCGCTCACCCTGGTCACCAAGTCGGCGCTCGTCGAGCGTGACCTCGACCTGCTCGGGCCGATGGGGCGGGCGAACCTCGCCAAGGTGTTCGTCACCGTCACCACGCTCGACCGGGGGCTTGCGCGCCGGCTCGAGCCGCGCGCACCGGCACCGCAGCGCCGGTTGGAGACGATCCGCGCGCTCGCCGAGGCCCGGGTGCCGGTCGGCGTCATGGTGGCGCCGGTCATCCCGGCACTGAACGACAAGTCGATCGAAGAATCGCTCGCCGCGGCGGCACGCGCCGGCGCGACGATGGCGGGCTACCAGATGCTGCGCCTGCCGAACGAGCTGAAGGACCTGTTCCGCGAATGGCTGGCAACGCATGTGCCGCAGCGCGCAGCGCACGTCATGAGCCTGGTGCAGCAGCTGCGCGAGGGGCGCGACAACGATCCGCGCTTCGGCACGCGCATGACCGGCACCGGCAACTACGCGGACCTGATCGCGAAGCGCTTCGAGCTCGCCTGCCGCAGGGTCGGCCTGAACGGCGACGAGCGCGGCCAGGCGCCGCGGCGCGAACTGGATTGCAGCCGTTTTCGCCGCCCCGATCCGGCGGGGCAGATGGCGCTCTTCTGATGCCACCGGCAATGCGCGCGCTCTGGCTCGCGCTCGGCTGGGGCTGGGCAGCAACGATCGTCTGGCTGTCGCTCACGCCGAGCCCGCCGACCATCGACCTGCCGCAGGGCGACAAGCTGGGCCATTTCCTCGGCTACGGCACGCTGATGTTCTGGTTCTGTCAGCTCTATGCGTCGCGGCGCACCCGCCTTGCCTACGCGCTCGGCTTCGCCGCGCTCGGCGTCGCGCTCGAGCTGGCGCAGCGCGCGCTCGGCTACCGGACCTATGAACCCTTCGACATGGCCGCCAACGCGCTCGGCGTCGCGCTCGGCTGGGGCGCCGCGCTGGCGAGCGGCGGCCGGCTGCTGGCGCGCCTCGAGTCCGCGCTCAGCCGCCCCAGAGCGTAACGAGCACCGGGAAGAGAAACGCGGTCGCCATGCCGTTCAGCCCCATGCCGAGACCGGCGAAGGCGCCCATGGTCTCGGATACCTGAAAGGCGCGCGCCGTGCCGATGCCGTGCGCCGCGACGCCGACGGCGAAGCCGCGCACGGCGTGATCGCGCACGCGCAGCAGATTGAGCGTGCCGCGCGCGAGCACGGCGCCGAGAATGCCGGTGGTCACCACCAGCACGGCCGTCAGAGAAGGCAATCCGCCGAGCTTTTCCGCGATGCCCATGGCGATCGGCGTGGTGACCGATTTCGGCGCGAGCGAGAGCAGCGTCTCGCGGCTTGCGCCCAGCAGCCAGCCGATGCCGACGGCGGAGACTGCGGCGGTGACCGAGCCGGCGACCAGCGCGCCCCCCAGCGGCAGCAGGTTGCGCTTCAGCGTTTCCAGGTTGGCGTAAAGCGGCACCGCGAGCGCGACGGTCGCCGGCCCGAGCAGGAAGTGCACGAACTGCGCGCCCTCGAAATAGGTCGGGTAGGGCGTGTCGGTGAACCAGAGCAGCGCGACCAGCATCGCCACCGACAGCGCCACCGGGTTGGCCAGCGGGTTCAGCTTCGCCTTTTCATAGAGCCAGTACGCCGCCTGGTAGGCGAGCAGCGTGACGGCCAGGCCGAGCAGCGGCGAGGCCGACAGGTAGACCCAGATCTCGGCAAAGCTGCTGCTCGCGCCGCTCATCGCTGCAGCGCCCGCATCACCAGCGCGGCGACGCCGATCGTGATCACGGTGCTCGCCACGAGCGCCACGAGGATCGGCAGCCACTCCGCGCCGAGTCGCTCGAAGTGCAGCATCACGCCAACCCCGGCCGGCACGAACAGCAGCGACAGGTGTGCGAGCAGGCCGTTTGCGGTCGTGCGCAGCGGCTCCGGCGCGCTGCCGCGTGCGAGCAGCGTGACGAACAGCAGCAGCATGCCGACCACCGGTCCGGGCACCGGCAGTCCGAGCAGCTGCACCAGCACTTCGCCGACCAGCTGATAGACCAGCAGCACCGTAAGCGCGCCGAGCATGCGCGCATCTTACAACCGGCGAAACGGGCAACCGCCGCGCGGCGCTCGGCAGCCTCAGCGCGCTCGCGGCGCAGCGCAGGGACCGGGCGCGCGGCTGACGGTGCGCCCCGCATCCGAAAGCGATTGCAGGAACGCGACGAGATCCGCCGCGGCCTGCGGCGAGAGGCGCAGCGGGCGCAGGATCTTCTCGCCCTCGGTGTGCAGCCGCGCCTCGTTCAGCTCGGAGTAATGCCGCACGACGTCGGCGAGCGTGGCGAGCGAGCCGTCGTGCATGTAGGGCGCGGTCTTCGCCACGTTACGCAGGCTTGGCACCTTGAACTCGCCAAAGTTGCGCGGCTGCAGACGCACGTGGCGCGTGCGCGCCGCGCCCGCATCCCGAGGGTCGTCGCTGAAGCGCCCGAGCAGGTTGTAGGGATCGGCGCGCAGGCGCTGGATGCCGGCGTAGCGCCCACTGTCGACGCCGCCCGGCACGAAAAACGGCACGCCGATGTCGGCGAACTCGCCATTGGTGAACGCCGGGCCGAAATGGCAGACGCTGCAGTTGCCTTCGCCGACGAATAGGCGCAGCCCACGCTGCGCGGAGAGCGGGTAGCGTGCCGCGGCGGCAAGGTCGCCACGCATGAGCGCATCGCGGAACTCGTCGAACGGCGTGCGCGCCGAAACGAGCGTCTCGACGAAAGCCGCGATCGCCTTGCCGACATCGACCAGCAGCGCCTCTTCCGGCTTGGGCGCCACGCCGAACACGCGCCGGTAGCGGCAGGCGAGCTCGGCGTCGGCACGCACGGTGCGCGCGACCTGCGCCGCGCTCGAGGCCATCTCGGCCGGATGCCGGATCGGGCGCAGGCTGAACGACCAGAGCGTGTCCGATCCGCCGCCCCAGCCGAACCAGCGTCCCGTGCCGGCGTTCCACAGCGTCGGCGTGTTCCGTACCAGTGCATCTTCCCCCTTCGCCCCGCGCGGACGCGGCGCGCTGCGCGCGTCGGTCCACGCGCGCGTCGGCTGGTGACAGGTCGCGCAGGACACCCTGCCGTCCCCGCTCAGCCGTGCGTCGAAGAAAAGGCTCTGGCCGAGCGCGATCGCCTCCGCATCGCCGGAGACGCGATTCGACCGATCGCGCGCCGCCGGCGGCGGCCACGGTCCGTGGCGCTCGATGGCGCGCCGCTCGGCAGCGGTGAACTCGAGCAGCCCGGCGGCTGCGCCGGGAGCGAGCAGCGCCGCGGCGAGTAACGCGAGCCAGCGCATCCTCAGTCGAGATCCAGCTCGCGCGTCAGGCGCTCGCGCCCGCGGGGTGT
The DNA here is from genome assembly GCA_041558415.1 of Burkholderiales bacterium. Taxonomy (GTDB): domain Bacteria; phylum Pseudomonadota; class Gammaproteobacteria; order Burkholderiales; family SG8-39; genus SG8-39. The sequence continues at coordinate 4,912 of JBFFEY010000086.1, read as the reverse complement.
ATCGATGTCGACCGTGAACTGCCAGCGCCCCGGCATGTGGAACAGGAAACCCTCGGCGCGCCAGCGCCCCTCGCCGGTCGGCTTCAGGCTCGGGCGGGTGTTCATGCCATGGCGGTGCGTCGGCATCCAGGCGTCCAGGCGGATCGCCCCAATCTTCGCGCCACGCTTCGCGCACACCACTGCATCGAGCGCGAACTCGGCTCCGAGCGGAATCGACGCCGGGTCTGTCCTCAGCCACACCACGTAGCGCTCCGATTCGAGTCGCGCATATGCGGCGCCCGGCGCGTCGCAGGCGAGCGCAGGCGCTGCCGCGCACACCGCCGCCAGCGCGATTGCACGCATCGCAAGCGCTAGCGCTTGCGCGCGAAGGCCGCCCGGATCACGTCCTCGCCGTTCTTCCAGGCGATGCGCTCGGCGAGCGCGGGCGGCAGATCCTTCAGCCATTCGCGCGACCACGCGGCGTGCTCGCCGATGAAGTACCAGCGCTCCGGCGTGAAGGTATCGGTGCCGACCATGAAACGGCCGGGGAACTCCTCGAAGGCCTTGCGCCATTCGGCGTCGACCTTGCCGCCGCTCGCCTGATCGGTGCGGAAGGCGAGATCCGCCCACAGGTTCTTGTGCTTGCGCAGCATCTCGCGCACCTTCGCGGGCTGGTCGAAGCCGGAATGCGCCCACAGGATGCGCGCCTGCGGCCACTGCGCGAACAGCCGCTCGACGGCTTCGGCGTCCGAATGCGCGTGCAGCATGAGGTCATATTGCCGCGCGAGCTCGACCATGCGGCGCGGCACCGGCAGGTCGGCGTCCGCGCCATATAGGTGGAACTCGCCGATGGCGACGTACCGGTAGCGCTTGAGGCGCGCTTCGAGATACTCGATCACCGTCGTGTCGCGCATCCAGCTGCCGATTTCACCGCGCCGTCGATAGGGCCGCAGCTCCGGCACGACGAGGTCCGGCGCCGCCTCGTAGAGCTTCTGCGTGCCCTCGTCGTCCGAGCTCGAAACCAGCGCACCCTTCAGCCCCGCCTTGCGCAGGATCGCCACCGCGTCCTCGAGCGCAATCTGGTCGGCGGCGTCATGGCTGAAGTGGATATGCGCGTCGAAGATCGGCAGCTCCGCCGCCGCGGGTCCGGCGGCCGGCGCGAGCGCCAGCACCATCGTCACCAGACCGATGAGAAATCGCATCCTGACCTCCTGTCCTTGCGCAGGGAACACCCGGCGCGGCGAGTTCATACCTCAGCCGCCGAAGCCGTCGGCGACCATTACCTCGACCAGCTGCGGCGCACCGCTCGCCACCGCCTCGCGCAGCGCAGGCGCCACATCCGCAGGATCGGTGACACGACGCGCGGCGAGCCCCATGGAACGGGCGAGCCCCGTGTAGTCGATCGCCGGATCGCGCAGGTCCATGCCGACGAACCTGTCCGAGCCGCGGAACGACACGAGCCGCTCCTTGAGGATGCGGTAGCTGCGGTTGTTGGTGATGACGTAGGTCACCGGCAGCCGGTGGTGCGCGACCGTCCACAGCGCCTGGATGCCGTACAGCGCGCTGCCGTCGCCGATCACCGCGACCACCGGCCGGCCGGGCAGCGCGAGGCTAATGCCCGCCGCGCCCGGCACGCCGAAGCCGAGGCCGCCGCTCGCCAGGCCGTAGAAGCTCTGGCGGTCACGCAGCGGCAGCACGCCGGGCAGCGTGTTGGCCGAGGTCAGCGCCTCCTCCACCACCACGGCGTCCGGCGGGATCGATTCGGCGATGCGCAGCATCAGGTAGCGCGGGTCGATCGGCGTGGTTTCGGCCGCCATCAAGGCCTCGACGCGCAGCTTGTCGCGCTGCGCACTCCAGTTCCTGGGTGCCAGTGCCGCGGCGCGTGTGGCGGCCTCGGCCGCAAACTGCGGCGTGCGCGCGGCCGCGAGCTTCGGCAGCAGCGCGGCGAGCGTCTGCTTGACGTCGGCACGGATGGCAAGCTCGGTGGGATAGTTCTTGCCCAGCTCCCAGTCGCGCTCGCTGATGTGAATCACCGGCAGCGTCTCGGGTAGCGGCGAGACGGGACTCATCACCGACATGCGCAGCAGGTCGGCGCCGAGGCAGACGAGCAGGTCATAGTCCTCGAGCGCGGCGCGCACCTGCTTCTGGCTGCGCGTGAAGGCGCCCAGGTAGAGCGGGTGCTCGCTCGCGAACGACGCCGCGTAGGGCACCGACTGCTGGTACACCGCGGCACCGAGCAGCTCGGCCAGCATCGCCGCTTCGGCGAAGGCATCGCGCGTCGCCAGCTCGTGGCCGGCGACGATCACCGGGCGCTTGGCGGCGAGCAGGCGCGCCGCCAGCCGCTCGAGCGCGTCGTCCGCGGGCCGCGTCGCCGTGTCGACGCGCGTCGCATGGCCGAGATCGAGCTCGGCCTCTGCGTCCAGCACGTCGCCCGGCAGGCTGACAAACACCGGCCCGGTCGGCGGTGTGAGCGCCACTTTCGCCGCGCGGCGCAGGATGCGCGGCAGGTCTTCGACCCGCGTTGCCTCGACCGCCCACTTCACCATCGGCTGCGCGATCGGCACCAAGGGGTCGTAGAGCAGCGGCTCGAGCAGGCCATGGCCCTGCTCCTGCTGGCCGCAGGTGACGATCAGCGGCGAGCCGGAAAATTTCGCGTTGTACAGCGCGCCCATCGCGTTGCCGAGCCCCGGCGCGACGTGCAGGCTCACCGCCGCAAGCCGCCCCGAGGCGCGCGCGAAGCCGTCGGCCATGCCGACCACCACCGCTTCCTGCGTGCCGAGCACGTAGTTCAGCTCCGGCGTCCCCGGTACCGCCTCCATGATGGCAAGCTCGGTGGTGCCGGGATTGCCGAACAGGTGCGTCACGCCCTCGTCGACCAGCAACTTGAGAAAGGCGTCGCGCCCTGTCAGGCGCGCGATGCGCGGCGGTGGCGTCACGGCGTGGCCTCCATGGCAAAGAAAGCGATCAGCGCGTCGAGCGTGGCGTCCGGTGCCTCGGCCATCAACGAGTGGCCCGATGGCGGCAGCAATACCGTCTGCGCCGACTTGAACGCCTGGATGAGCTGCGTTGCATTGCGGGGCGGGGTCATCAGGTCGCGGCTGCCCAGGACGAAGAGCACCGGACAACGGATCTTCGCGGCGCTCTCGAGTCCTGTGTCGTAGTCGTTGCAGGCCTTCAGACCGACATGCAGCACGCCGGGGCGCAGCCGGGCGAGCCGCGCGAGCGTATCGCCGTACATCCACATTCCCGGATTCGGGTTGCCGGCGAGCGGCACGCGCGGCGCATGCCCCCAGATCGTGTCCATGTCGAAGGCGGCCGGGTCGTTGCAGCGCGCGGCCTCGAGAAACGCCGCCGAAACCTTCATCGGGTACGCGACGCCGAGCAGCGCGATGCGCTCGACGCGCGCCGGGTGGCGTGCCGCACATTCGATGGCGGTGAGTCCGCCCATGGAATGACCGACGAGCGCCGCGCGCTCGATGCCCGCCGCGTCGAGCAAACGCACGGTCCAGTCCGCCATCTCGGCGACGCTCTCCAGGGGAGGGCCTTCGCTGCGCCCGTGCCCCGGCAAATCGACGGCCAGCACGTTGTAGCCGTGATAGCCGAAATAGCGGCTCTGCAGCCCGAACCAGCTGTGATCGAGTCCGGCGCCATGCACGAACACGATCGTCGGCTTGGCGCGATCGAGTGCGTGCGCCGCGGTGTAGGCGAACGCCTTCTTGCCGTCGACCGTGAAATCCATCAGTCCGCCTTCAGGCTGCGCTTCGCCGCGGCGAGCGCGCGACCGAGGTCCTCGATCAGGTCGTCGGCGTCCTCCAGGCCGATCGACAGGCGAACCGTGCCCGGGCCAATGCCGGCCTTTTTCAGGTCGGCGTCCGACATGCGGTAGTGCGTCGTCGTTGCCGGATGGATGACGAGCGATTTCGCGTCGCCGACGTTCGCCAGGTGCGAGAACAGCTGCAGAGTCTCGATGAAGCGCCGCCCCGCCTCGCGCCCGCCTTTCATGGCGAAGGAGAACACCGCGCCCGCACCGCGCGGCAGCAGGCGCTGGGCGAGCGCGTGGTCCGGGTGCTGCGGCAGCTCCGGATAGCCGACCGAATCGACCATTTCATGCGCAGCGAGAAACGCCACCACCTTGCGGGTGTTCTCGATGTGGCGCGGCATGCGCAGATGCAGCGTCTCGATGCCCTGCAGGATCTGGAACGCGGTCATTGGCGCCATGCAGGCGCCGAAGTCCCTCAAGCCCTCCCTGCGCGCGCGCAGCAGGAACGCCCGCGTGCCCGACTCTTCCTCGAAGTCCATGCCGTGAAAGCCCGCATAGGGCTGGGTGAGCTGCGGATACTTGCCGCTCTTCTCCCAGTCGAAGCGTCCCGAATCGACCAGCACCCCGCCGATCGCGACGCCGTGGCCGCCGAGAAACTTGGTCGCCGAGTGGTACAGCAGGTCCGCGCCATGCGCGAAGGGCTTCATCAGCCAGGGCGTGGTGAAGGTCGCATCGACCAGCAGCGGCACCCCCGCGGCGTGCGCGATCGCCGCCACCGCCGGAATGTCGAGCACGTCGAGTCCCGGGTTGCCGAGCGTCTCGCCGAACACCAGCCGCGTGTTGTCGCGCAGCGCGCGGCGGAAATTCTGCGGATCGCGCGGATCGACGAACGTGGTCTCGATGCCGAAGCGCGACAGCGTGTAGCCGAGCAGGTTGTGCGAGCCGCCGTAGAGCGAGTTCGACGCCACGATGTGGCTGCCTGCGTTCATCAGCGTCGCCACGGCGAGGTGCAGCGCCGCCTGACCCGAGGCCGTCGCGATCGCGCCGACGCCGCCTTCCAGCGCGGCGACCCGCTCTTCGAGCACCGCCACCGTCGGATTCGAGATGCGCGAATAGACGTGTCCGGCGCGCTCCATGTTGAAAAGGGAGGCCGCATGCTCGCTGTTGCGGAAC
>JBFFEY010000085.1:0-11476 GCA_041558415.1 Burkholderiales bacterium | reverse complement strand
TCGGTTCCCGAAGGCCTGGGTTGTCCAGTGGCGTTGACGTTGAATCAGGTTGCTCACCACATTCGATACGAAGGCCATGATGCGTCCAGCCGCCTCCGAAACCGCCGCCGAAACTGAGTGCATGCGCGCTCCCCGGCATTAACGAGAAGCCGAGCAGCGTCAGGAGTACGGGAGCAAACAAGCGTGTGTTTTTGGCCATGATGTGATGTCCTCCTTCAGGAGTCTGCTCGCGGCGCGAGTGTGACTTTTGTCAAAGTGCGAGTGTGAATTCCGTCAAGTTATGCTTGTCGTCCCATAAGGTCAATCCTTAGAAAAGTTAATGCCGACGCAAATGCCCCGTGACACAGGTCATTTGCCCTGCTGCCCCGCATGAAGCGGGATGGTGAAAAGCTTTTCATGGAGGATGGTTTATACGTTGCTACATGCTGTTAGCGGTACTTCATGATGTAAATTATGAAGGTCTGGGTTTTATAGGAGGTTTTTGTTGTTGTTAACCGGTCTCAACTCGCCGGCGGGTTCGGTGAGCCATCCCCGTTGGCCCGACCGGGAATCGCGGCCCGGCTCGCCGAACCGCGCGCCGCAGCGCGGCAGCTCGGTGGCGGAGGTGAGGCGCACGAGGTGACGCGCGGTGTGGCAATCCCGAGATGGAGCGACGCCTTGGGGCCCGTAGTTGTTTATCGTTCACGCGACCGCTGAAAGCGACCTCCCTTCCGCAGGCGGCGTCGCCACTCGCTGTGCGCAACCGGCCCGCGGAAGTGCCGCACGGCGCGATCCGCTAAAATCGGCCCCGGCCCGCAGGAGCGTCGCAGCACGACGACCGCGCTCCGCAGCCGCACGCCGGTGACCGCAAAAACCGCCCTCGATCCCGCCCCCAGCGCAGCGCACCCGAAGCCCGGCGACGGCGGCCGGGCCGACGTCCTCTCCCTCTACGCGCAGCACCTCGAGAGCCGCGGCTTCGTCAGCGACCCCTCGCAGCAGCGCGCGGTCGAGCGCCTGCAGCGCCTGTACGCGGAATGGACCGCCTACAAGGCGCGCCGCAGCAACGCGCTCAAGCGCCTCCTGGTCAAGCCGCCGCTGCCCAAAGGCGTCTACCTGTGGGGCAGCGTGGGGCGCGGCAAGAGCTTCCTCATGGACGCCTTCTTCCTCTGCGTGCCGCTGCAGCGCAAGCGCCGCGTGCACTTCCACCATTTCATGCGCGAGCTGCACCGCGAGCTCGACGCGCTGAAGGGCGAGGAGGACCCGATCGCGAAGCTGGCCGAGCGCGTGGCGCGCCGCTACCGCCTCATCTGCTTCGACGAATTCCACGTCTCGGACATCGCCGACGCGATGATCCTCGGCCGTTTCCTCGAGCAGGTGATGGCGCGCGGCGTCGAGTTCGTCATGACCTCGAACTACCACCCCGACCAGCTCTACCCGCACGGGCTGCAGCGCGCGCGCTTCCTGCCGGCGATCGAACTGCTCAAGGCGCGCCTCGACGTGCTCGAGGTCGACAACGGCACCGACTACCGGCGCCTGAAGATGGAGAAGCTCAAGGTCTACCACGTCGGCCGGGGCGGCGAGACGGCGCTGGCCGAGGGCTTCAACGCGCTGAAGGACGTCGAGGAGGAGCACCACGCGCTCGACGTCGAGGGGCGCACCATCCCGTACCGCCGGCGCGCCGGCGGGGTGGTGTGGTTCGATTTCGCCGTGCTGTGCGGCGGGCCGCGCGCGTACACGGACTACGTCGACCTGGCGCGGCGCTTCCACACGCTGTTCCTGTCCGGCGTGCCGCGCCTGTCGGCGAGGAACGCCGACGCGGCACGGCGCTTCACCTGGCTGGTGGACGTGCTGTACGACGACCGGGTCAACCTGGTGGTCTCGGCCGAGGCGCAGCCCGAGGACCTGTTCGTCGAGGGCACGCACAGCGCCGAATTCGCGCGCACCGCGAGCCGCTTGCACGAGATGCAGTCGCTCGCATACCTTCAGCGCGAGCGCGCCCGCCACTAGCCGGCCGCAGCAGAACCCAGGGAGCAAGCCACATGGACACGTTCAAGGCCTACCGCATCACGCAGGTGGACAAGACCTCGGTCAAGGCCGAGTTCGTCGACTGCAGGCTCGACGAGCTCGACCCGGGCGAGGTGACGATCAAGGTGGCGTATTCGGACGTCAACTACAAGGACGCGCTGGCGGCGACCGGCAAGGGGCGGATCCTCTTGCGCGAGCGCTGCATCGGCGGCATCGACCTCTCGGGCACGGTCATCAGCTCGAGCGATGCGCGCTTCGCCAAGGGCGACGCCGTGCTCGGCGTCGGCCACGAGATCGGCGTCAAGCACGACGGCGGCTATGCCGAGTACGCGCGCCTGCCCGCGGACTGGGTGGTGAAGCTGCCCAAGGGCATGACGCTGTGGGAGGCGATGGCCTTCGGCACCGCCGGCTACACCGCGGGGCTGGCGGTGGAGAAGATGGAGCTGAACGGTCTCAAGCCCGCGAACGGCCCGGTGGTGGTGAACGGCGCGACCGGCGGTGTCGGCTCGATCGCGGTGGCCGCGCTCGCCAAGCTCGGCTACCACGTGGTGGCGCTGACCGGCAAGGAAGCCGAGTCCGACTGGCTGAAGAAGCTCGGCGCCAAGGAGATCCTGCTGCGCGCGAGCCTCGATCTTGCCAAGATCCGCCCGCTCGACAAGGCGACCTGGGCCGGCGCGGTCGACAACCTGGGCGGCGAGGTGCTCGCCTGGATGGCGAGCACCATGAAGGTGAACGGCGTCATCGCCTCGATCGGCATGGCGGCGAACCCGGGCTTCAACAGTTCGGTGATGCCGTTCATCCTGCGCGGTGCGAGCCTGCTCGGCATCAACTCGACCGACGCGCCGAGCCCCGAGCTCGAGCGCAAGGTGTGGGCACGGCTGGCGGGCGACATGCGGCCACCGTTGCTGAAAGAGATGGCGCGCACCATCCCGTTCGGCGAGCTGCCGGGTGCATTCGACGATTTCATCGCCGGCAAGGTGAGCCGGCGGGTGGTGGTGGACATGAACGCCTGAGCCGCGGCGCGCGCGGCCCGGCGCTTCGGTAAGGAGGAGGGGGCATGGGCAAGTATCGGGACTTTCATCGGCGCTCGATCGAGGATCGCGACGCCTTCTGGTCCGAGCAGGCGAGGCGGGTGCACTGGCACAAGCCGTTCGGCCAGGTGCTCGACTTCTCGCGCCCGCCGTTCGCCAGGTGGTTCGTCGGCGGCGAGACCAACCTCTGCTACAACGCGATCGACCGGCATCTGGCCGAGCGCGGCGAGCAGACCGCGCTCGTGTACATCTCGACCGAGGTCGACGAGGAGAAAAGCTACAGCTACCGCGAGCTGCACGCGGAGGTGAACCGCGCCGCGGCGATGATGCGCGCGCTCGGCGTACAGAAGGGCGACCGGGTGATCATCTACATGCCGATGATCCCGGAGGCCTGCTTCGCGATCCTCGCCTGCGCGCGGCTCGGCGCGGTGCACTCGGTGGTGTTCGGCGGCTTTGCCGCGGCGAGCCTCGCGGCGCGCATCGACGACGCCAAGCCGAAGCTGATGATCACCGCCGACGGCGGCAGCCGCATGGGAAAGAGCGTGCTCTACAAGTCGCTGGTCGACGAGTCGATCCGGCTGGCGCAGTTCCCGCCCGAAAAGGTGCTGATCTACAAGCGCGGCCTCGACCCGAGCATGCCGACGGTCGCCGGGCGCGACGTCGACTGGAAGCGCTTCGCCGAGGAGCACGCCGGCGCCGAGGTGCCCTGCGCCTGGCTCGAATCGAGCGAGCCGAGCTACATCCTCTACACCTCCGGCACCACCGGCAAGCCGAAGGGCGTGCAGCGCGACGTCGGCGGCTACGCGGTGGCGCTCGCCTCGTCGATGGAGCTGATCTACTGCGGCAAGCCGGGCGAGACGATGTTCACCACCTCGGACATCGGCTGGGTGGTGGGGCACTCCTACATCATCTACGGCCCGCTCATCGCCGGCATGACCACCATCCTGTACGAGGGCGTGCCGATCCGGCCGGACGCCGGCATCTGGTGGCAGATCGTCGAGAAGTACAAGGCGAGCGTCATGTTCTCGGCGCCCACCGCGATCCGCGTGCTGAAGAAGCAGGACCCGGCCTACCTCTCCAAGTACGACGTCTCCTCGCTCAGGCACCTGTTCCTCGCCGGCGAGCCGCTAGACGAGCCGACCCATGTGTGGATTGCGGACGCGCTGAAGATTCCCGTGATCGACCATTACTGGCAGACCGAGACCGGCTGGCCGATCCTCTCTGCGGTGCACGGCGTGGAGAAGACGCCGATCAAGTTCGGCAGCCCGTCGTTCCCGGTGTACGGCTACGACCTGCACCTGCTGCGCGAAGCCGACGCGAGCGATGCCGACGTCGACGAGAAGGCGGTGGTGGCGATCGCGCCGCCGCTGCCGCCGGGCTGCATGACGACGATCTGGGGCGACGACGAGCGCTACGTGAAGACCTATTTCTCGACCTTCTCGACCAAGCAGGTCTATTCGACCTTCGACTGGGGCATCCGCGACAAGGACGGCTACTACTTCATCCTCGGGCGCACCGACGACGTGATCAACGTCGCCGGACATCGCCTCGGCACGCGCGAGATCGAGGAGGCGGTCAACATGCACGCGAATATCGCCGAATGCGCCGTGGTCGGCGTCGAGGACGCGCTCAAGGGGCAGATGCCGCTCGCCTTCGCGGTGGCCAAGGACGTCTCCCAGCTCGGCTCGGCCGAGGGGCGCGCAGCGCTGGAGAAGGAAGTCATGGCGACCGTCGACAAGCAGCTCGGCGCCATCGGGCGGCCGCGCGCGGTGCACTTCGTCACGCTGCTGCCCAAGACCCGCTCGGGCAAGACGCTGCGCCGCTCGATCCAGGCGCTCGCCGAAGGGCGCGATCCCGGCGACCTGACGACGATCGAAGATCCGTCGGCACTGCAGCAGATCAAGGACGCGCTCGGCGTCAAGGCCTGAGCGAACCTTCGCCGCGCATGCTGGTGCCCTTGCTCGCCGCACTCGGCCTCGCCGGCATCATCGCCGGCGTGCTCGCCTGGCGCTATGCGGCGGCGCGCAGCGGCCGCGCGGCGATGGCAGTGGCCTACGGCGCCGGCGCGCTGCTCGCGCTCGCGTCCTGGTTCGCGCGCGAGGCCTTCGCCTACGCCGGCGAGGGACCGGATGGGCCGGGCACGGTGATCGGCGTGCCGTTCTTCGTCGCCTTCGTCGACGCGAGCGGCAGGGGCGGCATCAGCTTTCTCACCGCGCCGCTCGCGCTGCTGAACGCTGCGTTCTGGTTTTTGCTGCCGCAGTGCGGGCTCGCCCTCTACGCCAGGTTGCGTCGCAGGGAGGCGAGGGCATGAGCGACAAGCGCGCGGCGGCGCAGCCGACCGTCTTCATCGACAACGAACGCGTGCGGGTGACCGAGTGGCGCTTCGCGCCGGGCGCCGCCACCGGCTGGCACCGGCACGCGTACGACTACGTCGTGGTGCCGATGGCCGACGGGCGGCTCAGACTGGTCACCGAAGGCGGCAAGGAATCGATCGCCGAACTGAAGAAGGGCGTGCCGTATTTCCGCAATGTCGGGGTCGAGCACGACGTGATCAACGCAAACGACGTCGAGTACGCGTTCGTCGAGATCGAACTGAAGCCCTGAGAGCGGCGACCGCGCAAGCGTGCAAGAATGGAGAAACGCATGAGCAAGCCAACCCCGCCGGAGCAGCCGCGCGGCATCGCGCTGCTGCGCGACCCGGCGCTCAACAAGGGCACCGCGTTCAGCGAGGCCGAGCGCGACGCGCTCGGACTGCGCGGCCTGCTCCCGACCCAGGTCATCACGCAGGAGGTGCAGGTCGAGCGCATCCTGGAAAACCTGCGCCGGCAGTCCGATCCGCTGGAGAAGTACGTCTCGCTCTCGGCGCTGCACAACCGCAACGAGGCGCTGTTCTTCCGCGTCATCGCCGACTACCCGGACGAGATGGTGCCGATCATCTACACGCCCACCGTCGGCCTCGCCTGCCAGAAGTTCGGCCACATCTACCAACGCCCGCGCGGCATGTTCATCAGCGCCGCCGACCGCGGCCGCATGGCGCAGGTGCTGCGCAACTGGCCCTACCGCGAGGTGTCGATCATCGTGGTGTCGGATGGCGAGCGCATCCTCGGCCTCGGCGACCTCGGCGCGAGCGGCATGGGCATCCCGATCGGCAAGCTCGCGCTGTACACCGCCTGCGCCGGCATCCCGCCGACGCAGACGCTGCCGGTGCTGCTCGACGTGGGCACCAACAATCCGACGCTGCTCGACGATCCCCTTTACCTCGGGCTCAAGCAGCGGCGCATCGGCGGCGCCGAGTACGACGCGGTGGTCGAGGAGTTCATCGCGGCGACGCAGGAAGTGTTCCCCGGCGTGCTGATCCAGTTCGAGGACTTCGCCAACCACAACGCCTTCCGCCTGCTCGAGCAATACCGCGAGCGCATCTGCACCTTCAACGACGACATCCAGGGCACGGCCGCCGTGGCGCTCGCCGGGCTGCTGTCGGCGCTGCGCGTGACCGGCGGCCGCCTGACGGAGCAGAAGGTGCTGTTCCTCGGCGCCGGCGAGGCGGCGACGGGGATCTCGGACCTGATCGTCACCGCGCTGCGCGCCCAGGGGCTCACGGAGGCCGAGGCGCGCCAGCGCTGCTGGCTGGTCGACTCGCGCGGCCTGGTGGTCGCCTCGCGCGAGGGGCTGGCGGCGCACAAGCAAGCGTACGCGCACGCGCACCCGGAGGTGGCGGATTTCCACTCTGCGGTGGAGGCGCTCAAGCCGACGGCGATCATCGGCGTGGCGGCGGTGGGCGGCACCTTCACCGAGCCGGTGCTGCGCAGCATGGCGAAGTTCAACAAGCGCCCGATCGTGTTCGCGCTGTCGAACCCGACCTCGAAGTCGGAATGCACGGCGCAGGAGGCGTACCGCTGGACCGACGGGCGCGCGCTGTTCGCCTCGGGCAGCCCGTTCGATGCGGTCGACCACCAGGGCCAGCACTTCGTGCCGCGCCAGGGCAACAATTCGTACATCTTCCCCGGCGTCGGGCTGGGCGCGATCGCCAGCAAGGCGCGCCATGTCACGGACGCGATGTTCCTCGCCGCGGCCGAGGCGCTGGCGGCCACCGTGTCGGAAGCCGACCTCGCGCAGGGCAGCCTCTACCCGCCGCTCGTCGCGGTGCGCGAGGTCTCGGCGCGCATCGGCGCGGCGGTCGCCGGCGTCGCCTACACGCAGGGCCTGGCCGGCGCGCCCGAGCACAAGGACCTGCTGGCCTACGTGCGCTCGACCATGTACGACCCGCACTACACGAGCGCCCTCTGAGGCGCGCCGCCGCGCGCCACGCCACGGCCGATGGAGATCGCGGTACTCGGCGGCGGTAACGGCGCCTACGCCTGCGCCGCCGACCTGTCGGCGCAGGGCCATCGCGTGCGCTTCTGGCGGCGCGATGCGCGCGCGCTCGACGCCCTGCGCGCGAGCGGCGCGATCACGCTGAAGGATGCCGACGGCGAGCGCCGCGTACCGATCGCCTGCGTCGCCGGCGACGTGGGCGAGGCGCTGCGCGGCGCGGCGCTGGCGGTGCTGCCCGATCCGGCCTTCACCCAGGCCGACAACGCCGCGCGCATCGCGCCGTTTCTCGCCGACGATCAGGTGGTGTTCCTGCCGCCCGGCAGCTTCGGTTCCTACGTCATGACGCAGGTGATCCGCGCGGCCGGCAACCGCGCGCGCTTCGCCTTCGCCGAGACCGGCACGCTGCCCTGGCTGACGCGCAAACACGGTCCGGAGACCGCGGCGATCACCGCGCGCGCGACGCGCCTGCCGACCGGGGTGTTTCCGGCGCGTGCGCAGGCGCAGGCCAGCGCCGTGATCCGGCAGGCATTCCCCGCGCTCGAGCCGGTCGAGGACGCGCTGGCGGCGGCGCTGATGAACGCCGGGCCGATCATCCACCCGCCGCTCATCCTCATGAACGCCGGGCCGCTGGAGCATTTCGAGCGCTGGGACATCCACAACGAAGGCACGCAGGCCTCGATCCGGCGGGTGACCGACGCGCTCGATGCGGAGCGCATCGCGCTGCGCGAGGCGCTCGGCTACGCGGCGCCGCACTTTCCCCTCGCCGACCACTACCGGCCCGACGGCGACGAGTGGATGTACGGCCGCAAGGTGCACCAGAAGCTGACCGACTCGAAGGACTGGCGCGAGCGCATCGTGCTCACCGAGCATCGCTACATGCGCGAGGACGTCGAGCTGGGGCTCGCCTTCCTCGTCTCGATGGCCGAGTGGGCGGGCGTGCCCTGCCCGGTGGCGCGCGGCCTGCTGTCGATCGCCTCCGCGGTGATGCGGCGCGATTTGCGCGCGAGCGGCCGCACGTTGGAGAACCTGGGCCTCGCCGGCCTGTCGCGCGAAGCGATGGGCGCACTGCTGCGCGAAGGGTTGTAGGGCGATGGGACTGCTGGTTGACGGCGCCTGGCATGACCACTGGTACGACACCCAGTCGAGCGGCGGGCGCTTCGAGCGGCAGGCGAGCCGCTACCGCAACTGGGTGACCGCAGACGGCGCGTCGGGGCCGAGCGGCAAGGGCGGTTTCGCTGCCGAGCCGGGCCGCTATCACCTGTACGTCAGCCTGGCCTGCCCCTGGGCGCAGCGCACGCTGATCTTCCGCGCGCTGAAGGGCCTGGAGGCGATGATCTCGATTTCAGTCGTGCACTGGCGCATGCTGGAGCACGGCTGGACCTTCGAGCCGGGGCCGGGCGTGATCGCCGACCCGATCCACGGTGCCGAATACCTCTATCAGGTTTATCAGGCGGCCGACCCGCAATACACGGGGCGCGTGACGACGCCCGTGCTGTGGGACCGCACGCGCAGCACCATCGTCAGCAACGAGTCGGCCGACATCATCCGCATGTTCAACAGCGCCTTCGACGGCCTTGGCGCGCGGCCCGGCGACTACTACCCGGCCGCGCTGCGCGAGGAGATCGACGCGCTAAACGCGCGGATCTACCAGGGCGTGAACAACGGCGTGTATCGCGCCGGCTTCGCCACGAGCCAGGCGGCCTACGAAGAGGCGGTGCGTCCGCTGTTCGACACGCTCGACTGGCTCGAGGCGCGTCTCGCCGCGCAGCGCTACCTGTGCGGCGCAGAGCTGACCGAGGCCGACCTGCGTCTGCTGCCGACCTTGCTGCGCTTCGACCTGGTGTACTACGGCCACTTCAAGTGCAACCTGCGGCGCCTGGTCGACTACCCCAACCTGTGGGCGTACACGCGCGACGTGTTGCAGACGCCGGGCATTCTTGCCACCTTCGACGCCGAGCACGCCAAGCGGCACTACTACGAAAGCCACCGCAGGCTGAACCCGAGCGGCGTGGTGCCGCTCGGACCGCTGGTCGATTTTGCAATGCCGCAGGACCGCGCGCGGCTCGCCGCCGCATGACACGCATCGTCGCGCTCGGCGCGGGGCGCATGGGGCGCGGCATCGCCCATGTCTTCGCCTATGCCGGCTACCGCGTCGACGTCGTCGATTTCAAGCCGCGCGACGCCGCCGACGCCGCGCGGCTGCAGGCCGCGGCACGGGCGGAAATCGAGACCAACCTCGGTCTGCTGCGTGCGCATGGCGTGCTCGACGCGGCGCAGTGCGAGGCGATCCTGGCGCGCGTCGCGCTGCACACGCTGGACGCGGCCGGCCCGGTGCTGGCGGCGGCCGACGTGCTGTTCGAGGGCGTGACCGAAACGCTCGAGGCGAAGCGCGATGCCTTCGCACGGGTCTGCGAGCAGGTTCCACCGCAGACCATTATTGCCTCGACTACCTCGTCGATGCTCGCCGATACGCTCGCGGCGCTGATCACGCATCCGGCGCGCTTCGTCAACACGCACTTCCTAAACCCGGCCTACCTCATCCCGCTGGTCGAGGTGAGCCCGGCAAAGACGACCGCGGAATCGACCTTCGCGCGCATGCGCTCGCTGCTCGAGTCGGCCGGCAAGGTGGTGGTGCGCTGCGCGGCCTCGCCCGGGTTCATCGTTCCGCGCCTGCAGGCGGCAGCGATGAACGAGGCGGCGCGCCTGGTGGAGGAGGGCGTGGCGAGCGCGGAGGACATCGACCGCGCGGTGCGCAGCGGCTTCGGTCCGCGCTACGCGACCATGGGAATCTGCGAATTCATCGACTTCGGCGGCGTCGACATCCTGTACTACGCCTCGCGCGCGATGGCGCAGGCGCTCGATGCGCCGCGCTACGCACCGCCGCCGATCGTCGAGCGCCTGATGCGCGAAGGGCGGCGTGGGGCGCGCGAGGGGCAGGGCTTCTACGACTGGCGCGGACGCGATCTCGCCGCCTATCAGCACGACCTGCTCGGACGCTTCGTCGGCCTGCTGCAGCACCTCGATCTGCTGGCGCCGCCGGGGGCGCCGCGCGACTGAACGGCGCGGCTTGCCGCCCGTGGGCGCCGCGGCTAGACTGCGGCGCTCACTTGGAGAGGAGGCTGCAATGAAACGATTTCTGCAGGTTGCCGTCGTCGCGGCGGCGGTATCGGGCGGCGCCATTGCGCTGCCGGCCGCGGCGGCGGAAGTCAAGCTCAAGGCCGCGTCGTTCCTGCCGGTGCGCTCGATCGTGGCGCGCCAGTTCGTGCGCTTCGTCGAGGCGACCAACAAGCAGTGCGCCGGCAAGGTGAACATCAGCATCGTCGGTCCGGAGGCGATCCCGTCGCTCGAGCAGTGGAACGCGCTGAAGAACGGCGTCATCGACATGCACTACGGTCCGCCCAACTACTGGCGCGGCGCGGTGCCGGCCGGCGACGTCATCAGCGTGGCGCGCAACGAGTCGGCCGAGCAGCGCAAGAACGGCGCCTGGGCGCTGATCAACGAGGAATACAACAAGAAGCTGAACGCCTACTACCTGACGCACCTGTTCAACGGCGTGCGCTTCCACCTGTACACGACCAAGCCGGGCAAGGACGGCAAGTTCGAGGGCTTCCGCCTGCGTTCGGTGCCGATCTACGACGCCTTCTTCAAGTCGCTCGGCGCCAACCCGGTGCGCATGGCGCCGCCCGAGGTCCACACGGCGCTCGAGCGCGGCGCGGTCGACGGCTACGGCTGGCCGCTGTGGGGCATCCAGGATTTCGGCTGGGACAAGTACACCAAAGTCCGCCACGACCCGGGCTTCATCAGCGCCGCGGTGGCGGTGATCGTCAACCTCGACAAGTGGAAGGGCCTGGCGGCCGAGCAGCGCGAGTGCCTCAGCCAGATGGCCGTGTGGGTCGAGGGCGAGTGGCCGAAGTGGCGCGCCGACGAGGACGCCAAGCAGAAGGCGGTGCAGGCGAAAGCCGGCATCAAGACGGTCGACATGGGCGCCGCGTTCGCCGATGCCGCCGAGGAGGCCTACTGGGGCGACCTGGCAAAGGGCGATGCGGCATTCGTCAACAAGATCCGCCCGCTGCGAAGGTAAGAACAACGATGTGCTGCGGTGCGGCGCCGGCGCCGCAACGCCGCAC
>JBFFEY010000084.1:0-11761 GCA_041558415.1 Burkholderiales bacterium | reverse complement strand
GTGATGCGCGACGGCATCAACCGGCTGCGCCACGTGAAGAAGTATTCCGGCCAGTACAGCACGATCTGCGTCACCGCCGCCTGGAACGGCTTCATCGCCGGCACCGGACGCCTGGCGGGGGCGGATCCGCGCGAGATGGAGAAGGCCGACTGCGTGGTGATCTGGGGCACGAACCCGGTGCACACGCAGGTCAACGTGATGACGCACGCGGTGCGCGCGCGGAAAGAGCGCGGCGCGAAGATCGTGCACGTCGACATCTACCGCAATGCCACCTCGGAGGCCGCCGACCTGGCGATCATCCTGCGGCCCGGCACCGACGGCGCGCTCGCCTGCGCGGTGATGCACCTGCTGTTTCGCGACGGGCTGGCCGACCGCGACTATCTCGCGCGCTATACCGACGCGCCGCGCGAGCTTGAAGCGCACCTGCAGTCACGCACGCCGGAGTGGGCATCGCGCATCACCGGCGTGCCGGTCGCCGAGATCGAGGCCTTCGCGCGGCTCGTCGGCACCACGCCGAAGACCTACTTCCGCCTCGGCTACGGCTTTTCGCGCAACCGCAACGGCACGGTCAACATGCACGCCGCGCTGTGCATCGCCGCGGTGACCGGCGCCTGGCAGTACGAGGGTGGCGGCGCGTTCCACAACAACGGCGCGATCTACCACTGGGACCGCTCGATGATCGAGGGGCTGGACGCGCTCGACCGCTCGGTGCGGGTGCTCGACCAGTCGCGGATCGGCCCGATCCTCGACGGCGACGCGGAGGCGCTGAAGGGCGGGCCGCCGGTGACGGCGCTGTTCATCCAGAACACCAACCCGATGATGGTCGCCCCCGAGCACAACCGCCTGCGGCGCGGCTTCGCGCGCGACGATCTGTTCGTCTGCGTGCACGAGCAGTTCCTCACCGAGACCGCGCAGGTGGCGGATATCGTGCTGCCGGCGACCATGTTCCTCGAGCACGACGACCTCTACCAGGGCGGCGGCCACCAGCACATCATGCTCGGGCCCAAGGTGGTCGAGCCGCCGGAAGGTTGCCGCAGCAACCACGAGGTGATCTGCGCGCTGGCCAGGCGGCTGGGCGCGGCGCACCCCGGCTTCGACATGACGCCGCGCGCGCTGATCGACTGGACGCTGCTGCACTCGGGCTGGCGCGGCGTGGCGGACCTCGAGCGCGAGCGCTGGTTCGACGTGCAGCCGCCTTTCGAGGAAGCGCATTATCTCAAGGGCTTTGCCTGGCCCGACGGCAAGTTCCGCTTCAAGCCCGACTGGGCGGGCGTCAAGCCACAGGGCTTCGGCCCGGCCGGCGCGCCGGAAAGCATTCCTGCGCTGCCCGATCATTACGCGGTGATCGAGGAAGCGACCGAGGCGATGCCGTTCCGCCTGGCGACCTCGCCGGCGCGCAACTTCCTCAACTCGACCTTCACCGAGACGCCGACCTCGGCGGCGCAGGAGAAGCGCCCCACGGCGCTCGTCCATCCGGCGGATGCGGCGCGCCTCGGCATCGTCGACGGCGCGCGCGTGCGGCTGGGCAACGAGCGCGGCACGACGGTGGTGCACGCGAAGCTGTTCGACGGCCTGCGCGAGGGGGTGGTGATCGTCGAGGGCATCTGGCCGAACGCCGCGTTCGAGGAGGGCGTCGGCATCAACGTGCTGACCGGCGCGGATCCCATCGCGCCGGTGGGCGGCGCGGCGTTTCACGACAGCCGGATCTGGCTGCGGCCGGCCTGAGCCAAGTCAGGCGCCGCGCGTCTGCACGGTCGGCTTGTAAGCGGTAAAGTGGGGGCTCGGTCCCAAGCGAAGGAGGGCGCGTGGGCGATCATCGACGACGACGATTCCTGCTGGCGGCGGCTGGACTACTTGCCGCACCGCTCGCCGCCGCGGCGAAGCACGGGCAACCGCCGTACCGCATCGGCTTTCTGTCGCCGGTGGCGCCGGGCCCGCGCGACGCCGCGTTCCGCGAGGGGATGCGGGCGCTCGGCTGGGAGGACGGACGCAACGTCACGATCGAGATGCGCTTCGCCAAGGGCAAGCCCGAACGCCTGGCGGGTCTGGTCGCCGAGCTGCTCGCTCTGAACCCGGATGTGCTCGTCGCCGGCTCGACGATCGGCGGGCGCGCCGCCAAGCGCGCCACGACCAAGGTGCCGATCGTGTTCGCCGGCTCGAGCGATCCGGTCGCCGGCGGTCTCGTCGAAAACCTGCGGCAGCCGGGCGGCAACATCACCGGCTTTTCGCTCGCCTACGGCGACGGTTTCGCCGGCAAGTGGCTGGAGCTGCTCAAGGAGGCAGTGCCGGAGCTGTCGCACGCGGCAATGGTCTGGAGCTCGAGCAACGCGGCGGCGAAGCGTTTCGTGAAGGAGGTCGAGACGGTCGCGCAGCGATTGCGCGTGCGGCTGGACGTGCAGCACGCGGCCGATGCTGCGGAGCTCGACGCCGCGCTGGCGGTGATCGGCGGCGGCAGCGCGCGCGGCCTGATTGTCGCGCCGAGCCCGTTCGCCGTTTCGCAGCGGCGCAAGCTCGTCGCCTTCGCGAAAACCCGTCAGTTGCCGGCGATCTATTTCTCCGAGAGCTTCCCCAAAGCCGGCGGCCTGATGTCTTACGGCCCGGACATTCCCGACGTCTACCGCCGCGCGGCAGAGCATGTCGACCGCATCCTCAAGGGCGCCAAGCCGGGCGAGCTTCCCGTCGAACGGCCGACCAAGTTCGACCTCGTCGTCAACCTCGGCGCCGCCAAGGCGATCGGCCGCAGCCTGCCGTCCTCGATCCTGCTGCGCGCCGACCGCGTGATCGAGTAGCCGGACGCGGGGCGCGTTCAGCGGCCGGCCGTCGCGTCCGACGCGCCGCGGTAGAGGAAGGCGCGGCTCATCGGGTAGTCGCGCGTGTTGCCCTTGGAAAAGACGACCTGGAAGAGGTGCGTGTAGCCGTTGACGGCGCGGAACATCTCGGCGCAGCCGTACAGGTAGCAGCGCCATTTGCGGCGGAAGTGCTCGTCGAATTTGCGCGGATCGAGCGCGTGGATCTTTTCCCAGTTGGCATCGAAGCGCTCGGCCCAGGCATCCAGCGTCAGCGCGTAATGGCGGCGCAGGTTCTCGACGTCGAGGATCTCCAGCCCGGCGCGTTCCATCGACGCCAGCGTCGCCGCGAGGCTCGGGATCCAGCCCCCGGGAAAGATGTGCTCGCGAATCCAGTACTCGGTCTCGTACTCGCCGACATGGCCGATGAAATGCAGCACCCCGATGCCGCCCGGCTTGAGCGCCGCGGCGTGCGCGGCAACGACCGCGTCGAGCTGGTCGCGCCCGGCGTGCTCGAGCACGCCGATCGAGCAGACCTTGTCGTAGGACCCCGGCACGTCGCGCATGTCGGCTTCAACCAGCCGGATCTTGTCGTCCAGCCCGCGGCGCGCGAGCTCGGCCTGCGCCTCCTGCAGCTGCTCGGTGGTGGTGTTGACGCCGGTGCCGACGATGCCGTAGCGCGCCTGCGCGTACAGCAGGAACCCGCCCCAGCCGCAGCCGATGTCGACCACCGTCTCGCCCGGCGCGAGGCGCAGCTTGCGGCAGACGTGCTCGATCTTGTTCTGCTGCGCCTGTTCCAGCGTGCGCGTGCCCTCTTGCCAGTAGGCGCAGGTGTACATCTTGTAGGGGTCGTCCAGCCACAGGCGGTAGAACGCTTCGCCCAGGCCGTAGTGGAAGCGGGCGTTGCGTTTCGCCTGCGCGCGCGTACGGTTGCTGGTGCGCATCTCGTGCAGACGGTTGCGCAGCCGCACGGCGAGCGGCGGCCGATGCGAGATGCCGCCCTCGAAGCCGGCACGCAGCGCCAGCGGCAGGCTGCCGTCGATGTCGATCGCGCCGTCGAAGTAGCCCTCCAGCAGCCCGATGTGGCGCTGCAGGAGGACGCGCCGCTCGGCCGCTGCGGTTCTGAACGTGAGCGTGAAGGCGGGCTCGCCGGCGCGGCTGCGGTACTCGCTGCCGTCGGCGAAGCGCACGGCAAAGCACAGGTCGGTCGTCCTGCCGACCTGCTCGAGAGTGCCGCGCAGCGCGCTCGTCACCCGATTTTGGGGTCAGACCCCATTATTGTTAAATCGGATCCCAGGAGAACACGTCCTGCGAGCGGTCGAGCGGGTAGAAGCTCGCGCGCAGCGACGGCATGGCGTGCTCGGCGATCGCTTCCGGGGTCCAGCCCTCCGAGCGGTGCACCGCGCGCAGCGGCCGGTGCTGTGAGAAGAGGAAGATCTCGTTGGCGCGCACGCCGAAGATCTGGCCGGTGACGTCCTTGGCCAGGTCGCTCGCCAGGAACACGGCGAGCGGCGCGATCTTGGCGGTCTCCATGCGCTTCAGCTTCTCGACGCGCGCCTTCTGCTCCGGCGTCTCGGCGGGGATGGTGCCGATCATGCGGCTCCAGGCGAAGGGCGAAATGCAGTTCGAGCGCACCTGGTACTTCGCCAGGTCGAGCGCCATCGACTTCGACAGGCCGACGATGCCGAGCTTGGCGGCCATGTAGTTGGCCTGGCCGAAATTGCCGACCAGCCCCGAGGTCGAGGTCATGTTGACGTAGCTGCCCGCATTCTGGCTCTTGAAGTAGGGCGCGGCGGCGCGCGCGACGTAGAACGAGCCGTTCAGGTGCACGTCGATCACTGCGCGCCATTCCTCGACCGACATGTTGAAGAAGAAGCGGTCGCGCAGGATGCCGGCGTTGTTGACCACGCAGTCGATGCGGCCGAAGGCGTCGACCGCGGTCTTGACGATGCGGTTGGCCGATTCCCAGTCGGCGACGCTGTCGCTGCTGGCGACCGCGGCGCCGCCCGCCGCGGCGATCTCCTCGACCACCTTCTGCGCCGGGCCGGCGTCGCGGCCCTCGCCCGAGACCGAGGCGCCGACGTCGTTGACCACCAGCTTCGCGCCCTGCGCCGCCATGGCGTGCGCGAAGTCGCGTCCGATGCCGCCGCCCGCGCCGGTGACGACGACGACCTTGCCTTGCAGCAGTTTGCCCATCTGTGTGCTCCTCAGATCTCGAGCGTCGCGGCGTGCTGGCCCTCGGCGACCTCGTCGCCCTCGGCGACGTGAATGCCGCAAACGGTGCCCGCGACCGGCGCGACGAGCGGAATCTCCATCTTCATCGACTCGACGATGAGGATCGGGTCTTCGGCCGCGACGCGCGCGCCCGCGCCCGCCTCGATGCGGATGATCCTGCCCGCCACTTCGCACTGCAGCTTGCGCTGAGCCACGTCACGTGCCTCCTGGAGCCGGGATTGTCGCAGAGCATGCGCATGCTGCGCCCGCGTTTCGCAGGCGCCGGGGCGTTTCGCTGGTCCGCGGGCGGCGCGGGTGCAAGAATCGGCACCGCAACGCGGAGGTCACGATGGGCTGGGAAGCGGAAATCGAGGAGCTGCGCCGGCGCGAGGCGCTCGCCAGGCGCATGGGCGGACCGGACAAGGTCAAGCGGCAGCACGACGGCGGCAAGCTGACGGTGCGCGAGCGCATCGAGCGCCTGCTCGATTCCGGCTCGTTCCACGAAGTGGGGGCGCTGACCGGCGTGGCGCGCTACGGCGAGGACGGCGAGATCGCCGAATTCACCCCGGCCAACCTGGTGACCGGACGCGGGCGCATCGACGAACGCCCGGTGATCGTCGCCGGCGACGACTTCACCGTGCGCGGCGGCGCCAACGACGCCGGCATCAAGGCCAAGCTCATGCTGGTCGAGCGCATGGCGCGCGACCTGCGCCGGCCGCTGATTCGGCTGGTCGACGGCACCGGCGGTGGCGGCTCGGTGAAGAACCTCGAGATGCTCGGCTACTCGCCGATGCCGAAGGCCTTCCTGTGGGATACCTGGACCGACAACCTGGGCGAGGTCCCGGTGGTCGCGCTGGCGCTCGGCTCGGTGGCGGGGTTGGGCTCGGCGCGCGTCGTCGCCAGCCATTACTCGGTGATGGTGAAAGAGTCCTCGCAACTGTTCGTTGCCGGGCCGCCGGTGGTCGCGGTCACGCACCGTCCCTACGAGAAGAACGCGCTGGGCGGCAGCCAGATCCACACGCGCAACGGCGCGGTGGACGACGAGGCGGAAAACGAGGACGAGGCCTTCGCCCGCGCGCGCCGCTTCCTTTCCTACCTGCCGCCCTCGGTGTACGAGCTGCCGGCGCGCAGCGAATGCGACGACCCGGCGAGCCGGCGCGAAGGCTGGCTGATCGACGCCGTGCCGCGCGATCCGAAGAAGGTCTACAACATGCGCAAGATCATCCAGGCGCTGGTCGACCGCGACGCGTTCTTCGAGATCGGCCGCCAGTGGGGCCGCTCGGTGATCACCGGCCTGGCGCGGCTCGACGGCTGGCCAGTGGCGCTGATGGCCGGGGACCCTTACCAGTACGGCGGGGCGTGGACCGCGAAGGCCTCGGAGAAGATCACGCGCTTTGTCGATCTGGCACAGGTGTTCCACCTGCCGGTGGTGCACCTGGTCGACATTCCCGGCTTCCTCATCGGGCCGGACGCCGAGCGCGATGCCACGATCCGCTACGGCATGCGCGCGGCGACCGCGGTGCTGCAGTCGACCGTGCCGTGGTGCTCGGTGCTGGTGCGCAAGGTGTTCGGTGTCGCCGGCGCCGTGCACCAGAACTCGACGCGCTACTGCATGCGCGTCGCCTGGCCCTCGGCCGAGTGGGGTTCGCTGCCGATCGCGGGCGGGTTGGAGGCGGCCTACAAGGCGGAGATCGAGGCGGCGCAGGATCCGGTGGCCAAGCGCGCCGAGATCGAGGCGCGCGTGCGCCGCTTCGCCTCGCCGATGAGGAGTGCGGAGAAGTTCGACGTCGAGGAAATCATCGACCCGCGCGACACGCGGCCGCTGCTGTGCGAATTCGCCGCGCTCGCCGCGCCGCTGCGCGAGCCGGGGCGCGTGCGCTTCGGCGTGCGGCCCTAGGCCCAGGCCACGGATCCCGGCAGGCGACATGAACCGGCGCGCGCTCACGCTCGGGGCGATCGCGCTGACGCTCGGCCTGACCTACGGCGTCTGGTACTCGTACAGTGTGTTCCTGGTCGCGCTGCTGAAGGAGTTCGGCTGGAGCCGCTCGGTGCTCGCCGGCGCGTTCTCGGTGTTCACGCTGGTGCATGGCGCGGCCAACCCGGTGATCGGCATGCTCTGCGACCGCGTCGGGCCGCGCCGGCTGGTGATCTTCGGCGGCGTGGCGCTCGGCCTCGCGCTCTACGGCAACAGTTTCATCGACTCGCCGCAGCACCTCTACCTCGGTTTCGGCCTGCTCACCGCCGCCTCGGTCGCGCTGTGCGGCTGGGTGCCGGCGGTGGTTCTGGTGCAGCGCCAGTTCATGGACCGGCTCGCGCTGTCGCTCGGCATCGTCAGCTCGGGCATCGGGTTGGGGATGCTGCTGGTCGTGCCGCTGTGCCAGGCGCTGATCGAATCGCTCGGCTGGCGCAGCGCCTGGCAGATCCTCGGCGCGATCTGCGCCGGCTGGATCGTGCCGGCGAACCTGTTCCTGGTGCGCGACGCCTCGTCACCGGCGACCGTGGTGTCCGCCGCGCGCGGCGCGCGAGAGACGGCCGTGCCGCAAGCCAAGGCGCAGGACGCCGGGGCGCGCGAAGTCACGCTACGCGCTGCGGTGCGCACACAGGCCTTCTGGCTGGTGCTCGCGGCATTTTTCTTCGGCAACGTTTGCTCGCAGACGCTGCACGTGCACCAGGTCGCGTTCCTCGTCGATCACGGCATCACGGCGATGGCCGCGGCGTCGGTGGTCGGCGTGGTCGGCGTCGCCAGCATCTTCGGCAAGACCGGCGGCGGCTGGCTGGCCGACCGCTTCGAGCGCGAGAAAATCTACGTCATCGGCATCGCCATTCTGGTCGGCGCGGTCGGCGCGCTGGCGATGGTCGGCCTCGCGCCCTCGCGCCTTGGCGCCTACGTCTTCGCCGTCATGCTCGGTGTCGGCTACTCGGCGACCGCCTCGCTCATCCCGGCGATGATCAGCGACCGCTTCCGCGGCCGGCATTTCGGCCTCATTCTCGGCATGGGGCTGATGGGCAGCGCGGTGGGCAGTGCGCTCGGGCCCTGGCTCGCCGGGCGGCTGTTCGACGCCACCGGCAGCTACTCGATTCCATTCGTCATCGCCGCGGTGTGCGGCACCATCGCCGGGATCGCCGGCTGGCGCGCACGCACGCTGCGGCTGCGCGGCGCCTGAGCGGCTAGCGCGGCGGCGGTGCGTCGCTGCCGGGCGCGCCGCGCGGCGGCGTCACCCACTCGCGCGTGGCGTTGTATTCGCGGATGACGCAGGCGATGCCGGGGTCTTCCGCGCGCGCGTAGAGAAATCCCGTTATCTGGGTGGTCCAGTCCTGCGCGTTGATCTGGCCGTGGTACAGGCGCGAGGTCTGGTCCATGAAGAAGTTGCCGTGCCGCGACTGGCTGCGCCGCACGAGCTGGTCGACCGTGTAGGGCCCGAGGGCCTGTCCGCGGCAGGCTTTCGCGAGGTGGTCGAGAAAGGCGTCGTAAGGCCGCGAGGGGATGATCGCGTCGGGCGCGCAGGCGGCGAGGCTCAGGCAGGCGCCGGCGAGCGCCGGGACGAGGCGGGAAAAGCGCACGCGTCGGAGTGTAACGCGCCCGCTTTCAGCGCCGCGCGATCAGCACCAGGCCGGCCGCCACCAGCAGCATGCCGCCGACCAGGCCTGCCGTAATGCGCTCGCCGAGGATGGCCACGCCGAGAAACACGCCGGCGACCGGGGCGACGAAGTTGAAGCTGATCATCACGCTCGGCGTGTAGCGCCTGATCAGATAGAAGTTCACCGTGAAGGCGAGGCCGGCGACCACCGCGCCCTGGTAGACGATGCCGGCAACGGGCGCGAAGCCGAGCTGTTCCCAGCGCACGCGCTCGAACAGCAGTGCGCCGCCGAGGAACAGCGGCAGCGAGACGATCATCGTCCACAGGGTGAAGCGCACGTCGTTGACGCGCTTCAGCACGCGGCCCGCAAGCGCGAGGCGAAAGCCGAGCAGGCAGGCGCTCGCCAGCACGATCCAGTCGCCCGTGCTCGGCCCCTGCAGCCCCTGCGGACCCGCGCCGCGCATCAGCACCAGCGCGGTGCCGGCGAAAGCGATCAGCACGCCGAGCGCGCGCGCCGGCCGCACGCGGTCGCCCGGCACCAGATAGTGTGCGAACAGCACGCCGAACAGCGGGTTGGTCGAGATCAGCACGGCACTGTTCGCGGCCGTGGTCGCGCCGAAACCGAAGTTCATGATCGCGATCTGCAGCGTGAACAGCACGCCCATCCAGAGCATCACCGGCCATTCCTCGCGCGTCGACCACAGCGCGATGCCGGCGAGGCGCGCCCATGCCGCGACGCAGGCGGCGCCGAGCAGGAAGCGCAGAAAGCCGCTCCAGAACGGCGGGAACAGCTCCAGGCCGAGCTTGACCGCGACCGGGTTGCCGCCCCACAGCGTATGGATGGCGAGCGCGGCGAGCAGGGCGCGTGCGGGAATGGACCAGGCCAAGGGGTCGCCGTTCGTGGTCGTCGTTGCGGGGGGGGGGAGATCGGATTGTAGCGAGCGCACGGCAGCGAAACCGCGCGCAGCCGGTGCCGGCCGCTGGCTAGAATGCAGCGCGTGAAACGCAACGATTCCTTGTCCGCGTGACCGCGCCTTCCGATCTGCACGCCGCGCTCGCGCCCGCGTCGATCGCGATCGTCGGCGCTTCCGACAATCCGCACAAGGTCGGCGGGCGGCCGATTCTGTACATGAAGCGCTACGGCTACCGCGGCACGATCTATCCGATCAATCCGGCACGCGCCGAGGTGCAGGGCCTCAAGGCGTTTCCCGATCTCGCGGCATTGCCCGCCGCGCCGGAGATGGCGATCGTCGCGGTCGCGGGCGAGGAGGCGGTACGCGCGGTCGAAGCCTGCGCCGCGCGCGGCGTCAGGGTCGCGGTGGTGATGGCTTCCGGCTTCGGCGAAGTCGGTGGCGAGGGCCGCGCGCTGCAGGATCACATGCTCGCCACGGCGCGCGCCGCCGGCATGCGCATGATCGGCCCGAACTGCCAGGGCATCGCCAACCTGGCGACCGGCACGATCGCCAGCTTCTCGACCATGTTCCACGAGATCGCACCGCAGGACGGGCCGGTGGCGATCATCAGCCAGAGCGGCGCCTGCGCCGCGGCGATCTACGTGCTCGCGCGGCAGCGTGGGCTGGCGGTGCGGCACGCGCACGCCACCGGCAACGAGGCCGACGTCACGGTCTCCGATCTGGCGCTGGAAGTGGTGCGCGACCCGGGCGTCGGTCTGCTGCTCCTGTACCTGGAGGCGATTCCGAACCCGGCGGTGCTTGCGCAGGCTGCCGAGGAGGCACGCGCGCGCAACGTTGCCATCGTCGCGATCAAGGCCGGGCGCACGGCGAGCGGCCAGAAGGCGGCGAGCTCGCATACCGGGGCGCTGGCGAGCGAGGACCGCGTGGTCGACGCTTTTCTCGCCAGGCACGGCATCTGGCGCGCCGACGATCCGCATGCGCTGGTGCGTGCCGGCCACCTCTACCTGAAGGGTTGGCGGCCGAAGAGCGAGCGCGTCGTGGTCGTCAGCAATTCCGGCGCGAGCTGCGTCATGGCGGCGGATGCCGCCGAAGCCTTCGGCCTGCCGCTGGCCGAGATCCCGCCGGCGACGAAGGCGAGGATGAAAGCGGTGCTGCCCGGTTTCGCAACGCCGGTGAATCCGATCGACGTCACCGGCGCGCTGCTCACCGACAGCGGCATGTTCGAGCGGCTGCTGCCCGTGCTCGCCGAGGGGGTCGATGCCGACCTGATGCTCGCCGCGATCCCGATCGCCGGCGCCGGCTACGACCTGCCGCGTTACGCGCGCGACTTCGCCGCGCACACGGCGGCCACTGGCTGCGCGATCGCGGTCGCCGCCCCGCAGGCCGAGGTGCGGCGCGCGTTCGAGCAGGCCGGACTGCCGAGCTTCGAGCGCGAGCGCGAAGCCATGCAGGCGCTGGCGCAGCTGGCGCGCCACGCGGCACTCTTGCGCGCCGCGCCGCTGCGCCCGAGCGTCGATGCCGAAGCGCCACCGTTGCCGGCGTTCGAGGGCCGCTTCGTCGGCGAGGCACGGAGCCTCGCGCTGCTCGCCAGCGCCGGCATCGACGTGATCGAGCACCGGCTGTGCGCGAACGCAGCCGAGACGCGCGCCGCGTTCGCCGCGCTCGGCGCCCCGGTGGCGCTCAAGGCCTGCTCGCCGGACGCGCCGCACAAGACCGAGCTCGGCCTGGTCGCGCTCGGCATCGCCGATGCGGACGGCGTGGCACGCGAATTCGCGCGCCAGAAGGACGCGCTTGCCGCGCGCAGCGCGCGCTTCGACGGCGTGATCGTCGCGCGCATGGCGGAAAAGGGGCGTGAGCTCGCGCTCGGCGCGCGCGTGGACTCGCAGTTCGGCCCGGTCGTGATGCTGGGTGACGGCGGCATCTACCTCGAGGCCCTCAAGGACTTCGTGCTGCTGCTGCCGCCGTTCGACCTGAGCGAGGCGCGCGCCGCGCTCGAGCGTTTGCGCATCGCGCCGCTGCTCGCCGGCGTGCGCGGCGAGGCGCCGCGCGACCTGGACGCGGTGGCGCGCATGGCGGTGCGCCTCGGCGCGGCGATCGTCGCCTGGCAGGACCGGGTAGCGTCGATCGATATCAACCCGGTGATGGTGTACGCCGAGGGCGAGGGGGCGGTGGCGCTCGATGCGCTGATCGAACTGAAGTAGGCGGGGCGTGGCCCGTCTACTCGACGAGGTTTGGCATCGGATATCGATCTCGTGTTTTCGCGTGCTTG
>JBFFEY010000083.1:0-12055 GCA_041558415.1 Burkholderiales bacterium | reverse complement strand
GTAGGCGCTCCGGCCGTAGACCGCGATGCGCACGCCCTTGCGGTCCACCTCCGCGACGGACTGGATCTTCGAGCCCGGCGGCACCAGGTAGGTCGATTCGATCTCGAGGTAGGCGGCGCTGAAGGCAATCTGTTCGGCGCGTGCCGGCTCGGCGCCGATCAGGCCGACGTCCCACTCGGCGACTGCATCGGCGAGCTGGCCGGGGTTGGCGTAGGGCAAGAGCTGCAACGGCACACCGAGGCGCGCCGCGATCTCGCCCGCCATGTCGGGCGCGATGCCCTGCGGATCGCCGTTCGCCGCCTTGCCCGTGACGAGCAGGAAGTTGGAAAGATTGATCCCTGCGCGCAGGGTGCCGGTCGGCGCGAGCTCGGCGACGACGGCGGCGGACGGCGTCACGGCCATCTCAGACCCCCAGGTAGTAGCGCTTGATCATCTCGTTCGAGCGCAGGTCCTCGGCGCTGCCGCCCTCGAAGGCGATCTCGCCGTGCACGATGATGTAGCCGCGGTCGGCGATCTTGATCGCCTGGTTGAAGTTCTGCTCGGCCATCAGCACGGTGAGCGAACGGCGCTCCTTGAGCTCCTTGATCTTGGCGATCATGCGGTTGACCATGATCGGCGCGAGGCCGACCGAGGGCTCGTCGATCAGCAGGATGCGCGGCTCCGACATCAGCGCGCGCGCCACCGCCACCATCTGCTGTTCGCCGCCGCTCATGCTGCCGGCGAGCTGGTGGCGCCGCTCGGCGAGCACCGGGAACACCTCGAAGATGAACTCCAGGTTGCCGGCGAGCTTGGCGCGCGCGCCCTGGCGGTAGGCGCCGAGCATGAGGTTTTCCTCGACCGACAGCGTCGGGAACAGGCGCCGCCCCTCGGGCACCAGCGCGATGCCGAGGTCGACGATCGCCTGCGGGCTGCGTCCGGCGAGGTCGATGCGCTCGCCGTCGACGTCGAGGGCAATGCGGCCGCTCGACGGCTGCACGATGCCCATGATGCACTTGATCAGCGTGCTCTTGCCGTTGCCGTTCGAGCCGAGCAGCACCACCGACTCGCCCTGCTCGACGTGGACCGACACGCCGTGCAGCACGCGCACCGCGCCGTAGCCGGCCTCGAGGTTCTCGACGATCAGCCTACTCGCCAAGGTACGCCCTTTCCACGTCCGGGTTGCGGATGATGTCGTCCGGCGTGCCGTCGGCGATCTTGCGTCCGGCATCGAGCACCACCAGGCGCTGCGAGAAGCGCATCACCGCGCGCATGATGTGCTCGATCATGATGACCGCGACGCCGCGCGCGTTTAGCGCGAGCAGGATCTCGAGGATCTCGTCGACCTCCGAGCTCGACAGCCCCGCCATCGCCTCGTCCGACACCAGCAGCTTCGGCTTGGCGGCGAGCGCGCGCGCCAGCTCCAGCTTGCGCATGTCGACCTGCGTCAGCCCGCCGGAGTCGGCCTGCGCGCGGTCCTTGAGGCCGATCAGCTCGAGCACCTCCATGGCGTCGGCGTCGATCCTGCGCCGCTCGGTGCGCCCGCGCGCCGCGTACTCCAGCGGCACGCGCAGGTTCTCGAGCACCGTCATGCTGCGGAAGGGCTTCGGGATCTGGAAGCTGCGCGCCACGCCGAGCGCGGC
Organism: Burkholderiales bacterium; assembly: GCA_041558415.1. Taxonomy (GTDB): domain Bacteria; phylum Pseudomonadota; class Gammaproteobacteria; order Burkholderiales; family SG8-39; genus SG8-39. Next base: position 10,436 of record JBFFEY010000083.1, on the reverse strand, counting down.
GCGCTGGTGCGGCCGCAGGCGCGTGATGTCCTGTCCCTCGAAGACGATCGACCCCGTGTCGTTGTAAAGCGCGCCCGAGATGCAGTTGATGAGCGTGGTCTTGCCCGAGCCGTTCGGCCCGATCAGGCCGAGGCGCTCGTTCGCGCCGAGCTCCAGCTCGATGCCGTCGAGCGCGACGAAGCCGCCGAAGCGCTTGGAGACGCCGCTCACCTTGAGGATCGGCGCGCTCATCGCCTCCTCCGCTTCATCCACTTCTGCACCAGGCCGACGATGCCCTGCGGCGCGAGCGTGATGAACAGCACCAGCATGATGCCGACGACCAGCACGTTCAGCTCGGAGGAGATGGTCACCGTGATCACCTCCTGCGCGCCGCCGAGCAGCAGCGCGCCGATCACCGGCCCGAGCCAGTGTGCGGTGCCGCCGATCATCGGCATGGCGATCGAGTTCACCGCGACGAACAGGTTGAACGCCGATATCGGGTCGACGAAGGTGACGAAGAAGGGATACGGCGCCCCGGCAACCCCCATCAGGCCGCCCATCAGCGTGGTCGAGATCAGCTTGAGGCGCAGCGTCGGCACGCCGGCGCACTCGGCCGCCAGCTCGTCGTCACGGATCGCGGCCAGCCCGCGTCCGATGCGCGAGGCGTTCAGGTAGCGCGAGATCGCGATCGCCGCGAGCGTCAGGAACAGCATCACCACGAACAGCAGCTGGATGTAGCTTTTGAAGAACGGCACCTTCTCCGGCGTCAGGATGTAGACCCCCTTCGCCGCGCCGACGTAGTCCCAGTTGGTGATGAAGGTCTCGAGCACGATCGCCATGGCGAGCGTGGCAATGGCGAAGTACACGCCCTTCAGGCGCAGCGTCAGGTAGCCGACGCCGAGGCCCATCAGGCCGCAGACCGTCGCGCTGGCGGCGATCAGGAAGGGCAGCGGCAGGCCGAGCCACTTGTCGAGCGCGACCGCGGTGTAGGCGCCGATGGCGAAGAACGCCGCGCTGCCGAAGTTCACGTAGCCGGTGAAGCCGCCGAGGATGTTCCAGGCGACCGCCATGATGGTGGCCTGCAGGATCGTGTAGACCGCGGTGAAGTAGTACTCGTTGCTCACCACGCGGGTGGCGCCGATGCCGGCGACGAACAGCGCCACGATCACGATCCAGAAGACGACGTCGCCGCGGTTGCGGAACATGGCGCGCTCCGCCCTAGGCCCGGCCGAACAGCCCCTGGGGCCGCACGGCGAGCGTGAGGAGCAGCGCACCGAAGGCGACCGCCGGCGCCCAGGACGGGCCGGCGAAGCTGCTGACCAGCGACTCGACCACGCCGATCAGCAACGCGGCGATGATCATGCCGGGGATGCTGCCCATGCCGCCGAGCACCACGATGGCGAAGGCGCGGCCGATGTAGGTGCGCCCGAGCGAAGGCTCGACCGGGCCGATGATGATGAGCAGCGCACCGGCGATCGCGGTGGTCGCGATCGCCAGGCCGAAGGCGAACTGCTTGATCTTCACCGGGTCGGCGCCCATCAGCTGCAGGGCGAGGCGGTCCTGCGCCACGGCGAGGATCGCGCGGCCGGTGAAGGTGCGCGACAGGTAGAAGTACACCCCCGCGGTCATCGCGGCCGCCACGAGGAAGGGCACCACCAGGCGCAACGGCAGGCCGACGAAACCCAGGTCGACGTTGCCGCCGAGGTAGCCGGCCGAGACCAGGCGGTAGTCCACCCCGTAGACCAGGATCAGCAGCACCTCGATGATGAACATCATGCCGAAGAAGAACGCCAGGCCCGACAGCGACTCCTGCCCGGTGCGCTCGAAGGCGGCGTAGTAGATGCGGTAGATCAGCGCGCCGACGATGAAGAAGATCGGTGCGGCGAGGATGCCGACCAGCACCGGATCCCAGCCCAGGCGCGAGTTCAGGATCCAGGCGACGTAGGAGCCGACGATGATGAACGCCGGGTGCGCGATGTTGACGATGTCGAGCTGGCCGAAGGTGATGGCCAGCCCGACCGCGACCGCGGCGTAGAACGCGCCGAGCAGGAGCCCCGCGACAATGGCGTTTACGAACAGATCCATGAGCTACGCCATCGCGCGGGCGCCTGCCGGACGCGCCGCTTCTACTGCTTGAACGGGTAGACGATGTCCCCCGACTTCCATTCTTTCGGATAGAGCACGATGCGCTTGCCCGCCTTGGCGAACTGCTCCATGTTGTCGGGCTGCACGTCGCGGAACTGCACGAACAGCACGCGGCTCTTCGCCCACTCGCCGTTCTTCGCGAACTTGACGTCGCCGACCACGGTCTTGAAGGTCGTCTTGTGCATGTAGGCCGCGAGCTTGCCCTGGTCGAGGCTCTTGGTGCCCTCGACCGCCTGCTCCAGCACCTGCAGGTACGCGTAGGCATACGGCGGCAGGTAATGGCCCAGCGGATCGACGCCCTTGTCCTTCGCGTTCTCCTGGTACTTGGCGAGGAACTCGTTCACGCCCGGGAAGTTGAGCGTCGGTTCCGGGACCCAGAAGTCGTAGTTAATGATGCCGTTGAGCTGCGGCCCGAGGTTCTTCTGGATCGCCGCGAACTGCAGCCCGACCATGGCGCCGCCGAACATCTTCGCCTTGAGGCCGACCTCGCGCGCCGCCTTGACCATGCCCACCGACTGTGGCGGATAGGACGCCACGTAGACGATGTCGGCGTTGGTCGCCTCGATCGCGCGCACGATCGGCGTGTAGTCGGTCGTCGCCATCGGATAGGTCTTGTCGTAGACGATTTCGAAGCCCGCCGCCTGCGCGTTCTTGCGCGCGCCGACCGCCGCGTTGATCGTGAACTCCGAGTCCGCCGCGACAATGGCCACCGTCTTCGGCTTCGGCTTCTGCTCCAGCGCCAGCTCGAAAAAGCCCCTCGACCAGTCGAGCTTCGGCTCGGGGCCGGCCGGCATGATCTGGAAGTACCGGTCGTACTTGAACTCGTCGTTCACCGCGAGGCCGAACAGCGACGGGAAGACGAGCTTCTTGCGCATCACGATCGGCATCGCCGGTGCGATCTCGTTGGTGCCGTAGGAGGACACCACGAGGTCGACCTTGTCGACGTTTAGCAGCTTGGTGTAGATCGGCGGCACCTTCGCCGGCTGCGTGGCGTCGTCGTAGTAGACGAACTCCACCGGCCGGCCGAGCAGGCCGCCCTTCTTGTTCACGTCCTCGCGCCAGATCTCCATCGCGATCAGCGCGGCCTTGCCCGCGCCGGCGAGGCCGCCGGTGAGCGCCATGCTGAAGCCGATCTTGAGCGGCTTCTGCGCGTGCGCCGGAACAGCGACCAGCGCGCCCGCAGCGAGCGCGAGCGCGCCTACGGCCACAGTGCGCGCGAACGAACGACGATTAACCATGCAGGAACCCTCCTTCCTCATTTTTGCAGTGGATGCGTCCTCTGTTTTGGGCAGTGCCCGGGGGACGTTGCCCGGAGTGTATGCGGAAACGCCGGGCCTGTGAACCGCGGCGGCATCCCCTCTATGCCGCCGCCTTCGCCCTGCCGAGTGTGCGGTTCAACGCCGGCATCACCTTCTCGGCCATCAGCTCCATCGAGCGCCGCGCGAGCCTGGGCTCGGCCCAGTCGATGCCGCAGTACAGCAGCGTGCCGAAATCGCCCGTCGTTTCGCGAAAGGCGAGCAGCTGCTCGGCGACCGTGTCCGGCGTGCCGGCGATCACCAGAGAATCGACCACCGTGTCGAGCGTCACCTCTTCGTCCGGGGTGTCCTTCGTGGGCTTGAAGAGATTGATGCGCCCGGCGCGCTTCAGCTTGAAGAAAAGCTGCTTGTAGTAGAAGCGGTAGGGGCTGTCCTCGCCCAGGCCGTAGCGCCGCGCGGCGGCTTCGTCGTCGGCCACGAATACCGTCTTCGCCACGCGCCAGTTCGCGGGATCGGGCTTGCGGCCCGCGGCCTCGCAGCCCTCGAGGTATTTCGGCCAGTGCGAAGCGACCCACTGCGGCAGGAGGAAATTCGCCGAGATCGGATCCCAGCCGCGCTTCGCCGCCTCGGTGAGGCCGCGCGAGAACGGCTCGACCGCGGTCACCACGATCGGCGGATAGGGCTTCTGGAACGGCTTGGGAATGATGCCCTGGCCGATGTCCGGGATCATCGTCTTCTCGGTCGAGATGTTCCAGAACTCGCCCTTCAGGTTGTAGGGCGGCTCGCCGGTCCAGATCGCGATCATGTGGTTGATGCACTCGACGAACATGCCGGCGCGGTTCCTGTCCATGTTCTCGAACACTTCCCAGTCGGAGGGCAGCCCGCCCGGGCTGATGCCGACGATGAAGCGGCCCTCGAGCATGTTGTCGAGCATCGATACGGTGGCCGCGAGCTGCGCCGGATGGCCGTTCGGCAGGTTGAGCGTGCCGGTGCCGAGCTTGATCGTCTTGGTGTCGTGCACCAGGCTGGCGAGGAAGGTCGCGCAGCTGGTCACCGACTCGGCGACGTCGGTCACGTGCTCGCCGACGTAGGCTTCGCTGAAGCCGAGCCGGTCGGCGAGCAGGATCGCCTCGCGGTCCTCCTTCAGCGTCTCGACGTAATTGCGCCGCGGCGGATGCAGCGGCATCGTGAAGTAACCGAGCTTCACGGTGCGTCCCCTCTTCTTCGCTCCAGGCGCGATGATAAGCTAGCTCCGCATCGGGCAGGCAAATCGAGGGAGGACGCATGCACCACTACCGCGAAACGCTGCCGCGCATCCGCGTCGCGCGGCGCGACATGATGAAGCGCGTCGCGCGCTTCCGCAGCCTGAAGGGCTCGGACGGCGGGCTGCCCGACAGCCGCTATCCGGGCTGCGAGCGCATCCTCTACAACGTGATCGGCTTCCAGCCGCCGAAGAACGAGGGCAAGGGCGGCGTCACCTCGCCGGTCGGCTCCAAGGCCTCGCGCCTCGCGGCGATCAAGATCTCCGAGGGCTTCAACCTCGGCTACTGCCGCGCGCTGCCCGGGCACGGCCCGATGTTCCACAACCACGACACGAACGAAACCTTCATCGCCATGACCGGCACCTGGCGCGCGAGCTGGTACGACAACCGCGGCCAGGTGCAGCACGTCGACTTGAAGCCGCTCGACCTCATCTCGTTTCCGCCCGGCGTGGCGCGCCGCTTCATGAACGTCACGCCCGGCTCGAAGCGCCGGCACGCGATCCTCATGTTCGTCATCGGCGGCAACGCGCCGCGCGCCGAGTTCACCGCGGCCTCGGTCGCCGAGCTGGTCGAGGCGGGCTACTGGAAGCCGGCGCCGGCCGCGAAGCAGGCTGCGAAAAGACCCGCGGCGAAGCGCAAGGCCCTCAAGCGAAAGGCCTCACGGCGGGCAAAATAGTTATCCACAGGGGTCTGACCCCGACGGTAGACCCCGACGGTAAAATGCGGATTCGTAAGGAGTCTGTCATGCCCATCTTCGAATACGCCTGCAAGAGCTGCGGCAACGAGTTCGAGACGCTGGTGCGTGCGAGCAGCGTGCCCGACTGCCCGAGCTGCCACTCGACCGCGCTCGAGAAGAAGCTCTCCGTGTTTGCCACCGCGGCGAGCGGCCCCGAGGCGGCGCCGGTCGCCGCCGGCCCCTGCGGCAGCTGCGGCCACCCGGCCGGCCCCGGCGCCTGCGCCTTCAACTGAAGCGACCGCCACACCACAGCCAATCCGATCGGAGACCCGATGACCGAACCGCGGGTAATGGAAGTCTTTTCAGACTACGTTTGACCCTGGTGCTATCTCAGTACCGTGCGTATTGAGCGGCTCAGGAAGGAACACGGCGTCCAGATCAAGTGGGTGCACTTTCCGCTGCATCCGGACACGCCGCAGGAGGGACGCAGCCTCGAGGATCTGTTTGCCGGTCGCGGCTACGACATCCCGAAGATGCAGGCGCAGATGCGCGCGCGCATGGAGGCCGAAGGCCTGCCCTACGGCACGCGCACCATGACCTACAACAGCCGGCTGGCGCAGGAGCTCGGCGCCTGGGCCGACACCCAGCCGGGCGGCGACGCCATCCACGACGCGCTGTTTCGCGCCTACTTCGTCGACGCGCGCAACATCGGCGACCCGGAGGTATTGGTCGAGATCGCGAAGTCCGTGGGCCTCGACGCCGACAAGGCGCGCGAGGTCATTGAACAGCGCACGTTCAAGTCGGCGGTCGACGCCGACTGGATGAAATCGCGCCAGTACGGCGTCACCGGCGTGCCGACCTTCGTCGCCGGCCAGCGCGGCGTGGTCGGCGCGCAGCCCTACGAGACGCTCGAAGAACTGGTGCGGCAGGCGCGCGGCTGACGCCGCGGCAGAGGCCAGGCGCAGCGTGCCGCGCCTGGCGTACCATGCGCGCCACACCGCCCTACGGAAACCCCGGCCCGTAACGGCGGTCTGACAGCGGGTTGCCGCCTTTCGGCGCGCTCCGCAGGAGACCGCAGATGTTCAAGTCCTTCTTCGCCAACCGGCGCTGGCTGCACTGGTCGATCGCCGGCAGCATCGCGATCCTCGCCGTCACCTGGTTCAAGGTGCGCCTCGACGTGCGCATCAACGAGTGGTTCGGCGACTTCTACGACACGCTGCAGAAGGCGCTCGCCAAGCCGGGGGCGATCGAGTTCAGCGACTTCCTCGCCAAGTGCCTGACCTTCGCCGGGATCGCCGGCACCTACATCACGGTGGCCGTGATCCTGGAATTCTTCATCCGCCACTACGTGTTCCGCTGGCGCACCGCGATGAACGATTTCTACATGTCGCACTGGGGCGGGCTGCGCCACATCGAGGGCGCCGCGCAGCGCGTGCAGGAAGACACCATGCGCTTCGCGCGCATCGTCGAGGGGCTCGGCGTCGCGTTCATGCGCTCGGTGATGACGCTGATCGCCTTCCTGCCGCTGCTCTGGGGCCTGTCGAAGAACGTCACCGCGCTGCCCTGGATCGGCGCCATCGACCACTCGCTGGTCTGGCTGGCGATCGTCTCGGCGGCCTCGGGCACGGTGCTGCTGGCACTCGCCGGCATCAAGCTGCCGGGGCTCGAGTTCAACAACCAGAAGGTCGAGGCGGCGTACCGCAAGGAGCTGGTCTACGGCGAAGACCACGAGAACCGCGCCGAGCCCGAGAGCGTGCGCCAGCTGTTCGACAACGTGCGGCGCAACTACTTTCGCCTGTACAAGCACTACCTGTACTTCGACATCGCCAAGTGGTCGTACCTGCAGTTCTCGGTGATCATCCCCTACATCGCCATGGGCCCGACCATCGTCGCCGGCGTGATCACGCTCGGCACGCTGCAGCAGATCCTGCGCGCCTTCGACCGTGTCGAGGGCTCGTTCCAGTTCCTGGTCAACAGCTGGGGCACGATCGTCGAGCTGATCTCGATCTACAAGCGGCTGCGCGCCTTCGAATCGGCGATCAAGGGCGAGGCGACGGCGGCGGGGATCGCCCCGGCGCCGGAAACCGCGAGCTAGGGTCGCTAGCCGCCCGGCTTGGCGAGCACGTAATCGACGGTAAACAGATCGAGAAACACGTCGCGCCAGCCCTTGCCCGAGGCGGCGAGCAGCGCGCGCAGCGGCGCGCCCTCCTCGCCCGCGCCGATCGCGCACTCGACCAGCAGCAGCCAGCGCTGCTGGCCCGGGCCGCCGCCGTAGATCTTGCGCTCCGAGGTCTGGATGCCGGAGATTTCGGTATCGATCTCGTAGAGCCGCGTGCGCGCGACCCCGGCCTGCGGCGCGACGCGCTCGACCAGCGACGCATCGACCGCATCGGCATTGAAGCGCAGCGACACCAGGCAGGGCGCGGCGAAGAGGTCGCTCTTGCCCTGCACCGCCAGCCGCCGGTAGATGTTGCGCGCCGGCTCGCGGAAGTTCGGCAGCGATTCGCGCGTCCAGTCGGTCGGCGCGTTCAGGCGCGCGAGGTAGTCCTCGCCGCCGAGCACCCCCGGCTCGCGCGTCTCGTACATCATGAGGAAGAAGTTGTTCGTGCCGTGGCCGAGGTAGCGCTGGCCGGCGATGAAGCCCGGGATCGAGACGCGCTCGGGCATGTGCTCACTGTTGTGCCACTGGCGGAAGCGGTCGAGGTAGCTTTCCTCGATGCGCGCCCAGAACGCCATCAACCCGCTGCCATCCTGCGTCGTCATCCTCTTCCCCTTGCTTGCTCAGAAGCCGCCGTCGCGCACTTCGAAGCGCGTCGGCTTGCCGTGGATCGGCAGGTCGCGCGCCACCCAGTCCGCGGTCCAGTCGATCATCCTGCCGAGCGGCACGATCGGGTAGCCGAACAGGCGCTGCGCCTCGAGCGACTGGTTGACCCAGGCCTCGGGCGCCTCGACGCCCTCGAAGCGCGGCGCCACGCCAAAGCGCTCGCCGAAGGCCTGCGCCAGCAGGCGCACGCTCGCCAGCTCGGGGCCGCCGATGTTGAGCGGCGTCGCCGGCGTCGTGCAATGCAGGAGCGATCGCAGGATCTGGCTGCTCGAGTCGCCCTGCCAGATCACGCTGGCGTGGCCGGTGGCGAGCGGCACCGGCTCGCGGTTCTTCACCCAGCGCGCGATGTCGTGCAGCACGCCGTAGCGCATGTCGATGGCGTAGTTTAGCCGCATCAGGCGCACCGGCGTGCCGTAGAGCGCGCTGTGGTACTGGAACATGCGCTCGCGCCCGACGCAGGAGTTGGCGTAGTCGCCGAGCGGCTTCGGCTCGACCGACTCGTCCCAGCCGCCGCTCACCACCGGGCCGAAGGGATACACGCACAGCGTCGAGAACACGACGATGCGCGACTTGCGGTAGCGCTCGGCGACCAGCGCCGGCACCTTGGTGTTCATCGCCCAGGCGAAACCGCGCTCGGCGTCGGTGCCGAACTTCTTGCCCGCCATGTAGACCACGTTCGCGACCTCGGGCAGCCTGGCGACCTGGTCGCGCTCGAGCAGGTCGCAGGTCAGGGTCTCGACGCCCGCGGCTTCGAGCCGGCGCTTGACCTCGGCATCGCTGAAGCGCGCCACGCCGATCACGCGCTTGCGCGGCGCGGCGCGCTTGGCCAGCCGCGCCAGCGTCGGGCCGACCTTGCCGCCGACGCCGAGCACGACGATGTCGCCCTCGAGCCGCGCCAGGTCGTCGATCAGCGCCTGGCTGGGACGCGACAGCAGTTCCTCGAGCGCGTCGACGTCCTCGATGCGTTCGGGCAGGTTTTCGAATTTCAGCACGTCCACGCGGGGGCCCCTCCTTGCGGCGGCGGCGACGGTAAAGGCCGCCCGCGCACCTGTCAACTGTCAGGCGGCGGCGAGCGAAGCTTCCAGGTCGTGGCCGTAGAGCCAGGCGCTCTGCTGCAGCGGATCGCCCGCGGCGAGCGCACGGTCGCGCGCGACCTGCTCCGGCCCGTCGGGCAGGTGGTTGCGGATCTCGCGGCCGCGGCTCATCCGCTGCACTTCGCTCGCGCGCGGCCGGCGGATGGCGTCGTAGCGCGCCAGCGCCGCCGGCACGCCCTGCGCATCGACCCCGCGCAAACAGGCGGCGAGCACCACCGCGTCCTCGATCGCCTGCGCCGCGCCCTGCGCGAAGAACGGCAGCATGGCGTGCGCCGCGTCGCCCAGCAGGCCGATGCGCCCCGCGTGCCAGCGCGCGAGCGGCGTGCGGTCGTACAGCGCCCAGCGCTTGGTGTCGGTGGCCGCGTCGACGAGCTGCAGCACGCGCGCGTCCCAGCCGGCGAACTCGGCGCGCAGGTCGGCGATCGCGCCCTCGGCGGTCCACGACTCGGTGCGCCAGTCGCCGGCCGGCACGATCGCCACCACGTTGACCAGCCGCCCCGCCGAGATCGGGTAGTGCACGAAGTGCCGCCCGGGCCCGAGCCACAGCGTCTGCACCGGGCGCAAGGCCATCGGCGGCGCATCGGCCGCCGGCACCAGGCAGCGGAAGGCGCACAGTCCGGAGAAGCGCGCCTCCAGCTCGGGCGCGACCAGGGGGCGCAGCACGGAGTGGATGCCGTCGGCGCCGATCACCACGTCCGCCCGCGCCACCGTCTCGCGTCCGTCGCGGTCGGCGAACACCGCCTCGGCGGCATCCGGCGCCTCGCGCACCGCGACGCAGCGCCGATCGAGCTGCAGCACGCCGGCCGGCAGCGCCGAGCGCAGCAGGGCGAGCAGGTCGGCGCGGTGCGCGACGTAGCAATGCGTGCCGTACAGGCGCAGGCACTCTTCGCCCATCGGCTGCACCGACAGCACGCGGCCGTCCTGCCAGCGGCGGAACTCCCACGCGGCTTCGAGCTGCACCGCGAATGTCGGCAGCCGTTCGGCGAGACCCAGGGTGGCGAGCGGACGCACCATGTTCGGCGCCACCACGATGCCGGCACCGACTTCGCGCAGCGCGCTGGACTGCTCGTAGACGCTCGCCTCGAGCCCGGCGCGGCGCAGGAAGAGCGCGGCGGCGAGGCCGCCGAGACCGCCGCCGACGATCGCGATGCGCAAGGGAGCGGGCTTCGCCATGGGCCGGCGACGCTAGCGGCCGCCTCC
>JBFFEY010000082.1:0-12066 GCA_041558415.1 Burkholderiales bacterium | reverse complement strand
GGGCACGCGACGCTGCAGATCGAGCATGGCGACCCCGAGCACCCTTGCGGGCTCGAGGCCGATCACGTGGTCTGACGGGGCGACGCGAAGCGCGTCAGCGCGATTGGCGCAGCATCTCGGCGCGCGCCTCGATCACCTGCTGCGGCCAGCGCGACTGGATGTAGGCGAGCACCGCGCGGATCTCGTCGTCGGAAAGCACGCCGCCGAAGGCGGGCATGTCGCTGGCGTAGCCCGCCGGTGCGTACGGCGGCACAAGGCCGTGCTTGGTGATGCCGAACAGCAGCTCGTCCCGGTGGTGCCAGGTGTGCCCGTTCGCATCGTGCGGCGGCGCCGGCAGGCGGCCGTTCGGCAGGCGCCGACGCCAGTTCGGCTGCCCCTCCAAGTTGACGCCGTGGCAGGCTGCGCAGTGCGCGCGATAAACCGTCTCGCCCTGCGCGACCTGTTTCGCGTCCGATGCGTCGATGCCCGCTTCGCCACAGGCCGCGAGCAGCACACAGGCGAGCCCTGCGAGCGAGCGCCGAATCACGCGACGCGGATCACCGCCATCATCCCCGTGGCCTGGTGCTCGAGGACATGGCAGTGGAACATCCAGCCGCCGGGGTTGTCGGCGACGAACGCGATCTCGGCGCGCTCGCGCGGCGCGAGCAGCACCGTGTCGCGCCATTCGCGATGGCGCGTCGCCTTGCCGTCGCGGCTCAGCACGCGAAAGACGTGGCCGTGCAGGTGGATCGGGTGCGGCCAGAGCGTGTCATTGACCAGTTCGAGCACCGCGGAGCGCCCGCGCGCGATCTCGAGAATCGGCTCCGCGTCGTGCGCCGTGATCGGCTCGCCATTCACCGTCCAGGCCACACCACGCGCCGAGGCAAAGCGCGGCATGCGGCCCATCATGCCGCCGCCGAACACGATCTGGTGTCGCTCGGCACCCTCCAGCATCGGCTCGGCGAGCGGGTTCGGCGCGAGCTTGGGCGTCGCTTCGCCAGCGCGCCCGCGGCGCGGTCCATGCGCGTAGCGTAGGTCGAGCAGGCGGTACGCCGTGCGCGCGTAGAAATCGTCGACCACCGCATAGCGCTTGCCCGCCTCGCCCGTCATGTCGAGGATCAGGTCGGCGCGCATCGCCGGGCCGAGCACCACGCGATCGCCCGCCGGGCGATGCGGCTCGACCGGGTGGCCGTCGAAGGCGATGACCATCGGTGCGTGACCGCGAAACTCGAGCGCGTAGATGCGCGCGTTCGAAGCGTTGATGAGGCGCAACCGCAGCCGTTCGCCGGGAACAACCTCAAAGCTCTCGCGCACCTCTCCGTTCACGGTCACGGTGTTGCCAATACGACCGCCATGGCTCGCGTCCATGAAATTGCCGAAGTTCGCGACGATGCGTGCCTCGCGGTCGAGGCGCCAGTCCGACAGCAGCCAGACGAGGTCGCGATCGACCGCCGGCGGCTCGGCCTCTTCGACGACCAGCGCGCCCGACAGGCCGCGCCCCACCTGTTCCGGGCTGCCGAGGTGCGGGTGGTACCAGTAGGTGCCCGCATCGGGCAGGTCGAACTCGTAGACGAAGCGCGCGCCCGGCTCGATCGGCGGCTGCGTGAGGTGCGGCACGCCGTCCATCGCGTTCGGCAGGCGAATGCCGTGAAAGTGCACCGTGGTCGGGTCCGGCAGTGCATTCTCGAACGCGACGCGCAGGCGTTCGCCCTGCCGGTAGCGCAGCGTGGGCCCTGGAATCGATCCGTCATAGCTCCAGACGTCGGTCGCGGGATAGGCGCTGCCGACGAGCGCGCTGCGCGACGCCTGCGCGCGCAGAATGCGCGACGGCGCCGAGGCCGGCCAGCCGGCCGGCGCGCACGCCGCCGCGCCGAGGCCGAGCGCCGCGCGCAGGAAATCGCGCCGGCCGACGCCGCGCGCCGTCACGGCACCGCCTGGCGAGGCGTCAGGCGCGACCAGCCGATCGCCAGCGCGACCAGCACCGCACCCGCGAGACAGATCCACGCGGCCGGCCGCGCGACGAACAGCAGGCCGACGGCGAACAGCGCCGCGTAGCCGCTCGCCGACGTGCCGCGTCCGACGTCCGCGAGCTGCGACAGCCGAAGCGGAAACGCCGCCAGCACGCAGGCCGCGTTCACCAGCATGCCGATCAGCGCGAAGACGAGCAGGCTCCAGCGCGGAACCTCGGCCGGTGCGAGCAAGGCGGCCGCGATCGCGCCGAACGCGAGCAGCGCAATCGCGCGCGCGGCCCAGCGCAGGGCGCGCGCGTCGCTGATCCCCGCGTAGCGCTCGCTGTCGGCGAGGGCGCCGAGGCTCGCGACGCCGAGCACGGGACAGGCGAAGGCGAAGGCGACGCCGGTGCCGAGCGCGCCCGCGGCGAGCTGGAGCCGCGCGGGATGGCGCGACACCGGCTCGAGCTGCAGTTCGTCGGACACCACCGTTGATTTGCCCCGCCTCGCTAAGCCACGCCTGCCGCGGACGCGCGCTAGTGCTGCGCGAACACTTTCGCGCCACCCTGGTCGTCGATCAGCAGCGTCGCATACGGCTGCTTGGGCGCGCTCTCCATGCCGGGCGAGCCGCCCGGCATGCCCGGCACGGCGAGGCCGCGGGCCTTCGGTCGCTCGGTGAGCAGCCGCTTGATGTCGCTCGCCGGCACATGCCCTTCGATCGCATAGCCATCGGCGATCGCGGTATGGCAGGACGCGTACTGCGGTCGCACGCCCAGGTTCTGCTTGATGCGATCGAGGTCGGTGACGTCGTGCGACTCGACACGGAAGCCGTTCGACTCGAGATGCTTGACCCAGTCCTTGCAGCAGCCGCAGGTCGCGGTCTTGTAGACCGTGACCGTCGGGATGCGCTGCGCGTAGGCGGTTGCAGCGGCCGCCCAGGCCAGCATGGCGATCAACAGCAGAATGGATTTCCGAACCGGCTTCATCGATGACTCCTCAAGTGTGCGCAAACCATTGCGCGTATTCTCGCATTAGCGGACCGCAATCCGGCCGCATAGTTCCCTTTTATGTCGGCACCGCGGGGTTGCCCGGCTCGAACACCTGCAGCGGCATGCCGAATCCGCGCACCTCCACCATGCCACGGTCGCGCAGGGCGATCGATTCGCCCAGCAATTCCGCCGTGCGCGCCGACACGAGGATCGTGGTGCCCAGGTCCTTGTTGAGTGCCTCGAGCCGCGCGGCGAGGTTCACCGTGTCGCCATGCACGGTGTAGCCGAGGCGCTCGCCGCCGCCCACCGTTCCGCCGACCACCAGCTCCGTGCTGACGCCGATGCGGGTGCGCAGCCGGATGTCACCGCCGAAGGTCGCCTGCGCCACTTCGCGCTCGATCTCGAGCGCCGCCTCGAGCGCGCTGCGCGCGTGCCGTGGATCGCTCACCGGCAGGTTGAAACTGGCGAGTACCGCGTCGCCCTGGAACTGCGTGATCACGCCGTGGTGGCGATGGATGATGTCGGCGATCTTGCCGAAGTAAGCATTCAGCATCCCCATGACCTCGCGCGGCGCAAGGCTGGCGGCGATCTGGGTGAAGCGCTCGATGTCGGTGAACAGCACTGTCGCTTCGCGCTCCTGCGGCGCGATCGCGCCCTCGTCGGCGATCAGCGCGCCGGCGATCGTCTCGGGCACGAAGCGCTCGAAGGTGCGGCGCAGCCGATCGCGCTCGTTGAGCCCGTCGAGCATGCGATTGAAGCGCTCGGTCAGGCGGCCGAACTCGTCGTCGCTCACCACCGGCGCCTTGGCGCCGAGGTCGCCCGCGTCCACCCTGTCCATCGCCTGCAGCAGCCCTTCGGCCGAGCGCGACAGGCCGCGCGTGGCGAGAAACGCGAGCAGCGCCGCGAGCAGCAGCGCCGCCAGCAGGTCCATCTGCCGCGACTGCTCCATATAGCGTGCGTGCGACCGGCGCATCTGCTCCACCGACATGCCCGCCATCATGTCGCGCCGCATTCTCTCCATCGCGGCGGGATCGGCGTGCATGCCGCCCGTCGCGCCGCGCGACGACGCGCCGGCCCATTCGTCCGCCAGCACCACCAGCAGCGGCCCGAGGGCAACCGCCGTGACGACCACCACCAGCCGCGCGGCGAACCGCCCGCGATGCGGCCGCAGCGCTTCGCCGCGCACCCAGAGCAGCCGGCGCACGCGCACCGTGAAGCCGAGCGCGAGGAGATAGGCGTAGAGGCCGAGGTAGGTTGCAAACACCGCGGTGTGCACGAGTATCGACGCCAGCGTGCCCAGCGGCACTCCCGCCATCGCATGCCAGGAGCCATGCGCGGCCACCGCGTAGCAGAACGTCGCAACGACTGCGAGGGAAAACACCCACAGACCCGAGCGCAGCGGCAAGCGGCGCACGGCAACTTCGAGGCGCTCGCGCGCGACGTTGCCGCCGGACAGATGCAGCTGGAGCGGACGATAGAAAAACGCTGCGCCCGCCAGGTTCACGACCACCAGGAGAAGCACCATCCAGCCAAGGAGCGTCGGCAGCAGGGCCATGCTGCCCGCCGTGTAGGCCGCGATCGCGCCGAGCGCCGCAGCGACGAAAGCGGAGCTCAGCATCAACGCGAAGTAGCGCCATGTCATCCCGGGCGCGCGCGGGTCGGCGCCCGTTTGACGACCCATTGTCACGCGATCCGAGTCGGTTTCCATCCGCACGCAATATAGAGCAACCCGCCGTAAACGCTTTCGAACGTGGTGCGCGGAAACCATCGCTTCAGCGATTCCCATGTCCGGGCATCGAAGTAAGCCTGCGTGAGGCCGAAGGGCCTCGAGACGCGCACGAAGGCGCGAAACAGCCACGATGGCCAGGCGTCGGGCCGCTTGCCGTCGACGATCACCACGCGTCCGCCGATCGCCAGGTCGCGCGCGATGCGTTCGATCACCAAGTCACGCTCCGATACGTAGCCGAACACACCGGTCGAAAGCACGCCCTTGGCCTCCCGCGGGATCCCGTACGCGGCGATGTCTGCTCGTATCAGCTCGACGTTCTTCAGTTGCGCCCGTCGAACCCTTTCCGAAGCGCAGCACAGCATTTCCCCGCTGATATCGACTCCGGTGATCCGACCATCCGGGCCGACATATTCAGCGAGCTGCTCGAAACTCAGCCCGGTGCCGCAGCCGAGATCGACGACGTGGTCCCCGGGCTTCAAATCCAGCAGCGCGATCGCCCGGGCACGGTATTCATGGATGCGCAGGCCGATCAGGCCGTAGAGCTTGAGCGCGAAGTCGTAACGTCGCGCATATTTGTCATACGCCGCCTCGACACCCGTCTTCAATTCGGCCATCGCACACGTCGCTCATCGAGGCAGCGGTGTCGTTCTTCGCGCATCTTCATCTCCAGCCGCAGGCCAAATGTCTCAGCGCACCCGGGCAACGGCCAAATAGCTCGTGCCGATGTGGAAACAGCGCACGACGCGCAACGCTTCCACGCGCTCGGCAAGCAACGTCCACGGTGCCCTCAGGCCGCGGTAGGTGGTCAGGTAGCGCCGGCCGCTCCACAGCTTCCACAGGTTGATCGGTGAGCCCCACCACCAGGGCAGCAGGCGCAGGCCGAGGACCGCGACGCGCGCGCCCGGCCGCGCGTGCGCGAGCAGGTTGTCGAGCGCTCGGGCCGACTGCAGGACGTCGTGGGTGTAGCAAAAGAGCAGCGCATCCGCCGCCGCGCCGGGGCGCGCCTCTTCGACGGGGGCGACGAGCAGCTCGACATTGGCCGGCAGGACGTCCTCTGGGAAGCGCGCCGCCGCCATGCGCGCCATTTCGGGCGATTGTTCGATACCTACCACGCGCCCATGCAGGCCGACGCGGCGCGCGAGCTCGGGCAGCACGGCCCCCGTTCCGCAGGCGACGTCGTACACCGTATCGCCGGGCTTCAGTTCGAGCGCGTCGATTGCGGCGAGACGCAGCCGCTCGATGGGCCGGCAGGATGCATCGTAGCCCTGCGCCAGGCGGCGGTAGCTCTCGAGCGCCGCTTCACGGTCGGGTCCTTCGCGCAAGTTGTCAAGCAGCGAGTTCATCGAGTGCTTTTCCTGCAACGTCGCATCGGGGAAACCACAAAATCGAAGTTTGTCGCCGGCCCGGACAAGTCCCTTACAGGGTCGCTTGCTCGTGCAGAGGCCGACGACGATCGCGCGGCACTCATTGGATACCCGCCTCGCGCTGCTTGAGGCGGACGTACGCGATGATGTGCGCGACGTCGTCGGGCGAGACCCCTTCGACCGGCTTCATGTCGCCGAAGGACCAGTGATGCTGACGCGTGCCGTGCCGCACCGCGAGCTGGAATGCGATATCGGCGTGGTGCGAAGGCTCGTAGATCCGGTGTACAAGCGGCGGACCTTGCTCGCTGCCGCGCAGGTCGGTGCCGTGGCATTGGGCACAACTCTTTTCGTACAGCGCCTTGCCGAGGCTCGGGTTCGGCGTGACTCCCGGCGTCGGCCGGGGGATCTGCGTGCCTTTTGCCCAAACCATGACGGTCCCAATTCCCATGGCCGCGACCATCAGTCCGCTCGCAATGTAGCGTCGGCCGCGCATTAGATCGAGACGCGCCGCAGCCGCAGCGCGTTGGCGATCACCGATACCGACGACAGGCTCATCGCGGCGGCGGCGAAGATCGGCGAGACGAGGATGCCAAGGAACGGGTAGAGCACGCCCGCGGCCACCGGTACCCCGGCTGCGTTGTAAACCAGCGCGAAAAACAGGTTCTGCTTGATGTTTCGCATCGTCGCCTGCGCGAGGCGCCGTGCCCGCACGATGCCAGTGAGATCTCCCTTCACGAGCGTAAAGCCGGCGCTCTCGATCGCCACGTCGGCGCCCGTGCCCATGGCGATGCCGACATCGGCCTGGGCGAGCGCTGGCGCGTCGTTGACGCCGTCGCCCGCCATCGCCACCTTGCGCCCCTCGGCCTGCAGATCCTGGATGATGCGCGCCTTGTCCGCGGGCAGCACGTCGGCACGGATTTCGTCGATGCCGAGACGCCCCGCGACCGCTTGCGCGGTGCGCGCGTTGTCGCCGGTCACCATGACGACGCGAAAGCCCTGGGCGTGCAGCGCGCGCAGCGCGTCTGGCGTGGTCTCCTTAATCGGGTCGGCGACGCTGACCATGCCCGCGATCTCGCCGTCGAGAATCACGAACATCACCGTTTCGCCTTCGTCGCGCCGCTTGTCGGCGTCAGCACCGAGCGCACCGATCTCAAGACCGACATCGGCGACCAGCTTCGCGTTGCCGAGCGCGACCGGGCGACCGTCGACGACGCCCTTGACCCCCTTGCCCGTCACCGCCTCGAAATCGTCGGCCTTCGCCAGCTCGACGCCGCGCGCCTCCGCACCCGCCACGATCGCCTCGGCAAGCGGATGCTCGGAGCCGCGCTCGAGGCTCGCCGCGAGACGCAGGACTTCACTTTCGTCGTGCGCCGGCTGCGGCATCACGGCAACCAGCTTGGGCTTGCCCACCGTAAGCGTTCCGGTCTTGTCGACGATCAGCGTGTCGACTCCCGCGAAGCGCTCGAGCGCTTCCGCGTTCTTGATCAGTACACCGACCTGCGCGCCGCGCCCGGTCGCGGTCATGATCGACATCGGTGTCGCAAGGCCCAGGGCACAGGGGCAGGCGATGATCAGCACCGCCACCGCCGAGACAAGTGCGTAGGACAGGGCCGGCGCGGGTCCCCAGAGCGCCCATGCGACGAAGGCCAGCACGGCAATCGCGACCACCGCGGGCACGAAGAACCCTGCGACCTGGTCGGCGAACTTCTGTATCGGCGCGCGCGAGCGCTGGGCGTTCGCCACCATTTCGACGATCTGCGCGAGCAGGGTGTCGGCGCCGACGCGGCGCGCCTCCATGACGAGGCTTCCGCTGCCGTTGATCGTCGCGCCGGTGACCTCGTCGCCGGCCACCTTCTCCACGGGCACGGGCTCGCCCGAGATCATCGACTCGTCGACCGAAGAGCGTCCCTCGAGCACCACGCCGTCGACCGGGATCTTGTCGCCCGGACGCACGCGCAGCCGATCGCCCACCGCGACCGACTCGAGCGGAACTTCCTCCTCGGTACCATCGGCGCGGACGACGCGCGCCGTCTTCGCGGCGAGGTCGAGCAGCGCGCGGATCGCCGACCCGGTCCGCTCGCGCGCAACCAGTTCCATCACCTGGCCCAGGAGCACCAGCACCACGATCACCGCGGCAGCCTCGAAGTACACGCCGACATGGCCTTCGGCGTCGCGAAAGCCGGCGGGAAAGACTTCGGGCACGAGCACCGCGACGATGCTGAACGCGTAGGCCGCACCCGTGCCCATCGCGATCAGCGTGAACATGTTGAGGCTGCGATTGACCACCGACCGCACCCCGCGCACGAAGAACGGCCAGCCGCCCCACAGGATCACGGGGGTGCCGAGCGCGAGCTCGACCCACTGCGCCGTGCGCTCGCCGAGCGCCTCGCGCAGGAATCCGAGACCCACCAACGGGCCCATCGTCAGCACGAGCAGCGGCATCGTGAGCACGGTACCGACCCAGAAGCGGCGGCGCATATCGACCAGCTCCGGGTTCGGTCCTTCGTCGGCCGCCGGCACGCCCATCGGCTCGAGCGCCATGCCGCAGATCGGACACTCGCCCGGCGCGTCGCGCACGATCTCGGGGTGCATCGGGCAGGTGTATTGGGTGCCTGCGGGCGCGGGCTTCGCCGGCGGCGGCGCGGCTGCGCTCACGTAGCGCGCCGGGTCGGCGGCGAACTTGTCGCGGCAGCCCGTGGAGCAGAAATGGTAGACACGGCCCTCGCGCTCGAGGCGCGGCTTGCCGGCATCGAGCGCCACGCGCATGCCGCAGACGGGGTCCTTGACGTCGTCGTGTCCGGGGTGCTCGTGATGGTGCTCGTGCATCGTTCTAGTCCTCCGCTACGGCATGAGGCGAGTCGCCCCGCATCCCAGGCTCAGGAGCGACACCAAGGCCAGGCGGTCGCTGCGCGCGATCAACGTACGACGCCGATCTGATGGCCTTCGCCCGCGGGAAGCTGGATCGTTCCGGTGACCTCGAGCGTCTTCTGGTCGACCACCCAGATCTTCGGCTCCTTGCGGCTCGAGACGTACACCTTGCCCGTGCCGCGCACGGCACCCAGGTGGTACGGCGCCGGCGCGAGCCGGCGCGAGCGGATAGCGCCGGTGTCGGGGTTGAGCGCGACCAGCTTTTCGTCGGAGATCACCGTGATGAACAGGGTCTTGCCGTCGTCGCCGAAATCGAGTCCATGCAGTCGCTTGCCGAGGTCGTAGGAGCGCTCGATCTTTCCGCTCTTGATAGAGATTGCGCTCACCTGCCCGGTGCGGCCGCTTGCAGCGTAGATACGCCCGCCGGCCTCGTCCATCACCAGGTGCTCGGGCGTTGGCCCTGCTTCGAGCGTTCGGATGACCGTCCAGCCCGCGGTGTCGATCTCGCTGATCGTGCCGTTGCCGCTGTTGCTGACGAAGACGCGCTTGCCGTCCTTCGTGACGAGCGAGTAGTTCGGCGCGGGCCCCGTTTCGACGGTCCGCACGACGCGGTTCGCGGCGACGTCGACGACGCTAATGCCGCCGCGTGTGGGATGGGTCGAGATCACGTACTTGCCGTCCGGCGTGATCGCCTGGTGGTGCGTCCAGCCGGAGACCGGAACGGTCGACATGACATGGCCGTGCGCCGGATGCACCACGTAGAGCATGCTGTTCGGTGTGTCGGCGGGCGTACCCTGCGGAAGCGGCGTCTCGCTCAGGCTGCCGACGATCAGGTACTCGCCGTCGGGCGTGGTCACCAAGCCGTGCGGGTTCTTCACGCCATCGTAGCTGTTGGTGATGCGATCGCTCGCCGCGTCGACGGCGATCACCTGGTTGCCGCTGCCAAGCGGTATGTAGACGGTCGGTGCCGCCCCCGCCGCCCGCGCAATGAGGGCAGCGCCAAGCGCCACAAAGGCCACAAACCGGATCTGCTTCATAATGACTCCTCGATTGAGATGGGACATCAGCGCGCGAGCATCGTCTTCATATAGTTGAGCACGGCCCTCAGATCTGCTTCCGACAGCGCAGGGTTGCCGCCCTTGGGCGGCATCGCGAGCGGAGATCGCGGGCTCTGAAAGCCGTCGCGAATACGCTTCAGCAAGGTTGCATCGTCCAGCCCCGCGGGCCAATCGCCTGCGACGAGATCCGGTACGCCGGGCAGTGCGCCCTGACCATCGGGTCCATGGCATGCGACGCAGCTGTTCATGTATATGTCGCGCCCGGATGCTTGCCCAACGACCGGAAGCGCGGCGGTCGACAGCGTCGCCGCGAGCAGCAGTTTGTACGCGCACGACGCCACGACCATTGCTGCCGGATTTCGCATCATTTTCACGCCTCCCCCGAGGCGTCGATGCCGACGACCAGCCGGGTCGATCCCTCATAGCGATGCGGCGGAATGACGAGATTGGTCGGCGCGGGCGAGCCTTTGTAGACGCGGCCCGCGAGATCGAATTTCGACCCATGACAGGGGCAGTAGAACCCCCCCGGCCATCCGGGCTGGATCGAGTCCGGCTCCCGGTAATAGCTCGGTATGCAGCCTAGGTGCGTACACAGCGCGACGGTGACGAATACCTCCTCGTTGATCGACCGGCCGCGGTTGCGCGCGTACTTCGGCTGCTGCGAAGTCACCTCCGAGCCAGGGTCCGACAGCAGACCCTCCACCGTCTTCAGGCCGGCCAGCATCTCGGGCGTTCGGCGCAGCACCCAGATCGGCTTGCCACGCCACTCGAGCGTCTCGAGCTGCCCCGGCCGGAGCGGCGCGATGTCGAACTCGACCGGCGCGCCGGCCGACTTCGCGCGCTCGCTCGGCGCGAGGCTCGCGAAGAACGGGTAGCTCGCTGCCGCGAGCGCAGCGCCGCCGACCGCGCCGGTCGCCTGCACGAGTAGCTTGCGACGTGCAGGATTCGGATTGTCGTCGAACGTCTTGGCGTCGGTCATGAATCCCTCCTCGCGCCTACACATCGCACCCGGTGCGATCCGGGGGTATCCGGTACGGCAATCGTCGTTCGGCCTGCTCGAACCCTTCTCGAACTCTCATGCGACGACTCCCGTCGATGGCGAGCAGCCGGCTGCGCCTTGCCGTGGCGTTTCGAGAATATGCGCCGGCGGCGTGCCGCATTTGACGGCGACCATTTCGCGCAGCACGGTCTCCTCGGCGAGAAACGCTTCGACCGCGCGTGGGTCGAATTGCGTTCCGGTACAACGCTCGATCTCGGTCTTCGCCGCTTCGTAAGGCTGCGCTGGCCGATACGGACGTCGGGAAGTGATCGCGTCCAGCGCGTCGATCACCGCGAACAGACGCGCTCCGAGGGGGATCGCATCCCCGGCGAGCCCGCGCGGATAACCGTGGCCGTCGTAGCGTTCCTGATGGCTCAGGACGATCTCTGCCGCGCCCTCCATGTGCGGAACCGCGCGCAGCACGTTGAAGCCGTTTTGCGGATGCTCGCGCATGACAGCATCTTCCGCTTCGGTCAGTGCACCGGGCTTGCGAAGAATCGAGTCCGGAACGCCAATCTTGCCGATGTCGTGCAACAGCGCGCCCCAGTAGATCTGCCGCAGCAACACTGGCACATCGCTGAAGCGCTTGGCGAGGACCAGCGTGTGGCAGGCGACACGCTTCGAATGCGCGCCGGTCTCGTGCTCTCTGAGATCGAGCGCGGCGGCCAACGCTTCGGCAAACGCTTCGATCTCTGAGATGAGCGATGCCGGCGCGGCCTCGAGCGGGTACCGCTGGAGATAGCAATGCTCGCAGCAAAGATCATTGCCAGCGGCAAGATACGGAGGCCCCGCGATGGCGGCTCCGCATCTGCAGCACTGTCTTTCTCGATCCGTCATGTTCGATCATCCGTAAGAGAAACGCGTCACTGATGCGACATGCAGTTCATGTGCTTCGCGCCCTGGCAGTTCGCACGGATGTAAGGCGTCCAGAGCGACTTCATGTACGCCACGAGGTCGAGCGCGTCCTCGCGCGACAGCACGCCGCGCCATGCCGGCATCAGCGAGTCCGGCGCAGGCTTGTCGAGGATCATCGTCAGCAGCTGCGCGTCCTCGTGGTGCCAGGCATGCGCGCTGCTGTCGAGCGGCGGCGC
>JBFFEY010000081.1:0-12169 GCA_041558415.1 Burkholderiales bacterium | reverse complement strand
CCAACGTCGGCGACAAGAAGGCCGTCGTCCTGCGCAACCATGGGCTGCTCACCTGGGGACGCACGCTGCCCGAGGCCTTCATGTGGCTGTGGACGCTGCAGCGTGCCTGCGACATTCAGATCACCGCATCGAGCGCCGGCGCCATGATCCCGTTGGGCGACAAGGTGTTCGAGCAGACCGTGCGCGAAGCCGGGCCGGACGAGCCCGCGGTCTGCGAAGCCGTCTTCGCCTCGCTGGTGCGCACGATCGAGGCCAAAGACCCCAGCTACAAGAACTAGCTACCGAAGGGGTCCCGAAGGGGTCCCGAAGGGGTCAGACCCCTGTGGATAACTAGAAACGCTCGACCCAGGGCCGCAGCTCGACTTCCAAGCTCCAGGCGCTGCGCGGCTGCCTGAGCACCGCGAGGTAGGTCTGCGCAATGGCATCGGGGTCGAGAAGGCTGTCGGGCGCGTCGGCCCGCTCGACCCGCCCGGTGGCTGGGTTGCGCACGCCGCCATCGATCACGAAGTGGGCAACGTGGATGCCTCTAGGCTGCAGCTCGCGCGCCATCGACTGCGCCAGCC
The DNA here is from genome assembly GCA_041558415.1 of Burkholderiales bacterium. Classification (GTDB taxonomy): domain Bacteria; phylum Pseudomonadota; class Gammaproteobacteria; order Burkholderiales; family SG8-39; genus SG8-39. Next base: position 11,606 of record JBFFEY010000081.1, on the reverse strand, counting down.
CGCGCAGCGCAAACTTGCCGATCGCGAAGGGCGCCGACGCCGGATAGCCCTTCACGCTCGCCGACGCGCCGGTAAAAAAGATCGCGCCGCTGCCGCGCGGCAGCATGTGTTTCGCCGCCTGCTGGCCGACGAGAAAACCGCCGTAGGCCGATACGCGTAGCGCATTCTCGACGTCGGCTGGATTCAGATCGACGAGCGGACCGCGCGCTCGCGCGCTGGCGTTGTAGAGCACCACGTCGGGCACCCCCATCTCGCCCACCACGCTGCCGAACAAAGCGACCACCTGCGCCGGGTCTGTGGCATCGCAAGCGAGCGCCGACGCCCCCGTTTCGCTCTGAAGATCGGCCAGCTTCGCGGTGTTGCGCGCCGCCAGCGCGACCTTGTACCCCTCACGCGCGAGCAGACGCGCGAACGACGCGCTGATCCCGCTCCCGGCCCCGACGATTAATGCGGACTTAACCATAATGGGGTCAGACCCCTGTGGATAACTACACGTCGGCCGCAACCGGGTCAACTGATCTGGTCGCAAATCGTTGCTGAGGGGTATGCCGAGACCCCATCGCCTCGTCGCGCCGGGCGTTCCGTTGCACGTTGTGCAGCGCGGCGTGAATCGTAGCAGGTGCTTCTACGAAACGAGCGATTTCATGCGTTATCTGCATTTCCTGCTTCAGGCATCGCTGGCCGAGCACTGCCGCGTCCATGCCTACTGCCTCATGACCAACCACGTGCACTTGCTCGTGACGCCCGCCGACGAGGCCGCCTGCGCCCGTTTCATGAAACTGGTCAACCAGCGCCATACCCAGCATGTGAACCGCGTGCACGCAAGAACCGGGACGCTTTGGGAGGGACGCTACCGCTCCAACGTCGTATACGCGATGCGTTACGTGCTCGCCTGCTATCGCTACATCGAACTCAACCCCGTGCGCGCCGGCCTCGCACGCCGCCCCGGTGACTATCCCTGGTCGAGCTACCGTGCGAACGCCGATGGCCTCGAGGATCCGATCATCCACGCGCACGGAACGTACGCCGCGCTCGGACGCAGCGCCGCAGCACGCCAGGCCGCCTATCGTGATCTGGTCGATCAGGCCCTCGCCACGCCGATGATTGCTAACATTCGCTCGGCGATCGGCAGTGGGCAGGCGCTGCGCGATGGCCCGTAGGGAAACGCGGGGGAGTTATCCACAGGGGCCTGAGCCTGACGGAGGTTGCGATGGATCTGTGGGACAACCCGATTCGAACCGATGGATTCGAGTTCGTCGAGTACGCCGCGCCCGACCCCAGGGCGCTCGGCGCGCTGTTCGAAACCATGGGCTTCAGCGCGGTGGCGCGCCATCGGCACAAGGACGTCACGCTCTACAAGCAGGGCGACGTCAACTTCATCATCAACGCCGAGCCGCGCTCCTTTGCGCAGAACTTCGCCCGCCGCCACGGGCCGAGCGTGTGTGCGATCGCGTTCCGTGTCAAGGACGCGAAGAGCGCCTACGAAAAGCTCGTCGAGGCGGGCGCCTGGGGCATCGAATCGCAGGTCGGCCCCGGCGAGCTGAGCATCCCCGCGATCAAGGGCATCGGCGATTCGCTCATCTACCTCGTCGACCGCTACCCGGAGAACGACTACGGCCACACGATCTACGACGTCGACTTCAAGCCGCTGTCCGGCTTCGAGGATTTCTGGCGCGGCACGACTGCCGCCCCGGCCGGCGCCGGACTGACCTACGTCGACCATCTGACGCACAACGTGCACCGCGGCCGCATGGCCGAGTGGGCCGAGTTCTACGAGCGGCTGTTCAGCTTCCGCGAGATCCGCTACTTCGACATCGAAGGCAAGCTCACCGGCCTGAAGTCGAAAGCGATGACGAGTCCCTGCGGCAAGATCCGCATTCCGATAAACGAGTCCTCCGACGACAAGAGCCAGATCCAGGAGTACCTCGACGCCTACCACGGCGAAGGCATCCAGCACATTGCCCTGCATACCAGCGACATCTACCGCACCGTGGATGCTTTGCGCGCGCAGGGCGTCGTGCTGCTCGACACGCCCGACACCTACTACGAGCTGGTCGACAAGCGCCTGCCGAACCACGGCGAGCCGCTCGGCCAGCTGCGGAAACGCGCCATCCTCATCGACGGCGGCCCGAAAGGCGGCCTGCTGCTGCAAATCTTCACCAAGACCGTCATCGGCCCGATCTTCTTCGAAATCATCCAGCGCAAGGGCGACGAGGGTTTTGGCGAGGGCAACTTCAAAGCGCTGTTCGAGTCGATGGAGCTCGACCAGATCCGGCGCGGCGTGCTTGGGGGTCAGACCCCTGTGGATAAGTCCGCTTAGAGACTCGCGTACCTAACGGCCGGGCGACTTAGCCACAGGGGTCTGACCCCTATCGTGCCGGTCGAGAAACAGCGCGAGCCAGCCGAGCGCGAGCAGCACGCTGAAGACGAACGCGTTCGCCGGAATCTGCAGGTTGAAATCGACGGTACTGTGAATTGCCAGTGCGGTGACGCCCATCACCACGCCGAAGGCCACGCCGCGTGCGAGCGGATCGCGCCGCCGTGACAGCGCCAGCACTGCGGCAAAGAACGACAGCAGCACGATGGCACCCAGCAGCAACAGTCCGACAACCCCCGTCTCTGTGGCGAGCTGCATGTAGTCGTTGTGCACGTGGTCGTAGTAGGGATGGATGTCCGCGCCTCGGTACCGGGGGTAAGCGTTGTAGAACGTTCCGCCGCCGGTTCCGAAAACCGGGTAGTCGCGCAGCATACTGAATGCGTAGATCGCCGGATCGACGCGCTCCTTTACGTCCTGCGAGGTGGTCTCCTCGATCCGCTGAACCGTCTTCTCAACGCCGAACCAGGCACCGATGATGAAGATGTCGATGACGATCAGGCTGGCAATGAGGATGACGGTGCTACGCGTGGCGCGGCGCGACAGGATGAGCGCGATCGTGCCGGCGACCAGCAGGCTGACGAAGAACGCGGTGTTGCCCATGCGCGAGCGGGTCATCACCAGCGCGACCACCATCACGACCAGCAGGACGCGCAGCGCCGCCTTGTAGGTCAGAATCGCCTGCAGGAAATCTATTGCCATCTGCTTCCAGCCGCGACTCGGGCGGTCATCGAGCTGCGCGATCATCAGGCCGATGCCTACGGCGAGGGTCATCTCGAGCAGCCCGGCGAGATGGTTGCGGTTCACGTAGAAGCCGCTCGCCTGGCTCGCATGCGCGACGAGCGTATCCATGACAAGCACATTCTCGCCACCGAGATGCATCAGCGCACCGAAGACCGCCTGCACGAGGCCGCTGGCAACGAACGCCCCGCCGATCCACCACAGGCGCTTGCGCGAATTGACGAGCAGCAGCGTCAAAACAAAGGCGAGCGCCCAGGCGCAGCTCTTCAGCCAGAACACTTTCGTCGCGTGCGGCTCAATGGAGAGCGTCGCGAAGTGTCCGCTGTCCGCGCCACCGAGCGCATGCAGCGCCGCCGCGTCGGGCGAAAGCGCCCGCAGCCAACCCAGCGGCAGCGGGACCCACTGCAGACCGGTCCAGAGCAGCCACAGCACGAACAGCAGCAACGCCGGCCAGGCCGCGCGCGCGGTGAGCGGGACTTCCGCCTCACGCCGCAGATGGGCCGCAAGCCAGAGCAGCGCCGTCGCGAAAATACCGATCTGGAGCAGCGCCCACGCCCACGGCCGGTTGCTGCCGAGCGGGATCGGTGCCCAGACGACGAGGAATAGAAACAAACCGAACGCCGTCCGGCCGACGGGGCGCGTCATGCGCGCTCGACGATGCGGCGCGGAGTGTCGTCGACCAGCGCCCGCGCGGCGACCTCGCCGACGATCTTGGCAGCCGCCGCGACGCCTTCCCGCAGCCGTGGCGGGCGCGCCTTGCGGTCATGGGCGTCCGATGCCATCACCGTCGCCCAGCCACGCGCGAGGATCTCGTGCGCGCGCTGCCTCGCCTCCGCCCCGAAACCGCCCGCGACCGCATCGGCGGTCAGCTGCAGCAGACAGCCCGCGTCCACAAACGGCTCGAGCCTCCGCAGATCGCGCAGCACGTCTTTGTTGCGCTCGGGGTGCGCGAGCATCGGCCGGATTCCGCGCGACCTCATCCATGCGACCAGCTTGTCGCTGCCCAGCGGAACATGGCTGTGCGGCAGCTCGAGCAGCAATACCCGCTCGCCATCGAGCGAGCCGAGAAACGGTACGCGGCCCTCCTCGATCAGCGGCAGGATGTCGTAGTCGCAGCGCACTTCGGCCGCGAAGCCGATCTGCAGGGCGATGCCGGCGTCGGCAAGCGCGGCACGGTAGGCGGCGACCGCGGCTTCGATGACCACGCGATCGTTATCCCAGCGCCCGACGTGCAGGTGAGGCGTGACGATCGCCTTCTGAATGCCCTCGCCGACGGCAAGGCGCGCCATCGCCAGCCCCTCTGCCAGCGTCCCCGGCCCGTCGTCGATGCCAGGCAGGAGGTGGCAGTGCAGGTCGTACATGGTTCGGGGTCAGACCCCTGTGGATAAGTCGCGCGCGCCGACCCTCAGACCGTCTGGCTCATTCACAGGGGTCTGACCCCATCGACGCCGTCAGCCTTTGACGTAACCGTACTTGCTCTGGTAGCGGCCGCCGTAGCCGCTGTACTCGCCGTAGTACCGGTCGGCCTTCGCCACGTCGAGCTGGTTCAGTACGGCACCAAGGATCGGCGCGTCGACGCGCCGCAGGCGCTTGAGGCCCTGGCGCGCCACCGGGTAGGGCGTGTCGTCCGCCTTGACGACGTACAGCACGCCCGTCGCGAGCCGCGAGAGCACGAGCGCATCGCTCACCATCTGCACCGGTGCGCTGTCGATCACGATCACCTGGAACAGCCGCTTCAGCTGCTCGAGCGCATCGACAAAGCGATGCGACGAGAGCAGCTCCTGCGGATTCACCGGCACCCGGCCCGAGGGCAGCACGCAAAGCTCGGAGCCTTCGACCGCAAAGAAGCTTCTTTCCGGCGTCACCTCGCCCGCGACCAAGCTCGACAGACCGAAATGGCCGTCCTGTGCGCCCAGCACCTTGCCGATCTGCGGACGACGCATGTCGGCGTCGATCAACAGCGTCTTCTTGACGTGGGAGAGCGCGAAGGCGAGGTTCGTGGCAACCGTCGTCTTGCCCTCCGCCGCGACCGAGGAGGTGACCAGCACCGTCTTCTGCGGGCTGTCGAGCCCCGAGAGCAGCACACCGCTACGGATGGTGCGAATCGACTCGGAGAAGGCGGAGGACGGATCCTCCAAGAAGATGCGTTCGATCCGCTGATCAGGCTTGAGCTTGGTCTTCTGCACGACGCCGACCGCGGGCACCTCCAGCCTCGCTTCGACGTCGTGACTCGTCTTCACCCTGTTGTCCAGGCGTTCGAGGAACACGGCCAGCGCAACCGCGATCAACAGCGCCGCCAGCACCGAGACCAGGATGATGCGGCGTTTGTCGGGTCCCGACGGCGCCATCGGCACGACCGCCGGGTCGATCACCCGCGCCACCATGTTCTGCAATTCGTCGGAGACCTTCGTTTCCTTGGACCGCTGCATGAACTGCTCGTAAAGCTGGCGGTTGGCGGCAACCTCGCGCTCGAGCGACGTGAGCTGGAACTCCTTGCGATTGAAGCTCTGGATATCGGTCTTGGCGCGCTCCAGGGTGCGCGCGATCGCCGCCTCGTTTTGCCTGGCGACATCGAATTCCTTTTCGAGGCTCCCGACGACGATGCCGAGCTGGCGACCCAGGTTCTCCTGCGCCGCACGCAGCCCGGACTGCGCCGCGATCATGCGCGGGTGCTCGCTGCCGTAACGCTTCGAAGCATTCGCCACCACGCGCTCGGACTCGGCCTCAAGTTCCCTCGCCCGCTGGATCAGAGGATGGCGCAACACCGCGGGCAGCGTTTCGATCGATCCCTTGCCCCCCCTTTGCGCGGCTCTCACCTGGTTGAGCGCCGACTCGGCATCCGCGCGCACGCGGCGCGCCTCGATGAGCGAGGCCGTCAGGTCCTCGAGCTGTCGGCTCGCGCCGGCGAGCGAAACGCCTTTGACATTGAGAATCTGCTCGCGGTCGCGGAAATCCTGCAGCGCCTTCTCCGAGGCGACGACCTTATCGCGCAACTCATCGGATTGCTGCGCGAGGAAGGCCATGGCCCGCTCGCGGGCCTTGATGCGCGCCTCCATGTCGGCCGAGATGTACAGCTCCGCGATCGCGTTGGGAATCAGCGCGGCCATCTTCGGGTCGTTCGACTCGAAGCCGACCTCCAGCAGCTGGCTGTTGCGCACCGGCTTGACGCTGAGCGCCCCCTGGATCGCCGCTGCGGCGCTGCGCTCGCGCTCGTCGGCAGTGGGCGGGATGACCCGCGTATGGCTCACGAAACCGTCGGGCAGCAGCTTTGCGTACCACGGTGCAGCCAGAGGCGCCGACTGCACCGCGCCCGCGTCCTTCACCAGACCGAGCTTGCGCACCAGCCGCCGCGCGAGCTCGTGCGACTGCAGGATCCCGGCCTGGGTCTGCAGATGCTCGTAGGACGACGTCATCGACCAGCTGTAGAGGTCCTGAATCGAGGTGACCTGGGACTTGCCGAACTCGACCAGAATCGTGGCGGTCGCGCGGTAGACCGGCGGCAGGCTCTGCACCTTGAGCGCCGCGACGATGGCGACCGCCGCAACCAGCGCCAGGATGCGCCACTTGTTGCGATTGATCGCACGCCAGTAACGCACGAGGTCGAGCGTCTCTTCGGATTCCTCGGCTCTCGGGTTTATCAACCCCATGAGCTCGCGCTCGTTTACTGTGTTCAAGCTGATCGTCTCCCGCCTCAGAAAAAGCTTTCTTCGACCGTAATCACGTCGCCCGGAAAGACCTGCGTCTTGAGGTCTGCCGGGACACGCTTTTGCTCAGCATCCGACTCGCGCACGATGAAAATCTTGTCCTGTGCCGCACGTTCTCTGAACCCCCCGGCGATCGTGATCGCCTTGAGGACCGACAGGCCCGGAAAATAGGGATATCCTCCCGGTTGTCCGACCTGTCCGTTAATGAAAAATTTCCTATATTCGTTAATTGTTACCGTAACTTGCGGGTTGACCAGGTAGCGCCCGCGCAAGCCCTCGGTGATGATGCGCTCGAGCTCGCCGACCGTCTTGCCTGCAAGGCGGATCTCGCCGAGGATCGGGTAGGAAATCGTGGCGGCATCGCTTAGCCGGATCCCCTGGCGCGTCAGCTCGTCCTCGCCGAGAACCTGGACCGTGATGACGTCCCCCGAGCCGAGCCGATAGTTCGAGATCGACGGGTCGCTGGTCTGCGCGAACGACGGTGACACGACGAGGCAAAACAGCAGCCCCAAGCCGAGCCACCAACGCGACCAGAAACATTTTAAAAACATGTAGCTGCGCCAAATCCCTTGCTAAATACATAAACAAAGAGTATAGCGCCTGTGGGCCCGGGCAGGAACCCCTATTAAGTTAAGGATTCTTAGGGGGTTTGTCCCGGGTCAGAGGGACGCATTGACCGTGAAAAAGATCACATTCCGCCTGTAGCTGTACTCCGGATCGTTCGAATCGCGCTCGGTATGGGTGTACTCGGCGCCGAATCGCAGCCAGCGCCGGAACTGGTACTGCAGCTTGACCCCCATCGCGTCGGTATCGTCCCTGCGATCGGAGCCGCCGCCGAGGTATTTGCTGCGGATATGGGCATACGACAGGGTATGACTCAGCCGGCTGTTCCAGGCGTGGGTCCAGGCGATCCCGGTGCGGCGCTCGACGATCGCATCGCCCACCCCCGTGGACTCGTCGAAGCGCTGCAGCGCACTGAGGTCGAAAACCGAGAAAGTGCGGGGACTCCAGCGGATGCCGACGTCCCAGCTGCTGGTTGAGCCGTCTTGCTGCGCGGCGGACGAAAAGTTCTTCCAGCTGCGGCCGTACTTCGCGAAGCCGCTGGTCTTCGCCGTCGCGTCCCACTGCGCGCCGACGTAGAGCACCTGCTCGTCGCTGTCCAGCGTATTCGCCGGATCGACGTAGTCGTAGTCGCGGTAGCGCCCCTCGAGCAGCAGGCGCGTCTTGGGCTGCACGCGCCAGAAGAACGCCGCGCCGAACCCGGTTCGGTCGACATCAGACCCTGCGGCCGCCAGCGGATTGTTCGTATAGCGCCGCTGCCCGTATTCGGCATCGAACTCGAGCCGCCCCTTGGCGCCGCGCGCGCCGTAGCCGTAGCGGCCAAAGAGCGCCATATCGCGGTAGCGATCGGGCGCATCGGTGATCGTCCGGTCAGTCGAGCCGCGCGGATCCGAGCCGTATTTCAGGTCGAAACGCAGCGTGACGTCGTTACGCACGCCGAACTGCAGCCGCCCGTTGGCCTGAAAGGCGTTGTTGTTGTAGTCGTCGTCCGGGCTGTCGCTGTAGCGCGCAGTCACGCCGCGGTAGCGGAAGTCGAAGACATGCGGGCCGCTGCGGCCTTCGAGCACGACGTAGGGCGCAATGATGACTACCGGAGACGAGGCCAGGTTGGTCGAGCGGAGCGTCAAGTTGTCGTCGTGGCCGATCGACAGGTCGATGCCGGGATAGGCCTTCAGCGCGCCGACGCGGATGCCGCCGGCTGCAGAGCCCGGCTCGCCCTCGGTGCTCTGCGGGGGCACCGGCTGTGCGTACGCGACCGCCGGTACGAGCAGCCACGCCAGCCATTTCAGGGGCGCAAGTGATCTCATCGTTCGACGGCTGTCCGAGTATTTCCTGCGCTCGCCCGAGGGCCCGCCCGAAAAGCGACAAAGCGTTGGAGTTTATCGCGTCATCTCGCTAATTTTGCGAGAACTTGGTCGCAGCGAAGCCCACGGCCAGGCGCGCGGCGTGACACCGATCGCGCTGTTAAGCGGCTCCGCGCCAGGGCCGGCAAACCACGTGCTCGCCCATCACGAGCATGTCCATCCCGGTGCGCAGGAAGCAATCGAGCGCCTCCTCAGGGCGGCAGACCACCGGCTCGTTCTCGTTGAAGGAGGTGTTCAGCACCATCGGCACCCCGGTGCGCGCGCGGAACGCGTCGATGAGCGCGTAGTAGCGCGGGTTCGACGCGCGCGTCACCGTCTGCAGCCGGCCCGAGCCGTCGACGTGCGTCACCGCGGGAATCAGCGCGCGCTTCTCGGGCCGTATGGCCAGCACCTGCGTCATGAACGGCACGTCGTCGTCGGTCTCGAACCACGCCGGCACCGCCTCGCGCAGGATCGACGGCGCGAACGGCCGGAACGACTCGCGCCGCTTGATCTTGGCGTTCAGCAGCGCCTGCATGTCGGCGCGCCGCGGATCGCAGATGATCGAGCGATTGCCGAGCGCGCGGGGCCCCCACTCCATGCGGCCCTGAAACCAGCCCAGCACGGCACCCTCGGCAACGGCCTGCGCCGCCTGCGCGCACAGCTCGGCCTCGTTTTCGACGGTCGACAGCGTGCAGCCCTGCGCATCGATTGCCTGACGCTGTGCCGCGATCGCCGCCGCAACCTCGGACGCCGAAAACGCGGGCCCCCAGTAGGCATGGTCCATCGTCGAGGCGCGCCGTGCACCGCTCAACTCGCTCCAGACCGTCATCGCCGCGCCGAGCGCGCCGCCGGCATCGCCCGCCGCCGCCTGCACATAGAGCTTCTTGAAGCGCGTGCGCGCATAGACCTTGCCGTTGGCCACCGAGTTCATCGCGCAGCCGCCGGCGAGCGCAAGGTTCTCCACGCCGTAGCGCCGCTGCACCGCATCGAGCAGCCCGTAAAACGCCTCTTCGTACATCGCCTGCGCCGAGCAGGCGATGTCGCGATGGCGCTCGGTGATTTCCTCCTGCGGCGCGCGCGCCGGCCCGAGCAGCGCCTCGAGCGCCGGGGTGTACAGGGTGCCGACCGTCGGCTCGCCCGACGCCCACTGGTAATCGATCCTTTCGCGCGCGTGACGAAAAAACCGCAGATCCAGCTCGAAGCCGCCAGCGGCGTCGACGCGCAGGATCCGGCGCATCTCGGACATGAAGCGCGCCCCGCCGTAGGGCGCCAGGCCCATGACCTTGTATTCGTCGCCGTAATGCGGGAAGCCGAGGTACTGGGTGAGCGCCTGGAAGAAGATGCCGAGCGAATGCGGAAAGTAGATCTTCTCGTCGACCGCGACCGAGCCGCCGCGCCCCAGGCCCCAGGCCGCGCTGGCAAAGTCACCGAAACCGTCCACCGACACCGCAGCCGCTTCGTCGAAGGGCGAGGCGAGAAAGGCCGAGGCGAGGTGCGCGCGGTGATGCTCTATGAAATGCACCTCGCCGTTGAAGGGCTGAGACATGGCCCGCTCAAGGAGCGCGTCGACACCCTCACGCTTGCGTTTGTTGCGGATGCGCTCGAGCACCAACGACGGGTCCGGCCGGCGCCGCAGCAGGTAGGCCAGCTTGCGGCCGAGATTGGCGCGCGCATCCTGGTTGACTGCGACCTGCGAGACGTCGTTCAGCCCGACACCCGCATCGCGCAGGCACCAGCGGATCGCCTCCGCCGGAAACCCGGCCCAATGCTTGAGCCGCCGGAAGCGCTCCTCCTCCGCTGCCGCCACCAGCACGCCGTCGCGCAGCAGGCAGGCCGATGCGTCCGCGTGATAGGCGTTGATGCCGAGAACGATCAAGCCGGTGCCCTGGCGGCAAACCAGTTCCAGGCGGTGCGCACGATATCGGTCAGATGCTCGTGGCGCGGCGTCCAGCCGAGCACTTCCCGCGCCCGGCGCGAATCGGCCACCAGCGCCGGCGGATCGCCCGGACGGCGACCCCCCACCACGTAGCGGATATCGATGCCGGTGACGTCACGGCAAACCGTGATCACTTCCTTCACCGAAATGCCGCGCTGGTTGCCGAGGTTGAACGCTTCGAATGCCGCCGCGCGCCCGTCCATCAGCCGCTGCAGCGCAAGCAGGTGCGCCTCGCACAGATCCGACACGTGCACGTAGTCGCGCAGGCAGGTGCCGTCCGGCGTGTCGTAGTCCGTCCCGTTTACCCGCAATCCGGTGTCAGCGGGGTTTCCGCCCGCGCGCACGCGCAGCGCTTCGCGCAGCACGAGGGGAATGAGATGAGTCACAAGTTCGCGCAGCTCGCCCAGCTCACCCTCAGGATCGCAGCCCGCGGCATTGAAGTAGCGCAGCGCGACAGTCTGCAGGCCATACGCCTGACCGTAGTCCGCCATCGCCCGCTCCGCCAAGAGTTTGGTCATGCCGTAGGGATTGACCGGCTGCTGCGGATGCGAGTCCTCGAGCGGCAAGCGCAGCGGGTTGCCGTAGGTCGCACAGGTCGAGGAGAACACCAGCCGCGCGACACCAGCCGCGCGCATGGCCTCGAGCAGGTTGAGCGTGCCAACGACGTTGTTCTCGTAGTACTTGGCCGGCTGCTCGACCGATTCGCCCACGTAGCAGCAGGCGGCGAAATGCATCGCCGCATCGAACTTTTCCAGGCGGAACAGCGCGTCAAGGTCCTGCCGGCGGCGCAGGTCGCCTTCGACGAAGCGCCCGAAGCGCAGCGCGGCGCGGTGGCCGGTCGACAGGTTGTCGAACACGGTAACCGCGTGTCCGGCGCGCGACAGCGCTTTCGCCGCGTGGGATCCGATATAGCCGGCGCCGCCGAGCACGATGATCGAAGCCAT
>JBFFEY010000080.1:0-12171 GCA_041558415.1 Burkholderiales bacterium | reverse complement strand
GACCCCGCGCGCTGCGCGCCGCGCCTGGTCGAGCGCGCCGGCACACCCTGCATCGAGGCGTTCCTGCGCTTCGAAACGAAGGTCGGGCGCGGCGAAGCGCTGCTGCGCCTGCGGCGCGACGGCAAGGCGAAAGCGCGCGCCGCAGCGCTGGCCTGGTCGCTGCTCACCGCGCTCGACGAGCTGCGCGATCACGAGGAGGCGGCGCTGCGCGCGATTTCCACGGCCCGAACTGGCTCGACCGGCGCCGCGCGGCGCAGGACTACGCCGAGCGCGATCCGACGGTGCTGATCGTCGGCGGCGGCCACGCCGGCCTCACGCTCGCCGCGCGTCTCGGCCAGCTCGACGTCGACGCGCTGATCGTCGACCGCATGCAGCGCATCGGCGACAACTGGCGCCTGCGCTACCGCGCGCTCAAGCTGCACAACCAGGTGCACAGCAACCACCTGCCCTACCTGCCGTTCCCGCCGACCTTCCCGGCCTACCTGTCCAAGGACCAGATCGCCAACTGGCTCGAGACCTACGCCGAGTGCATGGACGTCGCCTTCTGGACCGGGACCGCGTTCGAGGGCGCGCGCTTCGACGCCGGCGCCGGGCGCTGGACGGCGCACCTCAAGCGCGCCGACGGCCGGGCGCGCGCGCTGCGGCCGAAGCACATCGTCATGGCCACCAGCGTGAGCGGCACGCCGCACATGCCGACGATCCCGACGCTCGAGCTGTTCAAGGGCACGCTGCTGCACTCGAGCGCGTTCGGCGACGGCGCCGCCTGGCGCGGCAAGCCGGTGCTGGTGCTCGGCACCGGCACCAGCGCGCACGACATCGCGCAGGACCTGCATGGCTACGGCGCGCGCGTCACCATGGTGCAGCGCAGCCCGACGCTGGTGGTCAACGTCGAGCCGAGCGCGCAGATCTACGACGGCGTCTACCTCGGCGAGGGCCCGTCGCTCGAGGACCGCGACCTGATCAACGCCTCGATGCCGCTGCCGCTGACCAAGGTGGCGCACCGGCTGCTCACCGACAAGGCGAAGGCATACGACCGGGCGCTGCTCGAGGCGCTGGACAAGGCGGGCTTTCGCCTTTCCTTCGGCGACGAGGGCACCGGCTGGCCGCTGCTTTACCGCACGCGCGGCGGCGGCTACTACTTCAACGTCGGCTGCTCGGAGCTCGTCGCGGGCGGCGAGATCGGCATCGTGCAGTACCACGACATCGAGACTTTCCTGGCCGACGGTGCGCGCATGATGGACGGCCGCAGGCTGAAAGCCGAGCTCATCGTGCTCGCCACCGGCTACGAGGGGCAGGAGCACCTGGTCGCCACGCTGTTCGGCGACGCGGTGGCGCAGCGCGTCGGGCCGGTCTGGGGCTTCGACGAGCGCACGCAGGAGCTGCGCAACATGTGGTGCCGCAGCGGCCAGCCGAACCTGTGGTTCACGGCCGGCGCGTTCTCCCAGTGCCGCATCTACTCGAAGTACCTGGCGCGGCAGATCAAGGCCACCGAGCTCGGCCTGATCTGAAGCCGCGCGCACCTCGGGTTTTTTGCCTGCTCAGCCGCATGGGTGTGCGGCTTTCGACGCAATCGCATGCTGCGGCGAGTGCAACCGAGGCTGCCCCGCCGCAGTATCGCGGTTTGACGTGGATCACGACGCGCCCTCAAGCCTGAACTTAGTATTGATGGGCAGCTGGATTGAGCGGGGTCCAGGGCTCGCAGGTTGGTTTAGATGGGTGTGCGCGCAAGCGTCTTCCGACGGACGGCAGTGGCCGTCGGGGTGATTGCGTTGCTTGCCGCATGCGAGACAACGGGCACGAGCGCGGTCGGCGAATCGCATCCGGCGCCGCCGCGGCCAATCGCCGTGCAGGTCGAACCCTGCATCGACCGTACCGAAACGCCACAGCGCGAGCTCGGCGCCCAGGCAACAAGGGCCTTCCAGGACAAACTCCAGGCAAGCGTCGAATTCGCAGTCGCAAGCGACGCCCGCTATCGGCTCGCCTGCGAGGTGATCGGCTTCGTCGAAGGCAGCGCGGTGAAACGCTGGGTGATGCCGGGCTGGGGCGCGACCGTCGGCATGGTGTCGGCGATGCTCTCGGACAACGCAACCGGCGAGGTCCTGATCATCGCGCGCGCGAACGCAACGGTTGCCGGCGGCGGTCTTTACACCATCGGCGCTGACACCCACATCGTTCCGGACGCGGTCGACCACGTAGTTGGGCAACTCCGCCGCTGGGCGGTCGGCGGATCGGATGCGGACCGCAACTAGATCCGCAGGAGGCGCGGGCGGGAGGATTGGACGATGAAACATTGGAGAAGCGGTGCACGCTGGGTCGCCGCCCTGGCGTTCGCCCTGGCGCTCGGTCTATGGAGCGGTCTTGTCATCGCTCAAGCGGCCGCGGGCACCGGAGTATTCCCGAAAGTGGGCGAGATCGAAAAGCAGCTCAAGCGTGGCGCTTCGACCAAAGCCGACGTGCGCAGAATTCTCGGCGTGCCCAATGGCACCGGCGGCGCACTGCTGCCGGGTTTCGGCGATCGGCGCAACACGCTCGATGCCTACAAGATCTGGTACTACGAGGACATCGAGTTGACGGCGGGCACATCCGACCAGGACGTCGCGCGGATCAACATGCGCCAGCAGATCCTGGGCGTGTTCTTCAAGGGCGAGGTGTTTTATGGCTACGTTTGGACGAGCAACGTCGGTCCAGCCGAATTCAGGCAATGAAGCAGGCGCTCTGGCGGCGCGATCGGCGCGCGGGCTGTCGCGCGGCTTGCTGATCGGCTGCATGGGGATTCTGCTGCTCGGCGGCTGCGCGCCTTCCACGTTGAATCTCGGCAAGACGCCGCGGTTTGATCGGCTTTCCGAGCTGACCCCGGGCATTTCCACTTCGAAAGACATCCGCGCCGTGCTCGGTGAGCCGCAGGGCCGCGGTGCGGCACGCTCGCGGAGCTTCGATCTCAAGGAAACCTGGCTCTATGAAAGCATGGAACTCGAAGGCGCAACGGCCCGCATGCGAATGCTGATGCTGTTTGTCGACCAGAAAACCGGGGCCTACCACGGCCATATGTGGATGGCCTCCGGCGCCGTCTTTGGCCTGACCAGGGAAGAATGATGGAGGATCCGATGCGGATGAGCGCAAACGCGTGCCGCTGTGGAACGGCCGTTTGGCTGCTGGCTCTACTTTTCGGCGCAACCGCACTCGGCGGCTGCGGTTCGGTACGATTCGAGATGGGCCGCGCCTTCGATCCCGGTCTGATCGAGCAGTCGTTGCAGACCGGCGTGTCGACGCAGGCCGACGTGAAACGCGCACTCGGCGAACCCTACGGAAAAGGCCGGGCGCTGATGCCCTTTCACGAGTCTGACCGGACGGTCTGGACCTATTACTTTGGTCAAGGCAGCGTCGATCCAAGCTCCGGCAAAATGGAAGACCGGCGCCGGTATCTGTTCGTCTTTCTGGATGGCGACCGCTTCGACGGCTACATGTGGTTCGCGAGCAAGCTGAACTAAGCCACCGAGCTCGGCCTGATCTGAAAGGACTTTTCTAAGGGGTCTGACCCCTGCGCGGCGGCCGCCGCCGGATCTCGGGCAGCACCTCGCGGCGGAAGACCTCGGCATCGACGCGCTGCAGGCGCTGCGCGCCGATCATGGCGATCGCCTCCTCGTCGCTCGCCGCGAGCTTCCACTGCGTGTACTCGTCGGCGCGCTCGACGCCCAGCGCGCGCGCCAGCAGGTTGACGTAGTTCACCACGCCGAGCGGCGCCTCGGCCGCCAGGCCGCACCACAGGCGCTGGCAGGAGTGGAACACGGTGACCAGGTCCTCGGCGCCCGCGGCGCGCGCTTCAAGCACGGTGCGCGCCATCACCTCGGAGAGCACCGCCGGCAGGCGCGCGAGCTCGGAACACATGTGCGCCGGCACCTCGACCGCGCTGTCCAGCACTTCGAGCCCGGGCACCAGGCGCAGCAGCTCGGCCACCAGCCGGTTCACCTCGACCTCGCGAAAGCCGACGTGCCGGTGCAGCAGCACCCTGCGCGGCACGGGATGCACCAGCTTCGCCGCGAGGCGCTCGCGATTGGCGTACAGCACCTCGGTGATGTGCGACACCGCGAACTGCGGCTGCGTGTAGTGCTCGACGAAGTCGCCCATGTGGCGATGGCAGGACGGGCACCAGGTGACGACGTCGCGGCCCAGCGCGTTGAACTTCTCCACCGTGCGCGTCGCCATGCCTTCGGCGGCGCGCAGGTTGGCGTCCTTGGTGGTGCCGCAGCAGTAGGCCGGGCCGCCCGCGGGGCGCACGTCGACGCCGACGGCCTCGAGCAGCGCGATCGCGGCGTGAATGATGTCGGCGTGGCGCACGACGTTGCAGCCGTACCAGAAGGTCAGCGCTGCCACGACGCGACCTCCTCGTCCTCGAGCTGCAGCGCGGAAAACGCGTGCACGCGGCGGAAGAACGCCCTGTCCTCGGCGCGCGCGAGCTGCGGCGCGTCGCCGAGCGCGCCGACCGCCTTCATGCGCGCGACGCGCAGCATGAGCATCGGGTTGACGCCCTCCGGACAGGCCGGCACGCAGCGCGCCGAGTAGGTGCACAGGTCGATCCACTCGAGCGCCGCCTCGGCGCCGCGCGCGCCGCGCAGCAGCTGCAGCACGCCCTCGACGATCGCCGGCCCCGCCTGCGCGGCGAGCGACTTGGAGTAGCCCGGCATCGGGCAGGCCTCGAAGCACTTGCCGCAGGCGGTGCAGCCGGCGAGGCTGTCGCGCGCGAGCTGCGCGATGTACTCGCGCAGGTCCTTCGCTCTGGGACGCTCAGCTGCCGGGGAATCTGCCATGGCTTTCGGCCTGCGAGGGGCGTTGCGCGCAGGCTAGCACCGTCGCGCCGGCGCGGCTACCGGCGGCGCGCAGCCGACATCGTTCCCGGCCCGATCAGATTCTGACAACCGCGCGACACCAAGGGTCTTCGGCCGCTGATCCACGTCAAGGCGGCGGGCGCCGCGCGCCGCATGATGCAAGCGTCGGATCGCGACGCATTCGGAAGCATCGGGCAGCCATGAAACTCAAAGGCAAGGTCGCCGCCATCACCGGCGGCGCACGCGGCATCGGACACGCCACCGCGCTGAAATTCGCCGCCGAAGGCGCGCGCGTCGCGGTGTGCGACATCAACCCGCAGCTGATCGAGGAAACGCTGGCCGCGATCGGCGCCGCCGGCGGCGAGGCCGCCGGCTACCGCGTCGACGTCACCGACAAGGCGAGTATCGCCGCCATGGTCGAGGCGGTGATGGCGCAGTGGGGGCGCATCGACTGCGTCGTCAACAACGCCGGCATCGTCATGGACGCGCAGCTGAAGAAGATGACCGACGAGCAGTTCGACAAGGTGATCGACATCAACCTGAAGGGCGTCTACAACTGCACGCGCGCGGTGGTCGACGTCATGCTGGCGCAGGAATCGGGCGTCATCCTCACCACCTCCTCGATCGTCGGCCTGTACGGCAACTTCGGCCAGACCAACTACGCGGCGAGCAAGTTCGCGGTGATCGGCATGACCAAGACCTGGGCCAAGGAGCTCGGCCGCAAGGGCATTCGCGCCAACGCCGTGTGCCCCGGCTTCGTCGCCACGCCGATCCTCAAGCAGATGCCGGACAAGGTGCTCGACGAGATGGCGGCGAAGGTGCCCTGCGGACGCCTCGGCACGCCCGAGGAGATCGCCAACGTGTTCGCCTTCCTCGCCTCGGACGAGGCGAGCTACATCAACGGCGCGGTGATCAGCGTCGACGGCGGCATGACGCTGTAGGCAGCCCTCAGCCCGTCGCCTTGCCGCTGACGCTGCCGAAGCGCTCGCGCATCACCTGCTCGAACGGCCACGCCGCGGGCGCGACGCAGCCGCCGCCGCGCACGCGGTACTCGGCGTGGCGCTGCGCGGCGGCCGGTTCGCTGCCTTCGCCCAGGGCCTTCACGCCGCCGAGCATCATGCGCCGGAAGTGCACGATGGCGATGTCGGTCGGCGTCAGGTGCTCGTGCCGACGATCGACGATCCAGCCCTGGCTCGCCTGCACCATCGCGTCCTGCTCGGCCACGCCGCGCACGCCGGTGTAGGAGCGCTCGCGCTGCTCGGCGCGGTCGATGCGGAAGTCGTTCGAGCGGTTGCTGAGCGGCAGGTAGCCGGGGCCGAGCTCGGCGAACTGGCCGAAGCCGCCACGCTCGAATTTCGCGCGTTCCTCCGGTGTGATCGCGCGCTCCGGGTGCCAGGCGTAGACGTAGATCCAGCAGCACTCGTCGCTGATCGGCACCCAGCTGTAGCCGTAGTAGATCTCGCCCGGCATCGCCGAGGGCGTGACCGAATGCGTCGGCAGCATGAACTGCGTGATGCGCCAGTAGAGCGCGTCGTCGTCGGCGCGGCGCGCGCCGCCGATGACGAAGCCGACGTCATGCTCGAGGATCGTGAACTGCGGCGCCGGGTCCTCGCGCAGCCAGCGCAGGCGCTTCTCGTCCGCGGCGACGGTCGGGTTGACGTTCGAAAACTGCTTCGGCGCCGGCATGTGCAGGAAGGAGAAGTGCGCCGTGTCGAGCGCGCCTTCCATCGAATGCACCCAGTTGCACTCCTGCAGCCGCTTCGTCACGTAGCGCTGCTCGGGCGGCAGCAGGCCGAATTCCAGCTGCGGGAGCTGCGCCGGCATGTGCTCGCGCGGCCCGAGGTAGGCCCACACCAGGTCGCCGAACTCGCGCGTCGGATAGGACTTGAGGGCGATCGTTTCCGGGTACTTGGCGCCCGGCGGAACGTTCGGCATGTCGACGCACTTGCCGCTCACGTCGTATTTCCAGCCGTGGTAGACGCAGCGCAGGCCGCAGTCCTCGTTGCGCCCGAAGAACAGGTCCGCGCCGCGATGCGCGCAGCGCGGCTCGATCAGGCCGACGCGGCCCTGCGTGTCGCGAAAGGCGAGCAGCGCCTCGCCCATCACCTTGAGGCGGACCGGCGGGCCGTCGGGCTCGGCGAGCTCGCGCGACAGCGCGACCGGCTGCCAGAAGCGGCGCAGATACTCGCCCATGGCGGTGCCGGCGTCGGACCGCACCAGCAGCTCGTTGTCGGCGGCGCTCAGCATGCGAGCCGCATTCTAAACGCAGGGCCCGCCCTGCGGCGCACGCCCTACAGGGCGTTGCCGACCGCCTGGCCCTCGTGGATCGCGATCATGAGGTTGCGCGGGGCCATGCAGTCGCCGATCAGACGGCACTCGAGCTGCGCGAGGGGCGCAGCGAGCTCGTCGCGCACGCAGCGCGGCGTCGCGTAGACGAGCAGCGCGACCTCGTCCAGCTCGGCGCTGCGCCGGCTGAAGACGTCCTCGTAGCGCAACCTGCCGCGCGCGAACGCCAGCGGGCGCGCCCCGGTGACGATCTCGACGCCGAGACGGCGCAGGCGGCGATGCACGCCGATCGCGCTGCAGTAGTTGACGGCCTGGGCGATCTGCGTGCGCGGGGTGATCAGCACGACGCGCGAATGCGCCGCCGCGAGCGCCTCGGCCGCGGCGTAGGTCGCGGCGCCGTGGTCGTGGTCGTAGAGCACCGCCGTGCCGCCGCGCGTGGGCGGCGCCTCGCGCGCGTACTCGCGTATCGAGAGCAGCGGGCCTTCGCTCGTCTCGAGCGCGGGGCGCCGCATCTCGGCGCCGGTGGCGAGCACCACGACCTCGGCGCCGTGCGCGAGAATCGTCTCGGCGCTGGCGCGCTCGCCGAGCCTGAAGCGCACGCCGAACTGTTCAGCACGACGCCGCTGCCAGGCCGGCACCTTGGCGACCTCGGCGCGGCCCGGCAGCCGCGCCTCCAGCGCGAGCTTGCCGCCGACGTCCGCGCTGGCGCCGAACAGCGTGACGCGGTGTCCGCGCGCCGCCGCGACCCACGCCGCTTCCAGGCCGGCGGGCCCGGCGCCGACCACCGCCACGGTTCGCGCGCGCGCCGCCCGCGCCGGCCGCCAGCCGGATTCGTCCGGCGCGCCGAGCTGCGGGTTGTGGAACTCGGCGAGCGGCCTGCCCGCATGCACTTCGCCCCAGCACCAGTTGTCGAAGATGCAGGGCCGGATGTCCGCGGCCTGGCCGCTCTGTGCCTTGAGCGCGAAGTCGGCGTCGCTGACGAGCGCACGGCACAGACCGACCAGATCGCCGTAGCCCTCGCGCACGACCTTGTCGGCGAGCTCCGGCGTGCCGATGCGCCCCAGCGCCATCACCGGCAGGCCGCCGGCAGCGTCGCGCATGCGCCGATGCAGGTCGATGAAGGGCGCTTCCGGAAAGCACATGTCGGGGACGTGGTTCTCAAGGCTCTGGCTGAAGTTGCCCTGGCCGTAGGCCAGGTAATCCAGCGTTCCCAGCGCGGCGAGCCGCCGCGTGATGCGCTCGGCTTCGTCCGGGCCGATGCCGCCGTCGACGCCCTCGTCCGCCGGAAACTTGAGGCCGACGATGAAATCCGGCCCGCAGCGGTTGCGGATCTCCCGCGCGATTTCTTCCACGAAGCGCAGGCGTGCCTCGAGCGAGCCGCCGTAGCGGTCGCTGCGCGTGTTCGACCACGGCGAAAGGAACTGCGTGATGAGATAGCCGTGCGCGCCGTGCAGCTCGACGCCGCCGAAGCCGCAGCGCTCGAGCCGCGCGGCCGCCGCGGCGAAAGCCTCGACCAGCCGCTCGATGTCGGCGCCCGACATGACGTGCGGCACCGTCCAGCTGAGCGGGTCCGGCTGATCGGACACGCCCATGGGCGAGCGGGTCGGATGCCAGAGTTGCTGGCGCCCCGGGTGCCAGAGCTGGCCGACCAGGCAGGCGCCGGCGCCGTGCACCGCGTCGGCGGCGCGCCGGAAGCCGTCCAGATTGACGTCGTCGTAGCCCGTGACGATCGCGCCGTGCGCCAGCGCCTCCGGATCGACGGCGATGATCTCGCTCACGATCAGCCCGGCGCCGCCGCGGGCGCGCGCGGCGAGGAAGTCGATCCAGCGCGCCGTCACGCGGTGCCCGGCGCCGTAGTTGGTCAGCGTCGCCGGCAGCGCGATGCGGTTGCGCAGGCTGCGGTTGCGGACGCGGATGGGCGAGAACAGATGTGGATAGTGCATGCGGTCTCTCTGCGCCGCGCGCTCGGCGTATGCCCAAGGCGCGCGCGACGCGCATTATTGCGCATGCGGCCCGCCCGCCGCCGCAGCACGCCGCGCGCCGCGAAATCACCGCCCATTACGAACTCAGGGAATCACCCGCCGCGCGCGGAAGTCGTCGAACACGCGCCGCATCATGGCCTCGCTGTCGATCATCTCGGTAAAGCCATACTGGTTGATCTTCACCGTGCTGACGGCGTTGTCCCAGTGCCTCGAGAACACCGTGTCGGCGTAGGCCCAGGGCGTGAGGCGGAAGAATTCGGCGTCGCGCAGGCCGTGGCGGCGCACCACCGCGTCCCACAGCGGCGCCTTGTCGGCCATGAATTCCGCCAGGCGCATCTTCTTCACCGCGCCCGCCGGCATGTCGAACATCGCGGCGATCCTCGGCCAAAGATGGCGCCAGCGGAAGGCGTCGCCGTTGCCGACGTTGAAGGCCTCATTGGCGGCGCGCGGCGTGGTCGAGGCCCACAGCATCGCCCGGTTTAGCAGCCCGACGTCGGTGACGAAGGTGAGCGCGTCGAAGGTCGCCTCGTCCCCGGGAAAGATGAGCGGCTCGCCGAGCGCCTTCATCACGCTCGCGTAGGCGGCGATCACGCCCATCAGGTGGATGCGCGCGCGCGGCGCGTAGCCGCACACCGCGCCGGGGCGCGTCGTCGACCAGCTCCAGTCCCTGCCTTGCTGGTGATGCAGCACGCGCGCGTGCTGCGCCTCGTAGAAGTACGCCGGCCGGCACGGCGGGTCATCCTCGCGCGCCGGCGTCTTGTAGGCGCCGAGGTGGTAGCCGTACCACTTCACGCCCTCGAGCACGTGCACGTGCTCGAGCCGCGGGATGCGCGGCAGCGCGGCGTCGAGGAAATTGACGCAGATGCGGGTGTTGAGCGCGTTCTCCTCCTCGAGCGTGCGGCCGTTGAGCAGCCCGGTGTAGAAGACGTGCGTCACGTCCTCGATGCCGGTGATGCCCTTGCGCGCCGCTTCGGCGTCGAGCAGGTCGACCGCCAGGTGGCGCAGCCAGGGCCCGAGCTGCGGGTCGCTGCGCGAAATACCAAGCACCTGCCAGCCGAGCGCGTGCAGCATGAGCGCCATGTTGCTGCCGCACATGCCGCCGACGCCGGCGATGAGGGCCGTAAACATGATCGAGGTCAGACCCCTGTGGATAGCTTCATGCGGCCGGCAACGGCGACTATTCGAACGCGCCCTTGAACGATTGCCGCAGGGCCACCACGTCGGAGAAGCGCCGCCCCCAAATCAGGCCGCCGTCGATGACCATGTCTTCGCCGTTTACGAAGCTCGCCTCGTCGCTGCCCAGGTAGACCGCGGCGTTGGCGATGTCATCGGTTATTCCGGCGCGCGGAATCGCCTGCATCTTGGCGAGCACGCCCTTCATCTTCTCTGCGGTCGCCTCGGCAGCCGCCCCCTGCAGGCCGAATGCCTTGCCGAAGATGCCGGTGGCGATGCCGCCCGGCGAGATCGAGTTCACGCGCACGTTGTCCTCGCCAAGCTCCATCGCGGCACACCGCGTCAGATGGATCACCGCCGCCTTGGCGACCGAGTAGACGAGCGAACCGTAGCCCGAGCGATGCCCGGCGACCGAGCCGATGTTGACGATGCTGCCCTGCTTCTGTCCACGCATCACCTTGCTCGCGTGCTTGATGTGCGCCAGCGCGCCGCGCACGTGGGCCGCGATGATCTGATCGAACGACTCGAGCGACAGGGCCTCGAGCCGATCGCCCATCACCGGCCCTCCGGCGTTGTTAACCAGGACGTCCAACCGGCCGTTGTGCGCCAGCGCCTGCTTGATGCTGCGCTCGGCGTCCGCTTCGCGCGCGACATCGGCCTCGACGAACGTCGCCTTGGTGGCTTTCGCGACCTCGGCACCGAGCTCCGCGCGCCGGCCGCTGAAGAACACCGTCGCGCCCTCCTCCACGTAGCGCTGGACGATGCGCCGCCCGATGCCGCTGGTGCCGCCGGTGACCAGCGCCACCTTGCCTTTCATTCTCATTTTGTTCGTCCCCGTTCGAAATTTGTCGCCGCGACACTCTACGACGGACTCACCGACTCACACCGGCTTTTCGATCAGCTTCCAGTACGAATCCTCGCGTATCACGATGCCGTCGCGGAACCCCCAGTGATCGCAGCAACGCACGCGCACGGCGGCCTTGCCGACGAAACGACTGCCCCAGAGATCCGGCCCGCGCATCTTGGGCCGCCACTACACGACGTGTTTCTGCAGCGCAACATAAGCAGTGCTGCATGGAACCCGCGCTGCACCATGCCGGTGGTTGCCGCGGCGCGACCGACTCGCCGGAATTGGGGATACGCCACACGCCGCTGATGACTTAGCCTGTGTAAATGCGGCCCGCGAGCCTTCCGCGCTTCGCGGCGTGTCAAAAATATGACGTAAGTCAACCGCGAACTCGAGAATTGCTGCCGTGCCCTGAACGGGGCGCATAGTTGCCTGCAACGACGATCGGCGACCGTGTCGCCGAGTACCGGGGAGGCCGAAAGATGCGCAAGGTCCTGTACGCGAACGCGCTGTGCCTGGCCACAGCGCTCCTGGCCGGCTGTGTCGGCGGCCCCAAGCCCGTCGAGGTCGGCGACATCACCCCGCCGATCTATACATTGCCCACGATCAAGAAGAGCCCCCTGCACGCGGGTGTCTATTTCAGTCCGCAATTCGCGGCAGCGGAGCACCATCGGCACATGGGCCCGGACACCTACGTACTGCCGATCGGCAAGGCCAGCGTCTACCTTTTCGACCACGCTTTCAGGTCGGCGTTTTCCCGGACCAGCCGGGTGTTTGACGTGACGCCGGAGGCACTCGCCGCGCAGGGCGTCGACGTCGCGATCGCACCGTCCCTCGTGTACTTCAATATCCGACACGGCTTCGATGGTGATGGCCCGAGCCGGCGCTGGAGCGTGGCCTATCGGCTGACCTTGTACAGCCGGACCGGCGTACCGGTGGCGTCGTGGATCGTGACGGGCGACGACCCTGGCGGTTATTGGTTTGACGGCGCGAAACAGGATCTCGAAGCAGCCGGACGCGCGTTCCTGAGTGATTTTCATCGCGAGGCCGGCCCTGCGCT
>JBFFEY010000079.1:0-12498 GCA_041558415.1 Burkholderiales bacterium | reverse complement strand
TGCACGCCGAGCACGCGGTCGGTCTTCTCGTCGGCCAGCATCTTGATGAAGCCCTCGGGCTCGTCGCGGCCGAGCGCGCGGCCGTTGTAGGCGAAGGGGAAGCGGCCCATGCGGTAGGCGACGCCCTCGGCGCGCAGCTCCTGCTCGGTCTTGCCCACCCAGGCAATCTCGGGCGCGGTGTACATCACCCAGGGAATGGCGTCGTAGTTCACGTGGCCGTGCTGCCCGGCGATGATCTCGGCCACCATCACCCCTTCCTCCTCGCCCTTGTGCGCGAGCATCGGCCCGCGCACCACGTCGCCCACCGCGTACACCCGCGGCAGGCTGGCGCGGCAGTTCTTGTCGACCTCGACGAAGCCCCGTTCGTCTAGCCGCAGGCCGACGGCCTCGGCGCCGAGGCCGTCGGTGTTGGGCACCCGCCCGACCGAGACGATGAGCCGGTCGACTTCTAATGTTTTGGATGAATTATCATCTGCAAGATATTCAACTAACACACCTTTTTTTGATTTCTTTACGGTCCCAATCTTCACCCCGAGCTCGATGTCCAGGCCCTGCTCGGCGGTGAAGATCTTCCAGGCCTCCTTGGCGATCGACTCGTCCGCGGCGCCGAGGAAGGCCGGCAGCGCTTCCAGCATCTTCACCTTGGCGCCGAGCCGGCGCCACACGCTGCCCAGCTCCAGGCCGATGACCCCCGCGCCGATCACCCCGAGGCGCTCCGGCACCGCCTCGAAGGCGAGCGCCCCCTCGTTGTCGCAGATCAGCCGGTTGTCGACCTCGATGCCCGGCAGGCCGCGCGCCTTCGAGCCGGTGGCGATGATGACGTTGCGCGCCTCGATCGCCTCAACGCCCTTGTCGCCCGCCACCTCGAGCTTCCAGGTGGTGCCGCCGCTCACGAAGGACCCGCGCCCGCGCAGCCAGCTGATCTTGTTCTTCTTGAACAGCCCCTCGATCCCGGCGGTCATCTTGCCGACGATCGCGTTCTTGCGCTCCAGCATGCGTTTCAGGTCGAGCTTGACGCCGCTCGCCGTGATGCCGTGCACCTTGAACTTGTGCAGCACGCGCTCGTAGTTCTCCGAGGATTCGAGCAGCGCCTTGGACGGAATGCAGCCGACGTTCAGGCAGGTGCCGCCCAGCGCGTACTGCCCCTGCGGCGTCTTCCACTGGTCGATGCAGGCCGTGCTCATGCCGAGCTGCGCCGCGCGGATGGCCGCCACGTAGCCGGCCGGACCGGCTCCGATGACGACGACGTCGAAAATCTGTGCCATGTCACCCCTCAGAGTTCGAGCAGCAGGCGCGCCGGATCCTCGAGCGCCTCCTTGATTGCGACGAGAAACAGGACCGCCTCGCGCCCGTCGATGATGCGGTGGTCGTAGGACAGTGCCAGGTAGTTCATCGGCCGGATCACGATCTGGCCGTGTTCGACCACCGGCCGCTCCTTGGTGGCGTGCACGCCGAGAATCGCCGACTGCGGCGGGTTGATGATCGGCGTCGACAGCATCGAGCCGAACACACCGCCGTTCGAGATCGAGAAGGTGCCGCCGGTGAGGTCCTCGATGGCCAGTTTGCCGTCCTGCGCACGCTTGCCGAAATCGGCGATCGTCTTCTCGATCGCGGCGAAGCTCATCTGGTCCGCGTCGCGCAGGATCGGCACCACCAGGCCGCGCGGACTGCCGACCGCGATGCCGATGTCGAAGTAGCCGTGGTAGACGATGTCCTTGCCGTCCACCGAGGCATTGACCACCGGAAACTTCTTCAGTGCCGCCACCGCCGCCTTGACGAAGAACGACATGAAGCCGAGGCGCACGCCGTGCTCCTTCTCGAACGCCGCCTGGTGCGTCTTGCGCAGCGACATCACCGGCTGCATGTTGACCTCGTTGAAGGTCGTCAGGATCGCCGCGGTCGACTGCGAGTGCACCAGTCGCTCGGCGATGCGCGCGCGCAGGCGCGACATCGGCACGCGCTGCTCGGGTCGCTCGCCCAGCACGCGCTCGATGTTGACCGGCGGCGCGCTCGGCGCGGCCGGTCGCGCCGCCGCGGGCGTCATCGGCACGGCGGGCGGCGCCTCCGGCGCGACGGCGTAGCTGCCGGCCCGGCCGACATGCGCCAGCACGTCCGCCTTGGTGACGCGGCCGTCGCGGCCGCTGCCCTGGATCTTCGAGGCATCGAGCCCCTTTTCCTCGGCGAGTTTCCTCGCCGCCGGCATCACCGGGGGCGGCGTGCGCTCGCCGGCGGGCGCAGCCGGCGCCGGTGCTGCCGCTGCGGACGGCGCCGGCGCCGCAGCCGCGGGCTTGGCCGCGGCCGCCGCTTTTGCCTCCGTGTCGATGCGCGCGATCACCTCGCCCGAGGTCACCGCGCTGCGCGCATCCTTGACGATCTCGACCAGCACGCCGTCGCTGGGCGACGGCAGCTCCATGACGACCTTGTCGGTCTCGATCTCGATCAGGTTCTCGTCGCGCGAGACCGGATCGCCCGGCTTCTTGTGCCACTCCAGCAGCGTCGCTTCGGCAACCGACTCCGACAGCTGCGGTACCTTTACTTCGACAATCATTCCAACTCCCGTTTTGGTTTTCCCCGGTTTCGGCTTGACCGTCCCCGAGTTGGCAAAAACCAGCGCGTAACGCGCCGGGGCCGCCGGCCTTTCGACCGGCTGGTTCGATAGAGGGCGCTAGCGGATCATTTGAACTTCCCGAAGGCCTGCTCGACGAGCGCCTTCTGTTCCTCGTTGTGCTTGGCAAGGTAGCCCGTGGCCGGCGAGGCCGAGGCCGGGCGGCCGGCATAGGTCAGCTTCTGCTGCGGGCGCATGTTCGCCTCGAAGTAGTGCGCGGTCTGGTACCAGGCGCCCTGGTTCTGCGGTTCCTCCTGGCACCAGACGACCTCGTTCGCGTTCGGGTAGCGCTTCATTTCCGCCGCGAACTGCTTGTGCGGGAAGGGATAGAGCTGCTCGACGCGGATGATCGCGACGTCGTCGTGGCGCTGCTCGCGGCGCGCGGCGAGCAGGTCGTAGTACACCTTGCCGCAGCACACGACGATGCGGCGCACCGCCTTTGTGTCCAGGTCGTCGACTTCGCCGATCACCGGCAGGAACGACCCTTGCGCGAGCGCCTTGATCGACACCGCCGCCTCCTTGCGCCGCAGCAGCGACTTCGGCGACATGACGATGAGCGGCTTGCGGAACGGCCGCAGCATCTGGCGCCTGAGCAGGTGGAAGATCTGCGACGCGTTCGAGGGCACGCAGACCTGCATGTTGTGCTCGGCGCAGAGCTGCAGGTAGCGCTCGAGGCGCGCCGAGGAGTGCTCCGGTCCCTGCCCCTCGTAGCCGTGCGGCAACAGCATCACCAGGCCGGAGACGCGCCCCCACTTCGCCTCGCCCGATGAGATGAACTGGTCGATCACCACCTGCGCGCCATTGGCGAAGTCGCCGAACTGCGCCTCCCAGATCACCATCGCCGTCGGCTCGGCGGTGGAAAAGCCGTACTCGAAGCCGACCACCGCCTCTTCCGAGAGGATCGAGTCGATCACGACGAAGGCGCCCTGGTCCGGCGCGATGTTCTGCAGCGGCGTGTAGATGCCCTGGTCCCAGCGCTCGCGGCTCTGGTCGTGCAGCACCGCGTGGCGGTGCGCGAAGGTCCCGCGCCCCGCGTCCTGTCCCGACAGGCGCACGTCGTAGCCATTGGACAGCAGCGTCGCGTAGGCCAGCGTCTCGCCCATGCCCCAGTCGACCGGCAGCTTGCCTTCGGCCATCTGGCGGCGCGCTTCGATCACGCGCGCCACCGTCGGGTGCAGATGGAAGTCCTCGGGCACGCTGGTCACGCGCTCGGCGAGGCGCTGCAACTCGGCGAGCGGCACGTGCGTGTCCGCCGCGTCGGTCCACTTGGTGTTGAGGTACGGCGCCCAGTCGACCGCGAACTTGCTGCGGAAGTTGGAGATCACCGGATTGGTGGTGTGCTGCCCCGTGTCGAGCGCGGCACGGAACTGCTTGATCATCTCCTCCGGCTCGTCCGGGCCGAGCACGCCCTGCGCCACCAGCTTTTCCGCGTACAGGCGGCGTGTGCCCTGGTGCTGCGCGATCTTCTTGTACATCAGCGGCTGGGTGACGAACGGTTCGTCCTGCTCGTTGTGACCGAGCTTGCGGAAACAGACGATGTCGACCACCACGTCCTTGTGGAAGGTCTGGCGGAAATCGAGCGCCAGCTGCGTGACGTAGAGCACGGCCTCGGGGTCGTCGCCGTTGACGTGGAAAATCGGCGCCTCCACCATCTTCGCGACATCGGTGCAGTAGGTCGTCGAGCGCGCATCGCGCGGGTCCGAGGTGGTGAAGCCGATCTGGTTGTTGACGATCAGGTGCACCGTGCCGCCGGTGCCGTAGCCCCGCGTGTTCGCCATGCTGAGCGTTTCCATCACCACGCCCTGGCCGACGAAGGCGGCGTCGCCATGCAGCAGGATCGGCAGCACCTGGTCGCCGGTCTTGTCGTCGCGGCGGCGCTGGCGCGCGCGCACCGAACCCTCGACCACCGGGTTGACGATCTCCAGGTGCGAGGGATTGAAGGCGAGCGACAGGTGCACCGGGCCGCCCGGCGTCGAGATGTCCGAGGAAAAGCCGTTGTGGTACTTGACGTCGCCCATCGTCACCGCCGGTGCGTGCTTGCCCTCGAACTCGAGGAACAGGTCGCGTGGCATCTTGCCGAGCACGTTGACCAGCACGTTTAGGCGCCCGCGATGCGCCATGCCGAGCACGATCTCCTGCACGCCCAGGCTGCCGGCGCGCTGGATCAGCTCGTCGATCGCCGGGATCAGCGATTCGCCGCCCTCCAGCGAGAAGCGCTTCTGGCCGACGTACTTGGTGTGCAGGTAGCGCTCGAGCGTTTCCGCCTCGGTGAGCTTCTGCAGCAGGCGGCGCTGCTGGTCCGGTGAGAGTTTCGGTGTCGCGCGCAGCGGCTCGATGCGCTCCTGGATCCAGAGGCGCTGCGCGCGCTCGCCGAGGAACATGAACTCGAAGCCGATGTTGCCGCAGTAGGTCTCGCGCAACGCCTGCAGCAGGTTGCGCAGCGTGGTGCGATCGAGGCCGACGTAGGAGCCGGCATTCACCTCGCGGTCGAGGTCGGCCTCGGTGAGATCGTAGTACGCCGGCTCGAGCTCGGGCGCGGGCAGGCGCGGCAGGCGCTTGAGCGGGTCGAGCGTTGCCCAGCGTGACCCGGCGATGCGGTAGCTGGTCACCAGCAGCAGCGCCGCGACCTGCAGGCGCTCGTCCGCGCCGACCGGACCCGACGCCGCGGCACGCAGCGCCCCCGCCTTGGCCCGCTGCACGAAGGACTGCACGACCGGCGCGTGCGCCACGTCCTTGGCCGTCTCGCCGCCTGTGCCGGGCACCAGCTGCATGGCGTCGAAGTACTCGCGCCACTGCTCGGGTACCGCGCCGGGGTTGGCGAGGTACTGCTCGTAGAGGTCCTCGACGAACGGCGCGTTGCCGCCGAACAGGTAGGAGTTGGAGAGGAACTCCCGCATCAGGCTCATCGCTGCGTCTCCCTCAGCTGCGCTGCGTCATGGCTGGCCCGCGTTCGCCCGCGCGCGCGGCTCAGCCGCGCTTGGCGATCGGCGTCACGTCGCGCTGCGTCTTGCCCTGGTAGAGCTGGCGCGGGCGGCCGATCTTCTGGTCCGGGTCGACGATCATTTCCTTCCACTGCGCGATCCAGCCCACGGTGCGCGCCAGCGCGAAGATGCAGGTGAACATCGAGGTCGGGATGCCGATCGCGCGCTGCACGATGCCCGAGTAGAAGTCCACGTTCGGGTACAGCTTGCGCTCGACGAAGTAGTCGTCCTCGAGCGCGATCTTCTCGAGGGTGATGGCCAGCTCGAACAGCCGGTCGTTCGCCAGGCCCAGCTCGTTCAGCACCTCGTGGCAGGTCTCGCGCATCAGCTTGGCGCGCGGGTCGTAGTTCTTGTAGACGCGGTGGCCGAAGCCCATCAGCCGCACCTGCGAGTTCTTGTCCTTCACCTGCTTGATGAACTCGCCGACCTTGGAGACGTCGCCGATCTGCTCGAGCATCTGCAGGCAGGCCTCGTTCGCGCCGCCGTGCGCCGGGCCCCACAGGCAGGCGATGCCGGCCGCGATGCAGGCGAAGGGGTTGGCGCCGGAGGAACCCGACAGCCGCACCGTCGAGGTCGAAGCGTTCTGCTCGTGGTCGGCGTGCAGGATGAAGATGCGATCCAGCGCCCGCACCAGCACGTCGTTGATGGGGTAGTCCTCGCAGGGCGTGCCGAACATCATGCGCATGAAATTCGCCGTGTACGACAGGTTGTTCTGCGGGTACATGAACGGCTGGCCGGTGTTGTACTTGTAGGCCATCGCGGTGATCGTCGGCATCTTGGCGATCAGCCGGAAGGCCGCCACCTCGCGGTGGCGCGGATCGTTGATGTCGAGCGAGTCGTGATAGAAGGCCGACAGCGCGCCGACCACGCCCACCATGGTCGCCATCGGGTGCGCGTCGCGCCGGAACCCGGAATAGAAGCGCAGCAGCTGCTCGTGCAGCATGGTGTGCTTGGTCACCATGGCGACGAACTCGTCCTTGTCCTTCTGCGTCGGCAATTCGCCGTAGAGCAGGAGGAAGCAGACCTCGAGGAAGTCGCAGTGCACCGCGAGCTGGTCGATCGGATAGCCGCGATAGAGCAGCACGCCCTTGTCGCCGTCGATGTAGGTGATCGTCGAGTTGCAGCTCGCCGTCGACATGAAACCCGGGTCGTAGGTGAACAGGCCGGACTGGCCGTACAGCGCGCGGATGTCGATAACCTCCGGTCCAATCGATCCTGAGAGCACCGGAAACTCGTGCTTCTTCCCGTCGGGCAGCGTGAGTGTCGCTTTCTTTTCCATGGCTTTTCCTTCCACCTTCTAGCAGGCGCGCAACCGCGCCAGGATACCGCGCAACCGCGCCTCGACGCGGTCGCTGCGGCCGATCACCAGGTCCCACAAGTCGTTGTCGGGCTGCTCCAGCAATTCGCCGAACGCGGCGGCCTCACCGTCCGACAGCGTCCCCCCTTCGTGCTGCAGGAAACGCGCCAGCACGAGGTCCAGCTCCAGCAAACCGCGCCGGCACTTCCACTTCAGTCGATCGTGCTGCAGCCGGTCCATGCGTTTCCGAGGCGTCGCCTACACGGCGCGCCGCACCATGATGTCCTTGATCTTGCCGATCGCCCGCGTCGGATTGAGGTTCTTCGGGCACACGTCGACGCAGTTCATGATCGTGTGGCAACGGAACAGCCGGTAGGGGTCTTCGAGGTTGTCGAGCCGCTCCGCGGTCGCGCGGTCGCGCGAATCGGCGATGAAGCGGTAGGCCTGCAGCAGCCCCGCGGGTCCGACGAACTTGTCCGGATTCCACCAGAACGACGGGCAGGCGGTCGAGCAGCAGGCGCACAGGATGCATTCGTACAAGCCGTTCAGCGCCTCGCGCGCCTCGGGCGACTGCAGCCGCTCGCGCTCCGGCGCGGGCGCGTCGTTGATCAGGTAGGGGCGGATCGACTCGTACTGCTTGAAGAACTGCGTCATGTCGACGATCAGGTCGCGCACCACGGGCAGCCCCGGCAGCGGGCGCAGCGTGACCTGCCCCGGCAGATCCGCGAGCTTGGTGATGCAGGCCAGTCCGTTCTTGCCGTTGATGTTCATCGCGTCCGAGCCGCACACGCCCTCGCGGCAGGAGCGGCGGAAGGCCAGCGAGTCGTCCTGCGCCTTGAGCTTGACCAGGGCGTCGAGCAGCATGCGGTCGCCCGGCTCGAGCGCCACCTCGTAGGCCTTCATGTAGGGCCGCGCGTCCTTCTCCGGGTCGTAGCGATAGACGTTTAAGCGCATCCTCGTCGGTCCTGCCGCGGTTAGTAGGTTCTCAGCTTGGGTTCGAAACTCTGCACGCTTAGCGGCTTGAGCTGCACCGGCTTGTAGTCGAGCCGGTTGCCGTCCTTGTACCAGAGCGTGTGCTTCAGCCAGCCGGCGTCGTCGCGCTCGGTGAAATCGCTGCGCGCCTGCGCGCCGCGGCTTTCCTTGCGCGCTTCGGCCGAGACCACCGTCGACATCGCCGTCTCGACCAGGTTGTCGAGCTCGAGCGCCTCGATGCGCGCCGTGTTGAAGACCTTGGAGCGGTCCTCGATGTACGTGCGCTCGGCGCGGGCCGCAACGGCCTTCATCTTCTCGACGCCTTCGGCCAGCAGCTCGGGGAAGCGGAACACGCCGCAGTGCGCCTGCATCGTGCGCCGCAGCTCGTTCGAGACCTCCGCCACGCGCTCGCCCGCGCGCGCCGCGTCTAGGCGCGCGAGACGGGCCCGCGCGCGCTCCGCGGCGTCTTTCGGCAGCGGCTTGTGCGCTTCGGGCATCGCGCGGATGTCCTTCACCATCTGCTCGCCGCCCGCCTTGCCGAACACCAGCAGGTCGAGCAGCGAATTCGTGCCGAGGCGGTTGGCGCCGTGCACCGACACGCAGGCGCATTCGCCCACCGCGTAGAAGCCGGCAACCTGCGCGCTGGGGTTGCCGTCGCGCGGCACCACCACCTGACCGAGGTAATTCGTCGGGATGCCGCCCATCTGGTAGTGCACCGTCGGCACCACCGGAATCGGCTCGCGGATCGGATCGGCATTGGCGAATTTGATGGCGATTTCGCGGATGCCGGGCAGGCGCTGGTTGATGACCTGCGCACCGAGGTGGTCCAGCTTGAGCATGACGTGGTCGGCGTCCGGACCGCAGCCGCGGCCCTCCTTGATCTCGGTGGTCATCGCGCGCGACACGACGTCGCGGCTCGCCAGGTCCTTGGCGTTCGGCGCGTAGCGCTCCATGAAGCGCTCGCCGTCCTTGTTGAGCAGATAGCCGCCCTCGCCGCGCACGCCCTCGGTGATCAGCACGCCGGCGCCGGCCACGCCGGTCGGGTGGAACTGCCAGAACTCCATGTCCTCGAGCGGAATGCCGGCGCGTGCCGCCATGCCGACGCCGTCGCCGGTGTTGATGAAGGCGTTGGTCGTCGCCCAGTAGATGCGCCCCGCGCCGCCGGTGGCGAACAGCGTCGCCTTGGCGTGGAACAGGCTCGCCTCCCCCGTCTCCATCTCCAGCGCGGTCACGCCGAGCACGTCGCCCTCGGCGTCGCGCACCAGGTCGAGCGCCATCCATTCGACGAAGAACTGCGTGTTGGCGCGCACGTTCTGCTGGTACAGGGTGTGCAGCATCGCGTGCCCGGTGCGGTCCGCAGCCGCGCAGGCGCGCATCGCCATCTTCGCGCTGCCGTAATCCTGGGTGTGGCCGCCGAAGGGCCGCTGATAGATCTTGCCGTTCTCCAGCCGGTCGAACGGCATGCCCATGTGCTCGAGGTCGATCACCACCTCGACCGCGCGCTGGCACATGTATTCGATGGCGTCCTGGTCGCCGAGATAGTCCGACCCCTTCACGGTGTCGTACATGTGCCAGTGCCAGTTGTCCTCGGTCGAGTTGGCGAGCGGCGCCGCGATGCCGCCCTGTGCAGCCACCGTGTGCGAGCGCGTCGGAAAGACCTTCGACAGCACCGCGACGCGCAGTCCGGCGCGCGACAGCTCGAGCGCGGCACGCAGACCCGAGCCCCCCGCGCCGACCACGATCGCATCGAATCTACGCACCGGCAGCGACACGCATTACCTCCAGAGAATCTGGATCGTCCAGCCGAAATAGCCTGCGATCACCAGCAACACCAGCACCTGCAGCGACAGGC
The DNA here is from genome assembly GCA_041558415.1 of Burkholderiales bacterium. Lineage (GTDB taxonomy): Bacteria > Pseudomonadota > Gammaproteobacteria > Burkholderiales > SG8-39 > SG8-39. Next base: position 2,791 of record JBFFEY010000079.1, on the reverse strand, counting down.
GCAGGCCCGCAGGCTTCACGTAATCCATCAGAATGTCGCGCACGCCGACCCAGGCATGCCAGGCGAGGCTCGCCGCGAACAGCAGCGTCGCCACGCGCATCCAGCCCTGCGCGAACAGCTCGCTCCACACGGCATGCGTGATCGGCTGCCCGGTGAGCAGCACCACCGCCAGAATCACCGAGTACACGGCCATGACCAGGCCGGTGATGCGCTGTGCGAGCCAGTCGCGCAGCCCGTAGTGCGCGCCGACGACGATCCGGTTCACCATAGCTGGGCTCCGAAAAACGCCGTCAGCAGCAGGCTGACGACCAGCACCGCGATGCTCGAGCGACGGGCACTCGCCTTGTCGATGCCCTTGTGCAGGTCGAGCAGCAGAAAGCGGATGCCGGCACAGAGGTGGTGGCAGTAGGCCCACACCAGCACGAGCAGCGACAGCTTGACGAGCGGGAAGCCGAGATAGCGCAGGATGGCGTCGAATCCGGCGGGCGAAGACAGGCTGCGATCGAGCATGAACAGCAGCCAGATGCCGGAGGCGAAAAGCAAAACACCGCTGACGCGGTGCAATATGGAAACCCAGCCGGCCAGCGGCAGCCGGATCTCGAACAGGATTGCTTGCAGGTTCAGATACTTGGGGCGTGGTTTATTCGTTGCGGCGTTTGCCATCGTCCGTTCTTTCGCCTTGTCTACGGCCCGTTCATCGCGCTGCAGCATCGAGCCCGACGAAGCGCTAATTATATAGGCCGCGCCGCCGCTTTCGGAACGCGCGCTTGCGAGACAGCCGTGCGAATTAACCCAACTCGCTTCGGTAGTAATGCCGGTCGGTGTTGTACACGCCCCGGCGCCATTCGACCGGCGTATCGCCGTAGGTGAACGACAGGCGCTCGACCTGCAGCAAGGCGTGTCCGGGCGCCACGCCGAGCAGCTCGGCGGCAGCGGCGTCTGCCGATACCGCCTTCAGGCGTTCCTCCGCGCGCACCATGCGCGTGCCGTACTCGGTCTCGAACAGGTTGTAGAGCGCGCCCTCGTGCTCGGTGATGGCGGCCGCTGTCACGCCCTTGAACCGGTTTCCCGGCAACCACACCTCCTCGAGCAGCACCGGGCTGCCATCGAAGGCGATGCGGCGCTTGAGCATGATCACCGGCTCGCCCGGCTTGAGCGCCAGCAGGCGCGCGAGCTCCGCGGACGCGCGCGCGCGACGGAATTCGAGCAGTTCGCGCTGCGCCGCCACCGGCTCGCCGCCGTCCGGCGTCAGGCGCAGAAAGCGGAAGCGCACCTGCGGCTCGCCGTGCGTCGCGACGAAGGTGCCCTTGCCCTGACGCCGCACCAGCAGGTTTTCGGCGGCGAGCTCGTCGATCGCCTTGCGCACCGTGCCCTGGCTGACGCGGAAGCGGGCGGCGAGCTCCATTTCGCTCGGGATCGATTCGCCGGGGCGCCACTCTCCGCGGCGCAGCCCCTCGAGCAACAAGTCCTTGATCTGGCGGTAAAGAGGACTGAAGCGGGGCGAGGTCATGGCGGCCTATTGGAACACAGCCAAGTGAACTCGTCTATCTTCTGTGATATGTCTTATAAAAGACACAAGACACCTTGACTTTTGCCCGGCGCCCCGCATACCATCCTGCCGTCGCCAGCGCGTGCGCGGTTGCGCGATCGCGCGCCTGCGGCGTAGCGCAGGGCCGCCGCGCACCGCACACCCACCTTCACACAGCGTTCCTCGGAGTTCCCCGATGCCAAAAGCACCCGTTCGCGTCGCCGTCACCGGCGCCGCTGGCCAGATTGGCTACTCGCTGCTGTTCCGCATCGCCGCCGGCAACATGCTCGGCGCGGACCAGCCGGTCATCCTGCAGATGCTCGAAATCCCCGACGACAAGGCGCAGAAAGCCCTCGCCGGCGTCATGATGGAGCTCGACGACTGCGCCTTTCCCCTGCTGCACGGCATGCTCGCCGCCGCCGACCCGAAGCTCGCCTTCAAGGATGCGCAGATCGCGCTGCTCGTCGGTGCGCGCCCGCGCGGCCCCGGCATGGAGCGCAAGGATCTGCTCTCGGCGAACGGCAAGATCTTCCAGCCGCAGGGGCGCGCGCTGAACGAGGTGGCGGCGCGCGACGTGCGCGTGCTGGTGGTCGGCAATCCGGCCAACACCAACGCCCTCATCGCCATGAAGAACGCGCCGGATCTCAAGCCGACGCAGTTCACCGCCATGATGCGCCTCGACCACAACCGCGCACGCAGCCAGATCGCCGCCAAGCTGCGCAAGCCGGTGGCCGCAGTGCGCAAGACCATCGTCTGGGGCAACCATTCCGCGACGCAATACCCGGACATCTTCCACGCCGAGTGCGACGGCAAGAAAGCCTGGGATCAGATCAAGGATCAGGACTGGCTCGAGAAGACCTTCATTCCCACCGTGCAGAAGCGCGGCGCCGCGATCATCGAGGCGCGCGGCCTGTCCTCGGCGGCGAGCGCGGCGAGCGCCGCCATCGATCACGTGCGCGACTGGGTGCATGGCACGCCGGAGGGCGACTGGGTGTCGATGGGCATCCCGGCCGATGGCAGCTACGGCATTGCGGAGGGCGTGCTCTACGGCATGCCGGCGATCTGCAAGAACGGCGCCTATCAGATCGTGCAGGGACTCGACATCAGCGAGTTCGCCCGCGGCAAGATGTCGGCCACGCTCAAGGAGCTGCACGAGGAGCGCGACGGCGTCAAGGATCTGCTCGGCTGATGCGCGCGATGACCCCGGGCGCGAAATTCCGCCAGGCCCTGCGCGAGGAATCGCCGCTGCAGATCGTCGGCACC
>JBFFEY010000078.1:0-12717 GCA_041558415.1 Burkholderiales bacterium | reverse complement strand
CTTGAAATACCAGCCTGATGTCATTGCGGTTCTAACCTGGGTCCCTTACCGGGATCAGGGACCGTGCATGGTAGGCAGTTTGACTGGGGCGGTCTCCTCCCAAAGGGTAACGGAGGAGTTCGAAGGTACGCTTGGTGCGGTCGGACATCGCGCTGAAAGTGCATTGGCAAAAGCGTGCTTGACTGCGAGACTGACGGGTCGAGCAGGTGCGAAAGCAGGACAAAGTGATCCGGTGGTTCTGTATGGAAGGGCCATCGCTCAACGGATAAAAGGTACGCCGGGGATAACAGGCTGATCTCCCCCAAGAGTTCATATCGACGGGGAGGTTTGGCACCTCGATGTCGGCTCATCACATCCTGGGGCTGTAGCCGGTCCCAAGGGTATGGCTGTTCGCCATTTAAAGTGGTACGTGAGCTGGGTTCAGAACGTCGTGAGACAGTTTGGTCCCTATCTACCGTGGGCGTTGGAAGTTTGAGAGGGGCTGCTCCTAGTACGAGAGGACCGGAGTGGACGCACCCCTGGTGTACCGGTTGTCACGCCAGTGGCATTGCCGGGTAGCTATGTGCGGAAGAGATAACCGCTGAAAGCATCTAAGCGGGAAGCTTGCCTCAAGATTAGACTTCCCGGAGACTCGATCTCCCTGAAGGGTCGTCCTAGACCAGGACGTTGATAGGCGGGATGTGCAAGGGTTGTAAGGCCTTCAGCTAACCCGTACTAATTGCCCGTGTGGCTTGACCCTATAACCGTGAGCAGACTGGACGCCAATGACGCGCACGGTCGGCGCGGAAGCGCAGCTCGAACCTTTTTCATCTTTTCCGAATCGCGGCCCGAGGCCGGCAGTCCACCGACTGCGTGGCGATCGGGCCCAGTGTCAATCTGGCGGCCATAGCAGCCTGGACCCACGCCTTCCCATCCCGAACAGGACCGTGAAACGGGTTTGCGCCGATGATAGTGTGCAATTGCGTACGCGAAAGTAGGTTACCGCCAGGCCATATTGGAAAAAGCCCGCTCCCCCGAGGGAGCGGGCTTTTTTTTTTGCGCACATCGGTTTGCCGCCAGGGCTTGATCCGGTGTCGGCCTAGCGGGTATTTTGCGCCGAATGCTGAGCCGCGAGGAGAACGCCTTTCTCACCCTGACGGGTCCCGGCACGCCGATGGGCGCGCTGCTGCGCCGCTACTGGATTCCAGTGCTGCGCTCCGACGAGCTCATGGCGGGCGGCCGCGTCAAGCGCGTCGAGCTGCTCGGCGAGCGTCTCGTGGCCTACCGTACGCCGGGCGGCACGCCCGGCCTGATCGGCGAGTTCTGTCCGCACCGCGGCGCCTCGTTCTACTTCGGCCGCGTCGAGGAAGACGGCATGCGCTGCGTCTACCACGGCTGGAAGTTCGGCCTCGACGGCCGCTGCCACGAGACGCCGAACGAGCCGGCCGAATCGAACTTCGCGGCGAAGCTCGCGCACTGCGCCTATCCCTGCGCGGAAGGCGGCGGCGTGATCTGGGCCTATCTGGGCGCCGACGCGGCGCCGCCGCTCCCAGGCTTCGAATGGATGATGCTGCCAAAGAGCCACGCCTTGGTCTCGAAGCGGGTGCAGGAGTGCAACTGGTTCCAGGCGCTCGAGGGCGGGATCGATTCGAGCCACATCTCCTTCCTGCACGCGCCGGTGCAGCACACCAACACGCGGATCACGCGCGATATGGACCGCGTCAGCTTTGGCGTCGGGGCGGCGGTCGAGACCGGCGACCGGGCGCCGCGTTTCGACGTGCACGATACCGAGTACGGCGTGCTGATCGGCGCACGCCGGACCCAGGCCGACGGCCAGTGGCACTGGCGCGTGTCGCAGTTCATGATGCCGTTCTACACGATGCCGCCGACCGGCATGGGCGAGAACATCGTGCAGTCGCACATGTGGGTGCCGATGAACGACGGCCACGTGGTCAACTGGATGGTGACCTGGCATACGCAGCGGCCGCTCGAGGACGAGGAGATCCGCCTGCATGTCGAGGGCAAGGGCTCGCATGTCTGCGACTACGCGCCTGCGACCTCCGAGCCCTACGGCGACATCCGCACCGCCGCGAACCGAGGCAATGACTACCACATGGACTGGGAGCTGCACCGCACGACGATGTTCTGCGGCATCCCGGGGTTCGGCGTGCAGGACCAGGCGGTGCAGGAAAGCCAGGGCGCGATCTTCGACCGCTCGCGCGAGCGCCTCGGCAGCGCCGACACCGCGATCATCCAGGTGCGCCGGCGGCTGATGAACGCCGCGCGCGCGCTGCAGGCGCAGGCGGCGCCGCCGCCCGGACGCGAGCCGACGCCCTATGTCCTGCGCACGGCCTCGGCGGTGCTCGCGCCGGGCGCCGACTGGATCGAGGCGATGCGGCCGCTGATCCAGGTGCGCGGCGGCAAGACCCTGCACGCCGCCTGAGGGCGCGATGCCCGGACGCATGGCGGGCCGCGTCGCCCTGATCACGGGCGGTGGCGGAGGGATCGGCGAAGCGACGGGACTGCTGTTCGCCGAGGAGGGCGCCCGCGTTGCGCTGGTCGATCACGACCCGGCTGAAGTGGCGCGGGCCGCGGCGGCGATCGCGGCGCGAAGCGGGGAGGACAGCGTGCTGGCGCTGACTGCCGATGTGGCGGAGGCGGCGCAAGCCCGGCGTGTCGTGGAGGCGACCGCTGCCCAATTGGGCGGTCTGCATTGTCTCGTCAACGTCGCCGGTATCCGTGTCTACCAGCCGCTCGCCGAGGCGAGCGAGGCGGACTGGGAGCGCATCCTGGGCGTCAACCTGCTCGGCACGGCGCATTGCTGCAAGGCGGCGATGCCGCGGCTGCGCGCCGCGGGGGACGCGACCATCGTGAACGTCTCCTCGGTCTACGGCGTCATGGGCCGCAGCGGCATGGGCCAGTACGACACGACCAAGGCCGCACTGCTCGGCTACTCGCGCACGCTGGCGCACGAGGAGGCGCGCCACGGCGTTCGCGTCAACACGGTCTGCCCCGGCGGCACCATCACGCCGTTTCACGTCCGCCGCGCCGCGGCGCAGGGTGTCGACGAGGACACGCTGCGCCGCTCGCGCGCCGACGCCAACCTGCTCGGCCGCTGGGCCGAGCCGCGCGAGGTCGCTTACGCGATCCTGTTCCTGGCCTGCGCGGAATCGTCCTTCGTGACCGGCGCGACGCTGATGATCGACGGCGGGCGCTCGATCATGTAGCTCAGTTGGTCATTAGGCTTGGCAGCCAGGTGATGATCTCGGGGAACGCGATCAGCACGCCGATCGTGACCACGTCTGCGATGAAGAAGATCGCGATGCCGCGGAAGATGTCGCCGAGCGGGATGTCGGGTCGCACACCGTTGACGACGAAGCAGTTGAGACCGATCGGCGGGGTGATCAGGCAGACCTCGGCCATCTTCACGACGATGATGCCGAACCAGATGCCGTCGAAGCCGAGTGCGATGATCGCCGGGTGCACGATCGGCAGCGTCAGCAGCAGCATTCCGATCGCATCCATGAACATGCCGAGAATGGTGTAGCCGAGCAGGATCGCGATCAGGATCAGTATCGGTGGAACGTCGAGCGTCGTGATGAACTCGGTGAAGGCCGCAGGCAGCCCTGAAAAGCCGAGAAAACGCACAAACACGAGCACGCCCCAGATGAGCGAAAAGATCATCACGCTGAGCTTGGCGGTCTCCATCAGCGCGTCCTTCAGCGTGCGCCAGCGCGTACCGCGCCAGACGGCCATGACGAACACGACGAAGGAACCCAGCGCTCCGGCTTCGGTCGGGGTGGCCCAGCCGAGGTAGATCGCCGAGACGACGATCCCGACGACGGCGATGACCGGTGTGACGCCGGGCAGGGCGCGGAAGCGGTCGCGCCAGGTGTAGCCGCCCACCGCCGGTCCCCAGGCGGGGCGCAGCTTGACGACGATGACGATGAGCGCGACATAGATCAGCGCCGAGACGATCCCGGGCAGGAATCCCGCCAGCAGCAGTGCGCCGACCGATTCCTCGACGATGATCGCGTAGATCACCAGGATGGCGCTCGGCGGAATGAGGGTGGCCAGCGTGCCGCCCGCGGCGACGACGCCCGCGGCGAGACGGCGGTCGTAGCCGTACTTGAGCATGTCCGGGATGGCAACGCGCGAGAACACGGCGGCCGTCGCCGTGCTCGCCCCCGAGACCGCGGCGAATCCGGCGGTCGCCATCACGGTCGAGACCGCCAGGCCGCCCGGCATCCAGCCCAGCCACTTGCGCGCGGCATCGAACAGCTGCTGCGTGATGCCCGCGTGGTAGGCGAGAAAACCGATCAGGATGAACATCGGCAGCACGCTGAGCGGGTACGACACCACCTTCGAGTGGGGAATCGTGCCGACCATGGCCGCGCCCGCGTCCCAGCCGATAATCTCGACCAGGCCCAGCAGGCCGACGATCGAGGCCGCGTACACCACGCGCACGCCCGCGAATATCAGAACGAGTAGCAGGATCACGCCGACAATGCCGACGTTGAAAGGATCCTCGATGCCGAGATACATGGGCGTCGGTCTTCAGCGCGGCGAATCGCCGCTGCCGGTTTCGTCGCCGAAGGTTTCGCGGATCTCCTCGCGCGCGTGCTCGGCGGCATCGTGGACGGTCGGAACCGCGACCGGAGTGGCCTGCGGATCGAGCGATAGGCGCACAAAGCCGATCAGCTGGATGAGCAGGCGCAGGAACCACACCGCAAACGCCACCGGGACCAGCAGCTTCGAAGGCCAGACCGGATACTCGGCGTCGATCGTGCTGTCGCCGAGCTCGTAGGCGCGCAGGAAGTGCTCCCAGCCGAACCAGCCCAGGCAGCCGACGATCGCGAGGGCGAGCAGCGTGCCGATCAGCTCGCCGAACCAGAGGCTGCGCCCCTTTAGGTGCCCGATCAAAAGCTCCATGCGCACGTGATCGCCCAGGCGCTGGCAGTACGCCGCGCCGAGAAAGGCGAAGGTCGCCATCGACAGCTCGACCAGGTCGATGTATCCGTAGATCGGAACGCCAACCAGCTTGCTGCGCAGCACGATCTGCGTGACGCCGAGCAGCATCAGCGAGAAGATCGCCATGGCCGAGATGAAATTGAACAGATCCTCGACCGGGGCGAGCCAGCGGTCGGCGCGGCGCAGCGCGCGCGCGTCCTGCGGCGCGGCGGAGGGCGGGGTCGGTGTGGTCATGGGGCCTCGCGCCAGATCCGTGCGAAGGCGTCGGCGACCGGGCGGGCGCCGGCTGCCGGCGCCCGCCGATCCTGTCGCCGCGACTACTTGGCTTCTTTGGCGAGCTTGAACACGGCGTCAAGCACGCCCTGGGCGTCGAACTTGTCCTTGTTCTTCGCCACCCATTCGTCCCAGACCGGTTTGCCGGCGACCTCGCGGAAGCGCTGGAGCTCGGCGTCCGAATAGACGATTTTCTTCAACTTCTTCTCGAATTGCGGCAGGTTCTTCTTGTCGGCCGCCTCGTAGACCTTGAAGTAAACCTCGTTGGCCTCCTGCTTCAGGTCCTGCAGCAGCTTCTTGTATTGCGGCGGCAGCTTGTTGTACGAGTCCTTGTTGAGCACGACAGGGCATTCGCTGGTACCGGGCGACAGGTTGGCCGTGAACCAGCTCGAGATCTCGTCGGTCTTGTACGCCGCGTGCGCGTAGGTGAACGGCAGCGAGACGGCGTCGAGGGCGCCGCGCTGCATCGTCGTGTAGATCTCGACCGCGGTGACGGTGGTCCGCGTCGCGCCGAGCTTCACCATCGCCTCGCCAATGCCACCGCCCGCGCGCACCCGCAGGCCCTTCCAGTCCTCGAGGGTCATCGGCGGCTTGCCCTTGCCGAGGAACTCGTACTGCGGAAGCAGCGTCGACATGTAAGCAATCGCGTTCCAGCGGTCCATGTCGGCCTTGAGTGCGGGATGTTCGAAGAGCTTGTTGCGCACGTAGGCCGATACCCGGACGTCCGCAAGGGGCAGGAACGGCAGCGAAAACACCATGAACGCCGGGTTCTTGCCGGGATGGTAGAAGTTGCAGAAGTTGCCGGCGTCGAAGGCATTGATCTTGATGCCGTCCAGGTGCTCCTTCGACTTCGAGAGCGCCTCGCCGTAGAAGATCTTCATCGTGAAATTGCCGCCGGTTTGCTCGGCGAGCCGCTTGGCGATGTGTTCCGGCCCTTCGGTGAACGCACGCCGCTTGCCCCAGGTGGAGAAACGCCAGCTGACTTTGGGGCCATCGACTTTCGCCTCGGCCGTGTGCGTGGTGGCGTCCCAGGCCAGCAGGGACGTCGCCGCCACAGCCGCGGCGGCCAGTTGTACCGATCGCAGTGATCGCGCCATAAGCTTTTCCTCCTCGCGGATGGTTTCCGTCTCCTCGCGGAATTCCTCGACGAGGAATTCCCCGAGGCCATGTTCTACGCCGCTCGGGGCGGTGTCAAATAGGGTGCCGGTCGTCGCGCAAAGCGGGGCTTGCCAGCCTGCGTGATACTGTATAAAAATACAGTATCACGCAGAGACCGATCCCGTGGCCGTTCTTCCGACAGCGCTCGAAGCCGTCCTCCGGCGCCACCGCATCTGGCGCGGTGGCGCACCCGCAGCGGCATCGATGCCCGGGCTGGCGACCGGATTCACCGCGCTTGATCGTCGGCTGCCGGGCGGCGGCTGGCCCTGCGGAGCATTGACGGAGATCCTGACCTCGGCCGAAGGCGGCGGCGAGCTGCAGCTCCTGCTGCCGGCACTGGCGCAGCTGTCCGCCACGGGACGGCGCATCGTCTGGCTGGCGCCTCCGCATCTGCCGTTCGCGCCCGCGCTGGCTGCCGCCGGGATCGACCTGCGCAACGTCGTCGTGGTGCGACCGCCGAGGCGCCGCGAAGTGCTGTGGGCGGCCGAACAGGTGCTGCGCGCGCGCGCCTGTCATGCGCTGCTGCTGTGGTGCCGGGAGGTGCGCTACGCCGAACTGCGCCGGCTCGCGGTCGCCGTTGAAGCGAGCCATGCACTGATCGCGCTGTTTCGTCCGCACCAGCAGAGTGCGCAGGCGGCGTCGCCAGCGGCGCTGCGCCTCGCGCTGACGCCTGCGGGAAACGGCCTCGATGTGCGCATTCTCAAGTGCCGCGGCCCGCGCAGCGAGGGATCGCTGCGGCTACGCGTCGATCGTCCCGTCCATGCTTTGGATCGCCCTTCGTCTGCCGCATCTCGCACTCGAAACGCTGTCGCGTGCCCGGCATAACGCCGGCGGAACGGCCTGGGCGATCGTCGAGGATCGCCGGGTGTTCGCCTGCGATGCGCAGGCCGCAGCACAGGGTGTGCGTAGCGGCATGGGGCTGGCGGCGGCATGGGCGCTGTCTCCACGTCTGCAGGTGCACGAGCGCAACCCTGCCGCCGAGCGCGCTGCCCTTGAAGGCATTGCTGTTTGGCTGTGCCGTTTTACGCCCGCCGTTTCGCTCGAGCCGCCGCAGGGCGTGCTGGCGGAGGTGCAGGGCAGCCTGCGCCGGTTCGGCGGGCTGCCGGCGCTCGCCGCGCAGATCCGCTCAGGCATCGCGGCGCTCGGCTTCAGCGCCCGTCTGTCGGCCGCGCCGAGCGCGCGCGGTGCATGGCTGCTCACGTTTGGCGCGACGGATGCACTGCTCGAGACGTTTGTCGATCTGCAGGGCGCCCTGGTGCAATTGCCGGTCGAGACCGTTTGCGCAACCGACGAGGGACGCGCACTGCTCAAGCGCATCGGCACGAGGGCCGTCGGCGAGCTTCTCGAATTGCCGCGTACGAGCGTGGCAAGGCGTCTCGGGCCGGAGCCTTTCGAGCATCTCGATCGTGCGCTCGGCGTGGTACCCGAAGCACGGCGCTTTTTCGTGCCGCCCGAGCGTTTCGCGGCCGTGCTCGAGCTGCCGGCCGAGGTCGAGCAGGCCGAAGGGCTGCTGTTTGCGGCGCATCGCTTGCTGCTTCAGCTCGAGGGGCTGCTGAGTGCCCGGCAGTCGGGGATACGGCGATTTTGTGTCGTGCTCGAGCACCGGCGCCGATCCCCGGAGCGCATCGAGGTCGGACTGGCTTCGCCAGGGTGCGAGGCGGAGCGCTTTGTCGAGCTGCTGCGCGAGCGGCTGTCGGGCCATGCGCTGGCGGCCCCAGTGGCAGCCATCCGCGTCGAAGCCGACGGTTTCGTCCTGCTGTCGGGTCGCAACCAGAGCCTGTTCGGGGAGACGCGTGGCGAAGCGGAGAACTGGCAGCGGCTGGTCGAGCGCCTGCAGGCCCGTCTCGGCGAAAACGCCGTCACCGGGCTCGGCCTCAACCCGGATTACCGCCCGGAGCGGGCCTGGCGGCCATGCTCGCCCGACGAGGCCGATCAGGGCGTGCAGACCATCCGTTCCGGTCCACGGCCGCTCTGGCTCGTTGAACCGCCGCAGGCGCTCAGCGAGCGCAACGGCGTTCCCCAGCAGGACGGATCGCTCGAGATGCTGGCCGGGCCCGAGCGCATCGAGTCGGGCTGGTGGGACGGCGCGGAGGTCAGGCGCGACTATTTCATCGCCCGCGCGACGGACGCGACCCTGCTGTGGATTTACCGCACGCCGGGCGGTGGCTGGTACCTGCACGGCCTCTTCGCCTGAGTGCTGCAACCCCGCGCATACCGAGCACAGTCGCATGCCGTTCGCACTTCCCGGGTACGCAGAGCTGCATTGCCTGTCCAATTTCACTTTCCTGCGCGGCGCGGCGCATCCGGAGGACCTGGTCGAGCAGGCTGCGGCGCTCGGCTATCGCGCGCTCGCCTTGACCGACGAGTGCTCGTTCGCCGGAGTCGTGCGTGCGCATCTCGCGGCCAAGCGCTGCGGCCTGCCGCTCATCCTCGGTACCGAGCTGCGACTCGACAATGGCATGAAGCTGGTGTTCCTCGCGCCCGATCGCCGGGCATACGGCGCCATTTCCGCGCTGATCACGCTGGGGCGCCGGCGGGCGCAGAAGGGACACTATGTGCTGTCGGCGGATGATGTCGAGGCGATTGCCGGCAACCACGCACTGGCATTGCTCATTCCCGAAAGTCATGTCGATCCTGCGCAGGCGCGCTGGCTGGCCGAGCGCTTCCCCGCGCACGCCTGGATTGCGGTCGAGCTGCACTGCGGTCCGCGGGACCGGGCCTGGTTGGAACGCTTGCGCGAGATCGCACAGGCGGTGAACCTGCCGCTGGTGGCCGCCGGTGACGTGCACATGCACCGGCGCTCGCAGCGGCGGCTGCAGGACACGCTGACGGCGATCCGGCTGGGCAGGCCGGTTGCGCAGTGCGGGCACGCCCTGTACCCGAATGCGGAGCGCCATCTGCGCCAGCGCATGCGTCTGGCGCAGCTTTATCCGCCGGCTCTGCTCGCCGAGACCTGCGCCATCGCCGAGCGCTGCCATTTTTCGCTCGATACGCTGCGCTACGAGTATCCCGGGGAGCTGGTGCCCAAGGGCGAGACGCCGGCGAGCTGGCTGCGCTGGCTGGCGGCGCAGGGTCTCGCCTGGCGCTTCCCGGGCGGCATTCCCGACAAGGTCGCGCAGCTCGTCGAGCATGAACTGCAGCTTATCGCGGAGCTCGGCTACGAGCCGTTTTTCCTCACCGTGCACGACATCGTGAGTTTTGCCAAGCGTCGCGGCATCCTCTGCCAGGGGCGCGGCTCGGCGGCGAACTCGGCGGTGTGCTACGCACTCGGCATCACCGAAGTCGACCCGAAGCGCATGAGCATGCTGTTCGAGCGCTTCGTGTCGAAGGAGCGCAACGAGCCGCCGGACATCGACGTCGATTTCGAGCACCAGCGACGCGAGGAGGTGATCCAGTACATCTACGAGAAGTATGGGCGCTCGCGCGCCGCACTCGCTGCGACGGTGATCAGTTACCGGTCGAAGAGCGCGGTGCGCGATGTCGGCAAGGCGCTCGGCCTGTCGGCCGATCAGATCGGACAGCTGTCGAAAAGCCTAGCCTGGTGGGACAACCGCGCGCAGCTGCCCGAGCGTGTGCGGGATGCCGGGCTCGACCCGCAGAACCCGCTGATCGCGCGCCTGCTCGATCTCAGCGCTGCGCTGGTCGGCTTTCCGCGCCATCTCTCGCAGCATGTCGGCGGTTTCGTCATTTCGCGCGGCGCGCTGGCCGAGCTCGTGCCGGTGGAAAACGCCGCCATGCCCGAGCGCAGCATCATTCAGTGGGACAAAGACGACCTCGAAGCGCTCGGCCTGCTGAAAGTCGACGTACTGGCACTGGGCATGCTGACCGCGATCCGGCGGGCGCTGGATTTCGTCAGCGTGCAGCGCGGCAGGGCCTTTACGCTGGCTGACGTGCCGCCGGAGGATCCGGCGACCTACGAAATGATCGGCCGCGCCGACACGATGGGGGTCTTTCAGGTCGAGTCGCGTGCGCAGATGTCGATGCTGCCGCGACTGCGGCCGGAGAACTTCTACGACCTGGTGATCGAGGTGGCGATCGTGCGCCCGGGGCCGATCCAGGGCGGCATGGTGCATCCCTACCTGCGGCGGCGCCAGGGGCTGGAGCCGGTGAGCTATCCGAGCGAAGCGGTGCGCCAGGTGCTCGAGCGCACGCTCGGCGTGCCGATCTTCCAGGAGCAGGTGATGCAGCTGGCGGTGGTCGCCGCGGGATTCACGCCCGGCGAGGCCGACAATCTGCGCCGCTCGATGGCCGCCTGGCGGCGCAAGGGCGGGCTGGAGCCCTTCGAGCACCGGCTGATCCGCGGCATGCTGGAGCGCGGATACTCACGTGCGTTCGCGGAAAGCATCTACCGCCAGATCCTCGGTTTCGGGGAGTACGGATTTCCAGAGTCGCATTCGGCGAGCTTCGCGCTGCTGGTTTACGTCTCGGCATGGCTGAAGCGCCATGAACCGGCAGCCTTCCTCGCCGCGCTGCTCGACAGTCAGCCGATGGGCTTTTATGCGCCGGCACAGCTGATACGCGATGCGCAGCGTCACGGCGTGACAGTGCATCCTGCCGAGGTCGGCACGAGCCGGTGGGACTGCACGCTGGAGGCAGGCGCGGTGCGGCTGGGTCTGCGCATGATCAGCGGACTGAGCGAGGCTGCCGCCAGCCGCGTGGTCGCGGCACGTAGCGTCGGCGCATTCGCATCGGTCGAGGATCTGGCGCGGCGTGCCGCGCTCAGCCGGCATGATCTGCAATGCCTCGCTGCCGCCGATGCCCTGCGTTCACTGGCCGGCCATCGGCGGCAGGCGCACTGGCAGGTGGCCGGGGTGGAGGCCGGACCGGATCTGTTGAGGCAGATGCCACAGCGCGATCCCGCCGTCAGGCTGCCCGCACCGGGCGTGGGCGAACAGATCGTGGCGGACTACGCCAGTCTGGGATTCACGCTCGATTTGCATCCCCTCGCACTGCTGCGCCCGCGGCTGTCGCGGCTGCGGGTGGTGACCGCCGAACGCTTGCGTCTGTGCGCACACGGTACCGCGGTGCATGCGGCCGGACTGGTGACTTGCCGACAACGTCCGGATACCGCGAGCGGCGTCGTGTTCGTGACCCTCGAGGACGAGTCGGGTCATGTCAATGTCGTGGTCTGGCGCCATCTGGTCGAGCGGCAACGCCGTGCGCTACTCGGCGCCACCCTGCTGGCGGTACAGGGCGTCGTCGAGCGCGATGGCGACGTCGTGCATCTCGTCGCCCGCCGCCTGCACGATTACAGCGCGTTTCTCGGCCAGCTGACCGCGCGTTCCCGCAATTTCCGCTGAGACTGCTACCATCGCCGCTGCGATGACGCCCTACGCGAGCACCCTGGGCCTCATTGCCGCGCGGCATCAGCGCAGGCCGGCATGCTCCACACCCGCGCTCGACGCCCTGTTTCAGCGGCTTTGCGGCTGCAGCTCGGAGGCCGACGCGCTTGTCGTCGAGGAGCGCATCTGGCATCTGTGGATGCATCACCCGCACCGCTTCGCGAGCGAGGCGCTCGATCGCTCCGCCGACGATATCGCCGCGCGCCGTTTCGACGTCGCCGAAACGCGGCTGACGCGCTTGTTACGGCATCGACCGGATTATGTCGAGGCCTGGCACAAGCGTGCCACGCTGTACTACCTGCGCGGAGACGACGCCCAGTGCGTGCAGGATCTCGAGCGCACGCTGCAACAGGAGCCGCGCCACTTCGGTGCGTTATGCAGTTTCGGCGAGATCCTGCTCGGCGAAGGCAACCGCGAGGGTGCCTGCTTTGCGTTCTCGGCTGCGCTCAGCGTTCACCCGTTCCTGCAGCGGGCGCGGGCCATCGTCAGGGACCACCGGCGCTGAGGCCTTGCGACAGGGTGCCAAGCCGCTGACATCCCATGACAGTTCGCTCCTGCAGGCGGGGCGAAAATCCCTATAATCCGTGGGTATCTACCGCCCCTCGGCTGCGCACGAGTGGCCGCATCGCTCGAAACAGGCATCGACATGACGCAAAGTGGCTACACCGTGACCGTGGCGAAGGATCTCGCGGACCTGATTCCGTCCTTCATGAGCAACCGGCGCAAGGAGCTCGAAGCGCTGCGCGCGGCACTCGCCGCGTCGGACTTCGAGGAGCTGCGCCGGCTCGGACACCGCATGAAGGGCGCCGGCAGCTCGTACGGCTTCGACCTCGTCTCGACCGTCGGCAAGACGATCGAGGACGCTGCGAAGACAAGCGACGCCACCGCCATTGGCTCGAGCCTCGATACCTACGAAGACTACCTCGCGAAGGTCGAAATCGTGTATGAGTAAAGCGGTCGTGCGGCCGCAGGTGCTAGGCCTATCGTCCGGGTT
>JBFFEY010000077.1:0-12979 GCA_041558415.1 Burkholderiales bacterium | reverse complement strand
GTCTGACCCCGGTTTCAAGCCCGGCTTCGTACCGTCTCCGGTCCCCAGCGGCCGCTGCATGATCACGGTGTCCACCCAGCGACCGAGCTTGAAGCCGACCGAGCGCAGGGTGCCGACCCGCAGGAAACCCGCATCGACATGCACGCCGATCGACGGCGCATGCGCGCTGTCGCCGATCACGGCGATCAGCTGGCGGTAGCCGAGCGCGGTGCAGCGCTCGATCAGGGCGGCCAGCAGCGCGCGGCCGACGCCGCGCCGCTGGTAGGCCGGGTCGACGTAGACCGAATCCTCAAGCACGTAGCGGTAAGCCGAGCGCGCCCGATACGGCGCACAGTAGCCGTAGCCGGCGATCACGTCGCCGATGCAGCCGACCAGATAGGGCAGGCCGCGCGCTGCAAGGTCGTCGAAACGCCGGCGCATTTCGTTCAGATCGGGCGCCTGTTCCTCGAACGAGGCCAGTCCGCGCAGCACATGATGCGCGTAAATCGCCTGCACGGCGGCGAGATCGGCGGCGCGCGCCGCACGGACGGCGACAGCTTGCGGCGCATGAGAGGTCGTCGGCTGTTCCATGCTAGAGCTTCAGCGTTGCGTCCAGCGCGAGCGCCGCGATGGCGGCAGCGGCACCGCCCTCGCCCTGCGCGGCGTGCAGTGCGAGCAGCCGCCGCGCCTGCGCCAGCCAGTGCCCGCGGCCAGCCTCCGCCGCCGCGGCCATCGACGCAAGCGAACCGGTCTCGACCCAGGTCTCGTAGGCCTGCAGCCAGCCAGGGAACAGCTCGCGTCGCATGCCGTGCAGATTGCCGGCGTGGAAATGCAGCGAGGCATGCGCCTCGCGCGCAATGAGTTCCGGCAGCGTCACCAGGCAGTCCGCCAGGTGGTCGCGCACCGCGCGCACCACGAGTTCGCTGCGCGGCTCGTCGAGCGCTGCCAGCATTTCCTCCCAAACCGGGCCGAGCAGCGCCGCGGCGCGCAGCTCCCCCTGTTCGTGCAGCAGCATCGCCTCGCCTTCGGCCTGCGTCATGGCGTCGAGCGCGGCGTCGCTGTCGCCCTCGTCGCCGCTCACCCCGTAGGCTGTCAGCGCGCGTCCCAGCGCCCGATTGCTCCTGCGCCAGCGCCATTCCTCGATCCGCGTCCATAACCAGCGCCGCAGCGCACGCTCGCGCAGATAGATCGTTTCGCCGCGCAGCGCGGCCGGCGGGCCGACGAGGTCCGCAGCATATTCCGCGCCGGCAACGAGCACCCGGTGGCCGGGCGCCTCGAGTCGCTGCTTCAGCACGGCGAGGCAGAAGTGCGGACGCGCCCCGCGCCCGAGGCCCGCGCTGTAGAACAGGCCCTGATCGCCGAGCTCGGCATTCGCCGCGTCGCAATCAAAGGGATCGATGCTGCCGCCCTCCAGCGGCAGCGGCGCGTAGTCCGCATCCTCCAGCGCATCCCACTGTCGTTCGCGCGCCTCGAGCCACTCACCGAGGCGCTTTCGCGGCACCTCGCGGCCGAGAGGCAGTCCGACCTCGAGCCGATAGTGCTCGCGCATCGCCAGCAGGTAGCTGCACATCGCCATGTCGCGCGCATGGCGCGCGTCCGCAATCAGGCAGTTGCGCCGTACGGTCTCCACCAGCACCGCGGGCACGGGCGGGAGTGCGGTGACGGAACGCTGCGAAGCCATGGCGAAACGTTAGCACAGCGGGTGCAGGCAGCCGCGAGCGGCAAAAAAGAAGGGGCGCCCGCAGGCGCCCCTTCGAGGACAACCGCTGCCGGTGACGTTCAGCCGCCGGCCGCGCCCTCGGTGACCTCCGTGGCCGGCGCTTCCTCGCCTGCGGGCAGCAACTCCATCGGCGGCTCCTCGGCTTGCGCCTTGCGGATGTTGTGATAGGCCAGACCGGTGCCCGCCGGAATCAGGCGACCGACGATCACGTTTTCCTTCAGCCCGCGCAGCTCGTCGCGCTTGCCCATGATCGCCGCCTCGGTGAGCACCCGCGTGGTCTCCTGGAAGGAGGCCGCCGAGATGAACGAATCGGTCGACAGCGAGGCCTTGGTGATGCCGAGCAGCATGTAGGCGTAGGTCGCCGGCTTCTTGCCTTCGGCTTCCATTTTCTCGTTTTCGACCAGCACCTCGGCGCGCTCGACCTGCTCGCCCTGGATGAAGCGCGTCTCGCCCGGATCGTCGATCTGCACGCGGCGCAGCATCTGCCGCACGATGACCTCGATGTGCTTGTCGTTGATCTTCACGCCCTGCAGGCGGTAGACGTCCTGCACCTCGTCGATGATGTAGCGCGCCAGCGCCTCCACCCCGAGCAGCCGCAGCAGGTCGTGCGCATCGACCGCGCCGTCGACGATCAGTTCGCCCTTGTTGACGACCTGCCCGTCGTGCACCAGCACGTGCTTGTCCTTCGAGATGAGGTATTCGTGCTCGACGCCCTCGACGTCACGGATCACCAGGCGCTGCTTGCCTTTGGTTTCCTTGCCGAAGCTCACCGTGCCGGTGACTTCCGCAAGCATGCCCGCATCCTTCGGGCTGCGCGCCTCGAACAGCTCCGCGACCCGCGGCAGACCGCCCGTGATGTCGCGCGTCTTCGACACCTCCTGCGGGATGCGCGCCAGCACCTCGCCCACGGCCACCTGCTGCCCGTCGCGCACGGCGATGACCGCGCCGACCGGGAAGCTGATGTTCACGGCGTGGTCGGTACCGGCGATCTTGACCTCCTCGCCGGCCTCGTTGATCAGCTTCACCGAGGGACGCTGGCCCTTCGCCGCGCTGGCGCCGCGCCGCTTGGCGTCGATCACCACCATCGTCGAAAGGCCGGTCACGTCGTCGATCTGCTTGGCGACCGTGACGCTCTCCTCGACCGCCTCCAGCCGCACGGTGCCGGCATACTCCGAGATGATCGGCCGATGATGCGGGTCCCAGTTGGCGAGCGCCTTGCCAGCCTTGGCCGCATCGCCGTCGGCGACGTGCAGGGTCGCGCCATAGGGCACCTTGTGCCGCTCGCGCTCGCGGCCCGCCTCGTCGGCGACGACCACCTCACCGGAGCGCGAAATCACGACCTTGTCGCCCTTGGCGTTGGTCAGGTAGCGCATCGCCGGATTGAAGCGCACCGTGCCGTTGGACTTCGCCTCCACATGGCTCTGCACCGCGGTTCGCGACGCAGCGCCGCCAATGTGGAACGTCCGCATGGTGAGCTGGGTGCCCGGCTCGCCGATCGACTGCGCGGCGATCACGCCGATCGCCTCGCCGACGTTGACGAGCGCGCCGCGGCCGAGATCGCGCCCGTAGCAATGCGCGCAAACGCCCCAGCGCGTGCCGCAGGTGAGCGGCGTGCGCACCTTCACCTCGTCGATGCCGAGCTCCTCGATCTTCTCGACGTGATCTTCCTCGAGCAGCGTGCCCGCGGCGTAGAGCTCGTCCTGCGTATCCGGGTGCACCAGCTCGTTGGCCAGCACGCGTCCCAGGATCCGCTCGCGCAGCGGTTCGACCACTTCGCCGCCCTCGATCAGCGCCCGCATGACGATGCCGTCCTGCGTGCCGCAGTCGTCCTCGGTCACCACCAAGTCCTGCGTCACGTCGACCAGGCGGCGCGTGAGGTAGCCCGAGTTGGCGGTCTTCAGCGCGGTGTCGGCCAGGCCCTTGCGCGCGCCGTGCGTCGAGATGAAGTACTGCAGCACGTTCAGGCCTTCGCGGAAGTTCGCGGTGATCGGCGTCTCGATGATCGAGCCGTCGGGCTTCGCCATCAGGCCGCGCATGCCGGCGAGCTGGCGGATCTGGGCCGCGGAGCCGCGCGCCCCAGAGTCGGCCATCATGTAGATCGAGTTGAAGGCTTCCTCTTTCACCTTCTTGCCGTTGCGGTCGACGGTCTCCTCCGAACCGAGCTGGTCGAGCATCACCTTGCCGACCTGGTCGCCGCAACGCGACCAGATATCGACCACCTTGTTGTAGCGCTCGCCCTGGGTCACCAGCCCCGAGGTGTACTGGTTCTCGATTTCCTTCACTTCGACTTCGGCGGCCTGGATGAGCTCGTGCTTCTGTGCCGGCACGCGCATGTCGTGCGCGCCAAAGGAGATGCCCGCGGTCGTCGCATAGGCGAAGCCCGAGTTCATCAGCTTGTCGGCGAAGATCACGGTCTCGCGTAGACCGCAGCGGCGGAACGCCGCGTTGATGAGGCGCGAGATCTCCTTCTTCTTAAGCGGCCGGTTGAGCAGCTCGAACGACAGCCCCGGCGGCAGGATTTCGGAGAGCAGCGCGCGGCCCACCGTGGTGCGATAGCGCTTGAGCGTCTCGCTGTGTTCGCCGTCGTCGCTGACCTCGATCTCGCGGATGCGCACCCACACGCCGGCGTGCAGCTCAACCTGTCGCGTGTCGTAGGCGCGGCGCACCTCGGCGAGATCGATGAACGACATGCCTTCGCCCCTGGCGTTGATGCGCTCGCGCGTGGCGTAGTA
This sequence comes from Burkholderiales bacterium, assembly GCA_041558415.1. Classification (GTDB taxonomy): domain Bacteria; phylum Pseudomonadota; class Gammaproteobacteria; order Burkholderiales; family SG8-39; genus SG8-39. Next base: position 8,548 of record JBFFEY010000077.1, on the reverse strand, counting down.
AAGGCCGAGCACGATGTCCTGCGACGGCACGATGATCGGTTCGCCGTTGGCGGGCGAGAGCACGTTGTTCGAGGCGAGCATCAGCGTGCGCGCCTCCATCTGCGCCTCGAGCGAGAGCGGCACGTGCACGGCCATCTGGTCGCCGTCGAAGTCGGCGTTGAACGCCGCGCAGACCAGCGGATGCAGCTGGATCGCCTTGCCCTCGATCAGCACCGGCTCGAAGGCCTGGATGCCGAGACGGTGCAGGGTCGGCGCACGGTTCAGCATCACCGGATGCTCGCGGATCACCTCCTCGAGAATGTCCCAGACTTCCGGCACTTCCTGTTCGACCAGGCGCTTGGCGGCCTTGATGGTGGTGGCCAGTCCCAGCAGCTCGAGCTTGTTGAAGATGTAGGGCTTGAACAGCTCCAGCGCCATCTTCTTCGGCAGCCCGCACTGGTGCAGCTTCAGCTGCGGGCCGACCACGATCACCGAGCGGCCCGAGTAATCCACCCGCTTGCCGAGCAGGTTCTGGCGGAAGCGTCCGCCCTTGCCCTTGATCATGTCGGCGAGCGATTTGAGCGGTCGCTTGTTGGCGCCGGTCATTGCCTTGCCGCGACGACCGTTGTCGAGCAGCGAATCGACCGCCTCCTGCAGCATGCGCTTCTCGTTGCGCACGATGATCTCCGGCGCCTTCAGCTCGAGCAGCCGCTTGAGACGGTTGTTGCGGTTGATCACCCGCCGGTAGAGGTCGTTCAGGTCGCTGGTCGCGAAGCGCCCGCCGTCCAGCGGCACCAGCGGTCGCAGCTCCGGCGGCAGCACCGGAAGCACCTCCATGATCATCCAGTCCGGCTTGATGTTCGAAGCCTTGAAGCCTTCGAGTACTTTGAGCCGCTTGGCGATCTTCTTGATCTTGGCATCCGACGAAGTCGCCTCCAGGTCCTTGCGCAGCCCGTCGATCTCGCGGTTGAGGTCGAGCGAGCGCAGCAGCGCTCGCACGCCCTCGGCACCCATCGCGGCGGAGAAGTCGTCGCCGAACTCCTCGACCTTCGCCAGGTAGTCGTCTTCCGTCAGCAGCTGGGCGCGCTTGAGCGGCGTCAGTCCCGGGTCGGTGACCACGTAGGCCTCGAAGTACAGCACGCGCTCGATGTCGCGCAGCGTCATGTCGAGCACCAGGCCGAGACGGCTGGGCAGCGACTTGAGGAACCAGATGTGCGCCACCGGGCTCGCCAGCTCGATGTGGCCCATCCGCTCGCGGCGCACCTTGGCGAGGGTCACCTCGACGCCGCACTTTTCGCAGATCACGCCGCGGTGCTTGAGCCGCTTGTACTTGCCGCAGACGCACTCGTAGTCCTTGATCGGCCCGAAGATGCGCGCGCAGAAAAGGCCGTCGCGCTCCGGCTTGAAGGTCCGGTAGTTGATGGTCTCCGGCTTTTTCACCTCGCCGTAGGACCACGACCGGATCTTCTCGGGCGAGGCGAGTCCGATGCGGATTGCGTCGAATTCCTCGTCCTGCTGAACCTGCTTGAACAGCTCGAGTAGTGCTTTCATCGTTGTCTACTCCGCCCTATGTCAGTGACGCTCGAGGTCGATATCGATCCCGAGCGACCGGATTTCCTTCACCAGCACGTTGAACGACTCCGGCATGCCGGCGTCGATCTTGTGGTCGCCCTTGACGATGTTTTCGTACACCTTGGTGCGGCCGGCGATGTCGTCCGACTTCACCGTCAGCATCTCCTGCAGGGTGTAGGCGGCGCCGTAGGCCTCCAGCGCCCAGACCTCCATCTCGCCGAAGCGCTGGCCGCCGAACTGCGCCTTGCCGCCGAGCGGCTGCTGCGTGACCAGGCTGTACGGTCCGGTCGAGCGCGCGTGCATCTTGTCGTCGACCAGGTGGTGCAGCTTCAGCACGTGCATGTAGCCGACCGTGACGTCGCGGTCGAACGCCTCGCCCGTGCGACCGTCGTACAGCCGCACCTGGCCGGACACCGGCAGGGCGGCGAGTTCGAGGATCGCGTTGATGTCGTGCTCCGAGGCGCCGTCGAACACCGGCGTCGCGAATGGGATGCCCCTGCGCAGGTTCGCGGCCAGCTCGAGCAGCTGCTCGTCGCTGAGGTCCGCGATGCGCTCCTCGCGCCCGCTCATGTTGTAGATGCGCTCGAGGAACTTGCGCAGCTCGGCGAGCTTGGCCTGCGCCTGCAGCATGTCGCCGATCTGCTGGCCGAGGCCCTTGGCCGCCCAGCCGAGATGCGTCTCGAGGATCTGTCCGACGTTCATGCGCGAGGGCACGCCGAGCGGATTGAGCACGACGTCCACCGGGGTGCCGTCGGCCATGTGCGGCATGTCCTCCACCGGCACGATCTTCGAGATCACGCCCTTGTTGCCGTGACGGCCGGCCATCTTGTCGCCCGGCTGAAGGCGACGCTTGACCGCGACGTACACCTTCACCATCTTCAGCACGCCCGGCGGCAGCTCGTCGCCCTGGGTGAGTTTCTTCTTCTTGGCCTCGAACATGGCGTCGAATTCGCGGCGCTTCTGCGCCAGCGAATCCTTCAGTCCCTCGAGCTGCGCCGCCGCGTCCTCGTTCGCCAGACGGATATCGAACCAGTCGTAGCGCTCGATCGTCTCGAGGTAGTTCTTGGCGAGCTTGCTGCCCTTCGCCAGACGCTTCGGTCCGCCGTTCGCGGTCTTGCCGATCAGCAGGCGCTCGAGGCGCTCGAAGGTGTCGGCTTCCACGATTCGCATCTGGTCGGCGAGATCGGTCTTGTAGCGCTTCAGCTCGTCGGCGATGATCGACTCGCTGCGCGCATCGCGCTCGATGCCCTCGCGGGTGAACACCTGCACGTCGATCACCGTGCCGCTGATGCCCGAAGGCACGCGCAGCGAAGTGTCCTTCACGTCGGAGGCCTTCTCGCCGAAGATGGCGCGCAGCAGCTTTTCTTCGGGCGTCAGCTGGGTCTCGCCCTTCGGCGTCACCTTGCCGACCAGCACGTCCCCGGCCTCGACCTCGGCGCCGATGTAAACGATGCCCGAATCGTCGAGACGCGAGAGCTGGCCTTCCGAAAGATTCGAGATGTCGCGCGTGATTTCCTCGGCGCCCAGCTTGGTGTCGCGCGCGACGACCGTCAGCTCCTCGATGTGAATCGAGGTGAAGCGGTCCTCGGCCACCACGCGCTCCGAGATCAGGATGGAGTCCTCGAAGTTGTAGCCGTTCCAAGGCATGAACGCGACCAGCATGTTCTGCCCGAGCGCGAGCTCGCCCAGGTCGGTCGAACTGCCGTCGGCAATCACGTCGCCCTTGGCGATGCGCTCGCCCTGGCGCACGATCGGGCGCTGGTTGATGTTGGTGTTCTGGTTCGAGCGCGTGTACTTGTTCATCGGGTAGATGTCGACGCCCACGTCGCCGGCCACCGTCTCGTCGTCGTTCACGCGCACCACGATGCGGTTGGCGTCGACGTAGTCGACGACCCCACCGCGCAGCGCGATGACGCAGGTGCCGGAGTCGATCGCCGCGGTGCGCTCGATGCCGGTGCCGACCAGCGGCTTCTCCGGACGCAGGCAAGGCACCGCCTGGCGCTGCATGTTGGAGCCCATCAGCGCGCGGTTGGCGTCGTCATGCTCGAGGAAGGGAATGAGCGAAGCGGCCACCGACACGATCTGCGAGGGCGCGACGTCCATGTACTGCACCTCCTCGGGGGACTTCAGCTCGAACTCGCTCATGTAGCGGCACGACACCAGGGTGTCCGCCAGGCGGCCGCCCTTGTCCATCGCCGCGTTCGCCTGGGCAATGACGTAGTTGCCTTCGTCGATCGCGGAGAGGAACTCGATCTCGTCGGTGACGCGGCCGTCCCTTACCTTGCGGTACGGCGTCTCCAGGAAGCCGTACTTGTTGGTCCGCGCGTAGAGCGCGAGCGAGTTGATGAGGCCGATGTTCGGACCTTCCGGGGTCTCGATCGGGCAGACCCGGCCGTAATGCGTCGGGTGCACGTCGCGCACCTCGAAGCCCGCCCGCTCGCGCGTCAGGCCGCCCGGGCCGAGCGCCGAGACGCGGCGCTTGTGGGTGATTTCGGAGAGCGGGTTCGTCTGGTCCATGAACTGCGACAGCTGCGACGAGCCGAAGAACTCCTTGATCGCCGCCGAGATCGGCTTGGCGTTGATCAGGTCGTGCGGCATGAGGTTGTCCGACTCGGCCTGCGTGAGGCGCTCGCGCACGGCGCGCTCGACGCGCACCAGGCCGGCGCGGAACTGGTTCTCGGCCAGCTCGCCCACCGAGCGCACGCGCCGGTTGCCGAGATGGTCGATGTCGTCCACCTCGCCGCGGCCGTTCCTCAGCTCGACCAGGATGCGGATCACCTCGACGATGTCCTTCGGGCTCAGCGTCATGCGCTGCTCGAGCGTGGCTTCGAGCTTGGCGCGGTCGACGCCCTTCGACTTGAGCGCGTCGTACATGACGTCGATCGCCGCCTGCGCCTCCTGCTCGTTGGCCACGCCCTCCAGGCCCACCTTGCCGAGCGACAGCTCGGGCGCGTCGTTGAAGTAGGCGTGCACCTCGGCCTCCGCCTCGCGCGGCAGCGCGAGGTTGCGCAGGCGGACCTGCCAGCTGGTCTCGTTCGGCACGCCGATGCGGCGGTTGAACTTCATGCGGCCGACCGCCGAGAGGTCGTAGCGCTCCTCGGCAAAGAACAGCCCGTTGAACAGCGATTCGACGGCGTCCTCCGTCGGCGGCTCGCCCGGGCGCATCATGCGATAGATCGCGATCCGCGCCGCGTTCATATCGGCGGTCTCGTCCGCGCGCAGCGTATGCGAGACGTAAGGACCCTGGTCGAGATCGTTGACGAAAAGCGTGCGCACCGCCTGGATACGCGCCTCGCGCAACTTGGCGAGCAGCGTTTCGGTGATCTCGTCGTTGGCATTGGCGATCACTTCGCCGGTCTCGGCGTTGATCGCGTTGTGCGCCAGCGTGCGGCCCATGATGAACTCGTCCGGCGCTTCGATGCGCTTGATGCCGGCCGCCTCCATGTCGCGAATGTGCTTGACCGTGATGCGCTTGTCCTTGGCGACGATCACCTTGCCCGACTTGTCGGTGATATCGAAACGCGCCACCTCGCCGCGCAGGCGCTCGGGCACCACCTCGAAACGCACGTGATCGGGCGCAATGTGGAAGCTGTCGAAAGCGAAGAATTCCGCCAGGATCTTTTCCGGCGTGTAGCCGAGCGCCTTCAACAGGATAGTGACCGGCATCTTTCGCCGACGGTCGACGCGGAAGAACACCGTGTCCTTCGGGTCGAACTCGAAGTCGAGCCAGGAGCCGCGGTAGGGGATGACGCGCGCCGAGAACAGCAGCTTGCCGCTCGAGTGCGTCTTGCCGCGGTCGTGCTCGAAGAAGGCGCCCGGCGAGCGGTGCAGCTGGCTGACGATAACGCGCTCGGTGCCGTTGATGATGAACGAGCCGGTGGTGGTCATGAGCGGAATCTCGCCCATGTACACCTCCTGTTCCTTGACTTCCTTCGTCGTCGGCTTCGGCGCCTCCTTGTCGAGGATCACCAGCCGCACCTTGGCACGCAAGGGGCTGGCGTAGGTCAGGCCGCGCTGCTGGCACTCGCGCACGTCGAACGGCGGCTCGCCGAGCGAGTAGGAGACGAACTCCAGACGCGCGTTGCCGGAATGGCTGACGATCGGGAAGATCGAGGTAAACGCCGCCTGCAGCCCCTCGTTCTTGCGCTGCCCGGGCGCGACATGCGCCTGCAGGAAGGCCGTGAACGATTCGAGCTGTGTCGCGATGAGGAACGGCACGTGCAGAACGGACGCGCGCTTCGCGAAGCTCTTGCGGATACGTTTACGCTCGGTAAGGGAATACGTCATGTGTGCTCCCGGTCGAAAGGCACCGCCGCACCGGCGGCGGCGCCAAGGTCAAGGCCAAGACGTCGCGCATTGACGGCGCGGCGCCTTGGCGCTGGCCTCGGCCAGGGCGGCGCACAGCGCACCGCCCGGCCGTGGTCATCATCTGCGCGTTCAAACTGCGGTCGATCGTTCGAGATCCCTGGGCGCTACTTGATCTCGACCTTGCCGCCCGCGTCGGTGAGCTTCTTGGCGACGGCTTCGGCGTCGGCCTTGGGAATGCCCTCCTTCACCGGCTTCGGCGCGCCGTCGACCAGGTCCTTGGCTTCCTTCAGGCCAAGGCTCGTCACCTCGCGCACCGCCTTGATCACGTTCACCTTGTTGTCGCCCGCCGCGGTCAGCACCACGGTGAAATCGGTCTTCTCCTCGGCCGGCGCAGCCCCGCCCGCCGCCCCGCCCGCCGGCGCGGCCACGGCCACCGCCGCGGCTGCCGACACGCCGAACTTGTCTTCCATGTCCTTGATCAGCTGGGACAGCTCGAGGACGCTCATGTTCGAAATTGCTTCAAGAATCTGTGCTCGTTCCATGATTCACTCCAATGTGTTCAGTGTGGTTCCTGGGTTCAATCGGGTTCGATCGGCCGCACGTGCGCGCGCGCTCAGGCAGCTGCACGCTCCTTCTGATCGCGCAAAGCCGCCAGCGTGCGCGCGAATCCGGCCGGCACCTCGTTCAGCGTGCGCACCAGCTTCGCCATCGGCGCCTGCATCGTGCCGAGGAGCTTCGCCAGCAGTTCCTCGCGGCTCGGCAGCAACGCCAGCGCCTTGACGTCCGCTTCGGACATCAGGCTGTTCGGCATTGCGCCCGCCTTGATGACGAACGCTTCGTTCTCCTTGGCAAACTCGGCAAGCACCTTCGCGCCGGCAACCGGGTCTGCGGCGATGCCGTAGATCAGCGGGCCGACCAGCTGGTCGGACAGCTTCTCGAACGGCGTTCCCACTATGGCGCGCCGCGCGAGCGAATTCTTCAGCACGCGCAGCGCGAGCCCCGATTGACGCGCCTTGGCACGCAGGCCGGTGACCGCCTCGACGTTGACGCCGCGGTATTCCGCGACGAGCACCGCCTGGGCGTTCGCGAGCTGCGCCGCGATCTCGGAGACGATCGCCTGCTTCTGCTCCAAATTAAGACTCAAGGCCTACCTCCATGGGCATTCCGCCCTGGGTGTTGGACACACGCGGGTGCTTTCGTACCCGCCCCTGCGGCGACCTTGCGTCAGGAACCTCACGGAACCTGCACGGGATTGCGCGCCGACACCATCCGGCCGCGCACCCCCTTCGGGTACGCCATCTGCGTAGGGCGGCCAATGCAGCCGGCCGATTAAGCGGATGCGGCATCGCTGCCACCGCGTCCACCCCTACGGTCTTTGACGGCAGCCACGCAGACTGAGCGGTGCGCGAAAAACAGCTCGCGCCCCGCGCATTCCTTGCGGCGGCCCAAAGTTCCACCTGCCTCACGCCGTTGTCTGAGCCGACAGCGACGTGGGATCCACCTTTACGCCGAGCCCCATCGTGCTCGACACCGACAGCTTGCGCAGATACACGCCCTTCGCGCCGGCGGGCTTTGCCCGGTTGAGCGCTTCGACCAGCGCGGCGAGGTTCTCGCGCAGCTGGTCCGGGCTAAACGAGGCGCGGCCGATCGTGCATTGCACGATGCCCGCTTTATCGGCGCGGAACTGCACCTGGCCAGCCTTGGCGTTTTTCACCGCCCCCGCGACATCCGGCGACACCGTTCCCACCTTGGGGTTCGGCATCAGGCCGCGCGGACCGAGAATCTGGCCGAGCTGACCCACGACACGCATGGCTTCGGGCGCGGCAATGACCACATCGAAATCGATGTTGCCGGCCTTCACGCGCTCCGCGAGATCCTCCATGCCGACGATATCCGCGCCGGCATCCTTGGCCGCCTGCGCCTTGTCGCCCTGCGCGAACACCGCGACGCGCACCTTCTTGCCGGTGCCCGCGGGCAGCACCACCGAGCCACGCACCGCCTGGTCGGACTTCTTCGCATCGATGCCCAGGTTCACCGCAGCATCGATCGACTCGTCGAACTTGGCGGTGGCCGCCGACTTGACCAGCGCGAGCGCCTCGGCCGCGTCGTAGGCCTTGGCCGGATCAACCTTGCCGATGAGCGCCTTGCGGCGCTTGGAAAGCGTCGTCATTTACAGGCCCTCCACTACGATGCCCATCGAGCGGGCGCTGCCGGCCACCGAGCGCACCGCCGCTTCGAGGTCGGCCGCGGTGAGGTCCGGCATCTTGGTGCGCGCGATCTCCTCGGCCTGCGCGCGCGTGATCTTGCCCACCTTGTCGGTGTGCGGGCGCGGGCTGCCGGACTCGATGCCGGCGGCCTTCTTGATCAGCACCGTGGTCGGCGGCGTCTTGATGATGAAACTGAAGCTCTTGTCCGCAAAGGCCGTGATGACGACCGGCAGCGGCAGCCCGGGCTCGACCTTCTGGGTCTGCGCGTTGAACGCCTTGCAGAACTCCATGATGTTGAGGCCGCGCTGGCCGAGCGCCGGCCCCACGGGTGGCGAGGGATTCGCCTTGCCCGCCGGCACCTGCAGCTTGATGTAACCGACGATTTTCTTTGCCATCTATCTCTCCTGCCGGGTCCCAGCGGGTGCAGAGGCACCCTCCCCGTCCGTTGCAAACGGGGTCTGACCCCGTACGGGGTCAGACCC
>JBFFEY010000076.1:0-12984 GCA_041558415.1 Burkholderiales bacterium | reverse complement strand
TATTTGCGCTGCCCGAGCTGCGCGACGAACGCCGCCACCGCGGCGTCGTGCTCGGGCGTGTGGTGCGCGAGCGCCTGCATCGCCGCCGCCATTTCGAGCGACTCGTCGAGGCGCGCGCTTTGCGCCTGGCGCAGCAGGCGCTTGGCCATGCGCAGCGCAGGCCCCGAGTTGACCGCGATGCGCGCGGCGAGCGCGCGCGCCGCCTCCATCAGCGCGTCGTGCGCCACGACCTGCGCGACGAGACCGATCGAGAGCGCGGTCTGCGCGTCGATGGTGTCGCCGGTGAAGGTGAGCTCGGCAGCGCGCTGGTAGCCGATCACGCGCTGCACCAGCCAGGCGCCGCCGTCGCCCGGCACGATGCCCAGCTTGACGAAGCTTTCCGCGAAGCGCGCCTTTTCCGAGGCGATGCGGATGTCGCACATGCAGGCGAGATCGCAGCCGGCGCCGATCGCGGGTCCGTTGACCGCCGCGATGGTCGGCACGTCCAGGTCGTACAGCGCGAGCGGAATGCGCTGGATGCCGTTCTGGTAGCCGCGCATGATGGTGTAGGGATTGCCCGCGGAGATTCCCTTCTTGTCGCGCATGTCCTTGACGTTGCCGCCGGCGGAGAACGCGCTGCCCGCGCCGGTCAGGATCACCACCTTCACGTCGGGATCGCGACGCAGGCGCTCGCAGCAGGCGACGATCTCGTCCCATTGCGCCTGGGTGGACAGGGCGTTCCTTTCCTCGGGCCGATTCAGGGTCAGCGTGACGACGGCGTCGTCGCGCTCGAACAGGACGAATTCGCTCATGCGCTCTTCTCCGGTTTCATCAGTGCGGTGACCGCGCGCCACACGCCGCCCGCCTCGAGCGCCGCATCGCCCAGCCGCTCGGCCGCGCGCAGTTCACCGCCGCGCAACAGCGCCAGTTCGTCGCGCCAGCGCAGCAGGTCGAGGCTGTGCCGGTGCAGCGCGTACTCGCGCGTGAAGCCGATCGCGCCGTGCACCTGGTGGCAGACGTCGAAAACCACGTCGACGGCGCGATCGGCGACCACGGCGGCGGCGTCGAGCAGCGCCGGCATGCGCGCTGCGCTGATGCCTTGGCGCGCCGCGCAGGCCAGCGCCACGTCGCTGAGCGCAGTGCAGGCGGCAATCTCTTCCGCGGCGAGCGCCAGGCCGTGCTGGATGGCCTGGAACTTCGCCAGCGGCTGGCCGAACTGCTTGCGGTCCTGCACGTACTGCACCGACAGCTCGAGCGCGGCGTCCATCGCCCCTGTGATCTGCAGGCAGCGCGCGAGCGCCAGCGCCGCCGCCTTGTCGTCGGCCAGCGCCGGGGCGGCCGCCGTGCAGGCGTAGCGGCCGGGGTCGTAGGCAATGCTCGCGGCGCGGTCGCCGGTCACCAGCAGCCGCGCCATGTCGACCGGCGCCGCGGCGCGCGCCTGCGCGCGCAGGATGACCGCGGCGTCGAGCCAGGCCTCGCGCGCGTCGGCCCCGGGCAGCGCGTCGGCGAAGCCGAGCTCGATCACCGCCTGCAGCAATGCATTGCGCTTTTCGGCAGACGGCTCGCCGGCGTGCCATTTCGCCGCGAGGTCGTCGAAGGCGCGCCCGGCGGCGTCGACCACCATCGCGTCGAAGGCGAGCGCGGGTTGCGGTGCGGCGCGCATCAGCGAATCCCCAGTCCGCGCGCGACGATGCCGCGCATGATTTCGCGTGTGCCGCCGCGCAGCGTCCACGACGGCGAGTAGAGGGTGGTCTCGGCGAGCGCCGAGAGGTATTGCGCGCTCGGCGCGGCGAGCTCCGGCTGCAGCGTGCGAAAGATCGCGATCTGCTCACGCTCGAAGGCGTTGCCGAGGTCCTTGATGAGCGAGGCTTCCAGGTTCGGCATGCCGCCTTTTTGCAGCAGCGCTGCGACCGCGATCGACATCGCGCGCAGCGCGACGAGCTTGGCGCTCATGCGGCCGAGCGCCGCGCGCAGGCGCGGCGCCGGCGACGCGCCGGCCGCGGCGAGTGCCGCCTCGACCAGCCGGATGCAGCTCAGGTATCGCTCCGGGCCGCTGCGTTCGAAGGCCAGTTCGCTCGTGACCTGCTGCCAGCCGTTGCCGATCTTGCCGACCACGCGGTCCTCGGGCACGAAGCTGTCCTGGAAGACCACCTCGTTGAATTCCTGCTGCCCGGCCATGTTGACGATCGGCCGCACCTTCACGTCGGCGGCCTTGAGGTCCACGATGAACTGCGACAGGCCGTCGTGGCGCGACTTGCCGGCCTCGTCGGTGCGTGCGAGCACGATGGCGTAGTCGTTGCGGTGCGCGAAGGTGGTCCACACCTTCTGGCCGTTGATCGTCCAGCCGCCTTTGACCGGCGTCGCCCGCGTGCGCACCGAGGCGAGGTCGGAGCCCGAGTCCGGCTCGCTCATGCCGATCGAAAAGAAGATCTCGCCGCGCACGATGCGCGGCAGGAAGGTTTCGCGCTGCGCCTCCGTGCCGAAGCGCAGCAGCAGCGGTCCGCTCTGCCGGTCGGCGATCCAGTGCGCGGCAACCGGCGCGCTGGCCGCCAGCAGCTCCTCGGTGACGACGAGCCGTTCCAGCATGCTGCACGCCTGCCCGCCGTATTCGCGCGGCCAGGTCATGCCGAGCCAGCCGCGCTTGCCGAGCCGGCGCGAGAACTCCGGGTCGTAATGCGAGGCGAAGTCGCCGCCGCGCTGCCAGCGCCCGGCGGCCAGTTCCTCGGCGACGAAGGCGCGCACCTCGGCGCGCAGGGCTTCGGCCTCGGGCGGCAGATCGAACACCGGAAAGTGAAAGCGCATGGCGCGCAGTCTGCCCTAAACGCGGCGCGCGCGGCACGCTCGGTTCGCGCCCGGCAGCATGGACGCGCTTGTTCGCGAACGGCGGGTTGCTGGCAGACCGCAGAGGGCTTCCCGACTAAGCGCTGCGATTGCCGGCCGTCGCCGAGCACGTCGGCCAGCGAGCGCGGCCTCGAGGAGCGGATCATTCCGGCACGCACCGTCGGGCCGCGGCCGGACAAGACGCGCGTCACGCGCATCTATCGCGACAAGAAGCGCCTGCTGCCGGAGGCGGACGATCGCGTCAAGCCGGGCGACGAGGGGGTGCTGATCACCCATGTGCGCAGGCTGAGCGCGCTGGCCGAGCGCTGGGCGACGCCGAAAACGGCATCGCACTGAACGTCAGCCAGCCTCGAGCGGGTCGATCTCGGCTTCGAGCGGCAGGGGCGTGGGGAGCGCCTCGCCCGCGGCGCGCGGCGCGGGGGCGCCCATCATCTCGGCGACGTCCTCCAGGGCGCCGATGAGCACGGCCTGGCGCGCCGCGTCGAGCCGGGCGAAGCGCGACACGAAGCGCTCGTGCAGGAACGGCGGCGCCGCATCGAGCATCTGCGTGCCGCGCTCGGTGAGGCGTGAATGCACCACGCGCCGATCCTCCTCGTTGCGATAGCGCACCACGAGACCGCGCAGCTCGAGCTTGTCGAGGATCGTGGTGACGGTCGCCGGGCTGAGGCTCGCCGCCTGCGACAGGCGACCGGTGGTCACCTCGCCAAGCGTGCGAATCGCACGCAGCACGACCAGCTGCGGCAGCGTAATGCCGAGCGCGCGCCCCAGCTCCTTGGAGTGACTGTCGACGGCGTGGACGATGCGCCGGATCGCCGCGAGAACCCGACCTTCGGACTCGTTCATGGACTCAGTTTGACATCAAAACGTTTGTGGTGTAAAGTTTCGAGGTCAAATTAAATATATAACTTACTGATTAATGTGCGGAATTTCAGGCGAAATCACGTTTAACGGCGAATCGGCCTCCACAGCGGCCCTCGAGGCAATGAACGACGCCATGCAGGCGCGCGGACCCGACGCCGCCGGCGTCATTGCGCGCGGGCGCGTCGGCTTCGGCCATCGTCGCCTCAAGATCATCGACCTCAGCGCGCGCGCCGAGCAGCCGATGACCGACCCGGCGCTCGGCCTGACCCTGGTCTTCAACGGCTGCATCTACAACTACCGCGCGCTGCGCGCCGAGCTCGAAGCGCTCGGCTACCGCTTCTTTTCCGACGGCGACACCGAGGTGGTGCTGAAGGCCTGGCACGCCTGGGGCGCGGGCGCTTGCGAACGCCTGCAGGGCATGTTCGCCTTTGCCGTGCACGAGCGCGAAAGCGGGCGCGTGATCCTGGTGCGCGACCGGCTCGGCATCAAGCCGCTGTATTACAGCGAAGCGCCCGGGCGCCTGCGCTTCGCCTCCAGCCTGCCCGCGCTGCTCGCCGCCGGCGGCGTCGACACCGCGATCGATCCGGTGGCACTGAATTACTACCTGTCGTTTCACGCCGTGGTGCCGCCGCCGCGCACCATTCTGAAGGGCGTGCGGAAGCTCCCGCCTGCCACGCTGCGCGTCATCGAGCCCGACGGCCGCACGCAGGACCGCGTGTACTGGGCGCTGTCCTTCGCGCGCAGCGCGGAAGATCGCCTCACCGAAACCGCGGTCTGGCGCGAACAGCTCGCCGCGGCACTGCGCCGCGCGGTCGAGCGGCGCATGGTCGCCGACGTTCCGGTCGGCGTGCTGCTCTCGGGCGGCGTCGATTCCAGCCTCATCGTCGGCCTGCTGACCGAGGCCGGCCAGGTCGGGCTCAAGACGTTTTCCATCGGCTTCGAGGCGGCGCACGGCGAATCGGGCGACGAATTCCGCTACTCGGACATCGTCGCCGAGCGCTTCGAGACCGAGCATCACAAGATCTTCATCGAGTCGGCGCGGCTGATCGACGCGCTGCCCGGCACCATCGCCGCGATGTCCGAGCCGATGGTGTCCTACGACAACGTCGGTTTTTACCTGCTTTCGCAGGAGGTCGCGCGCCACGTCAAGGTGGTGCAGAGCGGGCAGGGCGCCGACGAGGTGTTCGGCGGCTATCATTGGTACCCGAAACTCGTCGGCTCGGGCGATCCGGCCGGCGATTACGCGCGTGCCTTCATGGATCGCGATCACGCCCGCTACCGGGAGCAGGTTGCCGCCGAATACGTCGGTGACGACCACGCGCGCGCGCTGGTCGAGCAGCATATGGCCGGCAATGGCGGCATCGACCCGGTCGACCGGGCGCTGCGGCTGGACACCACCGTGATGCTGGTCGACGATCCGGTGAAACGGGTCGACAACATGACCATGGCCGCCGGCCTGGAGGCGCGCGTGCCGTTTCTCGACCACGAGCTGGTCGAGCTCGCCGCGCGCATACCGCCCGACCAGAAGCTGCGCGACGGCGGCAAGGGCATCCTCAAGGACGTCGCGCGCCAGGTGGTGCCGAATGCGGTCATCGACCGGCCGAAGGGCTACTTCCCGGTGCCGGCGCTGAAGTATCTGGAGGGGCCGTTCCTCGCGCTGGCGCGCGACGCGCTCGGCGCGCGCGCCGCGCGCGAGCGGGGCATTTTCCGCCGTGAGTATCTCGATGCGCTGTTCGCCGATCCCAAGGGGCACATCACGCCGCTGCGCGGCTCGGAGCTCTGGCAGGCGGCGCTGCTCGAGCTCTGGCTGCAAGCGCAGGGTGCCTGAGGTGGCGACGACCGGCCGCAGCACCCGCCAAACGCGCCGGCGCCGCGAGCGCGGCGCCTACGCGCACCGCATCCAGCGCCTGCGCCGGCGCAGTCCCGACCAGACCGCGCGCCACAACGTGACGCTCGACTGTGGCTGGGGCCGGCTGCTGTTCGGCCAGACCTTCGTCGACCCCGCGGCGCTGGCGGGCGCGCTGCTCGACGAGGACCTCGAGCGGCGCGACATCGCCGCCTACGTGCGCGACCCGCACGTCGTGCTGGCGGCGGCGCCGCAGCACCTGTTCCTCGATCCGTCGCACAGCTACCGCCTGGACCTCACCACCTACCGCGCCTCGAGCCGCGCGCCGCGCGGCTTCGTCGTGCGCTGGCTGGCGAGCGAAGCCGACGCCGACGCGGTGAACCGCATCTATCTGTCGCGCTCGATGGTGCCGGTGCCGCCGGGCTTCATGTTCGGCAAGCGCGACAGCCGCACCATCGTCTATCTCGTCGCCGAGGACGAGGGCTCGGGCGCGGTGATCGGTACGGTGACGGGCGTCGATCACCGGCGCGCGTTCGGCGATCCGGAGCGCGGCGCCTCGCTGTGGTGCCTGGCGGTCGATCCGCAGGCGGTGCACCCGCGCGTCGGCGAGACGCTGGTGCGGCGCCTGGCCGAATATTTCCAGGCGCGCGGTGCGCTCTACCTGGATCTTTCGGTGATGCACGACAACCGCGAGGCGATCGAGCTGTACGAGAAGCTCGGTTTCGTGCGCATCCAGGAATTCACGGTCAAGCACAAGAACCCGATCAACGAGAAGCTGTTCGTCGGCCAGCCGCCCGAGCAGGCGCTCAATCCCTACGCGCGCCTGCTGACCGAGGAGGCGCGCCGCCGCGGCATCGGCGTCGAGGTGGTCGACGCGGAAGGCGGCTTTTTCCGCCTCACCTCCGGCGGGCGCTCGATCCTGTGCCGCGAAAGCCTGTCGGAGCTCAGCAGCGGGGTTGCGGTGAGCATTTGCGACGACAAGGCCGTGACGCGGCGCGTGGTCGAGCGCGCCGGCGTGAGCGTTCCGCCGCAGATCGAGTTCCAGAGCCGCGCGCAGCTCGCCGAGTTCCTCGAGCGCCACGGCAGCGTGGTGGTGAAGCCGGCGCGCGGCGAGCAGGGCCGCGGCATCGCGGTCGGCGTCGAGGATCTCGACGAAGCGATGGCCGCGGTGGAGCGGGCGCGCGCGCACTGCGACCGCGTGCTGATCGAAGCCTGCGTGCAGGGTGAGGATCTGCGCCTGGTGGTGATCGACTTCAAGGTGGTCGCGGCGGCGCTGCGCCGCCCGGCGCGCATCGTGGGCGACGGCCAGAGCACGGTGCGCACGCTCATCGAGCGGCAAAGCCGTCGCCGTGCCGCGGCAACCGGCGGCGAGTCGAAGATTCCCCTCGACGCCGAGACCGAGCGCTGCCTGGCGCGCGCCGAACTGACGCTCGACGGCGTGCCCGACAAGGGGGTCGAGGTGCAGGTGCGGCGCACCGCCAACCTGCATACCGGCGGCACGATCCACGACGTCACCGACGAAGTGCATCCGCAGCTGGTCGCCGCCGCGGTGCGCGCTGCGCGTGCGATCGACATCCCGGTCACCGGCATCGACTTCATCGTGCGCTCGCCGCGTGCGCCGCATTACGCCTTCATCGAAGCGAACGAGCGGCCCGGTCTGGCGAACCACGAACCGCAGCCCACCGCGGAGCGCTTCATCGACCTACTGTTTCCGCTGTCGATGCCGGCGGCAGCGCGCAAGATATCCGGCTGAGGAGACGAGGACGCACCCATGGCCCGACTCAATATCGACGTCGAGTATCTCGCTGATATCCTGCGGCGCCTGCTCGAGACGCCCAGCCCCTCGGGCTACACCGACGCCATCGCGCGCCTGGCCTGCGAGGAGCTGGGTGCGCTCGGCATCGAATACGAGATGACGCGGCGCGGCGCGATCCGCGCGCGCATGCCGGGTCGCCAGCCGAAGCCGGCACGCGCGCTGATTGCGCACCTCGACACGCTCGGCGCTCAGGTCAAGAACCTCAAGCCGAACGGCCGGCTCGAGCTGGCGCGCGTCGGGCACTGGTCCTCGCGCTTCGCCGAGGGCGCGCGCTGCACGCTGTTCACCGACGCCGGCGCCTACCGTGGCACCATCCTGCCGCTCAAGGCGTCCGGGCACACCTACAACGAGCAGGTCGACGACCAGCCGACCGGCTGGGAGCACGTCGAGCTGCGCGTCGACGCGCTGACGCGCGACGTGCGCGACCTGACGCGGCTCGGCATCGCGATCGGCGACATGGTGGCGATCGACCCGCAGCCCGAGTTCCTCGACAACGGCTTCATCGTCAGCCGCCACCTCGACGACAAGGCCGGCTGCGCGTCGATGTTCGCGGCGATGAAGGCGCTCGCCGCGACCGGCAAGCAGCTGCCGGTGGACACGCTGTTCCTGTTCAGCATTTCCGAGGAGGTCGGCGTGGGCGCTTCGTCGGTGCTCACCCACGACGTCGCCTCGATGATCACCATCGACAACGGCACCACCGCGCCGGGGCAGGCGAGCAGCGAGTTCGGCGTGACGATCGCCATGGCCGACATGACGGGTCCGTTCGACTATCACCTCACGCGCAAACTGATCCGCCTGTGCCGCGAGCAGGACATCGCCTTCCAGCGCGACCTGTTCCGCTACTACCGCTCGGACTGCGCCTCGGCGGTCGAGGCGGGTGACGACGTGCGCACCGCACTGATCACCTTCGGCATCGACGCGTCGCACGGCTACGAGCGCATCCACATGCACGCGCTGCGCTCGATTGCCGAGCTGGTAACCGCCTACGCGACCAGCGAAGTGGAAATTCCGCGCGACCGCGACGAGACCGGCACGCTGAAGGGCTTCACCGAGCAGCCGCTGGAAGAGGCCACCGAGACGCTGGTGACCACTGCCGGGCCCGACCCGGCGGCCGCGGCCGGCAAGCCGATCGGCAAGCCCTGAGGCGCCGCGCCGGTCGCGGCCACGCGCGCCGTTTTTTGGCGCACCATCGGGGCTACCGCAGGGGCCGCGCGCGCGGCGCCGCGGCGGACGCATGAGCGAAGAACAGCAAATTCTCTACCGCCTCGGCGCGGCCCTCGCCATCGGGCTGCTGATCGGCATCGAGCGCGGCTGGCACGAACGCGAGGCGAAGGAGGGTGCGCGCATCGCCGGCGTGCGCACCTACGGCCTGGTCGGCCTGCTCGGCGGCGGCATGGCGCTGATCGCCGAGGCCTTCGGCGCACTGGTGATGGGGCTCGCTTTCGTCGGACTCGCCGGCCTGCTGGCGGCGGTGTACGTCGAGAACCTGCACCGCGGGCGCGCGGACGTCGGCATCACCAGCCTGGTCGCCGCGCTGCTCACCTTCGCGCTCGGCGCGCTCGCCGCGATGGGCGAGGTGGTGATCGCGGCGGCGAGCGCGGTGCTCACGGCCTTGCTGCTCGGCTACAAGCCGCAGCTGCACCGCTGGGTGAACGCGCTCGAAGGCGAGGAGCTGCGCGCCGGAATCAAGCTGCTGCTCATCTCGGTGGTGCTGCTGCCGGTCCTGCCGAATCAGGGCTTCGGGCCGTGGGACGCGTTCAACCCCTACGCGATCTGGTGGATGGTGGTGCTGATCGCGGCGATTTCCTTCGTCGGCTACTTCGCGGTGAAGATCGGCGGCGCGGCACGCGGCACGGTATTCACCGGCCTGGCGAGCGGGCTCGCCTCGTCGACCGCGCTGACGCTGCACTTTTCGCGCCTCGCGGCGCGCGACCCGACGCTCGCACCGGTGCTGGCGACCGGCATCCTGCTCGCCTGCGGCACGATGTTCCCGCGCATGCTGCTGGTGGCGAGCCTGCTCAATCGCGAGCTGTTTCAGGCGCTCGTCGTGCCGGCGCTCGTGATGGCGCTCTGCGTCTACGGGCCGGCGCTGGTCTTCCTGCGCCGGCAGGCGCGCATGCAGCCCTACGCCGCCTCGCCGCTGAAGAATCCGCTCGAACTGCGCGCGGCACTCGTTTTCGGCGCGCTGCTCGCGGCCGTGATGCTGCTCGGCAATGCGCTGCAGGAGGTCGCCGGCGAGGCGGGCGTGCTGGTGCTCGCCGCCGCCTCCGGGATCGCGGACGTCGACGCCATCACGCTGTCGCTCGCGCGCATGAGCGGGGAAGACCTCGCCCTCGGCGCGGCAGCGCTGGGCGTCGTGATCGCCGGCGCGGTGAACAGCCTGGTGAAGGGCGCGATGGCCGGCGTGATCGGCGGGCGTGCCATCGGCCTGCGCGTAGCGCTGCCGCTCGCTGCCGCCGCGGGGGCGGGGCTGGTCGCGGCCTGGCTGTGGATCGGCTGAGGCCGGCGCGATGGCAAGCGGCTCGAAAACCGTCATCTACGCCGCGCTGATCGGCAACAGCCTGATCGCGGTGACCAAGTTCGTCGCCGCCGCGCTCACCGGCAGCTCGGCGATGGTCTCCGAGGGCATTCACTCGCTGGTCGACACCGGCAACCAGGTCTTGCTGCTGTTCGGCCTGCGCCAGGCGAGAAAGCCGCCCGACGAGCGCTTTCCCTTCGGCCACGGCAAGGAGGTTTACTTCTGGAGCTTCGTGGTGGCGATTCTCATCTTCGGCCTCGGCGCCGGGATCTCGATCTTCGAGGGCGTGAGCCACCTGCTGGCGCCGACGCCCTTGCGCAACCCGCTGGTGAACTACGTCGTGCTGGGGCTCGCGCTGGTCTTTGAAGGCGCAGCCTGGTCGGTGGCGTTCCGCGAGTTCCGCAAGACCCAGGGCAAGCTTGGCTGGCTGCGCGCGGTGCAGTCGAGCAAGGACCCGACCGTGCTGGTGGTGCTGTTCGAGGACAGCGCGGCGATGCTCGGCCTGCTCATCGCGTTGACCGGCATCGCACTCACGCAGGCGACCGGGGATCCCACCTACGATGCCGCCGCCTCGATCGGCATCGGTCTCGTGCTCGCCGTGACCGCGGCCTGGCTTGCCGCCGAGACCAAGGGACTGCTGATCGGCGAACGCGCGCGGCCGGACGTGGTCGACGACATCCGCCGCATCTGCCGCGACCTCGACAAGGTCGAGCGCGTGAACGAAGTGCTCACCATGCACGTGGGGCCGGAGTTCGTGCTCGCCACGCTGAGCCTCGAATTCGCCGACGCGCTGACGATCACCGAGCTCGAGCGCACCATCGAGGACCTCAACCAGCGCATTCGCGCGGCGCACCCCGAGGTGAAGAAGGTGTTCATCGAGGCCGAGTCCTGGCCGAGCCGCGCGTCGCGCCGCGGCGATCAGTAGAATAGTGCAGCGCAGGAGCACCGCCGCCCATGGCACTCGACAAGCCCTACAAGGACATCCCCGGCACCACGATCTTCGATGCCGAGCAGTCGCGTCTCGGCTATCACCTCAACCAGTTCTGCATGTCGCTGATGAAGCCGGAGAACCGCGCACGCTTCAAGGCGAACGAGCGTGCCTACCTGGACGAGTGGCCGATGAGCGAGGCGCAGAAGCAGGCGGTGCTCGACCGCGATCTCAACCGCTGCATCGCGCTCGGCGGCAACATCTATTTCCTCGCCAAGATCGGCGCCACCGACGGCAAGAGTTTCCAGCAGATGGCGGGCAGCATGACCGGCATGAGCGAAGAGGAATACCGCGACATGATGGTGAAGGGCGGGCGCTCGGTGGAGGGCAACCGCAGGATCGGGGAGAAGCGCTGATGGCCCACGTCAGCGCCAGCGTCTATACCTCGCACGTGCCGGCGATCGGCGCGGCGCTCGACCTCGGCAAGACCGGCGAGCCCTACTGGCAGAAGGTGTTTGGCGGCTACGAATTCTCCAAGCAGTGGATGAAGCAGCACACGCCCGACGTCGTCTTCCTCGTCTACAACGACCACGCCACCGCCTTCAGCCTCGAGATCATTCCCACCTTCGCCATCGGCACCGCGGCCGAGTTCGCCGTGGCCGACGAGGGCTGGGGCCCGCGCCCGGTGCCGAAGGTGATCGGCCATCCCGAGCTCGCGGCGCACATTGCGCAGTCGGTGATCCAGGACGACTTCGACCTCACCATCGTCAACAGGATGGACGTCGACCACGGCCTCACGGTGCCGCTGTCGCTGCTGTTCGGCCAGCCCGCGGCCTGGCCCTGCCGCATCATTCCCTTCGCGGTCAACGTGGTGCAGTACCCGGTGCCCTCGGGCCGGCGCTGCTTCCAGCTCGGCCGTGCGATCCGCAAGGCGATCGCGTCCTACGACGAGGACCTCGACGTGCAGGTCTGGGGCACCGGCGGCATGAGCCACCAGCTGCAGGGCCCGCGCGCCGGGCTGATCAACAAGGCGTTCGACACGGCATTCCTCGACCGGCTGATCGCAGAGCCGGAGGCGCTGGCGAAGATGCCGCACATCGACTACGTGCGCGAGGCGGGCTCCGAGGGCATCGAGCTGGTGATGTGGCTCATCGCGCGCGGCGCGATGAGCGACGCGCCGCCCGAGGTCGTGCACCGCTTCTATCACGTGCCCGCCTCGAACACGGCGGTCGGCCACCTGATTCTGGAAAACCGCTAGGGCCTGCCTACAGCACCTCGCGCAGGAACGCGGTCACCGCGGCGTTGAAGCCCTCCGGGTTTTCCAGGTTGACCGCGTGCCCGCCGTCGATGTCGGCGATGCGGATTCCGCGGATGCGGTGCGCGGCGACCTCGCGCAGTGGCTGGAACGAGCGCTCGCCGCGGCCGTTGACGAGCAGCGTCGGGCAGTCGATGCGCTGCAGCTCGCCGAGCACCGACAGCTGCGACCTCGCGATCCGCATCAGGCGCGCGACGGCGCGCGGGTCGGTCGCATCGGCGACCGCGGCCATCGCCTCGCGCAGCGCGGGGGGCAGGCGGCGGGCGTGCCGCGGATGAAACGGCAGCTTGCCGAGCGCGGCACGGCCGCCGCGCTCGATCGCCTCGGCGCGCGCGGCGCTTTCCTCGGGCGAGCCGAGCGCCTCCGGGGCGAGCAGCGCCGAGCGCGAATTGGTGAAGATCTGCGCGACGATGCGCGCCGGGTGCTGGATCGCGTAGCGCAGCGTGAGCCCTGCGCCGAGCGACTGGCCGCAGAGCAGGATGCGCTCGGCGCCGAGCGCTTCGCGCGCGCGCTCGAATTCGCCGATGATCGCCTCGACCGTGTAGCGCGCGTCGTCCTCGGGCGTGGGCGCATCGCCGTGGCCCCACAGGTCGAACAGCACCGGTCGCACCCGCTTTTCGAGCACGGCCAGGTTCGGCGTCCACTGCAGGTGGCTGGAGAGCATGCCGTGCACGCAGAACAGGTACGGCGCGTCGCCCGCGCCGTGCACGCGATAGGGCAGGCGCGGCGCGGCGGCTTCGCTCATGCCGCAGACGCGGCCGCGGGGTCGAGCGCAAGCTCGGCACGCAGCGGCAGGTGATCGGAGGCGGCGCGCGCCTCGCCAGCATCGTGGCTGGCGAGGCGGGCGCGCGCGCCGCGCGGCCGGACCCACAGGCGATCG
>JBFFEY010000075.1:0-13053 GCA_041558415.1 Burkholderiales bacterium | reverse complement strand
GGGGTAGATCTCGCGCGAGATCGACGCCCGCCCGCCGCGCAGATGCAGCATCGACGGCGAGGGGATGGTCATCTTCGCCGTCCGCCTGGTGACCGAGCGCAGGAACGCGAAGTCGTCGACCATGATCGGCGCAGCGCAGCGAATGCGGCCAGTCACGGTCGGAATCGGTGGCTGCTCCTCGGTGCCGCCGAACTTCGGCCCCGGGTTCGCCTGCAGCGTCACGCCCTCGAGGCGCGAGAGAAAATCGAGGTGCCACCAGTCGCGGCGAAATTCACCGTCGCTGATGCCCAGCAAGCCGATCGCCTCCTGCCTGCCGACCGCCTCGCGGATCGCGGTGTCCTCGGCGGCGCGCAGCTGCGCCGCGCTCAGCTCGCCGCGCCGCCAGCGCGCGCGCGTTTCGGCGAGCACCGCCGGACGCAGCAGGCTGCCGACCTGGTCGGCGCGGAACGGCGGCTTTTCCATGCCCTACTTCTTGCGCGCAACGCGTCGCTTCGCGGCGCCCGCGGTCTTGCCGCTTGCGCGGCCGGCCTTCCTGGCCGGTGCCCTGCGAGCCGCCGCGCGCGCACGCCGCTTCGGCGTCGACCGCATGCCGGCCGGCTTGAGCACGAAATCGTAGGCAAGCGCGTAGCCGCCGTCGGCCGTTTTCGCGAAATCCACGATCAGCGAGCGCTTCACGCCGAACACCGCATCCGAGTCGAGATACTCGTCGCCCTTCACGAATAGGTGCGTGACCAGCTTCTCGTAGCCCGGCGCTTCGATCATGAAGTGCAGATGCCCTGGGCGCATGGGGTGACGCCCGGTCGCCACCAGCATCTTGCCCACCGGGCCGTCGTGCGGCACCGGGTAGCTATCGGGCTTAACGCAGCGGAACCAGAAGCCGCCATCTGCAGCGCTGCGAAAGCGTGCGCGCAAGTTGGTGCCGTCGGGCTTCTGCACGTCGTAGAAGCCGTCGCCGCCTGCCTGCCAGACGTCGATGATCGCGCCCGCGACCGGCCGGCCCTGCAGATCCTTCACGTGACAACGCGCGACACAGGGTGCGCCCGGCGTACCCGGGTTGACGATGCTGGCGCCGTGTTCCAGCTCCGGCGCGCCCTCGACGTAGAAAGGGCCGAGCACCGTAGACTCGGTGGCGCTGCCGACCTTGCCGTAGTTTAGGAAATCCACCAGCATCGACACGCCGAGGGTGTCCGACATGAGGATAAATTCCTGACGCTTGTCGTCGCACCATTGCCCGGTCTCGGTGAGGAACTTGATGCCCTCGAACCATTCCGCCTGCGTCGGCCGCACTTCGCGAACGAAAGCATGCAAATGCTTGACCATGCTGGTCATCACCTGCTTCAGGCGCGGGTCGGGCGTGCCGGCGAGACGGCGCAGAACCTCGGCGGTGAGCGTTTCCTCGTTGAAATTGCGGATCGCCATGACAGTCTCCTCCGGCGGGAATGCTACCATCCGCGCGCGCTGGATTTGCGCCGACGATGATGGCGAAACGACCGACACACGTAGCCTTCGTTTCCTCCGAAGTCGAGCCGGTGCGCTGGCTGACTCCGCTCGAGGAAGCGCTGCCCGCCATGCGCTTCGAAGCCTGGCCCGCGGTCGCCGACCCGGCGGCGATCGACGTCGCGCTCGTCGCCGCACCGCCGCAGGGCGTGCTGGGATGCTTTCCGCGGCTGCGCTTCATCCAGTCGCTTTGGATGGGCGTCGACGGCCTGCTGGCCGATCCGACGCTGCCGCGTGGCGTGCCGCTCGCGCGCCTTATCGACCCCGGCATGGTGGCGGCCATGAGCGAGACGGTGCTGGCGCGCGTGCTCGACTGGCACCGTCATCTGTACCGTTACCGCGCACAGCAGGCGGCGCAACAGTGGCAGCCGCTGCCGCAGTTCATGGCCAGCGACCGCAGAGTCGGCATCCTCGGCCTTGGCGCGCTCGGCGCCGACGCCGCGGCGAAGCTCCTTGCGCTCGGTTTCCGCGTCTGCGGCTGGAGCCGGCGACCAAGGTCGATTGCCGGCGTCGAATGTCACCACGGCAGCGAAGGGCTCGAGGCGATGCTGCGGCAAAGCGAGGCGCTCGTCTGCCTACTGCCGCTCACGGCGCAGACGCGCGGCCTACTCGATGGCCGACGCCTGGCCTTGTTGCCGCAAGGCGCCTGTGTCATCAACGTCGCGCGCGGCGCACAGGTGGTCGAGCGCGACCTGCTGGCCGCGCTCGATAAAGGGCATCTTGCGCACGCCTACCTGGACGTGTTCGAAACCGAGCCGCTCCCGGCGGGCCATCCGTTCTGGAAACACCCGGGAGTGAGTCTCACGCCGCACATCGCCGCGCTCACCGAGCCGCGCACCGCACTCGCCAAGGTGGTCGCCAACCTCGAGCGCTTCGCGCGCGGCGTGCCGCCCGAGGGGTTGGTCGACGCGAGCGCGGGCTATTGAGGCGCTAACGCGCGAGGTATCCGGAATCGACCGGCAGCACGATACCGGTCACGCAGCGCGCCGCCGGGCTGGCGAGGTAGAGCACGGCTGCGGCGATGTCTTCCGGCTCGGGCAGCACGCCGAGCGGCGTGTTCGCCATGACCGCCGCCTTGCGCTCCGGGTCGGAAAACACCGCCTCGGTGAGCGCGGTGCGCACGAAGGTCGGTGCCACCGCGTTGACGCGCACGCCCTGCGCCGCCCATTCCAGCGCCAGCGCGCGCGTCAGGTTGACCACGCCGCCCTTCGATGCCTGGTACGAGGCATTGGGATAGATCCCGCCGGAAAGACCCATGATCGAGGCGATGTTGACGATCGCGCCGCCGCCGTGCGACTGCATGTGGCGCGCCGCCGTGCGCGCGCAGGCGAACACCGCGGTCAGATTGACCTCGATCACCTTGCGCCAGTCCTCCAGCGCGATCTCGGTTGCCGGCACGCGCACCGCGCTGCCGGCGTTGTTGACGAGGACGTGCAGGCCGCCGAGCTCGGTGATGACGCGCGCAAAGGCGGGCTCGAGCACCGTGGCATCCGTGACGTCGCAGCCGATGCCCAGCGCGCGACCACCCGCTACGCGCACCGCCTGGGCCTGCGTTTCGGCGCTCGCCGCATCGAGGTCGAGCACGGCCACCGCCGCGCCCGCGGCAGCGAGCGCCCGCACGCACGCCGCGCCGATGCCACGCCCGCCACCGGTGACGAGCGCAACTTTCCCGCTCAGACGGAAGATCTCCACGCCGCCAATATATACTGCGCCGGGATGAACGATCTGCTGATTCGAAACGCCCTGCTGCTCGACGGGCTCGGCGCGGAGCCGATGCGCGGCGATCTCGCGGTGCGCGATGGACGCATCGCCGCCATCGGCCCGGAGTGCGCAGCGCAGGATGCGCGCGAGGTGATCGACGCCGATGGCCTCGCGCTGATGCCGGGCATCGTCGACAGCCATACGCACTACGACGCGCAGCTCACCTGGGACCCGGGCGCCTCGCCCTCGCCGGCGCTCGGCGTCACCACCGCGGTGATCGGCAACTGCGGCTTCACCATTGCGCCCTGCCGCGCCAGCGACCGCGAACGCATCATGCGCAATCTGACGCAGGTCGAAGGCATGTCGCTGGATGCGCTGCGGGCCGGCATCCGCTGGGAGTTCGAATCGGTGCCCGAATACCTCGACCTGCTCGAGCGCGGCGGCACGACGCCGAACGTGGCCTGCTTCGTCGGCCATTCCGCCCTGCGCAGCTATGTCATGGGCGATGACGCCGTCGAGCGCACGGCGAGCGAAGCGGAAGTGGCCGAAATGCGGCGCCTGCTGCTCGAGGGTCTGCGGGCGGGCGCGGTCGGTTTCGCCACCAGCACCTCACCCGCGCACAACGGCGAGGGCGGCAAGCCGATGCCCTCGCGCCTTGCCGACGAAAGCGAGCTGCGCAGCCTGGTTGGCGGCCTGAAAGAGGCCGGTCATGGCCTGTTCATGCTCACCAAGGGCGGCCAGACGCGCATGGACTTCCTCGAATCGCTCGCCGCGCAGTCGTCGCGGCCGGTGGTGGTCGCGGCGCTGCTGCACAACAGCACCAACCCCGACGCTGTGTTCGCCGACCTCGACGCGATTGGCGCAGCGAACGCGCGCGGCCACCGCATGGTGGGCGCGGTGTCCTGCTGCCCGCTGACCTTTGATTTCACGCTGCACGCGCCCTACCCGATCGAGGGGCTCGAGTCCTGGAAGCCGGCGCTCGGCCTGAAGGGCGATGCCTTCCGCGCCAAGCTCGCCGATGCCGCATTCCGCCAGTCGATCCGCGACGAGCTGGCGCGGCCGGCGGTGTTCCGGCTGTTCAACGGCGAGTGGCACAAGCTGCAGGTTGTCGAGTGCACGCGCGAGTCGCACCGCGTCTACGAGCACCGCACGCTCGCCGAACTCGCCGCCGCAGCGGGCAAGGATCCGCTCGATTTCTGGTTCGACCTCGCGCTGGCCGAGGATCTCGACACGGTGTTCGTCGCGCTCACCCTCAACAGCGACGAGGAGGCCGTCGGGCGCATGCTGCGCCATCCGGCGAGCATGGTGTCGCTCTCAGATGCCGGCGCGCATCTCACCTTCTTCAACGACGCAGGCTTCGGCCTGCATCTGCTCGGACACTGGGTGCGTGAGCGCGGCACGTTGACGCTGGCGCGGGCCGCGTACCAGCTCTGCGGGCTGCCGGCGGGCGTCTTCGGCCTGCGCGAACGTGGCGCGCTCAAGCCCGGCTACGCCGCCGACCTGCTGCTGTTCGATCCGAACACGGTCAATCGCGGACCAAAGCGTCGCCTGCACGACCTGCCGGCCGGCGCGGCGCGCCTCGACACGCCGGCGATCGGCGTGCACGGCGTGTGGGTGAACGGCCTGCGCGTCGCCGACGCAGGCGGTGCGCTCGAATCGCGGCCGCGGCCGGGGCGTCTGCTGCGCGAGTTCGCCGCCTAAGCCTGCACGGCGGGCAGGCCGTCGGCTTGATGGAGATCAAGCCACCGGCATTGCGCTGGCGCTAGCGTGGCCTCCTACAGGCGCCACGCTGTCATGCGCATCAAGGACATCTGCAGCCGGGTCGTGGTCGTTGCCGAAACGGGCACCGACCTGCGCGAGGCCGCGCGCCTGATGCGCGATCATCACGTCGGTGCGCTGGTCGTCGTTCAAGGGGGCAACGGTGGCCGCCGCCCGATCGGCATTGTCACCGACCGCGACATCGTGGTCGCGGTGGTTGCGGCAACGGGGGTTCGGCCGGAGCAGCTCACGGTGGGCGATGTCATGTCGTCCAACCTGGTCGTCGCCGGTGAGGACGTCGGGGTGTTCGAAGCGGTCGATCTGATGCAGGACCGCGGCGCGCGGCGCCTGCCGGTCGTCGACGCGGAGGGGCACCTGGTCGGCATCATCACCCTGGACGACGTGCTGCGCATGGTGGCCGGCGAGCTGACGGCGCTGGCGATCGCGGCGCAGCGCTCGTTCTCGCGCGAAGTGCACGAGCGGCGCGCAATCGAGAGCTAGGCGGCGGGGCGCATCGCCAGAGCGCGCCGCAGGCGCGCAATGCCGTCGCGCAGCCGCGCCTCGGTCGCGGCGAAGCACCAGCGCACGCAGCCCTCGCCTTCGGGACCGAAGGCCGCGCCGGGCGCGAGGCCGAGCCCGACATCGCGCACCAGCTGCTTGCAGAAGGCCAGGCTGTCGTGCACGCCGGCGACGCGGAAAAAGGCGTACATCGTGCCCGAGGGCGACGCGACCTCGACCTCCGGTATCTCTTTCAGCGCGCCAACCAGCAGGTCGCGAGCATTGCGCAGCCGCTCGAGCATGTGCGCGATGACGGGCTCGCCGTCGCGCACCGCGGCGAGCCCTGCGCGCTGCACGAACACCGGCGTGCACGAAGTGTTGTACTCGATCAGCTTGCCGAGATCCTCGATCAGGCCAGGCGGCACCACCAGCCAGCCAAGACGCCAGCCGGTCATGCACCAGGCCTTGGAGAAGGTATTGGTGCTGATCACGCGGTCTTCCGCGTCGGCGATGTCGAGGAACGACGGCGCGACATGCGTGCCTGCGTAGTACTGCCGCTCGTAGGCATCGTCGGCGAAGATCCAGATACCGTGCGCACGGCAATGCGCCAGCACCGCCAGCTGTGCCTCGCGCGAGATGGTCCAGCCGGTCGGATTGTTGGGCGAATTGAGATAGAGCGCCTTGGTGCCCGGGGTCAGCGCCGCGAGCAGGCGGTCGACCTCAAGCTGCCAGCCCGCGGGCGAGAAACCGAGCGGCACGGTAACGACCTCGGCCCCGAGGATCTTGGGAATCTCTTGCAGGTTTGGCCACAGCGGCACGACTTCCACCACCCGGTCGCCCGGATCGACAAGCAGCTGCGACGCGAGCATTAGGGCGTTCACCCCCGCGCTGGTCACCGCGATCTGCTCGGCCTGCGTCGGGCGATGCAGGCGCGTGACGTACGCGGCGAGCGCCTCGCGCAGCTCGGGAATGCCGAGATTGTGGGTGTAGAAGACCTCGCCCGCGGCGATCGAATCCATGCCCGCGCGACGGATGAACTCCGGCGTGGCCTCGTCGGGCTCGCCGACCCAGAACGTCAGCACGTCGCTGCGCCCCAGCCCCGCATTGAACAGCTCGCGGATCTTGGACGCGGTCAGCGCGCGAACGGTGGGTCGGGCCGCAGCGGTCATGACGTAGCGCGGCCGCGCGCGGCTGCACGCCCGCCCGCGAAAAAGGATCCGAAGGTGTCGATCGCACGCTCGACCCCCGCGCGATCGACGTCGAGATGCGTCACCAGCCGCATGCGCGGCCCCGGCAGGACGAGGACGTTCTGCATGCGCAGCCGCTCGCCGAGCGGCACAGCGCGTGCGGCAGGCACGCTGACAAACACCATGTTGCTATGCTGCTCGACCGGCAGGCCGAGCGCGCGCAGACCGGCCGCCAGCTGCACGGCATTCGCGTGGTCCTCGGCCAGTCGCGCGACGTTGTGTTCCAGGGCATAAAGCCCCGCCGCCGCGATCAAGCCGGCCTGGCGCATCGCGCCGCCCAGCATCTTGCGCGCGCGCCGCGCGCGCATGATGAACGCCTGATCGCCAAGCAGCAGCGTGCCGGCCGGCGCACCGAGCCCCTTCGACAGGCACACCGATACCGAGTCGAAGCCCTTGACCAGCGCTGCCGCGGCCATGCCGAGCGCCACCGCGGCGTTGAAGATGCGTGCGCCGTCGAGATGTGTCGCCAGCCCGCGCCGCTCCGCGAGCGCGAGGGCGTCGTCAAAATAGGCACGCGGGATCACGCGCCCGCCGATGGTGTTCTCCAGCGCCAGCAGCCGGCTGCGCGCGAAGTGCGCGTCGTCGGGCTTGATCGCCGCCTCCACCTCGGCGAGATCGAGCGTGCCGTCGGCGCGGTTGGCGAGCGGCTGCGGCTGGACCGAGCCGAGCACCGCACCGCCGCCGGCCTCGAAGCGATAGGTATGCGCCTCCTGCCCGACGATCACCTCGTCGCCGCGCTGGCAATGACTCATCAGCGCAGCAAGGTTGGACTGCGTACCCGACGGAAACAAGAGCGCCGCCTCGAAGCCCAGCAGCTCGGCGGCGTGCGCCTGCAGGCGGTTCACCGTCGGATCGTCGCCGAAGACGTCGTCGCCGAGCTCGGCCGCCATCATCGCGCGGCGCATGCCTTCGCCCGGACGCGTCACCGTGTCGCTGCGCAAATCGACCAGCCTGTCCATGTCGCTCCTCCTACAGATAGCGCTGCCGCCCGCCGCCGACGGCCTGATCGCCGACAAAGGGGTTCGAGGCGCGCTCCTCGCCGAAGGTCGACATCGGACCGTGCCCCGGAATGAACGAAACGTCGTCGCCGAGCGGAAAGAGGTTGTCGCGGATCGAGCGCAGCAGCGTGTCGAGGTCGCCGCGCGGAAAGTCGGTGCGGCCGATCGAGCCGGCGAACAACACGTCGCCGACGATCGCCAGGCGATCGGCGGGCGAAAAGAAGATCACATGGCCCGGCGTGTGCCCCGGGCAATGGCGCACCTCGAGCGTGACCTTGCCGAACTGGACGGTATCGCCCTGCTCGAGCCAGCGGTCGGGCGTAAACGCCTCGAGCGCCGGCAGGCCGAAGCGCTGCCCCTGCTGCGGCAGCTGCTCGATCCAGAAAGCGTCGTCCTTGTGCGGCCCTTCCACCGGCAGGCTCGTCCTGCGGCGCAGCTCGGCGGTGCCCCCGCAGTGGTCGATATGGCCGTGGGTGAGCAGGATCCTCTCCAGCTCGACATCCGCGCGTTGCACCAGCTCGAGGATGCGCTCGAGATCGCCGCCCGGGTCGACGACCGCGGCGCGACGGGTCTGCTCGCAGACCAGCAGCGAGCAGTTCTGCTGAAACGGCGTGACGGGAACGATGCCGACTTTCATTGCGTATACAGCCCTTTCTCGGCCGCCTTGCGCGCTGCCAGCGTCGCCGCCAGCTCGAAGCTCGGCACCTCCAGACCCGCGGCGTGGGCGAAGGCAAGCGGCGTCATGATTTGCGACTCGATCTCCATCGGCCGACCGCGCTCATAGTCCTGCAGCATCGATGGCTTGTGGCCAACCACGCCCGGCGTCTGGCCGCCGGGGCGCTTGGGCGCGCCCTCCACGGCAATGCCGTGCGCCGACGCGATGGCGTAGCCTTCGGCCGAAATGCGGTTGCGGATCTTGCCGAGCGCGGGATCGCTCACCATCTCGCCGACCGTGAGCCCGGTGAGCAGGCACAGCGTCGAGCTGCCGATATTGAGCACCAGCTTGCCCCACACCGACTGGCGGATGTCGCCCGTCTCGGGCGAATGCAGCTGCGCCGCGGAGATGACCGCGCGCAGCTGCCGGATGCGCGCCGATGCCGAGTCATCGGGCTCGCCCACGGTGAGCATGTTGCGTCCCGGTGTCGAATTGTGGATCACGCCCGGCGCCTCGACATGGTTCGCGGAGAACACCACGGCGCCGATCACGCGTTGCGGCGCAATTGCCCTCGCCAGCGCGCCGCCCGGATCGAGCCGCGACAGCTCCGGCGGCGCGGGCCGGTGCTGGCCGAGTCCCTGCGCGTACCACCAGGGAATGCCGTTCTGCACGAACACCACCGGCGTTTCGCGGCCGAGCAGCGGCGCCGCATTCTCGGCGAACAGCGGCAGCAGGTTTGCCTTGAGCGCCACGAAGACGATGTCCTGTTCGCCCAGACGGCTCGCCCGGTCGCTGCCACGCACCGTGCCCCGCACCACCTCGTCGCCGCTCCTCAGCTCGACGCCATGCGCGGCCATCGCCTCGAGATGGGCACCGCGCGCGAACACCGCCACCTCGTGACCCGCGGCGGCGAAGCGCGCGGCGAGGTGGCCACCGACCGCGCCGGCGCCGAAGATGCAGATGCGCAAGAACCGATTCCTGCCGGGAAGAGCGGGCGATTTTACCCGCTCGCCCGGACCGCTTCGCCCCAGTAGTTGAAGGTCATGGGGCGCGGGCCCGGCAGGTACAGGGTCTGCAGATCGCGGCAATCGAATCCGCCGGCACGCAGCAGCGCGGGAATGTCGCGGTTCAGGTGGCAGCCGCCGCCGATGCGGCGCCAGAGCGGTGTCAGACGGTCCTGCCAGCGGCGCACGGACGCGTCGGGTGCGCGACCATGCTCGCAGAACAGCAGTCGCCCGGCTGGCTTGAGCACGCGGTGCATCTCGGCGAGCGCAGCGACCGGGTCTGGAATGCTGCACAGGGTGTAGGTGATCAGCACGCTGTCAAAAGAGGCATCAGGCTGCGGGATTTTCTCCGCGGACAGACCGATGAACTCGACCTGCAGGCCGGTTTCGGCGATGCGCCGCTCGGCCCGGCGGCGCATGGCACCGGACGGATCGAGCCCGACGATCGCGCTGACGCGCGCACGGTCATAGTAGGGCATGTTGAGGCCGCTGCCGAAGCCCACCTCGAGCACCCGTCCTTGCGCGCGCGGCACGATTTTCGCCCGCTGCCGTCGCACCGGCTTCACCCCGCAGGCGAAGTCGATGAGCAACGGCAGGACGTTGCGCTCGTACCAGGACTCGGTCACAGCCGTGCCGCCCACTGAATACCCCTACCGGAAACGGGTTTGCTGGGTTGCATAATGGGCCGCTCAGGAGACACCGTGCACCCAGCGCTCGCAGAACGCAAGTCCGCCGCCGACCTGCTCGATCTCGCCTTCGAGAACCGCTTCGTCAGCGCGCTGCCGGCGGACCCGCGCGAGGAGAACGTGCCGCGCCACGTGCCGGAGGCCTGCTACACAGCGGTCGCGCCGACCGCCGTGCGCGAGGTGCGCCTGCTCGCCTGGTCCGAAGCCCTCGCGGCGCGACTCGGCATCGCCGCGCCCTCGCCCGCCGCGGTCGAGGTGCTCGGCGGTAACCGTGTGCTCGAGGGCATGCGCCCCTACGCCGCGCGTTACGGCGGCCACCAGTTCGGCACCTGGGCCGGACAGCTCGGCGACGGACGCGCCATCACGCTCGCCGAGGTGCTCGATGTGCGCGGCGAGCGCCAGGAGCTGCAGCTGAAGGGCGCCGGCCCGACGCCCTATTCGCGCAGCGCCGACGGCCGCGCCGTGCTGCGCTCGTCGCTGCGCGAATTCCTGTGCAGCGAGGCGATGCATGCGCTCGGCGTGCCGACAACCCGCGCGCTCTCGCTGGTCGCCACCGGCGAAGCGGTCATCCGCGACATGTTCTACGACGGCCGGCCCGAGGCCGAGCCGGGGGCCGTGGTCTGCCGCGTGGCGCCCTCGTTCCTGCGCTTCGGCAATTTTCAGATCCACGCCGCCTACCGCGAGCAGGCGGCCCTGCGCCGGCTGATCGAGTTCGTCATGCGCGAACATTTTCCCGGCCTTGACGACATCGCGGCTTGGTACCAGGAGATCTGCCGCCGCAGCGCGCTGCTCATGGTCGACTGGATGCGGCTCGGCTTCGTGCACGGCGTGATGAACACCGACAACATGTCGGTGCTCGGGTTGACGATCGATTATGGCCCCTACGGCTGGCTCGAAGGCTACGACCCGGGCTGGACGCCAAACACCACCGACGCGGCCGGGCGGCGCTACTGCTACGGCAACCAGCCCGGCATCGCGCAGTGGAATCTGGCGCGCTTCGCCGAGGCGCTGCTGCCGCTCGTGCCGCGCGAGCCGCTCGAGGCCGGGCTCGCCCTGTACGCCGAGGTCTACCAAAGCGCGTCGACGCAGGCCTTTGCGCACAAGCTCGGCCTGTCGGCGCTCGAGGGCGAGGACGACGATGCGCTGCTCGCCGAGCTGTTCGAGGTGATGGGCGCGACCGAGACCGACTTCACGCTCTTTTTCCGCAAGCTGGCGGCAGCATCTCTCGAATCGGACGAGGAGGCGATGCTGGTTGCCCCGCTCAGGCCAGCCTTCTACGACGAAGCCGCGCTCGCGGGCGGACATCGCGCCCGGCTCGCCGCCTGGCTGCGCCGCTATCGCGCGCGGCTAAAGCGCGACGATGCGGATCCGGCGACGCGCGCCGCGCGCATGAATGCCGTCAATCCGAAATACGTGCCGCGCAACTACCTCGCGCAGCAGGCCATCGACGCGCTCGGCTCGGGCGATACCTCGGTGCTCGAGCGCTTGATGCGCGTGCTGGCGCGGCCCTACGACGAGCAGCCCGAGCATGAGGCGCTCGCCGCACGCCGGCCCGAGTGGGCGCGCAATCGCGCGGGCTGCTCGGCGCTGTCCTGCAGCTCGTAAAGCGCTTACGCGAGCGCTTTGACCGCCTTCAGCAGCTCGGCCTCGGTCGGGAACTTGCCGAACCCGGCCAGCCCCTCGCTGGCGCACTCGATATTCGCCCAGCGCACCACGCCCTCGCGATCGAGCAGGAACTGCCCTTTGAGCTGCACGCCGTGCTCCATCTGACGCGCGTTGTCGCGCTCGTCGACCGCGGTCTTGTGGTAACCATGCACCTTGTCGAGCGCAGGCGCCGCCTGAAAGAGAGGCACGGGTTCCGTGAATTCGCCTGTCGGGTTGATGCGGATCTTCTCCGCCGCTCTCATGCCCTGCTCGTCGAGCGCCGGCGCCGGAATCCCGAAGGCACGATGCGTCGAGCACTCGGGATCGGCCACGATCGCCACCTTCGACGGTCGCAGCTTGAAGTAGACGCGGGCGTTGTCGCGCTCGGTCGCGACGACCGCGAGCGACTCGACGCCCAGCGCGCGCAGCTTCTCGCTCGTTGCACCGAACTGGGCCAGCGCACGACGGCAGAACGGACAGTACAGGCCGCGGAAGATCGCGAGCATGAGCGGCGCGCGACCCAGGTAGCTCGACAGCGACACGACGCCATCCTGATGCACGGCGGGAAGCTCGAAATCCGGCGCCTTCTCGCCCGGCTGCACCGGCGCGCTGCGTTCGCTGTTCGGCATGACAGCCCCTTTCGTCGCCGAAGCTCAAGAAAGGAACGGTAGCACCACGAGCGCGTCGCGGTCGAGCCCCGCGCGCTCGCAGACCGCGTTCGCCTGGATGAGATAGTCCTCGGCCTTCTGCGGGTCGCCCAGGTCGAGGTACAAGGTGCCCAGTCCGTCATACACCGGAAACAGCAGCTGCGGCTCGCCGATGTCCTCCGCGAGCTGGCGCGCCTCCTCGTAATAGCGCAGCGCCGCCGTCGGATCGCCGTGGCACTGCTGGATCTGCGCGAGCACGATCAGCGGCACCGCCAGATGGTCAAGCTGGCCGAGTTGCCGGTCGAGTTCGATCGCCGCCTCGGCGGCGCGCATGCCTTCGATGTCGCACTGGTTGGTGAGCGCGCAGTAGGCGACCGCGAGGTTGGCGTAGAGGCGCGACTGGAAGCGCGGATCGCCGATGCGCTTGGCCGTCTCAAGGCCGGTCTTGCAGGTCTCGATGGCGCGCCCCGGGTCGAGCGTGGCATACAGCACGCCGAGATTGGCGTAGCCGCGGCAGGCGGCCTGCAGCAGACCTTCCTCTTCGGCGACCGCGATGCTGCGTTCGATATGGCCAACCGCCTCCTCAGGCCGGTCGAGACGCGCGAGCGCCGCACCGAGCGTGTTCAGCGCCTGCGCCGTGGCAATCAGCGCCTCGCGTCGCGCCTCCGAGCCGGGCGCGGCCGCCGCCGCCGCGCCCTCTGCATCGCGCAGCGCGCGC
>JBFFEY010000074.1:0-13744 GCA_041558415.1 Burkholderiales bacterium | reverse complement strand
CCTCTCACAAGCCCTCCCATGCCTGCGAGCCTTGTGCAGTCTAGCACCAGCTTTCAGAGGCTTTCTTGGCGCAAATTGCCTCAAGAACACTGGCTAGACCGATGTCCGCTCGGGGTCGGTTCCGGCCGGCCCGGTCGGGCCCCTAACGGCCAATAGCGAACATCCAAAAGAACCTGACGCTCCGCGGCAGAGCAACCGCGTCAATTTATGGCTGGCCTTCGGAATCGTGGTCGGCGCGTAGCATTGAAAGCACCGTTTCCCTGGCGGCAACCATAACGTCGCACTTCAGTCGCCCAAGCCCACGTGCGCGAGAAAACGTTGCCATGCAGTAGTGGTCGGTTTGGGGATGACGTCCGCAGGCCGGGAAGGATATTCGACCAACAGGTGAGCTGAAACTCTAGCGCAAATCCTGCGACCGACGTCGCGCCCGTCTTGCCATAGCGTTGGTTCAATCGTCACTACGGCCGCATCGGAGCCGACAAGCGCGACGCATCCGTCACCGTAGTGAAGCGCTGCCGCGAGTTGCGCATAGCGAACCGTGCAGTGTGAACCGTCCGGGAAAATCAAGCTCACTCCGTCCGGACCGTACACGAGGAGTTCTTGCCGAATGGGCGCATCGATGCTGCGGATCTCCCGCCCCTGTACGACGGGCACCGTCGATATTGGCGCCTGTTTGCCACACCATGTTTCCAATTTTGCGTCGCTAGGCAACGCGAACATTACCGTTGACTGCAGCTCGCGACCCACCGCCATAACGTCACCCTTGGTAGCCGACGCAAACTCGGCTGCCAGGGACGCCCACGGTTGGAACGCTTTCCCGAAGATCCAGTCCATGGCTGCCCGCTGAACCTCGGCCGCCATTCGATCCGCATCCGGCGGCGCTACGGGTCCGCTCCAGTGCTCGCGGATGCGCGTGCGTGCGGCCTCGACTTCAGACTCGTCGATCTCTCTGAGCTGCGTAACGACTTCTCCAAACGCCTGGGACAGTTCTGCCCGGCGAGCCGCATCGGAATCCGCATAAAGCACCAGATGAGCGACATCGGCGTCGAGAGGGTAATACATGACGCTTGGTGCGTAGCTCACCGCTTGTTCGTTGCGCAATCGCTTACGCAGGCGCGCCAAGGCGATATCGCCGAACATTGTGGACGCGCAGCGGCGTGGCAGCGTCCCACCGGCCGCGACGCCTCCGCATGCATTGTCCAGAAACCAACTGGGGAAGGACTTTTGAATCGGCGCGAGTCGAGGGAGTTCCAGTTTTGTGCCGCGTGGCAGCCCGAAGCGAAGGTCGTCCGGCGGCGGCCCGGTAAGCCAGAGTACGGCGTTTTCGCTGGTGAATCGCTGAGCCGCATACACCTGCAGCTGCTCCAAGGTCGCTCGGCGGATTCCCAGCTCGGGCAGTCCGAACAGGCCATGTCCAGCGGCACCGTACCGCCACATCATCAGATGCGAGCAGACATCGTGCGGCCGGCCTGCTTTTTCTGCTTCCAATAGCTGCTTTTCGCTTTCGAGTCGCCCGCTGGGCAGCGAGGTCAGGGCATCACAGACATTCGCGAGAAACGCGGACACCTCTTGCGGCTGCCCAACAGTGAAGAAGCCGGTCGTTACACCGTCGACGGTACCGTTATGGCGGTCCATCGTGTCGGACATCGCCGACAAAGCCATATGCTCGATGAGATGCGTATAGCCCGACGTGATCAACGTTTCGTCTGCCCACCCCGTGCGAAACAGCAGCCCGGCGCGAAACGGCCCGGCCACGTCGGCCCAAATGACCGTGACGTGGTCCACCTCGGTCCAGTGAAGCTCGGGCATCGAATGTCCCCCCCTCAGCCGCTGTGCACTGCATCTGTCGTTCGGTGCCTCGGCACCGGGGCGTATATCACGCCGGCTGTACACCACCAATCCCACAACCGCGAGGATCCGCAGTTCCGCCAGCCCTGTCTTGAGGTAAGTCGCGGGATATTCGAGCTCTTTCTTTCAACCCGGTGGTCTAGGGCGTCTTTAGGCACTCGCGTGAACGACCGCTTTGGGTCGATTGCAGCCCGACGCCCGGCCGCCATGTTCACGCCCGCAAGCGCCTCCGCACCCGCCGCTCCAGCCGCGAAATCTCGCGATCCCGGGTGCCCCGACCCCAATTGCGGGCTGTTGCGGCGCACGGCGCCGACGGCGCGATTGCAGCGGCCGCGAAACCTTTGGCAGGCCGGGCGCGGCGTTACTCGCGCTGGTTGAGCGTCCAGTCGAACGCCGTGTAGACGAGCTTCACGTCGCCGCGCCGGACATCGACCCGGTCGATCAGCGCCTCGTCGTCAAACCGCGCGAGCACGAAATCGACCACTCCACGCTCGCCGCCAAAATCATCCGGATACCACTTGAACAGGCGCGGCACCTCGATCCAGGCGCCATCGTCCGCGACCCGCACCTCCTGGCGCACGCATTCGCGCACGGCGGCCTCGAGCTGATCGCCCAGCGCCTCCGGCCGGAACGCGCGCAGCGGCCGTGAAGAGCGGCAGGCCGAGAACAGTGCGAAATGCACGCGCTCGTCGTACAGGCGCGGCGCCAGCGCGAGCCGCGGGTCATCGCGCGCCAGCGGACCGCTCCAGCGCCCGTACTTCGGCGCGTTGCCCCGCAGCATGCCGTGTTCAATGTCGTCGAGCGCAAACGCCCGCCCGGCGACCGTCAGGCGCGGCCGGTCGAACAGCCCGGGGATACCGCTCACCGGCTCGCCCTGCGCGCAGCTGCGCGCCGCGAGCACCACGCTGGCATTGTAGGCGTTCAACCAGAACGCGATCGGCTCCGAGATCGGCAGGCTGCGCGGATCAAAGTTCGCCAGTGCCGCGATCGCGGCCTCGAGGCGATACGCGTTTTCGACCCGCCGCAGGGCGACATAGTCGCCGGCGCGCCCAGCGGGGTCGAAGTGCACCGCGCGCACATGCTGCAACGCCTGGTAGAGCTGCTCGGTCGGGTCCCTCGTGTCGGGCATCGCGAATTTCCCGCGCCATTTTAGAATAGCGGCTGCGAGCATCCCATGGCGGACACCCCGTTCGGCAGCTACGACTACATCGTGATCGGCGCAGGCAGCGCCGGTTGCCTGCTCGCCAACCGCCTGTCGGCGGATCCGCGGCGCTCGGTGCTGCTGCTCGAGGCGGGCGGCGACGACGACTGGGTCTGGATCCGCATCCCGATCGGCTACCTGTACACGATCGGCAACCCGCGCACCGACTGGTGCTACCAGACGGCGCCCGACGAGCATCTCGCGGGACGTTCGCTGCCGTACGCGCGCGGCCGGGTGCTGGGCGGTTGTTCGTCGATCAACGCCATGATCTATATGCGCGGACAGCGCGAAGACTGGGATCACTGGAGCGCGCTCGGCAACCGCGGCTGGTCCTGGGACGAGGTGCTGCCCGTGTTTCGGCGCCTCGAGGATTATGAGTACGGCGACGCAGACGGCTACGGCGTCGGCGGCGAGCTGCGGGTCGAGGATCCGCGCGTGGCCTGGGAGATTCTCGACGCCTGGCGCGAGGCCGCGGCCGAGTGCGGCATCCCTTCGGTCAAGGCCTTCAACGGCGGTGACAACTTCGGCTGCGCCTATTTCCAGATGAACCAGCACGTCGGCCAGCGCTGGAGCGCCACCGACGCCTTCCTCAAGCCGGTGCGCCGGCGCGGCAACCTGACGGTCCTGCCCGGGGCCCTGGTGCGCCGGCTGCGCGTCGAGTCGCGCGATGGCGGCCGACGCTGCACAGGCGTCGAATTCTCGCATGCCGAGCACGGCCACCGCTTTGCCGCCGCACGCCGCGAAACGCTGCTCGCCGCCGGCGCCATCGGCTCGCCGCAGCTGCTGCAGCTCTCGGGGGTCGGTCCCGCAGCGCTGCTCGGCGCGCATGGCATTCCCGTGGTCCACGAGCTGCCGGGCGTTGGCGAGAACCTGCACGACCATCTGCAGATCCGCATGCAGTACAAGGTCAGCAACGCGCGCACGCTGAACGAACGCGCCAATAGCCGCCTGGGCCGGCTGCTGATGGGGGCGCAGTACTTCCTGTTCCGCACCGGACCGCTCACCATGCCGCCTTCGCAGCTCGGCGCCTTCGCCAGGAGCGAACCGTCGCAGCCGACCCCGAACATCGAATGGCACGTGCAGCCTCTGTCGCTCGACAAGTTCGGTGATCCGCTGCACCCGTTCCCGGCGATCACGCCGAGTGTCTGCAACCTGCGCCCGACCTCCCGCGGCTGGGTGCGGATCACCTCGCCCGACCCCGAGGCGCACCCCGAGATCAAGCTGAACTACCTCGCGACCGAGGAGGATCGCCGCATCGCCGCCGACGCAATGCGCTACACGCGACGCATCATGGCGGCGAAGGCGCTGTCGCGCTACAACCCGGTCGAGTTCCGCCCGGGCGGCGCGGTGCAAAGCGGCCAGGCGCTGGCGCGCGCCGCCGGCGAGCTGGGCACGACCATCTTCCATCCCGTCGGCAGCTGCAAGATGGGCAACGACCCGCAGGCGGTGGTGGACGACCGGTTGCGCGTGCATGGCGTCCAGGCGCTGCGCGTGATCGACGCCTCGGTCATGCCGCGCATCACCTCGGGCAACACCAATGCGCCGACCTACGTGATTGCCGAAAAGGGCGCCGCCTTCGTGCGCGAGGCGGGCTGAGCGCCGAGGGGCTGGGCCGCTCTTGAAGTTTCCGCCGCCCGTCACCACCTAGTCGAGCGGATCCGGTATGCTGCGCGCCCGTTGCGCGCGGCCACTGCCACCGCTGAAAGGAAACCATGAAGCGCATCGTACTTTTTCTCGGGACCAACCTCGCCGTGCTGGTGGTGCTCGGGATCTTTATGAACGTCTTCGGCGTCGGCCATTTCCTCAAGCAGGAGGGCATCGACCTCGGCGCCCTGCTCGTGTTCTCGGCCATCGTCGGCTTCGCCGGCGCCATCATCTCGCTGTTGATGTCCAAGCCGATGGCCAAGTGGTCGACCGGTGCGCAGGTCATCAACGGCTCGGAAGGCCCGACCGAGGCCTGGCTGGTCGACACCGTGCGCAAGCTCGCCGACCGCGCGCAGATCGGCATGCCGGAGGTGGCGGTCTACGGCGGCGCGCCGAATGCCTTCGCCACCGGCGCCTTCAAGAACGATGCGCTGGTCGCCGTGTCGACCGGCCTGCTGGAATCGATGAACCGCGAGGAAGTCGAGGCGGTGCTGGGGCACGAGGTAGCGCACGTCGCAAACGGCGACATGGTGACGCTGGCGCTGATCCAGGGTGTGGTCAACACTTTCGTCGTCTTCCTCTCCCGGGTGGTGGGCTTCTTCGTCGACCGGGTCCTGTTCAAGACCGAGCGCGGTGTCGGTCCGGGCTACTACGTCGCGGTCATCATCTGCGACATCGTGTTCGGCGTGCTGGCGTCGATCATCGTCGCCTGGTTCTCGCGCCAGCGCGAGTTCCGCGCCGACGCCGGCGCGGCGGCGCTGCTCGGTTCGCCGCGTCCGATGATGGCGGCGCTCGCGCGGCTCGGCGGACTCGAACCCGGCGACCTGCCGCGCTCGTTCGAATCGTCGGGTATCAGCGGCCGCGGCGGCATCATGGCGCTGTTTTCGACCCACCCCCCGATCGAACAGCGCATCGCAGCGCTGCAGGCACGCGCCTGAACCGCGGCCCCCGCGCAGCCGGCGCGGCACTTCTGCGCGTCAGTTGAGCTAGCGCACTTGACCCGCGTGCGGCCCCCGCAGAATATCGGCGGGGCCGCCCACCCGGGCGCACCGGAGAATGTGCATGCGACCGACGACGCTCACCAAATTTCTCATCACGCGACAGCGGGACGGCAAGATCGATGCCGATTTGCGCCTGCTGATCGAGACCTGCGCCCGGGCCTGCAAGGCGATCAGCATCCAGGTCAACAAGGGCAAGCTGATCGGCGCCGGCGACGTGCTCGGCACGCAGAACGTGCAAAACGAGGCGCAGAAGCGTCTCGACGTGCTGTCGAACGAGATCCTCATCGAGGCTAACGAATGGGGCGGCAGCCTCGCCGCGGTGGCCTCCGAGGAGACGGAGGCGCCGATCCCCATTCCCTTGCCGCACCCGCGCGGCCAGTATTTGTTGCTCATCGATCCGCTCGACGGCTCGTCCAACATCGACATCAACATCTCGGTCGGCTCGATCTTCTCGGTGCTGCGCTGCCCCGAGGGCGTGACGGAGCCCGACGAGAAGGCCTTTCTGCAGCCGGGCCGCAGCCAGGTCGCGGCCGGATTCGCCCTCTACGGCCCGTCGACGCTGCTGCTGCTCACCGTCGGCGACGGCACGCACGGTTTCATGCTGGACCCTTACGTCGGCTCCTTCGTGCAGACGCAGGACGACATCCGCATTCCGGAGGAAACCTCCGAGTTCGCCATCAACGCCTCCAACATGCGGCGCTGGGAGCCGCCGGTGCGGCGCTACATCGACGAATGCCTCGCCGGCAAGGACGGCGTGCGCGGGCGCGACTTCAACATGCGCTGGGTGGCTTCGATGGTGGCCGATGTCTACCGCGTGCTGTCGCGCGGCGGCATCTTCATGTACCCGCGTGATGCGAAGAACACCGAAGGACGCCTGCGTCTGATGTACGAGGCCAATCCGATGGCCTTCATCGTCGAGCAGGCCGGCGGTGCGGCCACCGACGGCAGGCAGCGCATCCTGGATGTGCAGCCGCAGCGGCTGCATCAGCGCATCGGCGTCATGCTCGGCTCGAAGAACGAGGTCGAGCGCGTGACGCGCTATCACGCGGCCTGAACGGCGCGCGGCAGGCGGGATCTAGGGAAGCTGTCGGTTGCCCGCCGGAGTGAACCTCCGGCGGGACATAGTCATTTTCGACTACTACTTCAGGTGCCGGTTGACCATCTTGGTCATGTCGAACATCGACACCTGCGACTT
The DNA here is from genome assembly GCA_041558415.1 of Burkholderiales bacterium. GTDB lineage: Bacteria > Pseudomonadota > Gammaproteobacteria > Burkholderiales > SG8-39 > SG8-39. The sequence continues at coordinate 6,855 of JBFFEY010000074.1, read as the reverse complement.
GCCGCCGAACAGCGGCTTCAGCTTTTCGTCGGCGTTGATCATCCGGCGGTTTTTCTTGTCCTGCAGGCCGTGCCGCTTGATGTAGGCCCACATCTTCTTGGTGACCTCGGTACGCGGCATCGCGCTCGCACCGATTACGGCCGCGAGCGTGGCCGACGGGGTCATCGGCTTCATGAATGCTGCATTCGGCTTGCGCTTCGCCCCCGCGCGCTTCTTCTTGGGTGCAGCCCTCTTCGCAGCCTTCTTCTTCGCCATCTGGTGTTCTCCTCTGAACAGTACGGAATTCTGTGGTGATCCCGGATTCTTTTCCCGCTGTCGAGCAGCGGTTGCGAAAAGATGCCGAATCCGAGGAAGCGTGTCAACGACTTTCAGAGGGAAAATCGCAGCGCGCACGCCGCCGCGTCGCGGCTCGGCGACCGCGCGCGCATCGCCAAGCGTCGGCAGTCGTCCGACGGACATGCCCGGTTCGGCTAGCGCCGGGCGCTGTCGAGCCAGGCGCCAAGTCCCTGTGCATTCAATTCGATATCGATTGCAAACAGGCGCAGCAGGGCCTCCTGCGTCAGCATCCAGCCCTGTCGATCGGCTTCCGCGCGCACCAGTTCCGTGACGCCGGCGCTCAGCCGTTCGTGGCGTAGCGGTCCGGCGTCCCGGCAGCGCTCGGCCAGCGCGACGTGCGCGTCGATCAGCCGGTGCAGGTCGGCAGCGAGGCGCGGGACGTCCCCCACCCGACCGAAGTGCGCGACGTAGACGGCCGCCGGCGCCAGCGCCCGCATGCGATCCAGCGTGGCGTGCAGCGCCTGCGGATCGAACTGCGACGGACTGGTGGTCGGAAACACCGACGGCCGTCCGTCCCGGTCGAGCGCACGGTAGGACAGCCCGAAGCTGTCGCCGGCGAACAGGTGCCCGGTATGCCCATCGCGCACCACGACGTGGTGGCGGGCGTGCCCCGGTGCATCGAAGAAATCGAGCACGCGCCCGGCGAGTGTCAGGCGCGCGCCTTCCGCGGTCTCGAGCACGCGCTCGGCCGCGACCGGCACCACCTCGCCATAGACGCGTCGCGTCGCCTCGGCACCGTAAATATCGACCGTCGCCGACAGCAACCGGCTCGGATCGACCATGTGCCGCGCACCGCGCGGATGCACCGTGAGGCGCGCATTGGGGCACTGCGCCATCAGCGTTCCGGCCCCGCCGGCGTGGTCGAGATGCACGTGGGTCAGCACCACGTAATCCACCTGCGCCGGCGCAACGCCGCGCGCGGCGAGCGCGGCGAGGATGCGCGGCGCGGCGTGCGCGGTCGCCGTATCGATCACCGCCGCACGGCCCTTCTCGATCAGGATGTGCGCGGCCGTCTGGTCGGCGCGCCCGTCGTAGAAGGCGTCGACCGCGCTGATGCCCGCGCCGTAGTCGAACACGCCGCGCGTCATCGACCCGCTTCCGCCTGCCGCGGCTGGTAACGCCCCCAGCCGATGTAGCCGCGGCCCAGCAGGGTCGACTCGCGCGCCAGCGCCGGCACGAAGCGCTCGAGCAGACGCCAGGGTCGCGCAAGGTTGACCGGATTGCCGCTGTAACGTCGCATCGTCAGCCAGACGTGCACGTTGAGCGGGGCGAGCCACCAGGGGTGGTATTTCACGCCGGCCACCGCGACGCGCGCACCGGCGCGGGCGTGCCGAAACAGGTGGGCAAGCGCCGCTTCGGATTGCAGCACGTCATGCACGTAGTGAAACAGGACCGCGTCGATGCCCTCGGGCAGCGCCGCGTGCGCCATTTCGCCCTCGACGAGCGCGACGTTCGACCAGCCTGCCGCGCGCACCCGCTCGCGCGCAAGCGTCATCATGCTCGGACTGCGCTCGACGCCGATGATGCGCCCCTGCGGACCGACGCCGGCCTCGAGCAGCGGAATGCTCAGACCCGTCCCGCAGCCCACGTCGAGCACCGTGTCGCCCGGCTGCAGCGCGAGGCGCGCGACGGCGCGCGCGCGGATGCCCGCGGTGAAGCGCGCGCTCGCGTCGTATCCCAGGGCGAGTTCGCGATAGGCGTCCGGCGTGCCCGCCGACGCACGCCCGGCCGAGTGCGGTGACTGTGGCATGGCGAGCAAGGGTAGCAGCCGCCAACGGTTCATGGGCAGGCAGGTAGAATGCGAGCGCATGAAACTCGCTGAACTGCGGCAGGAGTACATGCGCGCCGGCCTCTCGGAAGCCGAGGCGCATGAGGATCCGTTTCATCAGTTCGATCTGTGGTTCAACGAAGCGCTCGGCGCGGCGCTGCCGCTCGCCAATGCCATGACCCTGGCCACCGTGCGCAAGGACGGCCGGCCGAATGCGCGTGTCGTGCTGCTCAAGGGTGTCGAGGACGGCGGCTTCGTTTTCTACAGCAATTACGAGAGCGCCAAGGGACGCGAGCTTGCGGAGCGCCCCGAGGCCTGCCTCGTGTTCCTGTGGACCGAGCTGGAGCGTCAGGTCAGGATCGAGGGACGCGTCGACAAGGTGCCGGCCGCCGATTCCGACGCCTATTTCGCGACGCGGCCGCTCGGCGCGCGACTCTCGGCCTGGGCATCGGCGCAAAGCGCGCGTGTCGCGGATCGCCTGACGCTCGAGCGCGCGCTGGAAGCCGCGCGCCAGCGCTTCGGCGAGTCGCCACCGCGGCCGCCGCACTGGGGCGGCTATCGCCTCGCGCCGTCGTCGATCGAGTTCTGGCAGGGACGGCCGGACCGCCTGCATGACCGCCTGCTCTACCGGCGCAATGGCTCAGGCTGGCAGCGCGAGCGGCTCGCTCCCTGACGCCGTGCTCGACTTCCTGCGCGCGGCCGCGCTGATCGCGCCGCAGGCGCAGCCGCGCGCCGTGCCGCTCGCGGGCGGCGTGTCCTCCGACATCTGGCGCGTCGAGAGCGATGCGGGCCCGATCTGCGTGAAGCGCGCGCTGCCGCGCCTGCGCGTCGCGCAGCTCTGGGAAGCGCCGGTCGAGCGCAATCTGTACGAGCGGCGCTGGATGCAGACCGCCAGCCGCATCGTGCCGGGCATCGCACCGCGGGTGCTTGCCTATGACGATGCCGGCATGTTCGCCATGGATTTCCTCGATCCGGCGTGCTACCCGGTGTGGAAAGCGGAGCTGCGCGCCGGGCGCGCCGAGCCGTCATTCGCGCGGCAGCTCGGCGTACGGCTGGCGCGGGTACACGCCGCAACCGCGGACGATGCGGCCGTGGCGGCACAGTTCGCAACCGATGCGGGTTTCCACGCCATCCGCCTGGAGCCTTACCTGCTCGCCACCGCCGCGCGACATCCCGACCTCGCGGCGCCGCTCGAAGCGCTCGCCGCACGCACGGCCGCCACGCGGCGTGCACTGGTGCACGGCGATGTCAGCCCGAAGAACATACTTGTCGGTCCGCAGGGGCCGGTGCTGCTCGATGCCGAGTGCGCCTGGTACGGCGATCCCGCGTTCGACATCGCGTTCTGCCTCAATCACCTGCTGCTCAAGTGCCTCTGGAGATCGTCGGCGGCGGCAGGCTTTCTCGCCTGTTTCGACGCCCTCGGACAGGCGTACCTGGAGGGCGTGCACTGGGAATCATGCGCCGCGCTCGAGGCGCGTGCGGCGTCGCTACTGCCCGGGCTGTTTCTGGCACGCGTCGATGGCAAGTCGCCCGTCGAGTATTTGAGCGCCGAACGGGACCGCGCACGCGTCCGGCGCGTGGCGCGAGCGCTGCTCGCGTCCGCGCCACAGCGGCTCGTCGAAGTGCGCGCGGCCTGGGCGCGCGAGATCGGCGCGTGAAACGCACCGCGATCAACGATCTGCGCGGCCGCCGGGTGTGGGACTCGCGCGGCCGGCCGACGGTCGAGGCCGAGGTCATCCTCGGCAACGGCGCCCGGGGGCGGGCGATTGCACCGGCCGGCGCATCGACTGGTGCGGGCGAAGCGAAGGACCTGCGCGACGGCGATGCACCGTTCGGCGGGCTCGGCGTCCGACGCGCGCTGGCCAACGTCAACGGCCCGATCCGCTCGGCGCTGCTCACGATGGATGTGCGCGCGCAGGCTGCGATCGACGCCAAGCTGATTGCGCTCGACGGCACGGCGGACAAGTCGCGCATGGGGGCGAACGCGCTCGTCGCGGTGTCGCTCGCCTGCGCGCACGCGGCGGCCGCGGCCGCCGGCGTGCCGCGGTGGCGCCACCTCGCCGGCGAGCGCCGCGTCGCCCTGCCCGTGCCGCAGATCCAGATTTTCGGCGGCGGTGCGCACGCGCGCGGTCGCGTCGACATTCAGGATTACCTCGTGGTCTGCCCCGGCGCCGGCAGCTTCGCCGAAGCGCTGGAATGGACGGCGGAGGTCTATGCCGCCGCCGGTGCCCGCCTGGCGAAGAAGAACGCGCTGCAGGGCGTCGCCGACGAGGGCGGCTATTGGCCGGCCTTCCGTTCCAATGAGGAAGGGTTGGCCGAGCTGGTCGCCGCGATCGAGGCCGCGGGCCTCAAGCCCGGCCGCGACGTCGCCATCGCGCTCGACGTCGCCGCGACCCAGCTCTGGCTCGGCGGACGCTACCAGCTGGCGCTGGAGAACCGCGCGCTCACAGCAGATCAGATGATTGCCATGCTGCTGCGCTGGATCGAGGCCTATCCGATCGTCTCGATCGAGGACCCTTTTGCGGAAACCGATCACGCCGCGATGCAGGCCTTCACCCGCGCCGCCGGCGGACGGCTGCAGATCGTCGGCGACGACTACTTCGTCACCGACGCCGAGCGTCTGCGCGAAGGCGTGCAGCGCGGTGCCTGCAACGCGATCCTGCTCAAGCCGAACCAGATCGGCACCCTCTCCGAGACCGAGGCGGCCTGGCAGGCCGCGCGAGAGGCCGGCTACGGTGCCATCGTCTCGGCGCGCTCGGGCGAGAGCGAGGATGTCTCGATCGTGCACCTTGCGGTGGGCTGGGGCGTGCCGCAGCTCAAGGTCGGCAGTTTCTCGCGCTCGGAGCGCATGGCGAAGTGGAACGAAGGCCTGCGCATCGAAGAGGCGCTGGGGGCAAAGGCGCTGCTGTATCCGGCGCGGCGGCTGTTCGCGCGAGTACGGGGTCAGACCCCTGTGGATAAGTCATGACGCGCGTCGTACACCGTGGCCCTAATGACTTATCCACAGGGGTCTGACCCCGTCCGCGTTGTCTTCCGCTTCGACGCCAGCGAAGCGCTCATCGCCAAGGTCGAAGCGCGATCGGGCGACGGCATCGAGATCCGCTGCTGCCCGGAAGCCGAAGACGCCGCGTATGCAGCGCTGCTTCCGCGATGCCAGGTCCTCTGGCACGTGCTCAAGCCGGTGACCGAGGACCAGATCGCGCGCGCCGCGAAGCTGAGGCTGGTGCAGAAAATCGGCAGCGGCGTGAACACCATCGCGGTCGAGGCCTGCCGTGCGCGCGGCATCGCGGTATGCAACCTGCCCGGCAGCAACAGCCGTGCGGTCGCCGAGATGGCCCTGCTCTTGATGTTCGCCTGCCTGCGCCGGCTGCGCGCGCTCGATCACGCAGTGCGCGAAGCGGGCGGCTGGACGCGGGCCGCCGCGCTGCAGGATGGCTTTGCTGAACTCGCCGGCCGCACGGTCGGCCTGGTCGGCTACGGCGCCGTACCGCGGCTGCTCGCGCCGATGCTCGAGGCGCTCGGCGCGAAAGTGCTCTACTGGTCGCGCAGTGTGCGCAATCGTGAACTCGATGCCCTGCTCGCGGAAGCCGACATTGTCTCGCTGCATCTGCCGCTGACGCCCGAGACCGAGCGCCTTTTCGACGCGCGCCGGCTGGCGCGCATGAAGCGCGGCGCGATTCTGATCAACACCGCGCGCGGCGCGCTGGTCGACGAGACCGCGCTTTGCAGCGCACTCGCCTCCAATCAGCTCGCCGCGGCCGGGCTCGACGTGTTCGCCGAGGAACCGGTGCCGCCGGATCATCCTCTGCTCGCGCTGCCGGGCGTGGTCGCCTCGCCCCATCTCGCCTGGCTGACGCAGGAGACGCTCGAACGCAGCCTGGCGGCTGCGCTCGACAACGTGCGCCGTCTGCGCGACGGCGCCGCGCTGCTCAACCGAGTGGCGTGAGACCCTCGGCGCTGAGGCGATAGCGCCGGTCGCAGCCGGCCGCGGCAGTTTCCGAATGCGTGACGAGAATCGCCGAGGCGCCACGCTCCTTCACCTGGGCGCGCAGCAGATCGAGCACGTGGCGTGCGTTCTCGGGATCGAGGTTGCCGGTGGGTTCGTCGGCCAGCACCAGCTTCGGATCGCCGACCAGCGCGCGCGCAATGGCGACACGCTGCAGCTCGCCCCCCGAAAGTTCGCGCGGGGCGCTCGCCTCGCGCCCGGCGAGACCGACCGCGGCGATCAGCGTGCGCGCGCGACGCTCCATCTCGGCCTGCCCGAAGCCCCGCAGCAGCAGCGGCAGACCGACGTTCTGCAGCACCGTCAGATGCGGCAGGACGTGGAACGCCTGGAACACGAAGCCGAAGCGTTCGCGCCGCAGGCGCGTCGCGGCATCGTCGTCGAGCGCACTCATCTCGATGCCGTCCACCCGCACCGTGCCCGCATCCGCCGGCTCGAGGCCGGCGATGATGTTGAGCAGCGTCGACTTGCCGATGCCCGACTCGCCGACCACCGCGACGTACTCGCCGGCGTCTACGCGCAGCGAGACGGCGCGCAGCACGACGCGGCTGCCGAAGCGTTTGCTGATCTGCGTCAATTCCAGCATGAGGCACGCACTATAGTGCGCTCCGGGCCCGCGCGCCCGCAGGATGGCAACACGGCGCGCATTCTGGACACCCACACACCCTCTTGTTAGACTGCCAGCGCCTTAAATTCGTCCCAAGAGATACCCGGCAGCGGCACTCCGCCTCAGCGGCGTCCGCCGCGG
>JBFFEY010000073.1:0-14259 GCA_041558415.1 Burkholderiales bacterium | reverse complement strand
CGATGCGCTGCAGCTCGGCGTCCTCGTACACCAAGCTGTGCAGCGGCCAGTCGCGCTCGGCCTGCGCGTTGCTCTCGAGCGAGAAGCGGGTCGCCCAGTCGCCGCCCGCCGAAGGGTCGAAGGTAAACGCCGGGAAAACACGCGCGTCCATCGCCGCCGCCGCCACCAGGTACGGCGGCAGCCCGCCGGCCTGCTGGCCGGCGCCCGAGTACACGCTGAACAGCGCCGGCCCGGCGTAGCACATCGCCCGCTCGACATGCGCACCGAGCGCGACCAGGTTCGAGCTCGCCGATTGCACGATGTAGACCTCGTTCAGGCCGAGCGCCATGTTGGCGAACTGCCTTGCGCGTGAGCCCAGCGCCAGGTGCCCGCTGCCGGCAAGCGGCGCCTCGAGCAAATCGTCGGTCTGCATCAGCAGCTTGACCGGCAGCCCGCTCGCCAGCAGCTCGGCGAGCGCCTGGTTCTCCGGCGCGTGCAGCGCGCGCTCGTGGAGCACCACGAAGAGGTCGGGAAACCGCGCCAGCTCCTCGGCCGCCAGCCCGTCGGCGCCGAAACTGGCGAACAGCGCGTCGTGACGCGCTTCGCTGTATTCGCTTTCGGCTTCCAGCGCACCGACCGCGAGCGCGCGTGCCAGCGCCGTCATCTCGGGCAGCCGGCTGCGGAAGGCCCCGAGCGCCGCGGCGCAGTCCTCGAACTCGAAGGCATAGGGTTCGACGCTGGAACCCGGCAGCGCAAAAAAGCGTTGCCTGCGCAGCACCTCGAGCACCGACTCGATGCGCTTGCGGCGCGCCGGCGACAGCGTGGTCTCGGCAGACACCGGGGCGAGCAGCTGCGCCATGCGTTGGAAGTCGAACGCCTCGCCGTGCACGCTGCCGACCGCGGCGCGCAGCTGCTCCGCGCTGCGCCCTGCCCGCGACAGCGCGTGATCCGCGCGCAGGATGTTCTCCAGCTGCAGGATGAGGCGCTCGGCCTCGGTCCCGAAGGCATCGCGCTTGGCGCGCTGCGCGCTGTGCCAGACATGGCCGAGCAGCGCCCGCGGCAGCGTCGCCGTGCAGTCGGTGAGCACGCCGTCCGCGGCGAGGCCGGCGTGCAGCTGCCGTACGCTCTCGGCGAACGCCGTGTCCGGCAGCGGCGCGAGCCGCGCCGCCGCGGTGTCGATCAGGGCATGCAGCGTGCCGCTCGCACCGTTGGCGACCAGGCTGCGGATCTCGCGTTCGATCTTGAGCGCGTGCGCGCGCAGCCGCGTGTGCCCGCCTGCGCCCGGTGCCGCCGCCAGCACGCCGTCGATGAGTGCAGTGAGCGACGCATAGGTCGCGCCCGTCGCCGGCTCGGGCGCCTGGAACAGCACCAGCGGGAAGTCGTAGCGCAGCCGGGTCAGGTCGCGATAGGCCGCAAGCGACGCCGGGCGCAGCCGCTGGGCGTCGAGCGGGGCGAGCTCCTCGGCGGCGCGGCGGCCGGTGAGGAAGAACGTGACCTGCGCTTCGCTCGGCATGTTCATTGCGGTCGACTTGCGCTCACGCCTGCGGCCAGATGGTGAACTTGTCGAACTCGGCCTCGAGCCCGGCCTTGACGTAGGCCGTCGTGCGCGGCTGCGTGCTGCTGCGCAGCTCTTCGTAACAGGGCACCTCGGGGTTGCGGTAGAGGATGCCGACCGGGATGTTGTCGGTGTCCGCGGCGATCTCGCGCGCCCGGTTCAGGTCCGCCGGGTCGTGCCTGTGTTGGTTGCGGTACACCTTGGCCAGCGCCTCGCTCACGGGGATGCCGTTTTCGTGTGTCAGCACCAGGATGCGGCTCGGGTCGTGCAGCCAGGGATCCCACACCTTCGGCAGCCACTCCGGGCAGCGCTGCACGATGCGCACGAAGGAAAAGCCCTGATGGTAGTACGCCGCCTTGACGATGTCGTAGAGCATCTCGGGGATCCAGTCCACCGCCTGCGCGACGAACGAGACGTTCTGCACGCCGAGCGTCACGCTGAGCGGCTGCAGTGCCTCGAGGTAGGACCCGCGCGGCGTGGTGTTGCTCTTGGTGCCGCGCGGCGAGGTCGGAGAAGCCTGCATCTTGGTCAAGCCGTAGATCTGGTTGTCGTGCAGAAACACCGTCATGTTCATGTTGTAGCGGATGGCGTGGATCCAGTGCGCTGCGCCGATGCTGCAGCAGTCGCCGTCACCCGTGTTGACGAAGACCTTGAGGTCCGGCCGCGCGAGGCGCACCCCTTCGGCCACCGGCAGCGCGCGGCCGTGAATGCCGTGAAAGCCATAGGTGCGCATGTAGTGCGGAAAGCGGCTCGAGCAGCCGATGCCGGAGACGAACACTGTCTTCTCCGGGCGCAGGCCTTCGTCTCGGCACAAGCGCTGCACGGCGGCGAGGATCGCGTTGTCGCCGCAGCCCGTGCACCAGCGCGGCACGCCGCCCTGGTAGTCCTCGATTTCGTGACGCTCCTCGCAGAGCTGCAGCAGGCACTCGGTGGCCATCGTCGTCATGCGCGTTTCCTCTTGGCTTTCAGCCGCGCGGCGAGCACCTCGCGGATCATGCGCGGCTTGATCGGCTGTCCCTTCACTTCGCCCCAGCAGTCGACATCGACGAGCGTGCGCGCACGCAGCAAGGTGGCGAGCGCCGAATAGCGCCGGTTCGATTCGTCGATCAGCGCATCGTTCGGGTCGTCGCACCAGTTGCCTTCCACCGTCATCACCCGCCGGAAGCGCTGCATGATCTCCTTCAGCCCGGAAGGCATCGGCTGCAGGAAGGTGAGGTGCAGCGACGATACCTTGTGGCCTTCGGCACGCAGTCCTGCCACCGCCTCCTCGATCGCCCCCTTGGTGCTGCCCCAGCCGATCACCAGCAGCTCGCCGTCGGCATCACCGAACACCGGCGGCGTCCTCAGCGTTCTCTGCAGGGCGGCGAGCTTCAGGCTGCGGAAGTGGATGCTCTCCTGGTTGATCTCCGGGTCGTAGGCGACCTGGCTGGCGCGATCGTGCGCCAGGCCGGTCAGCGTGTGCATGCCGCCCGGCTGCCCGGGAATGAAGCGGCGCGCGAGGCCGGTGGCCGCATCCCAGTCGTAGGGCTTGAGACCCTCGGGCACCGTGCTCTGGTCGATCGGCGGCGCCATCCAGCTTTCGCTGAACTGCGGCCGCGCAAACGGCTGCTGCGAGGTCGCCAGGCTGGCGTCGGACAGCACCACCACCACCATGTTGAAGGTCTCGGCGATCTTGCGCGCGGTGATCATCGCGTAGAAGCACTCCTCGATGGTCGCCGGCGCCATGACCACCTTCGGCGCATCGCCGTGGCTGCCGAAGATGGCCGACAGGGCGTCGCCCTGCTCCACCTTGGTCGGCTGGCCGGTGCTCGGGCCGCCGCGCTGCACGTTCACCACCACGAGCGGAATCTCGCCCATCACCGCCAGGCCGATCGCTTCCTGCTTGAGCGAATAGCCGGGGCCGGAGGTGATCGTCACCGTGCACTTGCCGGCGTAGGATGCGCCGATCGCGAAGGCGCAGGCCGAGATCTCGTCCTCGGCCTGGTGCACCACGCCACCGACCTTCTCGAACACATCCGACAGGTAGTGCGAGGCCGAGGTCGCCGGCGTGATCGGGTACATGGCGCAGATTTCCATGCCCGAGGCGAGCACGCCGAGCGCGAGCGCGGTGTTGCCGTTGACCACGACCTGCGGCTCGCGCGCACGTTCGGCCGGGATGCTGAACTGGAATTCGAGATTGCCTTCGGCCCAGGCATGCCCGGCGTCGAGCAGCTTGATGTTCTGCTCGACCACCGAGGCCTCCTTCTTGCCGAAGGTCAGCGCGATCTGCTCGCGTGCGAGCTGCAGGTCGAGGCTGTACAGATTGCACAGGATGCCGAGCGCAAACATGTTCTTGCCGCGGCGCGCGTCCGAGACGATCGCCTTGCAGGCCTTCTCCATCGGAATCTCGATGACGCGGTAGCCGGCCTCCACCAGGCGGTCGTGCGTCTCGACGTAGCTCTGCGCGATCGCCGGGTCGGCGTGCTCGCGCCACAGGCTCTCGATGAGGATGATCGCGCCCGGCTTGAGCTCGCCGGCGCGCACCCGGCCGAGCAGCACCTGTTCATTGAAGGCCACCACTAGGTCGCTCTCGTCGCCGCCGTTGGTCACGCGCTCGGCGCCGATGCGGATGCGGTTGCCGCTCGCGCCGGCAATCGAGCGCGCGGGCGGGCGGATTTCGGCGGGGATGATCTCCACCGTCCAGATGCCATTGCCCATGCGTGCCGCGATCGCGCCGAGCGACTGCCCGCAGCGTTGCGCCCCTTCCCCCGAATCGCTGATCACCTCGATGATGTGCTCCCTGAGCGTGGTGCGCGTGCGCCCGGCGGTGCCGGTTGTGCTCGGGGCGACAGGCGATTGGGGCGGGGCGTCTTTCATCTTCCGGGTCCGTGCGCGCGGCATGGTCGTTTCGTTCAGGCGATGCGCACGCGCGCGTAGTTGCGCTCGCCCACGGGAATACCGAACAGGCGCTCGACATCCGCGCCGGCCGCCGCTGCAGCGATGCCGAGGTAGCCGCGGATGCTCGCCGCCGCGCGGCGCCCGGCGCCCATCGCCTCGATCACGGTTGCGGCGCCGGTGACGATGTCGCCGCCGGCATACACGCCCGCCATCGAGGTCGCCAGGTTCTCGTCGGTGGCGATGTAGCCGCGCTTGTCGAGCTTCAGCTTCGCCGTTTGGCCGATGATCGGGTTGGCGTTGGTGCCGATGGCGTACACCACCTGGTCGCAGTCGAAGTCGAACTCGCTGCCGGCGACCGGCACGGGGCGGCGCCGACCCGAGCTGTCGGGCTCGCCGAGTTCCATCTTCACGCAGCGCATGCCGCGCACGCCGCCCTGGCCGTCGTCGAGCACCGCCACCGGCGCGGTCAGCCAGTGGAACTCGACGCCCTCCTCTTCCGCGTGGTGTACCTCTTCGACGCGCGCCGGCGCTTCGGCGCGCGAGCGGCGGTAGACGCAAGTGACTTTCTCCGCGCCGAGACGCAGGCAGACGCGCATCGCGTCCATCGCCGTGTTGCCCGCGCCGATCACGGCGACGCGCCGCCCGAGCGGCATCGGCGTGTCGACATTGGGGAAGTCTCTGGCGCGCATCAGGTTGCAGCGCGTCAGCAGCTCGTTCGCCGACAGCACGCCGTTTAGCGAGTCGCCGGGTATGCCGAGCATCGACGGATAGCCGGCGCCGGTGCCGATGAACACCGCATCGAAGCCCATCTCGTCGCGCATCTGCGCGATGCCGAACAGCCGCCCGACCAGCGTGTTGCATTCGAAGCGCACGCCGATCTTGCGCAGGTTCTCGATCTCGGCGTCGATCACCGCGTTCGGCAGGCGGAAATCGGGAATGCCGTAGCGCAGCACGCCGCCGGGCTCGTGAAAAGCCTCGAACACCGTCACCTCGCAGCCGGCCTTCGCCAGGTCGGCGGCGCAGGCCATGCCCGCGGGGCCGGAACCGACGATGCCGACGCGCAGGCCGTTCGGCTCGATGTAGGGATTGTTGACCCAGCCGTTCTCGATCGCCGCGTCGCCGACGTAGCGTTCGAGCCGGCCAATGGCCACCGGCTCGAGCGTGTCACCGACCGTGCAGACGCCTTCGCACTGCGTCTCCTGCGGGCACACCCTTCCGCACACCGCCGGCAGCAGGTTCGTCTCGGCGATCACATCGTAGGCGGCGCGCAGGTTCTTCTGTGCGACTTTCTCGATGAACGCCGGGATGTCGATGCCCACCGGGCAGCCGCGGATGCAGGGCTCGTCCGGGCACATGAGGCAGCGCTCGGCTTCCACCAGCGCATCCTCGGGCTTGTAGGCGTAGGTGACCTCGGTGAAGTTCTTCACCCGCTCCGCCGCCGCCTGCTCGCGCGCCGCGGTGCGCTGCTGCGGGATGGTGCGGATAGTCTTTTTTTTCTTGGTGGCCATGGTCGCCTTGCCTCGCGCCGTCCGCCCGTGGCGCGCCTCAGCGCGAAGGCGTCGCGGGCGGAGACGGGTTCGCGCCCTCCGCGGCGCTCGGCGCGCTCGCCAGCAGGCGGCACTGCTCCGACCAGCGCTCGAGCGCGACCTGCTCTTCCTGCCTATAGCGCCGCAGGCGTGTCATGAGGTCGTCGAAGTCGACCCGGTGGCCGTCGAAGTCCGGGCCGTCGACGCAGGCGAACTTCACCTCGTCGCCGATCTTCACCCGGCAGCCGCCGCACATCCCGGTGCCATCCACCATGATCGGGTTCAGGCTGACGATGGTCTTGATGCCGTGCGGTCGGGTGGCCTCGGCGCAGCCCTTCATCATCACCGGCGGGCCGATGGCGACGACCTCGTCGATGTCGGCATGCTTTTCGATCGCCAGCCGGATGCCCTCGGTCACCAGTCCCTTGATGCCGGCCGAGCCGTCGTCGCTGCACAGGATCAGCTCGTCGCAGCAGACACGAAACTTGTCCTCCCAGAACACCAGGTCCTTGGAGCGAAAGCCGAGCACGCCGATCACGTAGGCGCCGGCCTCCTTGAAGCCGCGCGCCTGCGGAAAGATCGGCGCGACGCCGAGCCCGCCGCCGACGCAGACCACCTTGCGCGCCTGCCCGATCGGGCTCGGCACGCCCATCGGCCCGACCAGGCCGTAGAGTGCGGTGCCCGCCGTGCAGCGGCTCTGCATTTCGCGCGTCGTCTTGCCGACGGCCTGGATGACCAGCGTCACGGTGCCGCGCGCGCGATCGTAGTCGGCGATCGTCAGGGGAATGCGCTCGCCCTCGGCGTGCGACATGACGATCACGAACTGCCCGGGCCGGGCAGCCTTGGCCATCAGCGGATGGTGCACCTCGAGCAGGAATGTCGCAGGGGAGAGATCCTCCCGCGCGACAATCTCGAAGTCTGACAACTGCACCGGAACCACCTGCCTAATACGCTATTTTTAATGGTAAGCCCGGCACCCGGGCGTGGAATTGATCTACCGCAAGTCCCTGGGGACCTCTGTCAATTCCCGACATTGCACACCGAGCAGCGCGACAGCTGCACCCAGTCGCCCTGCTTGAACCAATCGACGCGGCGCGCCGGCGGCTCCTCGTCGGCGACGAAGGCAAGCCCGCCCGCACCCAGGTCGGCCAGGCTGACCGCGCGCCAGGTGGCGCGCTGGCTCGGCGCGCGGCCATCGATCTGGTCGCGGATGTTCTGCGCCGTCGTGGTCACCATGGATTCCACCATGTAGGCCGTCTTGTGCGTCCCGGTCGGCACCGGCGTCGGCACCTCGCTCGCCGCCTCGACCGTCGCGCCGGCGGCGTAGATGTTGGGGTAGTGCGGATTGCGCTGGTGCTCGTCGACCCGAATGAAGCCGCGTTCGTTCGCCAGCCCCTCGATACCCGCCACTGCGTCGATGCCGCGGAACGCCGGCATCATCATCGAATAGCGGAACGGCAGCACGCGCTGGCGCAGCGGCTGACCCGCCGCGTCGCATTCGCTGACGTGCATGCGCTCGCGCTCGACGCGGTCGACGCGCGCGTTGGCGATCCAGGCGATACCGCGCTCGCGCATGGCGGCCTCGAGCCGCGCGCGCGCGTCGCCCATGCCGCCGAGGCCGAGATGGCCGACCCAGGGCTCGGCGGTAACGAAGGTGATGTCGACCCGCTCGCGCAGGCCGTGATGGCGCAGATCGGCCTCCATGTGGAACAGGCTTTCGTAGGCCGGCGCGAAGCACGAGGCGCCCTGCACCGCGCCGACCACCAGCGGCCCCGGGTCCTCGAGGAAGGCGTGCCAGCCGCGGCTGCAGCCCTGCAGGTGCGACGCCTCGCACAGCGAGTGCGTGTGGCCCTGCGGACCGAGGCCTTCGATCTCGTCGAATGCCGGCTGGGGACCGGTGCTGATCACCAGGTAGTCGTAACCGAGCTGCGCGCCGTCGCCGAGCTCGAGCGTGTTGCGCTCGGGATGCAGGCGACGCGCGCCTGCGGCGCTGAAGCCGATGCCCTTTTTCTCGAGCGCCGCGCCGAGGTCGAAGTCGGAGGCGTGCTCGGCCTGCCCGCCGTCCCAGGGGGCGCCGGCGCTCGCCTGCAGCCGGCGGCTGCTCGAGACCAGGGTGATGCGGTCTTCGGGCCGCGTCTGCTCCAGCATTTCGTAAGCCATGGCAAGGCCGTTGGGGCCGCCGCCGAGGATGACGATGTGCGACATGCGCGCCTCCTGATGCGCGCCGCTGGCGGCTGGGCCGGTGCACGGCGCGGCTGTCGAGCGTGGGACGTAGCAACGACTCTCCGCCGGCGCGTCCCGCCGCCCATGACGCAGATCAAATTCCACGCGATTCTACGCGCGTCGGATGGCCATGCGGCTTGGGCTATGCTGCGGCCGGGCGGCGATTTGCCCGCCGCAGGACGCAGGGAGCGAACATGAGCCAGAAAAAAACCGTGGCCTTCGTCGGTCTCGGCCAGATGGGCCACCCGATGAGCGGCCATCTCGCCAAGGCCGGACACCGCATCCGCGCCTTCGATGCGTTGCGCGATACGCTTGCCGGCGTCGCCGCGGAAATCGGCGCCACGGTCTGCGCCAGCGCCGCCGAAGCGGCGCAGGGCGCCGACGCGCTCATCACCATGCTGCCCGAGGGCAAGGTGGTGCGCAAAGTGCTGCTCGACGATGGCGCCGCCGCCGCGCTGCCGAAGGGCGCGACGGTCATCGACATGAGCTCGTCCGACCCGGTCGGCACGCGGGCGCTGGGCGAGGCGCTCGCCGCGCAGGGCCTGACGCTGATCGACGCCCCGGTCTCCGGCGGCGTGGCGCGCGCCCGCAGCGCACAGCTTTCGATCATGGCCGGCGGCGACGCCGCCGCCATCGAGGGCGTGCGTGCGCTGCTCGAGACGATGGGCAACCGCGTCTTCCTCACCGGGCCGCTCGGCTCGGGCCACGCCATGAAGGCGCTCAACAACTACGTCTCCGCCGCGGGGCTGGCAGCAGTCTGCGAGGCACTCGTGGTCGGCCGCGCCTTCGGCCTCGACCCCGCGGCCATGAACGAGGTGCTGAACACCTCGAGCGGCAAGAACAACACCACCGAGGTGAAGGTCGCGCAGTTCATGCTCTCGGGCGCCTTCAACTCGGGCTTTTCCGCGGGCCTGATGGCCAAGGACCTCGCCACCGCGGCGGATCTCGCCGAGGCGATGGGCATCGCCGCGCCGTTCGCGCACGACTGCGTCGCGCTGTGGCAGAAGATGGTCGCCGCGCTCGGCACGGGCGCCGATCACACCGAGTTCTTCCGCTTCTGCGAGCGCGCCGGCCGCTGAGGTGACGAGCCCCGGCGCTGCGCCGGCGACCGGCATTGAATGTATGGGCGCATCGCAAGAAATGTGCTTCTAAGCCAGAAGCCGATTACGGAGAAAAAGGAAACTTCTCTGCATAACAGATAGTTACCGATCGGGCACGGTTCCTGCGGAAGTCGATTCAGACAGCGACTTCTCAAGGGAGCCAAGCCATGACGCCCGATTCCAAAACCCGCTCCGCCTCCACGCCGTGGACTGCGCACCGCAAGCTGTTGCTCGTGTTGAGCGGGCTGCTGCTGCCCGGCGGCCTCCTGCTGCTCGCCTGGCTGCTGTACCGCCGCCTCCGGCGCCGCGTCAGCGCGCAGCCCCTCAAGCGCCTCGTGCCGATGCTCGCGCTGGTCGCGCTGGCGCCGGGCTGCGCCACGCAGTTCGCAGCGCCGCGCGTAGCCTCGAGCGACGCGCAGGCCGCGCTCGAGGCGCCCGTGCTGCAGTTTCAGAACACGTCGGCCGAGCCGACGGGTCAGGATGCCTTCATCGCGTCCGCCTCGCTGCAGCCGGGCGACATCCTGCTCACCTCGATGCCGGGCTTCGCCGCCGCCGGCATCGAGCTCATGACCGTCGCGCCGGTGAGCCACAGCGCGGTGTACATCGGCGACGGACAGGTGGTGGAGGCGGTGCGCGAAGGCGTGCGCACGCGCAGCCTCGAGCAGGTCATGGCCGAGGAATCGGTGGCGCTGGTGCTGCGCTATCCCGGCCTGAGCACCGAGCAGGCGCAGCGCATCCGCGCCTACGCGCAGCAGAAGATCGGCGCCGGCTTCAGCTACTTCGGCGTCACCGTGCAGATTCCCTACAGCATCGGCCGCCGCGCCTGCGAGCTGCCGCTGGTCGCCGCGGCGCTGCGCGACGCCTGCATCCGCGCCATGGGCCTGCTGAGCCAGCTCGCGCCGCGCGAAGAGCAGCTGTTTTGCTCGCAACTCGTGCTGCAGGCCTTCCGGCACGCCGGCGTGCCGCTCACCGACGCCGATCCGCGCATCGTGAGCCCGGCCGACATCCTGCACATGCGCGAGGGCGACGTGCCGTCGCTCGGCATCCGCAGGTCGCTGGCCTACGTCGGCCACCTGAAGTACGACCGCCCGCTGGTCGTCGCCAGCCAGCCCGACGACAGCCGCTTTTAGCCGCTGGACGGCCGCAGGCGATCATTCGATCACGCGCGTGGCGCGCAGCAGCAGATCCGGCGGCAGCGTGATGCCGAGCTTGCGCGCCGTCTCCAGGTTGATCACCAGCTCGATCTTGTCCGCCCGCTCGATCGGCAGCTCGGCCGGCTGCGCGCCCTTGAGAATGCGGTCGACGTAGTAAGCACCGCGGTGGAACAGCGCCATGGTATCGGGCGCGTAGCTGAGCAGCCCGCCGGCCTCGGTCATCGCAGCCCAGGCCGAGATGACCGCGAAGCGATGCTCGACGCCGAGCTGGGCGATCGCGGTGCGGTTCTGCAGAATCAGGCCGGGCGCGAAACTGACGTAGAGCGCATCGGGCGGATCGCGCGCGAGCTGCTCCAGGCTGCGGTTCATTTCCGTCTGCGATTCGACAACCATGCGCATCGATTGCATGCCGGCCGCTTGCGCCGCGCGCTCCGCGATCTGCACCTCGTTCGCCGAACCCTTATTCGAGCGATCCCACAAAAACGCGATGCGTTCCGCGGCGGGCGCCGCGAGCTTCAGAAACTCGATGCGCTTGGGCGCCAGTTCGCCGTGCGACAGGCTGAGCCCGGTCGCGTTGCGCCCGGGACGCGCGAACGATTCGGCGACACCGGTGAAGATCGGATCACCGCAGGCGAGGCACACGATCGGCACGCTGCGCGTGGCCTTCTGGCAGGCGAGCGTGGACAGCTCGCCGACCGTGGTCAGTACGTCGACCTTCTCCTGCAGCAGGTTCTCGCACAGCGCGCGCAGGAATTCCGGCTCGTACTCGGCTGCGCGGTAGACGATGTCGATGGTCTTGCCGACGACCCAGCCCCGCTCGGCCAGAGCGTCGAGAAAGGCCTTGCGCTCGCCGGTCGGTTGATCGCGGATCGAGCCGAACACCAGATAGCCGATCTTCGGCAGGCGCTGCGCGGCCGCGTTCGCCGACAGCAGGGCGAGCGCGACGAGCAACGCGATACCTGCGACTCGGTAGTTCATTTCCGCCTGCCCACCGCGGCGGCACACGCGTCGATCGGCGCCTGCGCAGCGAGCGACCCCTCTCCCGGGATGAGCCCTGCACGGACTCTACGCCCTCGCCGCGTCGACGCAAGTCGAGCGCATGACGCGACGCCGCCGAGCGGCAACGGCGGGCGCGCTCGCCGCTTCTGACGAGCTTTAACCTGCCCGGGCTCACCAGCAGGAAATATTTGGCAGGAGCTTTGTCCTCCCTCGCGGACGATATCGACCGTACACGCGGCCAAACAAAGACGGAGGGATTTCAGGCGATTAGCGAGTGCCTCGCAAGCATGGCCTCAGCGTCCGGCGGACGCAGGCCCGCCCGGGGCTACCGAGATGCGGAATCTGGCAGCCAATATGCTGACACGCTACAAGATTGAATTGCACGGAATCCAGCTGGGCGCGAACGCACCCGACGTCCTCGAGCGCGTGAGCGCGCTCGTCAAGCTGCCGCAAGAGCGCGTGATGCGGCTGCTCATGCAGCCCGGCGTCACCGTCAAGCGGGGCCTCGACGAACAGACCGCCGCCAAGTACGCGGCCGTGCTGGAACGCGTGGGCTGCAACGTCTTGCTCGCGCCCGAGAACGACGACGACCAGGCATGCGCACCGCACGGCCCGGGACCCGGCGCGCGCCTCGCTCTCTTCGCGCGAGCGGCCGTGGACCGACTGGGCGCCTTGTTGCGCAGCGCGCGACGGCAGGCGGCCGCGGCAGTGCGCTGGCGAGCGCCTGACGTGCAGGCAAGCGCAGCGCAAAGGGCCGTCACCTGTCGGCTGGCCTGCGGCATCGCGCTTCTGCCCCCCGTCTTTTCCTGGTTCACGCTGCAAAGAGGCTACAGCGCACGCCTGCGCGCGGCCTCGTTTGCGTGGCTCGGCTGCGCAGCGCTGGTGGCGGGCATGTGGCTTCCGCGTGTCGCCACGGCCTTCTTTGCCGACCCATCGGCGCGGGACGCGATCCCGGTCGTGAGCGCTGCCCCGGCACTGGCGCAGCGGACGTCGCTGTCGTCCGCGCCGCCGGTCATGCGGGAAACGGCCATGGCGGTCTCCCCAGCGGCCCGCCAGAGCGAACCCAATCCCTGTCCCGCGCAGCTGACGGTCTCGCAGTGGACCAACTGTCATGGCCGCTACACCTGGCCGGACGGCGCGCAATACGTTGGCGGCTACGTCGACGGCAAGAAGCACGGCCGCGGCACGATGTTCTTCGCCAGCGGCGAGAAATACGTTGGCGAGTTCCGGGCTGGCAAGCGACACGGGCAAGGCACCTTCACCTGGCCCGATGGCATGAGGTACGTCGGCCAGAGCAGTGACGACAAGCTCAACGGGCAGGGCACCCTGACGCTTCCCGGCGGCGAGAAATACGCCGGCGGCTGGCGCAACAACCAATACCACGGGCAGGGTACGTATACCTTTGCCGACGGCGGCAGCTACGTCGGCGGCTGGAAGGACAGCCAGTACCATGGACAAGGCACGCTGATCCTTGCCGACGGCCGCAAGTACGTGGGCGAATGGAAAGCGCGCCGGCGGCACGGCCAAGGCACCATGACCTATGCCGACGGCGCGCGATACGTCGGCGAGTGGCAGGACGACCAGAAGCACGGCCAGGGCATGATGATCTATGCCGACGGCCGCAAGTACGTCGGCGAGTGGCGCCATGACAAGCCCGTCCTGCACCGCGCGCAGCTGGTGAGAGCCGCGCCGTCCGAGCGCTAGCCGCGGCGCGGCTTACGCTTCCGGCGCGAGTTTGCGCACCATGGCCAACAGGTCGCGCGGGCTGTAAGGCTTCGCCAGATAAGCGGTGGCGCCCGCCTCCTTCGCCTTCTGCTCGTCGCCCGACAGCGCAAACGAGGTGATGGCGATGATCGGCGTGTCCGCCATGCTCGCCTCGGCGCGGATGCGGCGCATCGCTTCCATGCCCGAGACCTTCGGCAGCTGGATGTCCATCAGGATCAGGTCGGGGCGCAGTTCGAGCGCCTTCGCCACGCCGGCCTCGCCGTCGTGCGCCTCGACCAGCTGGTAGGTGCTGCGCCGGAGCAGGTCGCGCACCATCTGCCGGTTCATCTCGTTGTCTTCGACGTAGAGGATGGTCTTCGCGCTCATTGGCCCGCCCTGACAGGAACTTCGAAACGGAATGTGGATCCCTCGCCCGGCGTGCTCTCGACCCAGATGCGCCCGCCGTGCATCTCGATGAACTTCTTGGTGATCGACAGCCCGAGCCCCGAGCCGCCGTACTCGCTGGCGATGGTGGCGTCGGTCTGCTTGAACTCGGTGAACAGGCTGTCGATCTTCTCCGGCGGGATGCCGATGCCGGTGTCGGCGACGCTGAAGACGAGCGCATCGCCCTTCGCCTCGACCGCCACCGCCACCTCGCCCTGCTTGGTGAACTTGAGCGCGTTGCCGGCGAGGTTCATGAGGCACTGCGTCAGGCGGCCCGCGTCGCCGTGCGCCAGCGGCAGGTCGTTCGGCACCGCGACGTTGAACGCTAGCCCCTTCGCCTCCGCGAGCGGGCGCAGCGTCGAGCGCACGCTCTCGACCATGTCGGGCACCGCGTAGTCGGCCAGCGCCAGCTCCATGCGCCCGGCCTCGATCTTGGCCAGATCGAGCACGTTGTTGATCAGGCGCAGCAGGTGCTTGCCGCTCGCCTGCATGTTCTCCAGCGGGCCGCGCAGGTCCGCGGAAATCTCGCCGTAGATCTCGTCCAGGATCATCTCGTTGAAGCCGAGGATGGCGTTCAGCGGCGTCCGCAGCTCGTGGCTCATGCTGGCGAGGAACTGCGACTTGTGCTGGCTGGCGATCTCGAGCTCGCGGCCCTTTTCCTCGATCTCGCGGAACAGCCGCGCGTTCTGCATCGCGAT
>JBFFEY010000072.1:0-14511 GCA_041558415.1 Burkholderiales bacterium | reverse complement strand
GGCTCGGTGATCGTCAACGACGGCAACGGCCGCTACTACGAGCCGGCACCGGGCACGAGCGTGCTCGTCGGATTGCGGGCGCGCATGGCGTTCTGAGTCGCGCGCGCCGACGATCAGGCGGTGTGCTGCGCGCGGGCCTGACGCTGCCGTGTCGGTCATCGGGCGGTCATGGCATCGGGCGGGGCGCCGTATCGGCGCAGTGCGGGCCGCCGCGGTTAAGATGGTTCACGGCTATATGACGCAACCCGCCCCGCTTCGCCGCGCCCTTTCGCTGCCGCTGATCACGCTGTACGGGCTCGGCACGATCATCGGTGCCGGCATCTACGTGCTGACCGGCAAGGTGGCGGGGGCCGCCGGAATGTATGCGCCGCTCGCGTTCGCTCTTGCGGGCGTCGTCGCGCTGTTCACGGCGCTCAGCTTCGCCGAGCTCGCCTCGCGCTTTCCGAAGAGCGCCGGCGAGGCGCTCTACGTGCACGAAGGCTTCGGCCTGCGGTGGCTCACGCTCGCGGTCGGACTCGCGCTCGCGGCCGCCGGCGGGGTGTCGGCGGCGACGCTGGCCAACGGCTTCGTCGGCTACCTGCACCTGTTCCTGCCGGCGCCGCGCTGGCTCATCGTCTGCCTGCTCGTGCTCGCGCTCGGTCTGCTGGCGGCCTGGGGCATCGTCGAGTCGGTATGGGTCGCGACGGTCACCACCCTGATCGAGGTCTTCGGTCTGCTGCTGATCATCGTGGTTGCCGGCGGCAGTTTCGCGACGCTGCCGTCGCGCCTGCCGGAGCTGCTGCCGCCTGCGCAGGGCGTCGCCTGGAGCGGCATCCTGCTCGGCGCATTCCTTGCCTTCTATGCCTTTCTCGGCTTCGAGGACATGGTCACCGTGGCCGAGGAGGTGCGCGAGCCGCGGCGCAACATGCCGCTCGCGATCCTGCTGGCGACCGGCGCTGCGACGGTGCTGTACATGCTCATCGCGCTGGTCGCGGTGCTGAGTGTTGCGCCGGCCGAACTGGCGCAGTCGGAAGCGCCGCTTGCCGTGATCTATGCGCGTGCCACGGGCGCTTCGCCCTGGTTCATCGGCCTCATCGGGCTGATCGCCGCGATCAACGGCGCACTGATCCAGATCATCATGGGCTCGCGCATCCTTTACGGCATGGCGCGCGAGGGCTGGCTCCCGCGCGGTCTGGATTACGTGTACCCGCGCACCCAAACACCAGTTGCGACCACCGGGATTATGACGCTCGGCGTCCTGCTACTGGCCCTGTGGCTGCCGCTGGTGACGCTAGCCAAGGCGACCAGCTTCATTCTGCTGGCGGTGTTTACGCTCGTGAACCTCGCACTGATTCGCATCCAGCGGCACGCACCGGCACCTGCGGACGTGCTGCGCGTTCCGCGTTGGGTGCCGGTGGTCGCGTTGGCGCTGACGCTCGCGATTCTCGCGTTTCAGGCGCTGGCGGCGTAGCGCCGCGCCGGGGTCGCCTACTCCACCAGCGGGATGTCGGCGGCGAGCTCGTAGCGGATCGCCGCGCGGATCTTGCTCTCGATCTGCAGGTAGCGCGCCGCGACCTTGCCGGGCAGCGCGTTCCTGAGCTTGCCGGCGAGCCGCTTGCGCGCGGCGGCTTCATCCTGCTCGATCTTGATCGATTCATTGATCAACTTCGCAGCGAGCTCGTTGGTCACCGCGCCCTTCTGGTCGGCCTCGGCGTACTCGACGATCACTTTGGCGATGCGGCGGTTCAGCCCTTCCAACTCCTTCTGATAAGCCTCGTAGATCGGCCAGAACTTCTTCGCCTGTGCGTCCGACAGGTTCATGTTGGCCGCGACCACCAGCTTCTTGTCGGCCTTGATTTTGTCGCGCAGGATCTGCATGTTCGTGGCGCCGGACTTCTTGTCTTGCGCGAGTGCGGGGGCGGTGAACACGACGCCGAGCGCGAGCGCGATAGCGGTAATGAGCTTCATGATGGTTCGACTCCTGATTGGGTGACGGTGAGGGTGCCGAGACGCGCTGCTGGCGCTGAGCCGCCAGGCAGGCCGGCGCGAAGTTTATAGATGACATTGATGCGTATCAACGTCGCTTTCGCCTGATAGCGAAACAACTGCGAGCTCTTGTTTGTGATGGTGCCACCCGAGGCTAGTATCGGCCCTCGCGCGCGGACCACCTATCGCAGTAGCGGGGAGGCGAAACCCTTGCCATGGCGGGGCCATGACGGGCGGAAGAGACGGAGGGATGAGATGAGCATGCATGCGTGCTGGCGCGGGGCTTTGTTGCTCGCGGTGTTGCTATTTGCCGGAGCAGCGCTGGCGGACGACGTTCTCATCATGAAGAACGGCGATCGGATCACCGGCAAGATCAGCAAGATCTGGGACGGCGAGATCTACATCGAGCCACCCTACGCCGACGAGATCAAGATCGCCCAGGACAAGGTGAAGACGATCGACGCCCGCCGAGACTTCGAGTTCGAGATGGGTGAGGAGAAGAAGTTCATCGGCCAGCTCGGCGTCGACGCGCAGGGTAAGCAGGTGCTGGTGCGCGACGGAAAAGAGACCCCGCTCGAGCTGAGCAAGGTGGAAGAACTCGCCGAGCCGCAGTCGCCGTTCGAATGGAAAGCGCGCGCCGACGTGAACGCCGACAGCTCTTCGGGCAATAGCGATACCACCAATGCGCTGGTGCAGGCCTATGGCATGGTCCGCTTCGGCGATCATCGACACCAGGGCAATTTCGCCTACAACTACCAGAAGACGGATGGCACCGTCGGCAAAAACCAGCTCAATCTCGGCTACGAGTACAACTGGTTGTTCGACGAACACTGGTTCTTTGCTGCGGCAGCGGGCTACGAGCGCGACCCGGTGCGCGACCTGGACCGGCGCGTGTCGCTCGGCGCGGGCATCGGCTACCAGTTCTACGACGACGCGCGACGCTCTCTCAAGACCTCGGTCGGTCCGGCATTGGTCCACGAGGAGGTCGCCGGCGAGACCTCGGAAACCGGGGCGGGCTTCTGGAAGCTCGACTTCCGCCACCGGCTCTACCGCGACAAGTTCGAGTTCTTCTACCGCCATGGCTACTTCGTCTACACCGGCGGCAGCAAGAACCGCGTGTTCGATGCCTCGACCGGTCTGCGCATGGACATCACCGACGACTTCTACACCAACCTGCAGTTCGACTACCACAACGAGAGCAAGCCAGCGGCGGGGCGCAAGGACACCGACACGAAAGTGATCCTCGGGGTCGGGCTCAAGCTGAACTGAGCGCGGAGGGTGCCGCGCGCGCAGCCGCGATTCGCGGCGCGGCGCTCGCCACGGGAACTTTTCGCACCGAGCCAACCGAAGCTACGGTGTAAGCTTGCGCCGCGCGCGGCGCTCGCCGGCGACAGCCAAGGTCCGTCATGCAATCTCGCAGTAGCCGGCGTCTGCTCCACGCAGCCGCGGCGGCGCTCATCGCGCTGTCGATCGCGACCGCAGACGCCGCCGAGCCCGCCTACGCGGTGCGTCTCGAGGTGCCCGAGGCGTTCCGGCCGCTGCTCGAGAACAACCTGCGCATCGTGCGACGGGTGAAAGAGGGCGTCAGCCAGCGCCGTTTCGAGCGCCTGACGGCGCGCGCGACCAGCGAGATCCGCGAGCTGCTTGCGACCGAAGGCTACTTCTCGCCGCGTGTCACGCTGAGCGTCGAGCGGACAGAGCAGCGCTGGACCGCGCGCTACGTCGTGGAGCCCGGCGAGCCATCGCAGATCAGCGAGGTCGAGCTGCAGTTCCGCGGCGCCATCGCCGAAGAGCGCTGGGACAACGCCGCGCGGCGCCGCGCGCTGCGCGACGCATGGCCGCTCAAGGTGGGCGCGCGCTTTCGCCAGGCCTCATGGGACGCGGCCAAGACCGGCGCGGCGCGCGCGCTCATCGACGAGCGCTATCCGCTCGCTCAGGTGGCGGAAAGCGAGGCCCGCGTCGACCCGCAAGCACGCAGCGTGCGCCTGCGGGTGCTGGTCGACAGTGGCCCCGCGGTGACGCTCGGCGAGTTGCGTATTTCCGGGCTCGCGCGCTACCCCGAATCGATCGTCCGCGATCTCAATCGCATCGCGCCGGGTTCGCCCTACAGTCAGAAGAAGCTGAGCGACCTGCAGAGAGACCTTCTGGAGACGACCTATTTCACCTCGGCGCTGGTTTCGGCCGACCTCGACGCGGCGCGGCCGGCAGGCGCGCCGATTCTGGTCAGCGTGGTCGAGGCGCCGCGCCGGCGGCTGCGCGCGGGCGTCGGTTACAGCACCGACGTCGGTTTCAAGCTGGAGACGGTGTACGCGCAGCGGGAATTTTTCGGCACGCCCTGGCAGTGGACCTCCGGTCTGCGCCTCGCGCAGCGCGAGCAGGGCGCGTTCTCCGAAGTGCTGACGCCGCGCGACGCGCGCGGTCACCGCTACGGCGTCGGCGCGATCGTGCTGCGCCAGGACGTGCAGAATGAAATCACCACCAGCGTCAGTGCCCTGCTGCGCCGCCTGACGCCCGGGCGGGAACGGGAGTCGGAGATCGGGCTTGCGCCGACCCTCGAAAAAAAGGAGATCGGCAACGTCACCACCGAGCGCCTCAAGGCGCTGCCGCTGTACGCCAGCTGGACCTGGCGTACCGTTGACAACCTTATCGACCCGCGCCGGGGTTGGATGCTCAACTTCAAGACCGCGGCCGCGCTCGAGGGCCTGCTCACCGACGAAAGCTTCTTCAGCGGCTACGCCAAGGCGACGGCTTTCCTGCCGGTCGGCAGTCGCGACACCTTCATCGCGCGCGCGGAGCTGGGCCGCACCTGGACCTCCGACCCGCGGCGGGTGCCGTCGCGCTACCTGTTCCGCACCGGTGGCAGTACGACCGTGCGCGGCTACGCCTTTGAGAGTCTCGGCGTGCGCCTAGACGGCGCGGTGACCGGCGGACGGGTGCTGGGGCTGGCGAGCGCCGAGTACGTGCACATGCTCACCGAGGCCTACGGCATCGCCGCCTTCGTCGATGCGGGCGATGCGGCGGACAGCGTCCACGACTGGGACGCCAAACTCGGCTACGGCATCGGCGCGCGCTACAAGAGCCCGATTGGGCCGCTCGCGCTCGACATCGCGTACGGCCGCGAGACGCGGGACACCCGCGTCCATTTCGCCGTGGGGTATTCCTTTTGACGAGCGCCGCGGAAAACACCACGCCGCAACAGGCGAAGCCGCGGCGGCGCCGCTGGTTGAGGCGCCTGGCGCTCCTCGCATTATTGCTGCTGGCCGCCCTGACCGCGCTCGTGCTGTGGAGCCGAACCGAGCACGCGCTGAGCACGGTGGTAGGGGCGCTCGAGCGCGCGAGCAATGGTCGCCTCGAAGTGCGCGGCGCCTCGGGCACGCTCTACGGCCCGCTCCGCATCCAGCGCCTCGTGGCACGCGAGGCGGGCAGCGAGGTGGTCGTCGAGGCGCTCGCGCTCGAATGGTCGCCGGCGGTACTGCTCGCCGCGACGCTGAAGGTCGACCGACTCGTCGCCGAATCGGTGACGCTCAGGCTCGCGGGTGACGATGCTTCGGCTGCGGTACCCGCCGCGCTGCGCGTGCCGCTGCGCGTGGCGTTGAATGACGTTCGCGTCGAGCGCATCGCGATCCTGCGCGAGGACGCTACGCTCGAACTCAAGCCGCTCGCCGCGTCGCTGACGCTGGGCCTCACACGGCATACGCTGGCGCTGCGCGAGTTCGGCACGCCCTGGGCACGCGTCGAAGGCGAGCTGTCGCTCGGCGCCTGGGCGCCGTTCCCGCTCGAGGGGCGGGTAGGCTTGCGTGCGCTGCAGCGCTTGCCCGTCGATTCGGTTGATGCGACTGTCAGCGGCCGGCTCGCGCGCATCAGCCTGCAGCTCGCGCCGAAGGCGGACTGGCTCGCAGGCCACGTCGCGGCGGTCGTCGCGCCTTTCGAGGACGCACCGCTGCGGGGATTGAGCGCGGCGCTCAAGGAGGTGAACCTTGCCGGCCTGAATCCCTTGCTGCCCTCGACCCGCGTTGCGCTCGACGCGCGGTTGTTCGCCAACGGCGCCCAGCTCGCTGGCCCGGTGAGCCTGACGAACGCGCTCGCCGGCCCGCTCGATACCGGGCGCATTCCGCTCTCCGCGGCGCGTGGTCAGGCGCGCGTCGACGGGTTGCGGCTGCATCTCGACGCGCTGCAGATGGCGTTCGCGGACGCGGGAGGCGCGAGCGGGCGGCTCGCGCTCGGACCGCAGGGCTACACGGCGGAGCTCGCCAGCGACGGTCTGCGGCTCGACCGCCTGCACGGCGCCTTGCGTCCTTTGCGGCCGGCCGGCAGCGTGCGCCTGAGCGGCAACGAGGGGGGCGAGCAGTTCGAAGCGAAATTGACCGAGGGCGACACCGCGCTGGACCTGCGCCTGCAGCGCAACGGCGAGCGCGTGAACATCGAGTCGGCCACCTTGCGCACGCCCGGCGGCGAGGTGGCTGCCACGGGCATGCTGCGCCTGAACGAGGCACGCGAATTCGCGCTCGATGCGCGGCTGGCGAATTTCGATCCGAGCGCGTTTGTCGAAATGCCGCCGGCGCAGCTGAGCGGCACGCTGCGCGCGAGCGGTGCGCTGCAGCCCGAGTGGCACGCGCAGATCGACTACCGCATCGCCGACGGCAGATTCGCAGAGGCGCCCCTGCGCGGCCAGGGTCGGCTGAGCGTCACGCAACATCGCGTCAGCCTGCAGGGGGTATCGCTTGCCCTCGGCGTCAACCGTCTGCGCGCGGACGGGCGTTTTGGCGCGCCCGGCGACCGGCTCAAGTTCGAGCTCGATGCGGCGCAGCTCGCGCAATTCGGTCCGCTCGCGCGCGGCACCACTGGCGCGCTGCGCGCGCAAGGCTGGATCGGCGAAACGGCAGCGAAACCTGCCTTCGGCATCGAGGCCGAGGCGCGCGAACTGCGCATCGCGGGGCGCTCGCTCGGGCGGCTTGAGGCGAAGCTGGAGGGCACAGTCCAGCAGCACGCGCTGAGTGCAACGCTCGAGGACACGGCGCTCGCCGCAACCCTGCGTGCGCAGGGCGGGTTGTCCGAGGCTGGCGGCTGGAAAGGGCGCCTCGAGGCGCTCGAGGCGGCACGGCCGTACCGCGCGCAGCTGCTGGCGCCGGTGGCGCTGCACTGGCGTCCGGATCGATTGGAGACCGGCGCCGGCCGCCTCCGGCTCGCCGGGGGCGAGCTGAGCTTCGAGGCGCTGGTTGTTGCGAAGGGAACACTGCAGACCCGCGGCCGTGTCGAGCGCATTGCGGTGGCCGATCTGCTCGCTGCGCCGCATGCGCCTGCGACGGTTCGCACCGATCTCGTCGTCAGCGGCGCCTGGGAGCTGCGCGCCGCGGACGTACTGAGCGGCAGCCTGCAGCTCGTGCGCGACAGCGGCGACGTGGTTATGGCGGGTGATACGCCGCTGCCGCTGGAGATCAGCGAGCTGCGCCTCGATGCCGTCGCGCGCGCCAACACCATCGAGGCAACCTTGCGCGGGCAGGGCGCAAAGCTCGGCGCGCTCTCCGTCGACCTGCGCACCACGGCCGAGCGCACCAGCGGTGCCTGGCAGATCGCGCCGCAGGCACCCCTCAGCCTGCGCGCGCGTTTCACCGTGCCGAGCCTCAACTGGCTGGGGCGTCTGCTCAATCCCGAGCTGCGCACGCGCGGTCGCCTTTCCGGACAGGTCGACGTCGACGGCACGCTGGAGGCGCCGCGCCTGCAGGGTGCGCTGAACGGCGAGCAGCTGCAGCTACGCTACGGCGCGGCCGGGCTGCGACTACGCGACGGTGAAATGACCGTTGAGCTGGCGCAGGACAAGGTCTTCTTTCGCCGCATCGCCTTTCGCGGCGACGAGGGCAGGCTGACGGCCAGCGGCGAGGCCACGCTCGCCGGCGGTCGGGCGCAGCTCGATCTCGAATTCGAGGCCGACAAGCTGGCGGCGGTGCGGCGCGACGACCACCAGCTCGCGCTTAGCGGGCGCGGGCGGGTGCGCTCGCGCGACGGGTGGCTCGCACTCGAGGGCGAGTTCACGGCCGACCGCGGGCTGATCGAGCTGCGAGATGCGGACCGGCCGAGCCTTTCGTCCGACGTCGTCATCGTCAGCGCCGAGCCCAAATTGGAATCGTCGCCTGCGCGACTGCGCGTCGACGTCAAGCTCAATCTGGGCGAGGCCTTCTACGTCAAGGGCGAGGGCCTGGATGTGCGCATGGAGGGCGGTGTGCGCGTCACGCTTGACGAAGGGGAGATCCGGCCGCGCGCGCGCGGCGAGGTGCGCGTCGCCGAGGGTCATTATCGCGCCTACGGCCAGCAGCTCGAGATCGCGCGCGGCGTGCTGCTGTTCGACGGGCCGCTCGACAATCCCAAGCTCGATATTCTCGCCGTGCGCAGGAACCAGCGCGTCGTGGCCGGGGTCCTGATCGGTGGCTCGGCACTTTCGCCCCGCACCTCGCTCTATTCGAATCCGCCGGTGCCCGATGCGCAGAAGCTGCAATACCTCGTCTTTGGCGCGGGTCCCGGCTCCGCCGGCGACGCCGAGTTCGGTCTGGCGAGCACCAGCACACATACGCGGCGTGACGAGTTCGTCAGCGTTGGCGCGCAACTCGCCTCGGCGGTGTACGTCAGCGTCGGTCAGAGCCTGCGCAACGCCGACAGCTTCGTGCAGGCGACGCTCGACCTCACCGAGCGCATCGCATTGCAGGGGCGCACCGGGGCCGAGAACGCGGTGACGCTGATCTACAGCTGGGAATTCGATTAAGCGAACCGCAGGCCAGCGGTGCGTTGCGTGGTCGCGACGTTTCGCGTAGCCGAACGGGGGGCCAGCATCCGCCCCACCGATGCAGTACTTTCGGGTTGTTCGTCGTTTTCGTCGTAGAGAGAGGAGCGGCCCATGAACCAGCACCGCCTGTTGCGTACATCCGTCGTCGTCCTTGCGGTCATCGCCTGCGTGGCGAATGTCCGCGCGGGGGACCCGATCCCGCCGGCCAATACGCTCGAGGACGCGTTCAAGCCGCAGCGCCATTTCTCGCCTTACGCGGGGCGCGAATTCCCGACCCAGGTGTACTTCGGCGATACGCACCTGCATACCGGCATGTCGATGGACGCCGGCGCCTTCGGCGCGCGCCTGTTGCCCGAGGACGCCTACCGCTTTGCGCGCGGCGAGGAGCTGGTCGCTTCCACCGGTTTGAAGGTCCGGCTTTCGCGGCCGCTCGATTTCCTCGTCGTCGCCGACCATTCGGACAACATGGGGTTCTTCCCGCGCCTGTTCGCGGGCGAACCGGCGCTACTCGCCGATGCGACGGGCAAGCGCTGGTACGAGATGGTGCAGAAAGGCGGCCGGGAGGGCGTCAAGGCGGCGGTCGAGGTCATCGTTGCGTTCAGTCAGAACAAGTTTCCGCCCGCGCTCGCGTCGCTGCCCGGCAGCCAGGCCTACCGCTCGGCTTGGGAGACCGCGATCAAGGCGGCCGAGAAGTACAACGATCCCGGCAAGTTCAGCGCCTTCATCGGCTACGAGTGGACCTCCAACACCGGCGGCAACAACCTGCACCGCGTCGTCATCTACCGCGAAGGCGGTCACAAGGCGAGCATGGCCGAGCCGTACACGACGCTGCGACCGCTGGGCAGCGACGATCCGCGCGACCTGTGGAAGTGGCTCGAGGCCTACGAGCAAAAGACCGGCGGGCGCATTCTCGCGCTCGCCCACAACGGCAACCTGTCGAACGGCATCATGTTCCCGATGGTGGACACGTTCACCGGCAAGCCGCTCGATCGGGCCTACGCCGAGACGCGCATGCGCTGGGAGCCGTTGTACGAGGTCACGCAGATCAAGGGCGACGGCGAGGCGCACCCCTTCCTTTCCCCGAACGACGAGTTCGCGAACTACGAAACCTGGGACCAGGGCAACCTCGATCTGAGCGTGCCGAAGAAAAACGAGATGCTGCGGTACGAGTACGCCCGTGAGGCGCTCAAGATCGGTCTCGCGCTCGAGCAGAAGACCGGGGTCAATCCCTACAAGTTCGGCATGATCGGTTCGACCGACAGCCATACGGGGCTTGCCACCGCGCAGGAGGACAACTTCTTCGGCAAGCATTCCGGTGCCGAACCGAGCGTAAAGCGCTGGGAGCACCCCATGGCGCAGCTTGGTGACAAGAAATACGAGGGCTGGTCGATGGTGTCTTCGGGCCTGGCCGCGGTCTGGGCGACGGAGAACACGCGCGAAGCGATCTGGGATGCGATGAAGCGCAAGGAGACCTACGCGACCACCGGCTCGCGCATGTTGGTGCGCTTCTTCGGCGGTTACGACTTTCTGCCCGAGCACGCCAGATCGCGCACGCCGGCCAACATCGGCTACCAGCTCGGCGTGACGATGGGCGGAGACCTGCTCAAGGCGCCTGCGGGCAAGGCGCCCACCTTTCTCGTTGCCGCGCTCAAGGACCCGCTCGGCGGCAACCTCGACCGCATCCAGATCGTGAAGGGCTGGGTCGACGCCTCCGGCGCGCGCAAGGAGAAGGTGTACGACGTCGTCTGGGCCGGCGATCGCAAGCCGGGCGCCGACGGCAAGCTGCCGCCGGTCGGCAACACGGTCGATGTCGCCAACGCGACCTGGACCAACAGCATCGGCGCACCCGAGCTGATCACGGTGTGGAAGGACCCGGACTTCGACGCGAAGCTGCGGGCGTTCTACTACGCGCGCGTGATCGAAATCCCGACGCCGCGCTGGACCGCCTATGAGGCGAAGCGCTTCGGCGTCAAGATGTCGAAGGAGGTGCCGATGATCACGCAGGAGCGCGCCTACACTTCGCCGATCTGGTACACGCCGGGCTGAGATGCGCGCGCTGGCGTCGCGCCTGGGGCGCCTGCTGCGCGAGCCGCTCGTCCAGTTCCTGCTGCTCGGCGCGGCGCTGTTCCTGCTGTACCGCGCGGTGTCCCCGCAGCCCGAGGCGCCACCGGACCGCATCGTCGTCGACGCCGCGCAGATCGCCCGCCTCGCGCAGCAGTTCGAGCGCACCTGGCTGCGGCCGCCGACGCGCGCCGAGCTGGACGGACTGATCGAAGGCCACGTTACCGAGGAGATCCTCTATCGCGAGGCACTCGCGCTCGGCCTGGAAAAGAACGACCTCGTCATCCGCCGGCGGCTGCGCCAGAAGATGGATTTCCTAAACGAGGATCTCGGCGCGCAGCGCGAACCGGCCGACGCCGAGCTGCAGGCTTATCTGGACGCGCATGGCGAGAAGTTCGCCGCGCCGGTACGCACCAGTTTCGCGCATGTCTACCTCAAGCCGGAGGGCGACCGGGCGGCGGCACGCGCGCGAGCCGAGGCATTGCGCAAGCAACTCGAGGCCGGCGCGGTGCCGGCGGAGGCGGCGGGGGACGCGACGCTGCTGCCGCGCGTGCTGGAAAACGCGAGCCCGCGCGAGGTCGCGCGATCCTTCGGCGAGCCCTTCGCCGCGGCGCTGGAGACACTGCCCGTGGGCGAGCGCTGGCGCGGCCCGATCGAGACCGAGTACGGGCTGCACCTGGTGAAGGTCGCTGCGCGTGACCCGGGCGGGCCGCTGCCGCTGAGCGCCGTGCGTGCCGCCGTTGTGCGGGAGTGGAGCGCGGCGCAGCGCGCGGCGGCCAAGGCGAGGTTCTATGCCGCGCTGCGCGAACGCTACACGGTGTCGATCGAGCGGACAGCCGGCGACAAGGCGGCTGCGGTGAACAAATGAAACGCCTTTTCTGCGCGTTGCTGTGGATCCTCGCGCTCGCGGGCGGAACGGCGCAGGGGCATGAAGTGCGCCCGGGCTACCTGCAGCTGCGCCAGATCGACGGGCCGAGCTACGACCTGCTGTGGAAGGTGCCGGCGCGCGGCGACCGGCGGCTCGGCATCTATGTGCGCCTGCCCGAGCGCTGCGTGTCGAAGGAGTCGGGTACGCAGTTCGTCGACGGCGCGTACATCGAGCGCGCACGGCTGCGCTGCGCAGGCGGATTGATCGGTCAGCGCATCGCGATCGATGGCCTGGAGGCCACGCGCACGGATGTGCTGGTGCGCATCGAGCGCGCCGACGGCACGACGCAGACCGCGCGTCTGACCCCGGAGGACACCGCATTCAGCGTGACCGCGGCGCAGGGCGCGCTCGCCGTGGCCGGCGCCTACTTCGGTCTCGGCCTCGAGCACATCTTGCTGGGCATCGACCACCTGCTGTTCGTGCTGGCGCTGCTCTTTCTGGTGCGCAGCTGGCCGCGGCTCATCGCCACGGTGACCGCGTTCACTGTGGCGCACAGCCTGACGCTCGCCGCGGCGACGCTCGGCTGGCTGCATGTGCCGCAAAAGCCGGTCGAAGCGGCGATCGCGCTCAGCATCGTGTTCGTTGCCGCCGACGTGTTGCGTGCGGGGGAGGCGAGCCTGACGCGGCGCGCACCCTGGCTAGTGGCCTTCGCCTTCGGTTTGCTGCACGGCCTCGGGTTCGCCGGCGCCTTGCGTGCGGTCGGCGTGCCGGAGCACGCCGTGCCGCTCGCGCTGTTGTCCTTCAACCTCGGCGTGGAGGCGGGTCAGCTCGTATTCATCGCAGCGGTCTTCGGCCTGTTCTGGCTGCTGAAGATGCTGCGGCTGCGCGTTTCGCAGAGCGCGGATCGGCACAGCTGGCATGTCGCCGGCGCCGTGGCGAAGCCGACGGCGTACGCGATCGGGACGCTGGCCGCATTCTGGGCGTTCGAGCGCACCGCCGGTTTCTGGAGCTGATACGCTTCCCGCGATTTCGGACGCACCCGGTGAAGCTCCTCATCGCCCGCCCCAGCCCTTTTGCGCGCAAGGTGCGCGTGGCGCTGCTCGAAAAGGGCATTCCCTGCGAGACGCTGGTCGACCTGCCGTGGAATCCGGGCGCCCGGGCGCCGTCGCTGAACCCGCTTGGCAAGGTGCCCGCGCTCGTGCTCGACGACGGGCGTACGCTGTACGACTCCAAGGTGATCATCGAGTACCTGGAGACGCTCGGCCGCGCGCCGGCGCTGCTGCCCGCGGAGCCGGCGGCGCGCGTCGCGCACCGCCAGATCGAGGCGCTCGCCGACGGCGTGTGCGATGCGGTGGTGCTGATCGTGCTCGAGCGCGCCCGACGGCCAGAACTGCAGAGCGCGGACTGGATCGCGCGCCAGCAGGCCAAGGTGGAAGCGGGCTTCGCGGAGGCCGAGCGTCTGCTCGACGGAGGGACCTGGTTCGTGGACGACGCCTTCGGCCTGGCCGATG
Organism: Burkholderiales bacterium; assembly: GCA_041558415.1. Taxonomy (GTDB): domain Bacteria; phylum Pseudomonadota; class Gammaproteobacteria; order Burkholderiales; family SG8-39; genus SG8-39. The sequence continues at coordinate 1,331 of JBFFEY010000072.1, read as the reverse complement.
TTGCTGTCGGCTGCATGCTCGGCTATGCGGCGCTGCGCCTGCCGGAATTCGAATGGCAGACGCGCCATGCGGCGCTGGCGGCGTTTTCCGCGCGCATCGAGGCGCGGTCGTCCTTCGCGGCGACGCGTCCCGAGCCGCAGCCGATTAAGACCGTCGGCTGAAAAAAGCCGCGGAAGCGGTCGCTGCCGGGTTAGGCGTCGCCGCTGGCAGCCACGCGGCTCAGCCGCGCAGGCGTTCCACCAGCTGGCCGATGGCGGGCGGCACCGCGTTCTTGAGCGACAGCAGCTTCGTGCGCCAGTTGCGCGCGTTCGACCGCGCCCGCATCTCCTCGTAGTTCGCGCGCACGCGCCCGCCGCTGCGACGCTTCACGACGCCCGCGACCCGGCCGAGCAACCCCCTGGCGCCCGCCGCCGAATCCGGGGAGTCCGCGCCGTCGTCCTGCGCATCGCTGCTCGCGGCGACCGGAACCCCGATCGCGGCAAGATCCGGTGCGAGGATGACGTTGCAGCCGGCCTTTTCGAGGACGGCCTCGTACTTGGCCGCTTTCTGGGCATCGAGGCCGTGCTTGACCGAGACGCCGGGGTTCGTGAGCATGCGCAACACGCGCTCGCGCGGCAGCTTGACCAGGGCCATGACGCGCTTTACCACGCGCGACAGGTCTTCCCCATGCTTGATGCCGTGCAAGACGATCTTGTAGGTCGTTGCCATAGCCGATGCTCGATTCCGTGCCTTTGTCTGTCTTCGGCGCGTCGCCTCGGGACCGCATCCGTGCGCGCTAACCGATTGAAGCCTTTCCCTCTTTTGCTGCGGCGGTTTCGCCGATTATGGTTAGCGAAGGCGCACGGAGATGCGTGTCAAATAGTTCCGTACGCCCGCCAAAAAGTCGTCAAAGGAGGTCATGGGGCGTGGCCGCCCGCAGGCCCTGGGGTGAATGCGGCGCTGACTCGATGTCGCTCAGCGCTTGTATTGCCGGGGCCTGTCGGGGCATCCTGACACTTTGTTGCACGCCGCGCGGAACGCGGCGGACGGCAAGTTGAAGAACTGAAGGGAAGAGCGACCGTGGCAAGCAACTACGGCCGAAGAATCGTTCGCGCTCAGGACGAGATCTCGCGCCTGCTGGATCGGGCCGGCATTGACGAGGCCTACGAGGACGTGCGCTACGCGGAATACGGATACCGGCGCATGGGCATGCGCAGGCTCTTCTTTGGCATCGCCGACGTGAATGTTCGCAAGCGCCTGATCGGCCTGACGCGGGAGATCGAAGCGCTCACGCTGCTGCTGATCGAGGACGAGCGTGGCACGGCCATGAAAATGCTGCAGGCGGCGCAGCG
>JBFFEY010000071.1:0-14593 GCA_041558415.1 Burkholderiales bacterium | reverse complement strand
GCCTCCGGCAAGGCGCTGGCGCTGAACGCCACGCTCGCCGGATCGCAGGTGCCGCTCGCCGCGCTCACCGGCCTGCTCGGCCTCGCGCCGCCGCCGGAGGGCGCGCCCACCGACATCGCGGTGAAGTTTTCCGGGCGCGGCAGCTCGCTGCGCAGCCTGATGGCCTCGGCCAACGGCGACGTGCGCGTCGTGGTCGGCCCGGGGCGCGTCAAGAACCGCGCCATCGACGTCGGCGCCGACATCACCGAGCTGCTCAACGCGCTCAACCCGACGCGCGGCCAGGACCCCTACACCCAGCTGAACTGCGCGGTGCTGCGCTTCCCGGTGCGCAACGGCATCGCCAAGATCGAAAACGGGCTCGCCGTCGAGACGACGCGGGTGCGCATGATGGGCGGCGGCACCGTCAACCTGCGCAACGAGACGCTCGAGCTGGGCTTCCGCCCGGAGGCGGCGAGCGGGCTCGGCGTCGGCGCCGGCAATCTCGCCAGCTTCGCCAAGGTGACCGGCACGCTCGCCAATCCGCGCATCGGCCTCGACATGGCCGGCGCGGCCGGCGCGGCGGCCGCGGGCGGTGCCGCGGGGGCGCCCGGCGGCCGGTCGCGGCTCGCCGGCGGGCTGCTCATCGACACGGTGCCCGACAACCCTTGCCAGGTGGCATTGAGCGGCGTCGCGCCCAAGCAGGAGAGCACGGTCGACAAGGTGCTCAACCCGATCAAGAAGCTGTTCGGCAACTGATTGCGCGCGGGCGCCCGCAGGCCGTTGTTTGCGGGCGTGAAGCCGGCTCAGAACACCGCGCTGACGAGTTCCTGCACCGCGACGAGCATCTCGCGCTCGTCGGTCAGCGCCTGCGCGATCGCCCCCTCGCAGGCGCTGCGCGGCGCGATGCCCTGCGCGATCAGCTTGCCGGCGTGCACCAGCAGGCGCGTGGAGGCGCCCTCGTCGAGGCCATTGCCCTTCAGGTTGCGCGTCATGTGCGCGAGGCGCACCAGCTTTTCCGCAGTCGCCGCGTCGACGCCGCTCTCGTGCGCGACGATCGCCGCCTCGACCTCGGCCGCCGGGTAGTCGAAGTCGATCGCGACAAAGCGTTGCCGCGTCGACTGCTTGAGCTCCTTCAGCACGCTCTGGTAGCCGGGGTTGTACGAGATCGCCAGCAGGAATTCGGCCGGCGCATGCAGCACCTCGCCCCTCTTCTCGATGTAGAGCGCGCGCCGGTCGTCGGCCAGCGGATGGATCACCACCGTGGTGTCCTTGCGCGCCTCCACGATCTCGTCGAGGTAGAGCAGTGCGCCGAGCCGCACCGCGTGCGTCATCGGGCCGTCGACCCACACCGTCTCGTTGGCGGTCACCAGAAAGCGCCCCACCAGGTCGGCCGCGGTGAGATCGTCGTGGCAGGAAACCGTCACCAGCGGCCGCTTCAGCCGCCAGGCCATCGCCTCCATGAAGCGCGTCTTGCCGCAGCCGGTCGGACCCTTGAGCAGCACCGGCACGCGGTTGCGCCAGGCAGCCTCGAACAGCTGCAACTCGTCGCGCACCGGCCGGTAGTACGGCTCCTTTTGGATGTGCAGCGCGCTGGCGTCGGCTGCCTGCGGTGCGTTCACCTTTGTTCCCCCCTGCATCCGCTGTGCGCCCTCTAGCGCTTCACCGTCTCCGCAGTCTGGCCGAACAGCAGTTTCATCGCGTCGGCGTCCACCACGCGCTGCGTGTTGATCGACTTGGAGATCTCGTAGGCCTTCACCACCGCCGGCCGCGCGCGGATCGCCTCGAACCAGCGCTTCAGGTGCGGAAACTTCTCCAGGTCCTGCTGCTGGCGCTTCCAGGGCACGATCCACGGATAGCAGGCCATGTCGACGATCGAGTAGTCGCCCGTCACGTACTCGCGGTCCGCAAGGCGGTTGTCGAGCACCTGGTACAGGCGCGAGGTCTCGTTGACGTAACGGTTGATGGCGTAGGGAATCTTCTCCGGCGCGTACAGGTTGAAGTGGTGGTTCTGCCCCAGCATCGGCCCGAGATTGCCCATCTGCCACATCAGCCACTGCAGCACCTCCACCCGCCCGCGCAGGTCGGAGGGCATGAACCGGCCCGTCTTCTCCGCGAGGTAAATGAGGATCGCGCCCGACTCGAACACCGACACGGGCGCGCCGCCGCCGGCCGGCGCGTGGTCGACGATCGCCGGCATGCGGTTGTTGGGCGAGATGGCGAGGAACTCGGGCTTGAACTGGTCGCCGCGCGAGATGTTGACCGGGATGATCTTGTACTCGAGCCCGGTCTCCTCGAGGAAGATGGTGATCTTGTGGCCGTTCGGCGTGGTCCAGTAATACAGGTCAATCATGCACAGGCCTCAAATGGTTTTCATCGATCTCCGCGTTTCGTGCAGGTTCGGCTTTTTGAACCTGCACGAAATGCGGAGACAACGCTGGATCAAATCCGCGCCGCGCTCCGTTCCGCGCGGGGCTCGACGAGACCAGGTCAGGTCCCCGTACGCTTCGACGATAGGTACTCGCGCAGCGCGCGGTTGACGGCCTCCGAATCCGGGAAAAGCTTGTGCAGGTCGGGATCGATCAGCACCACGTTGGTGCCTTCGCGGTAGCGCCGCGCATACTTGCCGCGCTCACCCGACTTGATCAACTCCTCCGTGTACTCTTCTCTCAGAGTATCGTCGTCATTGCTCATAGGCTCTCCGCTCTCGCGGTGTCATCTGTCGCGCCGAGATCAGACGGATCCGACCATCGCGCTCAGTATAGGCCACGACCAGGTACCGCCCGCCGCGCGACACGCCGAAGATCAGATACCGCTCTTCAGCCAGCGAATGGTCCGGATCGCGGACCGATGAGGCCTGCGCGTCGCCGAATACCTCGGACGCCTCGAGAAACGTGACGCCGTGCTTCTGCTCGTTTGCGCGCGCCTTTTCGGCATCCCACTCGAATTCGAGCATGGCGACAGCCTGCCTGCGCGGTCAAAGACCCGCCAAGGGCGAAAAGGACCAGACCTCAGACCGCATAACCGACCGCATTCCTCGCATACCCCCCGAACAGATCCATCACCCGCTCGCGCCAGGCATGGATCGGATCATCGGCTTCCAGCAGCTTCACCGGCGAGACCGCGCGCGCCCACTGGAACTCGGCGATCAGCAGGTAGTCGGCAAAGCCCGGCCTGCGCCCGGAGAGGAACGTGCTTTCCGCCAGCACCGGGCGCAGCGGATCGAGCGCCGTGCGCAGCACGGCGAGCGCCTGGCCGGGGTCGCCGGCGAATTCCTCCAGCGTCCTGCCGAAGCGCTTTTCGCGCGAGCTGCGGAAGTAAGCCTTGTCCTTCTCGTGCAGCTGCTTTTCCAGGTCGAGCACGATGACGCGCAAGAACGGCCCGTGCAGGCTGCGCTCGATCCAGTGCTTGAGAAAGAAGGTGAGGGTCTTCGCTTCCTCGCCGGAAAACAGCAGCGGCCGGTCGGGATAGGCTTCGTCGAGGTAGTTGGCGATGGTCCAGCTGTCGTACAGCGTCTGGCCCTGGTCCTCGATCACCGGCACCGCGCCCTGCCCCGAGGCCTTGATGGCGTCCTTTTCGGTGAAGCGCCAGGGAATCTCCTCGACCTCGAGCCCCTTGTGGCGCAGCGCCATCTTGATGCGCCAGCAATGCGGCGAAAAGCGCCGGTCGTCCTCGGCAGCCGCCAGATCCCACAGCTTGATCGTCACGCGCGCACCCGTCCGCCTACACGAAGGCAGGCAGTCTAGCGCGCAGGCGGCGGCCGTCGCACCCGCGGGTCCGCTAAGCGAACGGGCTATTCGCCGCGCAGCGCCTCGAGCGGATCGAGGCGCGCGGCGCGCCGCGCCGGCAGCACGCCCGCGGCGAGCCCGACCGCCACGGCGACGCCTTCGGCGGCGAGCGCGTAGAACCAGCCGGCGTGCACCGGCAGCGCGGGCAGCGCCAGCTTGAGGGCGAAGGCGAGCCCCCAGCCGAGCAGCAGGCCCGCCGCGCCGCCGAGCGCGGCGAGCAGCGCCGCCTCGCCGAGGAACAGCAGCAGCACCGCGCGCTGCGTCGCGCCGATCGCGCGCAGCAGCCCGATCTCGGCGGTGCGCTCGGCCACCGCGATGGTGAGGATGGTGAGAATGCCGACGCCGCCCACCAGCAGCGAAATGGCGCCGATCGCGCTCACCGCGAAGGTGATCGCGGTGAGCACCGTGTCGAACACCTCGAGCATCTTCTCCTGCGGCGTGAGCGTGAAATCCTCGATGCCGTGGCGGCCGATGAGGATGCGGCGGATTTCGGCCTCGACCTCGGCGAGCGGCGCGGTCGGCTCGTAGACCACGTGGATCTCCATCAGGCTCTCGCGGTCGAACATGTCGATGGCGCGCGCCACCGGGATGTAGACCGTGTCGTCCAGGTCGAAGCCGAGCACCTGGCCCTTCGACTCCATCACGCCGACCACGCGGTAGCGCTCGCCGCCGACGCGCAGCCGGCTGCCGAGCGGGTTCTCGCCGCCGTACAGCTCGGCGGCCACCTTCGAGCCGAGCACGGCGAAGGCGCGCGGCGTGCGCGGGTCGTCGTGCGGCAGGAACTCGCCGCTCGCCACGCGCATGCTGAGCGCGACGGCGAAATCGGCGCCCACGCCGTAGAGCGTGACGCGCCGGCTGCGGCCGCGGTATTCGACCTCGGCGTTGCCCTGCACCAGCGGATCGACCACCTTGACATGGCGCGCGCGCTCGAGCGCCAGCGCGTCCTCGATCGACAGCGGGCGCGCGGTGTTGACCGCGCCGAGCGAGGCGCCGTGCGTGGTGATGGTGCCCGGCGTGACGGTGACGATGTTGGTGCCGAACTGGGTGAACTCGGCGATGACGAAGCGGTGCAGGCCTTCGCCGATCGCGGTGAGCAGCATCACCGCGGCGATGCCGACCGCGATGCCGAGCGCGGTCAGCATCGTGCGCAGGCGGTGCGCGGCGAGCGAGGCGGTGCTGAAGCGGGCAAAGTCGGCGAGCAGCATCGCGCTAGCGTTTGGAGAGCGCCTGCACCGGATCGAGGCGCGCGGCGCGGCGCGCCGGCAGCACCGAGAACAGCACCGAGGTGAGGATCGCGGTGGCCGGCGCGGCGATCAGCGCCCACCAGGGCGGCGTGAAGGGAATGTTGGGATAGAGCTGCGCGATGACCAGCTGGCCGAGCTTGCCGACCGCGACGCCGCAGCCGGCGCCGCCCAGCGCGAGCAGCACCGCCTCGGTGAAAAACGCCAGGCGGATCTGCCGCCCCGTGGCGCCGAGCGCGCGCAGCAGGCCGATCTCGCTGCGGCGCTGGGTCACCGCGATGAGCATCACGTTCATGATGAGGATGCCCGCCACCGCCAGGCTGATCGCCGCAAGGCCGCCCACGGCCAGCGTCAGCGCGCGCAGGATGCGATCGAAGGTGGCGAGCACCGCGTCCTGCGTGATCACGGTGACGTCGCGCTTGCCCTCGTGGCGCAGGCGCAGGATCTCCTCGACGTCGGCCTTGGCGCGCGCGATGTCCTCGCGGCTCTTGGCCTCGACCAGAATGCGGAACAGCGACTCGGTGTCGAACAGCGCCTGCGCCGCGGCGAGCGGCACGATGACGATCTCGTCGGTGTTGAAGCCGAGCGACTGGCCCTGCTCGGCGAGCACGCCGACGATGCGGAAGCGCCATTCGCCGATGCGCAGCCACTCGCCGAGCGCGGTTCGCGTGCCGAACAGCTCGCGCGCGAGCTTGGCGCCGACCACGCACACCGGCTGCGACAGGCGCGGGTCGCCCGGCGGCAGGAAGCGGCCCTGCGCCAGCTGCATGTGGCGGATGTCCATCAGCTCGGCGCTCGAGCCGAGCACCGGCGCCTCGCGGCTGAGCGCGCCGGCGCGGATGTCGCCCGCGCCGACGATGAGCGGCGCCAGGCGCCGCACCGCGGCGCTGCGCTTGAGCGCGAGCGCGTCCTCGACCGTGAGGTCGCGCGGCGTGCGCCCGATCAGCACGCCGGGCATCGCGCCGGCGGTCTCGCTGCGCCCGGGCAGCACGATCACCAGGTGCGTGCCGAGGGAGCCGAACTGGTTGACGATGTACAGCCGTGCCCCTTCGCCGATCGAGCTCACCGCGATCACCGCGGCGACGCCGATGCCCATCGCCAGCAGGATGAGCGCGGTGCGCGAGCGGTAGCCGCCGACCACGCCCCAGGCGAACTGCACCATGTCGGCGGCGCGCAGGTTTACTCGGGCGCGCCGCGCTCGTCGGCGGCGATCGCGCCGTCGACCATGCGCAGGCGCCGGTGGGCGCGCGCGCCGATCTCGGGATCGTGCGTCACGACGAGCAGCGTGCCGCCGGCGTGGTGCACGGCTTCGAGCACGTCCATGACGTCCTGGCCGGTGTGCCGGTCGAGGTTGCCGGTCGGCTCGTCGGCGAGCAGCACGCTCGGCTGCATCGCCATGGCGCGCGCGATGGCGACGCGCTGGCACTGCCCGCCGGAGAGCTGATCCGGGCGGTGCTGCGCGCGCTCCGCGAGGCCGTAGTCGCCGAGCAGCCTGTCGAGCCGCTCGGCGCGCGCCTCCGGCGCGATGCCGGCGAGCACCATCGGCAGCGCGATGTTCTGCGCCGCCGTGAGGCGCGGCACGAGGTGGAAGAACTGGAACACGAAGCCGATCTTCTCGCGCCGCACGCGCGCCTGGTCGTCGTCCGACAGGCCGGTGACGTCGCGTTCGTCGAGCGCGTAGCGCCCGGCGCTCGGCCGGTCGAGCAGGCCGATGATGTTGAGCAGCGTCGACTTACCCGAGCCCGACGGCCCCATGATCGAGAGGTATTCGCCGGCGGTGATCTCGAGGTCGACGCCGCGCAGCGCGTGCACCTCCTCGCCGCCGACGCGAAACACGCGCTCGATGCCCTGCAGGCTGATCATTCGCCCGCGGCCGCCTGCTCGACGACGACGTGCGCGCCGGGCGCGACGCCGGCGCGCTCGAGCGAGCTGACGATGCGGTCGCCGCGCGCGAGGCCTGCCTTCACCTCGCTATACTCCCAGTTCGAAAGCCCGATCTCCACCTTGCGTTCCTCGAGCCGCTCGTCGGCGTCGACCCGCAGCACGCGGTTGCCGGGCAGCAGCGCGCGCGTCGGGATGCGCAGCACGCCGTCGCGCGCCTCGACGATGATCTCGACGTCGGCGCTGTAGCCGACGAGCAGGTGGCGCGCCTCGCCCGGCTCGTCGAACGCCACCTCCACCTCCACGGTGCGCGCCTGCTTCTCGATCGCCAGCACGTAGGGCGCGATGCGCCGCAGCCGCCCGGCGAAGTGCTTGCCGCGGTAGGCGTCGAGCGAGATGCGCGCCGCCATGCCGACCTTGAGCCGGGCGCCGTCGACCTCGTCGATCGGCGCCGAGACATAGAGGCAGGAGTCGTCGATCAGGTCGACCGCCGGCAGCGTCGGGATGCCCGGCGGCGAGGGCGTCAGGTACTCGCCCAGCTCGCCGTTCACCTCGGCGACGATGCCGTCGAACGGCGCCTTGAGCACCGTGCGCGTGGTGTCGGCACGCGAGGCGCGCAGCTGCGCCTCGGCCTGGTCGACCTGCGCGCGCGAGGAGTCGCAGGCGGCGCGCTTGGCCTTGGCCTCGTTGTTGGCGCGGTCGACGCTCTCCTCCGAGACGAAGCCCTTGTCGCGCAGCTGGCGCGCGCGCGCCGCGGCGCGGATGGCGATGTCGGCCAGCGCGCAGGCCTCCTGCACGCGCATGCGCGCCGCGTGCAGCCCCTCGGTGGCGACCCACTCGCGCGCGACGAGGTCCTCGTTCCACAGCTCGAGCAGCACCTGGCCGGCCTTGACGCGGTCGCCCTCCTTCACCGCGAGCTTGTCGATGCGCCCGCCGAGCGGCGGCGCGAGCTTGGCGCGCCGGCAGGCCGACACCGAGCCGGCGCGGGTGTTGGCCACCGTGGTCTCGACGCGGCCGGCTTCCACGCTGGCGACGAGCACGGCCACCGGTTTCGGCCGCGTCGCGATCCAGGCGGTGAGCGCCAGCGCGGCGATCACGGCGACGATCAGCCCGCGGCGCAGGGCGGTCGGCAGGGTCATGGCGAGGCCGAATTCGGCTTTGCGTGCCCGCTAGAATCGACGTTCATGGGCATTCTCGATCGTATCACCGCCCGCCTGCGCGGACGCGCCGCGGCGGCGCAGGCGCGCGCGCCGCTGCACCTGCAGCTCGGCGAGGCGGTGCGGCGCGGCGATCGCGCGGCGACGATCGCGCTCGCCGACGCGATCCTGGCGCAGGCGCCCGACGACCACGCCGCGCTGCTCGCCGCCGGCGTCAACCGCCTCAAGAGCGGCGACCCGCAGGGCGCGGCGGCGCATTTCGCGCGCATCGAGGCACTCGGCTCGAACGGCAGCGCCACGGCGCGCCTGGTGACCGAGTCGCTCATCGACCCGGCGCGCGCCGCGCGCGGCGAGCCCTACGTCGCCGCGCTCGACGAGGTGCTGGTCGATGCCGAGTACTGGTCGGTGATCGACGGCGCGCGCATCTACACGCGCGAGACGCAGGCGCGCGCCGCGGCCAACAGCGCGCGCGTGCGCGGGCGCGTCACGCCCGACCGCCAGCAGTGCGTCATCACCCTGCCGCGCGCGCCGCGGCGGATCGAGGCGCCCTGCATCCTGCTCGGCAGCGACGGCAACTACGCGCACTGGGTGCTGCGCAACCTGCTCAAGCTGTCGCTGCTCGAGGGCGCCGGGCTGCCGCAGGGACTGCCGTTCCTGGTCGCCGAGAACCTGCGCCCCTGGCAGCGCAGCTATCTCGAGCTGCTCGATATCCCGCCGGCGCGCCTGCTGCCGCTGCCGGAGGGCAGCCTCGTCGCCTGCGCGCGGCTCTACGTGCCGACCCAGCTGCGCAACCACCCGCGCATGGCCGACGGCGTCGCCTGGCTGCGCGAACGGCTCGCCGCGCAGCGGGCGCCGGCCGCCGAGGCCACCGAGCTGCTCTACGCCTCGCGCCGCGAAGAAGCGCGGCGCCGCCTGCTGAACGAGGCTGAGCTCGAGGCGCGGCTCGCGCGCCGCGGCTTTCGCATCGTCGTGCCCGGCGAGATGAGCGTGGCCGAGCAGATCGATGCCTTTTCGCGCGCCCGCGTCATCGTCGCGCCGCATGGCGCGGCGCTCGCCAACCTGGTGTTCGCGCCGCCGGGTGCGACGCTGGTCGAACTCTCGAGCCGCGCCATCCTGCACATGGACGAGATGCGCGTGCTCGCCGCCGCGGCCGGCCTGCAGGTGCGCAGCCTGGTGTCGGACGACATGGAAGCGCCCGAGGGCCCCGGCCCCAAGATGCACCGCGACTTTCGCGTCGACCTGACGGAACTCGAGGCGACGCTCGACGCCGTGCTCGCCGGTTGAGTGCTGGCGCCGGCGCGCAATGGTGAGCCCGCAGCCGCGGGCTAGCGCGGCGCGCGCGCGCAGTACGCGTGCCAGGCGCCGCGCAGCAACCCCTCGAAGCTGCGCATGAAGCGCGCCGCGTCGCACAGCGCCGAACCCGCCATGCGCGCGTGCAGGCCGCCGCGCAGCGCGGCGAGCGCGTCGCGCGCAGTGGCGAGACGCACCGCGCGCTCGACGTAGTCCTCCGGCGAGTATGCGATCCAGTCGCCCAGGCCGAGCACCGAGAGCAGGCTGGCGCCCGAGCGCGCCAGCACCGCATCGCCCGCCACGGTGAGCACCGGCACGCCCATCCACAGCGCGTCGCAGGTCGTCGCGCCGCCGGTGTAGGGAAAGCTGTCGAGCGCAATGTCCACCTGCCGCTGCAGCGCGAGGTATTCGTCGTAGCTCAACCGGCCATGGAACACCAGCCGCTCGGCGCCGACGCCGCGCCGCGCGAACGGCGCGCGCACGCGTTCGCGCGTGCTGCCGGCGGGCACGCCGACCAGCAGCAGCCGCGCCTGCGGCAGGCGGGCAAGGATTTCGGCCCAGGTCTCGAGCGCCGCGGGCGACACCTTGGCGAAGTTGTTGAACTCGCCGAAGGTCACCCCTTCGCGCGCCATACCGGCGTCGTTGGCCTGCGGTGCGTCCGCCGGCGGCGCGAAGCACCACATCGCATCGGGCAGGTAGAGCAGCCGTTCGCTGTAGTAGCGCTCTGCACTTTCCGGCGGATCGATCACCGCGTCGGTGATGCGGTAGTCGATCGTCGTCATGCCGGTGGTCGCGCCGTAGCCGAGGTAGGTGGCCTGCAGCGGCGCCAGGCGCCGGCCGAAGGCCGGCAGGCGGTTGCCGGTGGTGTGGCCGTTCAGGTCGATGAGGATGTCGATCGCGTCCGCCCTCACCTGCGCCTCGAGCGCGTCGTCGTCGAGCGCGGCGACCTCGATCCAGGCATCGGCCAGGCCCTGGAAACGATCGGTGACCGCGTCGCGCGTTTTCCAGGCGTTGTAGCAGCTGACGTGAAAGCGTTCGGCGTCGCGCGCGGCGAGCAGCGGCTCGATGAACGGCGAGGCCGAGGAGCGGCGGAAGTCCGCCGAGACGTAGCCGATCCTCAGCGGCCGCTCGGCCTGCAAGGGGTTGGGGAAACGCGGCGCTTCGCGCGCCGGCGCAAAGCGCCGCGCCCAGGCGCGATGCTGCTGGGCGAGCGCGCCGCGGTCGTGCACGCGGTAGGCCTCGTGAAAGAACACCGCGCTGTGCGTGGTCGGCATGTCGGGGTGCAGCGCGCAGATGCGCTCGAACAGCGCGAGCGCCTCGTCGGCGCGGCCGGTGTCGCGGTACAGCGCGGCCAGTTCCTCGAGCGCCACGCCGGCGGCCGGGTTGGCCTCTACGGTGCGCTCCATCAGCGCGCTGGCGTCATCGAACTGGTCGCGCGCGCGATACAGCCGCGCCAGGCGCACGGTCGCCTTCCAGTCGGCCGCATGCGCCTGCGCTGCCGGCTCGAGCACGGCGATGGCGTCCTCGGCGAAGCCCAGCTCGTCCAGCGCCTGCGCGCTGCGCAGCACGATCGAGCGGTTGTCGGCGGCGAGCCGCGGGGCGAGCCGCAGGTGCTCGCGCGCCGCCTCGCGCGCGCCCTGCTGCTGCAGCACCAGGCCGAGGCCGCAATGCGCCGCGGCGCAGCCCGCATCGCGCGCGAGCGCCGCCTCGAAGTCCCCGCGCGCGGCCTCGAGCGCGTGGTCGGCGAGGTGCTGCAGGCCGCGCTCGGCGAGCGCGTTGGCCGAAGCCGAAGGCGCCTTCGCGCGGCTCAGATTGCCGAACAGTCTCGATAGGAGCGACATGACCGCGGCAAAGACTAGGGCATGCGCGCGCCCCGCGCCAAGCGCGCACGCGACGATCGGCAGGCAGCTGCCGATGCGCGGCCGCTCAGCCGGGCGCCGACAGGGCCTGCTGTATCGCCTGCAACTGTTCCTGCGTCTGCGTCTGGCGGAAGGCGACGGCCCACAGCGCGTAGCGCCCGTCGCGCCGCACGCTGACCTGCGCGAAACCGACGCCCAGCAGGGCATTGGTCAGCGTCTTGTCGGTGAAGCCGGTGCGATGCGCCATGAACAGGTTGCCGCTCGCGAGTTCCGCGCGGTGGCCGTAGAGCATGTCGTGCGGCGCGATGGGGCCCGCGGGCGAGACGTAGGCGGTATCGTCGAGCTTGCCCTGCGCGACCAGCTCCGCCACCTGCTGCAGGTCCGGCACCGTGACGTAGGCAAAGCCGTCCGGTGCCAGCACGCGATGAAATTCCCGCAGCGCCACCTGCACCTCGTGCGGGTAGAGGTGCTCGATGTTGTGCGAGGAGAAGATCGCCGCGTACGCGCCCGAGGCCACCTGCGGCATCGAGGTCATGCTGGCGATGATGTCCGGCTTGCAGTCCGGGTTGATGTCGAGGCGCACCTCGCGCCAGTCGGCCGAGCGGAAGTACGCCGGCAGCTTCATCGGATCGGGCGCACCGCAGCCGACGTGCAGCAGTTGTTTCGCGCCGCCCGCGTCCTGCGCGACCGCTGCGGGCTGGCTGCCGGCCACCGCCATCGTCCTGGCCGGGCCGGGCTGCGCCCCGGCGCGGCCGAGGTTGCCGAACAGTCTGCTGAGCAATGACATGGATGCGGCCCAGAGTATGGCATGCGCTCGGTTTGTGCCAAGCTTGCGGCTGTGACTTTTGCCAAGGATGCGGCGATGCCGGGAGAAAACATCAAGGTCCGCTCGAGCACGGGCGGCGAATTCGACTGCTACCTCGCCGCGCCGCGCGGAAAAGAAAAGGTGCCGGCGATCGTGCTCGCCTCGGCGGTGCACGGCGTCGATGGCGACGTGCGCGCGATCGCCGACGAATTCGCCGCGCAGGGTTTCCTCGCCGCCGCACCGGATCTGTTCTGGCGCGTGCTGCCCGGGCCGCTATCGCGCGAGGACGCGCGCGCCAAGGAACGCTCGCAGCCGCGCCTCGAGCGCATCAAGACCGGCGAAGCCGATCTCGCCGACACCCGCGCCCTGCTCGGCACGCGCTCCGACTGGAACGGCCGCGCCGCGGTGATCGGCTTCTGCTACGGCGGGCCCTACGCCATCCTCGGTCCCAAGCGACTCGGTTTCGACGCGGGCATCTCCTGCCACGGCACGCAGCTGCTCGACTACATCAATGAGCTCGACGGCGTGCAGGCGCCGGTGTGCATCATCTGGGGCGACCAGGATTTCGCCGCGCCGGCGCCGGTGCTCGAGGCCTACCGCAAGGTTCCGGCGCAGATGAAGAACGTCGAGGTGCACATCTTCCCCGGCGTGCAGCACGGCTACATGATGCCGGGCAACCCGGCGGCGTACAGCGCCGAGACGCGCGCGTTTTCGATGCAGAAGGCGCTGGCGCTGCTCGAGGGCTTGCGCGGCGAGCCGGCGCGCAAGGCCGGCTGACAGACACGCTGCGAACCCGGTTCCCGCGCGCGCGTCGCGCGCGGCGATAATCCGCCGCCGCCATGCAGCGCGAAAACCTTTCCTCCGCCCAGACGTTCGCCATCCTCGGCGGCGCTGCGGTGATGCTCAGCCTGGCGATGGGCATGCGCCAGAGCTGGGGCCTGTTCCAGCCGCACATGATGCGAGACGTCGGCCTTTCAGCGGCCGACTTCTCGCTCGCGATTGCGATCCAGAACATCATGTGGGGCCTGACGCAGCCCTTCGTCGGCGCGCTCGCCGATCGATACGGCATGCGGCCGGTGGTCTTGAGCGGCGCGCTGATCTACGCCGCCGGCCTCGCGCTCAGCCTGGTGGCCACCTCGCCGCTCGTCTTCACGCTCGGCGCCGGCATCTGCATCGGCACGGCGATGTCCTGCGTCGGCGCGAGCATCGCCGTGTCGATCGCCTCGCGCACCGTCTCGCCGGCAAAGCGCTCGCTGGCGATGGGCGCGATCTCCGGCATCGGCTCGCTCGGCCTCACCTTCGCTTCGCCGCTGGCGCAGAGCATCATCACCACCGCCGGCTGGCAGATGGCGCTGGTGGTCTTCGTCGGCCTGGCGGTGGTCATGCTGCCGGCGGCCTGGCTCGGCGGCGGCTGCGACCGCATCCAGCACGAGTCGTTCGGCGCGCCGCAGACCGTCGGCCAGGCGTTGACCGAAGCGCTGCGCCATCCGGGCTACGTCGTCATGGCGCTGGCGTATTTCGTCTGCGGCCTGCAGCTCGTGTTTTTGACGACGCACCTGCCGAACTATCTCGAACTCTGCGGCATGGGTCCGGCGGTCGGCGCCTCCGCGCTTGCGTTGATCGGCCTGTTCAACGTGTTTGGATCGTTCTTGTTCGGCTGGCTCGGCGGGCGCTACTCGCGCCGCGCGCTGCTCGGCGGCATTTACATCCTGCGCTCGCTCATCATCACCGCCTACTTCATGAGCACGCCGACGCCGCTGACGACGTTGTTGTTCGCTGCGGCGATGGGCACGCTGTGGCTCGGCGTCGTGCCGCTGGTGAGCGGGCTGGTGATTCAGCTGTTCGGCCTGCGCTACATGGCGACGATCGTGGGGATTGCGTTTTTCAGTCACCAGCTCGGCTCGTTCGTCGGTGCGTTGGGTGGTGGTCTGGTCTACAGCTGGATGGGCAACTACGACCTCGCGTGGAAAGCGGCGGTGGCGATCGGATTGATCGCCGGCGCGTTCCAGATGACGATGAACGTGCGCCCGACCAAGCGCATCGAGGCCGAGCGGCAGGCGCTGTCGCGGGCTTCGGCGGGCTGAGCGCCCCCTGGGGGTTTCGAGGAACGAAACCCTCCGCACGGGTTTGGGGCGGTAATTCCAGAGTGAATTACTCGGTTACTGCGGCTCCGCGGGGGTGTCTGCGCGCGGTTATCAGGTTGCCTCGCAGCAGGGTCGTCGGACCGCGAACCCGCCTCTCGCAAGCCCTTCCAGCGCATCGTTTCAGTTCGTTTTAAACGTCGCTTCGTCGTGCAGCTACGACGCGCGTGCGCGCTGAAAATCATCAACGCATTCAGGAAGGATGGCGTCGCATCTTGGCGTCGATTCTGAGCGTTTCCGTCGCGCGTTTTTGACCCCGCCGCGGGGCTCGGCGGGCGCGGGATCGAGCCTTATCGCGTTGTCTTGATGCGGCCTTCGCCGGGCGCGCTGGAGGGCGTTTTTGGACTGTCGATCAGCCCTTTAAGGAGGGGGGACAAGGGGCCCATTATTTTTCTACTAGGACCTCAGCTATGTGTCCCAAGTGCCAACTATTTCACGCAGAATGGGGCGAGGAG
>JBFFEY010000070.1:0-14707 GCA_041558415.1 Burkholderiales bacterium | reverse complement strand
TTCACCGTCGCCGCCCTCCTTCTCTCCAACTCCCCATGGGCCCTTCTTTTTGAGCACATTTGGGAGACGCCGATAGGTCTTCGGCTTGGCTCGTTGGAGTTCGCCCGCTCGCTGCGAGAGTGGATCAACGACGGGCTGATGACGCTCTTCTTCTTCCTCGTCGCATTGGAACTCAAGCGAGAACTGGTCCTCGGCGAGTTGAACAACCCGCGCATGGCTGCGCTGTCCATTGCCGGTGCCCTGGGTGGCATGCTCGTGCCGGCCGCGCTGTATCTGATGCTGCAATCGGGTCAACCCGGCCAGCATGGGTGGGGCACAGTCATGGCAACCGACACCGCGTTCGTCATTGGTTGCCTTGCACTTCTTGGATCGCGCATTCCCAAAGACCTGCGCGTGTTCATGCTTTCGCTAGCGATCGTTGACGACCTCGGCGCCATTCTTGTCGTCGCCATCGGCTACAGCAGTCACATTGACTGGGGTGCGCTCGCCTTGGCCGCACTCGGCGTCGCGATCGTACGCGTAATGGCGTTGACCGGCGTGCGAAGCATCGCGATTTACTTCCTGACGGGCGCCTTCATCTGGCTCGCTGTGGATGCGTCGGGGATCCACGCAACGATCACTGGCGTAGTACTCGGGTTGATGACGCCTGCCCGCAGATGGGTGAGCGACGAGCGTTTGTATCAAATATTGAACCAAGTCGTCGCGCACCCAGCCGGTAACCACGGAAGTAGTGACACAAAGGATCGACAGACCTTGCAGATGGCCGAGATCGCCGCACGCGAAGCGTTGTCTCCAGTCGAACGCCTGGAGATCGTGCTCCATCCGTGGGTCGCTTTCGTCATCATGCCGCTCTTCGCATTCGCCAACGCCGGCTTGGCGCTGTCCTTGACCGATCTCGGCGCTTCCGTCACGGTGGCGGTGTTCGTCGGATTCGTTTTGGGTAAACCGATTGGGGTGCTGGCGTTCAGCTGGCTGGCCGTGCGTTCGGGCATCGCGGCGCGCCCTCCGGATCTGAGTTGGAGGGCACTGGCTGGCGGTGGCCTGCTCGCTGGAATCGGTTTCACGATGGCGCTTTTTATTGCCAACCTGGCTTTCAGCAAGAATCTGATCGACAGCGCAAAACTAGGAATCTTCTTGGCATCCGTCTTTTCCGCCGTGGCCGGTCTTGCGCTGCTCATGTCGTTACCCGCGCATGGAAAGCATCTCCGCGTGGATCGCGGTTGACGATGTGGGTCGGCGCGGGGCGAAGCAACCGGTACGGGTGCGGCGCGTACGCTGCCATGGAGCGTGTGATTTGGACCGAGCTTCACCCAGCGCCAGCCGTTCGAGTGCCTGATTGGACCCGATCAAGCCGCCGATCGATCGATCTTCGATGAGATTTCCGAGGACCAGCGCTGATTCGACTCGCGCGGCGAAATCGGTGAATGCTTGCCAGCTATCAGCCCGACCGCTTTGGCCGTATCGATGAATTAACCAGGCCCGAAATGCGAGGTAGCGTACGGAAGGGGTCACCGTGGTGACGCCATCGAGCAGATTGCCTCCGATGGCCTGTACGGGAAGCCTCCGTCCAAGCCGGTCCAGGCCGCCAGTGATGTCTGCGCCGCTGGTAATCCGTTCGGGCGGTTGAAGAAAATTTGCTATCGCCATCGCATCACCATCCGCTCGACCGAGTCGATCAGGTACGAGTGGAGCCAGTTGTTAGTCACGATGACGACCCGGCACGCGACGTGGCGCCTTGTGAATCGCGGCATCCCGCGCCTCTTGATGATGTCTCAGTGGCCAACGCTCGCCCCCGGCTTGAGCCCCTCGTAGCTGACGTGCATTCCGTGTCCGCGCCAGAGCGGCAGCGGCGCGCCTTTGGACGAGTCGAATGAGTCGTCGGCGTTGGCGAAGGCGACGGACGCGAAATGCCCGGTGGTGCTGAGGTGCGCGCAGCCCCGAGCGATGGCCGCCCAGTTGGCCGGAGGGCTCGCCTCCTTCTCGGGGTAGCGCACGGCTCGAACGACCACCCACTCCGGCCCCCGGTCTCCCACGAACCACAGGGACGGGTCGACATCCGGGTTGCCTTGCCAGGACATGAGCTTGTGGCCTTCCTTTTCCAGCTGGTCCCGCACGACCTGGACCGCGAAGTCCTGCAGCTCCCAGGCGGACATCTCGATCTTCTCGTCGGTGATGAGCGCGGGCGGCGTGACCAGGCGCTTGGTGGTCATGTCGAGCAATCCCCATCCGGGCGAGGCCGCCTCCCAGCCACGCGGTGTCTTTTTCATCGGCATCACGCACGCGTGGCCCCGGCATCCCTCGGAAACCGCGCGCAGCGCCCGGGCGGTGGCGGCGGTGAAGGGCTCAACGCCCTCGGCGTCGATGCAGATGAAGAAGAGCTGGTTGCCAAGCCGGAAGGAGAGGTGCTCCAGCATCGGGGGGTGAAGGTGCGCCCTCAACCAGTTGACCGCGCCCTGGCCCTGCTGCTCGAGATGGAGGCCGGCGGCCTGCCAGCACTCGGCGAAAGCAGGCGAAGCCTCGTTCATCGGGATGTCATACATGGGATCCCCTTCGAGGCCGCACAGGCGGGAGCCCCGGTTAGCTTAATCGTAGCAGAGTTGTTATCATGAGGATACGGTTGGAGGGTCTTGTGCCCATCGAGCGGATGCGCTGTGCTCATGACTAGGTCGAACCCGGTGCCGGCGAAGTTGACGGGGGTGCCCCCGTCCCAGGTCGAGCGGCTGTCTTTCATCGAGGCCAGGTTGTTCTTTCTGGGGGAGCTGCGCAGGGCGGACGTCGCGCGGCGCTTCTCCCGGGCATCGATCCAGGCCAGCCGCGACTTGGCGCTTTACAAGGAGATTGCCCCGGACAACCTGGTGTACGACTTTCAGGCGAAGACGTATCTGCCTGGGGAGAAGTTCAGGCTGATCTTCAGCCGAACGCCCGAGCGGGTGATGTACTGGCTGCGCTCGGGCCTTGGGGACGGGTTGCCGCACCCGCAGGGGCTGCCGACCGCGGCGGTCGAGAACCTGGGCTTGCCGCGGCTGAGGGAGTTGGCGGTGGTGACGCGGGCGATCTACCGCAGACAGGTGCTGGAGGTGTCGTACGTGTCGTTGAGCAGCGGGAAGTCCAATCGGCAGATCGTGCCGCACGCGCTGGTGGACAACGGACAGCGCTGGCACGTGCGCGCTTACGACCGCGCCAACAGCCGGTTTTCCGACTTCGTCATCACCCGCATGTCCAAGACTGCGATTCTGGATGGCGACAGCGTGGCCACCCATGAAAAGGCGAGCGCGGACGAGCAGTGGAACCGCATCGTGGAACTCAAGCTGGTTCCCCACCCGAAGCTCAAGCACAAGGCGGCAGTCGAAGCAGACTACGGAATGCGGTCCGGGGCGCTTCGGGTCCAGTGTCGGGCTGCGGTGGCGGGTTATGCGTTACGCCAGTGGGGGGTCGATTGTTCTCCAGATCACCACTTGAGCGAGTCCGAATACCAACTCGCGCTTGCGAACTCGCAGGTACTGGGCTCGATAGATAGTTCCGCGTTGGCGCCAGGTCGGGAGCAGCAGGCAGGTGCCCGAGAAAAGGGAGGGAGCTAAATGTCGACACGCCTGTCTCCCAAGATCGAGGACATGCTCCCTCGGACTCGAGATGACTATTACAAGCTTGTTCTGGCTGTCGGGCCTGCTCGCACCGGTAAAACGGCCGCGTTGATCGATCTTGCCGCGCGGCATAGCTGGCCACGGATAAACGTTAATCTCGCTCTTTCGCAAAGGCTTCTGGAGCTGACGCATCGGCAGCGTGCGACGCGCGTTGCGGGAATTCTTGACGACATCATCCGCGAGGCAGATTCAGAGATTGTCCTGCTCGACAACATCGAATTGCTTTTCGCCGAGGAACTGGCGCAAGACCCGCTTCGGCTGCTGCAGTCCCTTTCGCGTAACCGCGCAATTGTCGCCGCCTGGCCCGGGAAATTCGACGGCACATCTTTGACCTATGCCGAGCCAGGCCATCCGGAAGTCCGGCGGTATCAAACGCCGCAAGCAGTCATCGTGCAATCCGCTGATACCGCCCAAGCCGAGGCGGGATCGCCTGTGGAGGAACAAGAATGAAATACTCCGAGCTCATTCAGTTTGAGGCGATTGAATCTGTCGTACAGCTCCGGGAGGCAAACTCCGCCAAGGACGCGCGGCGGCTGGTTGAAACATTCGTCATTTCTGAGCGAATGGCGGAGATGCTGGGCGACCTGGTTTTCCCTCAGCTGCAGTTCAACAAACCAGCGGACAACAAGGGCATTTTAGTAGTCGGCAATTACGGAACCGGCAAGTCTCACCTTATGGCCGTCATTTCGGCCGTAGCTGAGCATTCCGACCTCGCTTCGTGTTTGACCAGCCCCAAAGTCGGCGAGCGTGCCAAGGATATCTCTGGCCGATTTCGCGTGATACGCGCGGAGATCGGATCCACCACGATGTCGCTGCGCGACATCATCTGTTCGGTTCTGGAGGATGGACTGACCCAGCTTGGGGTTTCCTACCAATTCCCTTCCACTGGCGATCGCCACGAGAACAAATCCTCCTTCCTGGAGATGATGGCGGCGTTTCAAGCAGCGCATTCCGATCGCGGCCTGATCCTGGTTGTTGACGAGTTGCTCGACTATCTTCGTTCCCGAGCCGACCAGGCCTTAAGCCTCGATCTGTCGTTCCTACGGGAACTTGGCGAGGTCTGCAAGGGTACGCGATTCCGCTTCATTGCCGGTGTACAGGAAAGCCTGTTTGACAATCCACGTTTTCAATTCGTTGCCGACACGCTGCGCCGCGTAAAAGACCGGTTCGAGCAAGTCCGGATTGCACGGGACGATGTCGCTTTTGTTGTCGCGGAACGCATCTTGACCTTGCCCCCGAAAAACGTATCCCTTGCTGAGCAATTAAACTTTGGTCAAGGAGAGCGGAAATGTCAAAGGGCAAGAGGGTGCAGTACACGCTGGAGTTCAAGATCGAAGCGGTTCGACTGGTACGCGGCGGGCAGAGCGTAGCGGCGGTATCTGCAACGCTGGGGGTTGCGGGCCAGACGCTGCATAACTGGGTGAAAGCCGAATCACGTGGGCTGCTGAAGGGTACGGTGGCGCGTCCGGTGAGTGCCGAGCAGATGGAGATCAGCCGGCTGAGGGCGGAGCTTTCGCGGGTGAAGATGGAGCGCGACATCCTAAAAAAAGCGACGGCGTACTTCGCCAAGGAATCGGAGTGAGGTACGCCTGGATTGAGCGGCACAAATGGTACTGGCCGGTATCGGTGCAGTGCGAAGTCCTGGGAGTGAGTCCGAGCGGTTACCATCAGCACTTTCGCCGGCGCGCGAGTCCGGAGCAGCGAAAGCGGTTGAGCAACGATGCGCTGCTGGTGCATATCAGGGCGATTCACGTTGAGGTAAAGGGCGAATACGGCTGGCCACGGACGTGGAAAGAGCTGCTCTTCAGAGGACTTCGGGTGGGTAAGGAGCGGGTGAGGAAACTGATGGCGCTGCATGACATCAAGGCCAGGGGCAAGGTCAGAGCGGTAAAGGATCGAACTGCAGGCACGCGCGCGCTCGGCGCCGACCCCTTGGCACAGGCAGAATCCGCTACAAGCCCGCGCCGGCTCGGGAATTTCTCATGTGAAAACGCCCGACCGAGAGCGGTCAGGCGTGGTGTTGTGGTGGCCAAGGGCGGAATCGAACCACCGACACAAGGATTTTCAGTCCTCTGCTCTACCAACTGAGCTACTTGGCCGTGCCGGGCGCGGCGGGCAGATCCCGCCGCGAAAGGGAGCGCGGATTATAAATGCAAACCCCCGTGCCCCAAAAGAAAAGGGGCGCTCGAAGCGCCCCTTTCCACAGCAGCCGGGAAGCCCGGACTTACATGTCCATGCCGCCCATGCCGCCCATACCGCCCATGCCGCCCATGTCGGGCATGCCGCCGCCCTTCTTCTCCTCGGCCTGCTCGGCCACCATCGCGTCGGTGGTGAGCATCAGGCCCGCGACCGAAGCCGCGTTCTGCAGCGCGGTGCGCGCCACCTTGGTCGGGTCGATGACGCCCATGGCCACCAGGTCGCCGTACTCGTCGGTCTGGGCGTTGAAGCCGTAGTTGCCCTTGCCTTCGAGGATCTTCGCCACCACCACCGAGGGCTCGGCGCCCGCGTTGGCGACGATCTGGCGCAGCGGCTCTTCGAGCGCGCGAAGCACGATCTTCACGCCCGCTTCCTGGTCGTGGTTCTCGGTCTTCAGCTTGTCCAGCGTCTGGCGCGCGCGGATCAGCGCCACGCCGCCGCCGGCGACGATGCCTTCCTCGACTGCCGCACGGGTCGCGTGCAGCGCGTCCTCGACGCGCGCCTTCTTCTCCTTCATCTCGACTTCGGTCGCCGCGCCGACCTTGATCACCGCGACGCCGCCGGCGAGCTTGGCCACCCGCTCCTGCAGCTTCTCGCGATCGTAGTCGCTGGTCGCCTCGTCGATCTGGGTGCGGATCTGCTTGACGCGCGCCTCGATCTGCTTCTTCTCGCCATGGCCGTCGATGATCGTGGTGTTTTCCTTGCCGATCTCGATCTTTTTCGCCTGGCCGAGGTCCTTCAGCGTGGCGTTCTCGAGCTTGAGGCCGAGCTCCTCACTGATTACCGTGCCGCCGGTGAGGATCGCCATGTCCTCGAGCATCGCCTTGCGGCGGTCGCCGAAGCCCGGCGCCTTCACCGCGCAGGCCTTGAGGATGCCGCGGATGTTGTTCACCACCAGCGTCGCGAGCGCCTCGCCCTCGATCTCCTCGGCGATGATCAGCAACGGCTTGCCGGCCTTCGCCACCTGCTCGAGCACCGGCAGCAGCTCGCGGATCGAGCTGATCTTCTTGTCGTGCAGCAGGATGTACGGATCGTCGATGACGGCGATCTGCTTCTCGGGGTTGTTGATGAAGTACGGCGAAAGGTAGCCGCGGTCGAACTGCATGCCCTCGACCACTTCGAGCTCGTTCTGCAGCGACTTGCCGTCCTCGACCGTGATCACGCCTTCCTTGCCCACCTTGTCCATCGCGTCGGAGATGATCTTGCCGATATTGCTGTCGGCGTTCGCCGAGATCGCGCCGACCTGGGCGATTTCCTTCGAGGTCGTGCACGGCTTGGAGAGCTTCTTGAGCTCCTCGGTGACCGATTCGACCGCCTTGTCGATGCCGCGCTTGAGGTCCATCGGGTTCATGCCCGCGGCAACGTACTTGAGGCCCTCGCGGACGATCGCCTGGGCGAGCACCGTGGCGGTCGTCGTGCCATCACCCGCGACGTCGGAGGTCTTGGACGCGACTTCCTTCAGCATCTGCGCGCCCATGTTCTCGAACTTGTCCTTGAGCTCGATCTCCTTCGCCACCGACACGCCGTCCTTGGTGACGGTCGGCGCGCCGAAGGAGCGCTCGAGCACGACATTGCGGCCCTTCGGGCCGAGGGTGACCTTGACCGCGTCGGCCAGGATGTTCAGGCCGTGCACCATGCGCACGCGCGCATGGTCGTGAAAAAGTACTTCTTTGGCTGGCATTCCTTCTCTCCTGAATGGTTCGAATATGCTGGCTAACTTAGGCCTCGATCACGCCCATGATGTCTTCTTCGCGCATCACGAGCAGCTCTTCGCCCTTGACCTTCACCGTCTGACCCGAGTACTTGCCAAACAGCACCTTGTCGCCGACCTTGACGTCGAGCGCGACGATCTTGCCGTCGTCACCCTTCTTGCCCTTGCCGACGGCGATGATTTCGCCCTGGTCGGGCTTCTCGGTGGCGGTGTCGGGGA
The DNA here is from genome assembly GCA_041558415.1 of Burkholderiales bacterium. GTDB lineage: Bacteria > Pseudomonadota > Gammaproteobacteria > Burkholderiales > SG8-39 > SG8-39. The sequence goes on along the minus strand of JBFFEY010000070.1, from coordinate 6,940 downwards.
TCACGATCCCGCTGGCCGTCTTGCGCTCTTCCTCGATGCGCTTGACGATCACCCGGTCATGCAGTGGACGAATCTTCATGGCTATCTCCATCAATTCTCGTTTGAGATCAGAACCTTAAAAGTTTTGTGGGCGCTGCAACAGGGATGCTGCTAGCACTCCCCCTCAGCGAGTGCCAATGATAGTGGCGGCTGGTTTGGATTTCAAGGGCACGCCGACAAAATCCCCGCTTTGGTTCGCCCCCGGGCGGGGCCGTGCCGCGCGGCCCGTCTCTTTAGAATGACGCCCGTGTCGCGCCCCGTCTGCTGGCTCGCCCTCGTTGTCTGCGCCGTCCTGGCCCTTGCGTCGGTGCCGGTCATGGGCCAATCCCTGCCCCGCCCGCTGTCCGAGGCCCTGCGCCAGGCGGGCGTCCCCGTGTCCTCGGTGGCCGTCTGGGTGCAGCCGCTCGGCGCGCAGACGCCGTCGCTTGCGCTCAACCCCGACGCACCGCTCAACCCGGCCTCGCTCGTCAAGCTGCTGACGACCTACGTCGCGCTCGAGACGCTCGGGCCGGCGTACCGCTGGGAGACCGCGGTTTACGCCGCCGGAACGCTGGAGGAGGGAACGCTCAGCGGTCACCTCATCCTCAAGGGTGCCGGCGACCCGAAGCTCACGCTCGAGCAGTTCTGGCTGCTGCTGCGCAACCTGCGCGAGCGCGGCATCCGCAACCTGGAGGGCGACCTGGTGCTCGATCGCTCCGCCTTCGAGCAGGCCGCGCACGATCCCGGCGCCTTCGACGACGAACCGCTGCGACCGTACAACGTCGGCCCCGATGCGCTGCTGGTGAACTTCAAGGCGGTGGCGTTTCACTTCGTGCCCGAAGCCGGCGGCAGCGCGATCCGCGTGATCGCCGAGCCACGCCCCTATCCACTCGAGGTGGTGAGCCTGGTGCGCCCGTCGAACGGGCGCTGCGGCGACTGGAAGACCAAGCTGCGGCCCGAATTCCTGCCCGCCGCCGCACCACGCAAGGCCTACCGCGCGCTGTTCACCGGCAGCTACCCGGTGAGCTGCGGCGAGCGCGCCTGGAACATGGCGCTGTTCTCGCACCGCGACTACGTCGCCGGGCTGTTCCGCCAGCTGTGGGAGGAAATGGGCGGCCGCTGGCAGGGCGGCGTACACGACGGCTTCGTGCCGAGCGGCGCCACGCGGGTCTACACGCACAAATCGCCGCCGCTCTCTGACATCGTGCGCGACGTCAACAAGTTCTCGAACAACGTCATGGCGCGGCAGTTGTTCCTCACGCTCGGCGCCAACGGCTCGAACGGTCCGGCCAGTCTGGGCAAGGCACGCGCGGCCGTCGAGGCGTTCCTGGCGATGCGCGGCATCGACACGACAGGGCTGGTGGTCGACAACGGCTCGGGTCTCTCGCGCCGCTCGCGCGTCAGCGCGCGTACGCTCGCCCAGCTGCTGCGCGCCGCCTACGCCAGCGCGACGATGCCCGAGTTCATGGCCTCGATGCCGGTGGTCGCCGTCGACGGCACGATGCGCAAGTACCTCAAGGAGGACGCCGTCGCCGGCCAGGCGCACGTCAAGAGCGGCTCGCTCTCCGGCGTGCGCGCGATCGCGGGCTACGTGCTCGACCGCCGGGGCGCGCGCCAGCTGGTGGTAATGATCGTCAACGATGCGAACGCCGGGCAGGCGCGCCCGGCAACCGAGGCGCTGCTGCGCTGGGTGTACGACCCGTCCTAGCGCGCCGCGCTAAAGCCCCAGCGCGCGCCAGATCTCGTCGACGCGTCGCCTGACCTCCGCATCCATCTCGATCGGCCGGCCCCACTGGCGCGTGGTCTCGCCCGGCCATTTGTGGGTGGCGTCGATGCCCATCTTCGAGCCGAGCCCGGCGACCGGGCTGGCGAAGTCGAGGTAGTCGATCGGCGTGCGCTCGGCGATCAGCGTGTCTCGTGCGGGGTCGACGCGCGTGGTGATCGCCCAGACGACTTCCTTCCAGTCGCGCACATCGACGTCGTCGTCCACCACGACGATGAACTTGGTGTACATGAACTGGCGCAGGTAGCTCCAGACGCCGAACATCACGCGCTTGGCGTGGCCGGGATACTGCTTGCGCATGCTGATCAGCGCCATGCGGTAGGAGCAGCCCTCGGGCGGCAGGTAGAAATCGACGATCTCCGGAAACTGCCGCGTGAGCAGCGGCACGAAGACCTCGTTCAGCGCGACCCCCAGCATGGCCGGCTCGTCGGGTGGCTTGCCGGTGTAGGTCGAGTGGTAGATCGGGTCGCGGCGCAGCGTGATGCGCTCGAGCGTCATCACCGGGAACCATTCGCGCTCGTTGTAGTAGCCGGTGTGGTCGCCGAAAGGCCCCTCGAGTGCCATTTCGTAGGCACTGTCCGGGCGCGGCGGCGCATCCGGTGGCGCCGCGTCGTCGCCCTGCGCCGCCTGGATCGCGCCCTCGAGCACGATCTCCGCGCTCGCCGGCACCTGCAGGTCGTTGCCGAGGCACTTCACCAGTTCGGTGCGCGCGCCGCGCAGCAGGCCGGCGAACTGGTATTCAGCGAGGCTGTCCGGCACCGGCGTCACCGCGGCGAGGATGGTCGCCGGGTCGGCGCCGAGCGCAACCGCCACCGGGAACGGCTCGCCCGGGTGCGCCAGCGCGTGATCGCGGAAGTCGAGCGCGCCGCCGCGGTGCGCAAGCCAGCGCAGGATCAGCTTGTTCGGCGCGATGACCTGCTGACGATAGATGCCGAGGTTCTGGCGCGGCTTGGCCGGTCCACGCGTCACCGTCAGCCCCCAGGTGATGAGCGGCCCGGCGTCGCCCGGCCAGCAGGTCTGGATCGGCAGGCGGCCGAGATCGATGTCCCGCCCCTCCCACACCCGCTCCTGGCACGGCGCCGAACTGCGCAGCCGGGGCGCCATGTCGAGCACCTTGCCGGCGAGCTGGCGGAATTCGGGCAACCGCGCCCACAGGTCGCGCAGCCCCTTGGGCGGGTCCGGCTCGCGCAGCACGGCAAGCAGCCGCCCGATGTCGCGCAGCGCCGGCTCCGGCGCGGCGTCGGCGTCGCGCCCCATCGCGAGCGCAACCCGGCGCACCGTGCCGAACAGGTTGCCGAGCACCGGCATGTCGAAGCCTTCGGGCTGCTCAAACAGCAGCGCCGGTCCGCCGGCCCGCAGCGTGCGATCGCACAGCTCGGTCATCTCGAGGCGCGGCGACACCGGCACGTCGACGCGCTTCAGCTCGCCGAGCGCCTCGAGTTGCGCGAGAAAGCCGCGCAGGTCGCTGTAGGTCATCCGGTTCGCTCCGCCGCTCGCGGCCGCGCGCTGCGCCGCCTCTGGCGCCGCTTACCCGTGCGCGTCGGCGACACGCTCGCTGATCACCTCGGCGAAGTCGAACAGCCGCCGATTGCGTCCCCACACCGCGTAATGCCGCTCGACCGCCGACAGCGTCAGCGTCAGCGTGGTCCGACCCCACAGGCCGACCGCGAGCAGCACGACGGCGATCGCGCCGATCAGGTTGCCGAGCGTGGGCAGCAGGCGCGCCGCGGCGCCGAGGCCGCGAAACGTCGCGATCATGATGCTGGCGATGTCCTGCACGCTCGCCGCGCCGTCGCCGCGCACGCCGCCCGCCAGCGACTCGGCGAGCCCCGCCAGCGGCGCAGCCGCTGCCGACAGACCCCAGGCCACGAGCAGCAGCACGATCGCCCAGCCGATCTTGTTCGTGTCGCGCTGGAAGGCGATGCGCACCGCGGAGATGGCGCGCAGCGGCACGGTTTCGAGGCGCGCGCCGGCGCGATACGTCAGCACTCCCTGCTCGACGGCGAGCGTGCTGCCGCGCAGCGCACCGAGGCGAAAGTCGAAGCGCACGTTACCGAAGCTGTCGTCTGGATTCATGGCCATGGCAGCCTGAGCGGATAGGAAAAGACGATGCCGAGAAAGATCGCGAGGCCGACCCAGTTGTTGTGGCGAAAGGCGCGGAAGCACCCATCCCGTGTGCGCCCGCGGATCAGGAAGTAATGATAGAGCATCATGCTCCAGGCCGCCGCGAGCCCCAGGTAGTACGGCGCCGGCATCTGCAGGTAGAGGCCGGTGCCCGAAAGGATCGCCAGCATCAGCATGTAGCCCAGCATCACCGCCGGCACGTCGTAGTTGCCCAGCGTGAGCGCCGAGGTCCGCATGCCGAGCCTGGCATCGTCGGCGCGGTCGACCATCGCGTACTCGGTGTCGTAGGCGAAGGAGTAGCAGACATTCGCCGCGAGCAGCAGCCAGCACTCGAGCGGCAGGGCGTTGCGGATCGCCGCATAGGCCATCGGGATGCCGAAGCCGAAGGCGACACCGAGGATCAGCTGCGGAAAGGCGAACACGCGCTTGGAGAACGGATAGGCCACGGCGATCGCGAGCGCGACGAAGGACAGCCCGATCGCGAAGCGGTTGAGAAACAGCACCAGCGCGAAGGCCGCGAGGCCGAGCACGGCGGCGACCGCGAGCGCCTCGCCCGGGCGGATCTCGCCGGCAGCGAGCGGCCGGTTGCGCGTGCGCTCGACGTGCGCGTCGAAGCGGCGGTCGGCAAAGTCGTTGATCGCGCAGCCCGCCGAGCGCGTCAGCCAGGTGCCGAGCACGAAGATGATGAGAATCTTCGCGCTCGGCGCACCTTCGGCCGCGAGCCACACCGCCCATAGCGTCGGCCACAGCAGCAGCAGCGCGCCGATCGGCTTGTCGAGCCGCACCAGGCGCTCGTAGGCGTCGAGCCGGCGCAGGATGAGGGCAAGGTTCATGGCGCCGGCAAGTATCGCAGAGGCGCGTGTCAGACGCGTGCGTACTCCTGCCGCCCGGCGAGCCAGCGCGCGAGGTGGCGCCGGGCGCGCTCCGGCTCGCGCGCGAGCATTTCCTCGGCCGCCGCGCGCGCCGCGTCGATCAGCGCCGCGTCGCGCTCCAGGTCGGCGAAGCGCAGCAGCGGCGCGCCGCTCTGGCGCTCGCCGAGCACCTCGCCCGGGCCGCGCAGCAGCAGATCCTGGCGCGCGATCTCGAAGCCGTCGGCATTTTCGAAGATGATCTTCAGGCGCGCACGCGCCGCCTCCGACAGCTTCGCCCCGTAGAGCAGGATGCAGACGCTGTCGCGCGCGCCGCGCCCGACGCGGCCGCGCAGCTGGTGCAGCTGCGCCAGGCCGAAGCGCTCAGCGTGTTCGATCACCATGAGCGAGGCGTTCGGCACGTCGACGCCGACCTCGATCACGGTGGTCGCCACGAGCAGCTGCGTGCGTCCCTCGGCAAAGGCCGCCATCGCCGCTGCCTTCTCGGCGGCCGGCAGGCGTCCGTGCAGCAGGCCGACCTGCAGTCCGGTGAGCTCGCGCGACAGCGTCTCGTAGGTGTCGAGCGCGGTCTGCAGCGCGCCCTCGCTCGATTCCTCGATGACCGGGCAGACCCAGTAGGCCTGCTGCCCCTCGCTGCAGGCCTCGCGGATGCGCGCCAGCACCTCCGCGCGCCGGCTCTCGGCCACCAGCCGGGTCTTCACCGGGCGACGCCCGGGCGGCAGCTCGTCGATCACCGAGACGTCGAGGTCGGCGTAGTAGCTCATCGACAGCGTGCGCGGGATCGGCGTCGCGCTCATCATCAGCTGGTGCGGCACGCCGGCGTCGGCCTTGCGGCGCAGCAGGAGACGCTGCTCGACGCCGAAGCGGTGCTGCTCGTCCACCACCGCGAGGCCGAGGCGCGCAAGCTTGACGCCCTTCTGGAACAGCGCGTGCGTGCCGATGGCGATCGTCGCCTCCCCCGTCTCGAGCGCGCCGAGCATGTCGCGCCGCGCGCGCGCCGGCTGGCCGCCCTGCAGCCAGGCGATGCGCACGCCGAGCGGCGCGAGCCACTCGCTGAACTTGTGCAGGTGCTGCTCGGCGAGGATCTCGGTGGGCGCCATCACGACCGACTGCCAGCCGCCGTCGGCGGCGGCGAGGCAGGCGAGTGCGGCAACGATGGTCTTGCCGCTGCCGACATCGCCCTGCAGCAGGCGCTGCATCGGGTGCGGCTGCGCGAGGTCCGCGAGCACCTCGCCGAGCGCGCGCTGCTGCGCGCCGGTGAGCGTGAACGGCAGCGTCGCGCGCAGGCGGGTGAGCAGCGGGCCGTCCGTCGGCAGCGCGGGCGCTGCGCGCCCGCGACGCGCGCGGTAGGCGAGACGCATCGACAGCTGCTGCGCGAGCAGCTCGTCGAACTTGACGCGCTGCCAGGCCGGGTGCCTGCGCTCAATGAGCGCGGCACGGTCGGCGTCGGGCGCGGGGCGGTGCAGCGCGCGCAGCGCCGCGTCGAAGGGAGGTAGCGCGCAGCGCCGGCGCAGCGCTTCCGGCAACGTGTCCTCGAGCGGCTCGTGCTCGAGCGCGTCGTCGACGCGCGCGCGCAGCTGCGCCTGCGACACGCCGGCGGTGGTCGGGTACACCGGGGTCAGGGCGTCGGCGAGCGGCTCGCCCTCGCGCACGATGCGATAGCGCGGGTGCGCCATCTCGGCGCCGAACCAGCCGCTGCGCACCTCGCCGTAGGCACGCAGCCGCTGACCCTCGTCGGCAGCGCGCTGCAGCTGGCGCAGCTGGCTCGGGTAGAAGTTGAAAAAGCGCAGCGCGAGCGGCAGCTCGCCCCACAGCGCGTGCACCACCAGCTGGCGTCGCGGCCGGTAGGCGATTTCGGCGCGCACGACGCGCGCTTCCAGGTACACCGGCGTCGCCGGCGGCGTTGCGCCTGGCGCCGCGAGTGCAGTTTCGTCCTCGTAGCGCAGCGGCAGGTGCAGCAGGAAGTCCGCGCGCGCGCGCAGCCCGAGCTTCTCGAGCTGCTTGGCGAGCGCGCCCGGCTTCACCCGGCGTGCAGCACCAGGTCGATCTCGACCAGCGCGTCGCGCGGCAGCTGCGCCACGCCGACCGTGGCGCGCGCCGGGTAGGGTTCGCGCAGGTACTGCGTCTGGATCTCGTTCACCTTGGG
>JBFFEY010000069.1:0-14950 GCA_041558415.1 Burkholderiales bacterium | reverse complement strand
GGGGCGCGCCGTAGCGCCCCCCGTGCCGACCGGGCGAACTCGATGACGCGCACGCCATCGAGGGGCAGCTTCCCCATGATTTTTCAGGCCGCGCGGCGGAAGTTCTTCGGCAGGCCGGCGAGCGCCATGTGGCCGTAGAGCGGCTCGTCGGGCACGCCGGCATGCATGATCTTGCGCGCCTCGAGCAGCTTGGCGAAGTCGATGCCGGTCGCCACAGCCATGCTCTCGAACATGAAGACGAGATCCTCGGTGATCACGTTGCCGCTCGCGCCGGGCGCGAAGGGGCAGCCGCCCAGCCCGCCCATCGAGGCGTCGAACGATCGCACGCCTTCCTCCCAGGCGGCGAGCGCGTTCGCCAGGCCCAATCCCCTCGTGTTGTGGAAGTGCGCGCCCTCGAGCTTGTCGCCGATCGCCTGCTTGACGCGCCGGAAGACGCGCTTCACCTGCGCCGGATTGGCGTAGCCCACCGTGTCGGCGAGCGCGACGCCGTCGCAGAACGCGGCGAGCTGCTCGGCAATGCGCACGACCTCGTCCTCCGGCACTTCGCCCTGCATCGTGCAGCCGAACGCGGTGGACACGGCGCCCTCGATCTCGGGAAACGCGCCGTCGCGCAAGGCGGCGGCCTTGCGCACTTCGTCGATCATCTGGTCGGGCGTCATGCGCACGTTGGAGACGCTGTGCTGCTGCGAGGCCGAAACCGGGAAGGTGATCTTGTGCGCGCCCGCCGCGCGGGCGCGCTCGAAGCCCTTCACGTTGGGCGCGAGTGCGACCACCTTGAGGCCCTCGATGGTCAGCGCGTGCTGGACGATCTCGCCGGTGTCGGCCATCGCCGGGATCAGCTTGGGCGGCACGAAAGAGCCGACCTCGATCTCGTTCAGGCCGGCCGCGGCCAGCGCGCTGATCCAGGCCTTCTTGGTCTCGGTGGGCATCAGCTGCTTTGCGTTTTGCAGCCCGTCGCGCGGGCCGACCTCGCAGATCTGGATGTCGCGTTTCATGGGGGCTCCTGGCAGAGGCGCGATTCTAGCGTGTCGGCTGCGCAGCGCGGCCGTGGCGCGCCTCGACGCGGCCGATGGCGATTCCCGCGACCAGCGTGAGCGCCGCGTAGCTGAGCATGGCGCCGAGCGAGGCGCTCCAGGCGAGGCGCGTCGCCAGCCAGGCGACCAGCATGGGGCCGAAGAACTGCCCGATCTGCGAGACCTGCATGACCATGCCGTTGGTGGTGCCGATGTGCGCCGGCGAGCGCGCGTGCACCGGGATGCCCGACATGACCGCCATCGGGATGAGGCCGCCGAAAAAGGAAAAACTCAGGCAGCTGGCATAGCGCGCCGCATCGGGCAGCAGGTCGAGGAAGATGCCGGCGCCGGACAGCGCCTGCACGCAGGCGCCGAACACGATCAGGCGCGCGCGGCTCACGCCGCGCGCCATGAGCGGGCCGCCGAGCAGGTTGCCCGGCACGTTGACGGCAACCATGCCCGCGGTGAGCAGCGCGGCGAGCTCGGTGCTCGCGCCGCGCTCGTCGATGGCGAAGGTCGGCAGCCAGACGAGCACCGAGGCCCATTGCGCGGCATAGCCGATGAAGGCAAGGCAGAGCAGCAGGCTGCCGGGTGCGGTGAGCGATTCGCGCGCCAGTCGCGCGAAGCCGACGCGCGCCTGCGGCGCTACGGCCGGCACGGCGCGCAGCACCAGCACGATGCAGGCGACGGTGAGCAGCGCGACCACCAGCCACAGGCCGCGCCAGCCGACGGCGAGCAGCAGCCAGGGCGCGGCAAGCAGCGCGGCGGTGCCGCCGGTCGGCATGTACGCGCTCCACAGCGCCATGGCGCGCGGCCGGTCGGCCAGCTGCGTGACGTGCGTCATGAGGGCGACGCCGGACACCGTGGTGAGTATGAAGCCGGCGCCTTCGAAAAAGCGCCCCAGCAGCACGGCGCTGTAGTCGCCGGCGAACACGCCGAGCAGGCTGCCCGCGACGAGCGCGGCGAGACCGGCCAGCGCCGCATGCTTGTGGCCGAAGCGGTCGGCGAGCATGCCGGCAAAGATGCCGACGATGCCGCCGATGAAGTTGAACATGGTGGCGACGAGGCCGCTCTCCACCAGCGTCAGGCCGAGCTCGGCGCGCAGCAGCGGCAGCGCCGGCGGCGCCTTGCCGATGTAGGCGGCGCTCACCACGCCGATGGCGAAGATCGCCCAGACCGCGCGCCAGTCGGTCCGGGTGGTGTCGGTCACGCGAACGCGAAGCGGCTAGGCGGCCGTGACCGGCAGCTTGAATTCACGGATCCGGGTCTGCCAGTCCGCCGGCCCGGTCTGGTGCAGCGATTCGCCCTTGGCGTCGACCGCGACCGTGACGGGCATGTCGGCCACCTCGAATTCGTAGATCGCTTCCATGCCGAGGTCTTCGAAGGCCAGCACGCGCGATTTGCGGATCGCCTTGGCGACCAGGTAGGCGGCGCCGCCGACGGCCATCAGGTAGGCCGCCTTGTGCCTGCGGATCGACTCGATCGCGGTCGGTCCGCGCTCGGCCTTGCCGACCATGGCGATGAGGCCGGTCTTGCCCAGCATCGTCTCGGTGAACTTGTCCATGCGCGTCGCGGTGGTCGGACCGGCCGGGCCGACCACCTCGTCACGCACCGGGTCGACCGGGCCGACGTAGTAGATGACCCGGTTGGTGAAATCGACCGGCAGCTTTTCGCCGCGCGCCAGCATGTCCTCGATGCGCTTGTGCGCGGCGTCGCGCCCGGTGAGCAGCTTGCCCGAGAGCAGCAGACGCTCGCCGGGTTTCCAGGACGCCACTTCGGCGGCGCTCAGTTTGTCCAGATCGACGCGGCGCGCCCTGGCGTCGGGCTGCCAGGTGATGTCCGGCCAGTCCGACAGCTTGGGCAGCTCGAGCACCGCCGGGCCGGAGCCGTCGAGCACGAAGTGCGCGTGGCGCGTCGCGGCGCAGTTCGGGATCATCCCCACCGGCTTGTTGGCCGCGTGCGTCGGGTAGCTGAGGATCTTGACGTCGAGCACGGTGGACAGCCCGCCCAGGCCCTGCGCGCCGATGCCGAGCGCGTTTACGCGGTCGTAGAGCTCGATGCGCAGTTCCTCGAGCTTGTCCTTCGGCCCGCGCGCCTTCAGCTCGGCCATGTCGATCGGCGCCATGAGCGCCTCCTTCGCCATCAGCATCGCCTTCTCGGCGGTGCCGCCGATGCCGATGCCGAGCATGCCCGGCGGGCACCAGCCCGCGCCCATGGTCGGCACGGTCTTCACCACCCAGTCGACGATCGAGTCCGACGGGTTGAGCATGGCGAACTTCGACTTCGCCTCCGAGCCGCCGCCCTTGGCGGCGACGTCGACCTCCACCTTGTCGCCCGGCACGACCTGCATGTGGATCACCGCCGGCGTGTTGTCGCGCGAGTTGACGCGCGTGAAGGCGGGGTCGAGCAGCACCGAGGCGCGCAGCTTGTTGTCGGGGTCGTTGTAGGCGCGGCGCACGCCTTCGTTGACCATGTCTTCGATCGACATCGTGGCGCCGTCCCAGCGCACGTCCATGCCGATGCGCAGGAACACGTTGACGATGCCGGTGTCCTGGCAGATCGGACGGTGGCCCTCGGCGCACATGCGCGAGTTGGTGAGGATCTGCGCGATGGCGTCCTTCGCCGCCGCCGACTGCTCGCGCGCGTAGGCGCGCGCCAGCGCGCGGATGTAGTCGGCGGGATGAAAATAGGAAATCAACTGCAGCGCGTCGGCGACGCTCTGAATGAGGTCGTTCTGGCGGATGACGCTCATGCCTGCACTCCTATGACGTGACGCTGTACCCCGCCGTGCGCACGACGATCGCCCTGTGGCAGACGCGGTCGGGGCAGCCCGAAAAGGGCGGCCAATTTAGCACAGCGCAAACCCGCATTCGCCGTGCAGTTGTACATGCCGTCGCGGGCAATGAACCGCCCTTTACAAGGCCATGACATGGTGGTTCTATCTCGCCACGCACGGCCCTGCTGGGGCCGACGGTCATTTGGAGGAGCGCAATCATGTCCAGTTCCACGATCGAGTCCGTGCTGCAAGAGGAACGCGTGTTCCCGCCCTCGGCGGCGTTCGTCAAACAGGCCAACATCTCCGGCATGGACGCCTACCGCAAGCTGGTCGCCGAGGCGGAGAAGGATTTCGAGGGGTTCTGGGGCCGCCTCGCCAAGGAAGAGCTGCTCTGGCAAAAGCCGTTCAGCAAGGTGCTCGACGAATCGAAGGCGCCGTTCTTCAGGTGGTTCCACGACGGCGAGCTGAACGCCTCTTACAACTGCCTGGATCGGCACCTGAAGACGCAGCCGGACAAGGTGGCGATCATCTTCGAGGCCGACGACGGCAAGGTGACCAGGATCACCTACAAGGACCTCTATCACGAGGTCTGCCGCATGGCGAATGCGCTCAAGGCGCACGGCGTGAAGTCGGGCGACCGGGTGCTGATCTACATGCCGATGTCGATCCAGGTGGTGGTGGCGATGCAGGCCTGCGCGCGCATCGGCGCGACGCACTCGGTGGTGTTCGGCGGTTTCTCGGCGAAGTCGCTGCAGGAGCGCATCATCGACGCCGGCGCGACCGAGGTGATCACCGCGGACGGGCAGTTCCGCGGCGGGCGCGAGATTCCGCTCAAGCCGGTGGTCGACGAAGCCTTCGCCATGGGCGGCTGCGAGGGCGTGCGCAACGTCATCGTCTACAAGCGCACCGGCTCGAAGGTGCCGATGACCGCGCCGCGCGACAAGTGGTGGGACGACGTCGTCAAGGGCCAGCCGGACAGCTGCGAGCCGACCTGGGTCAATGCCGAGCATCCCTTGTTCATCCTCTACACCTCGGGTTCGACCGGCAAGCCGAAGGGCATCCAGCACTCCACGGGCGGCTACCTGCTGTGGACGATCCTGACCATGAAGTGGACCTTCGACTACAAGCCGACGGACGTGTTCTGGTGCACCGCCGACGTCGGCTGGGTCACCGGGCACAGCTACATCACCTACGGGCCGCTCGCGGTGGGCGCGACCGAAGTGATGTTCGAGGGCGTGCCGACCTACCCGGACGCGGGGCGCTTCTGGAAGCTGATCCAGGATCACAAGGTGAACGTGTTCTACACGGCACCCACGGCGATCCGCTCGCTGATCAAGGCGGGCGGCGACCTGCCGAAGAAGTACGACCTGTCCAGCCTGCGCATCCTCGGCACGGTGGGCGAGCCGATCAACCCGGAAGCCTGGATGTGGTACCACGAGACGGTGGGCGGTGGGCGCTGCCCGATCGTGGACACCTGGTGGCAGACCGAGACCGGCGGACATCTCATCACGCCGCTGCCGGGGGCGACACCGACCAAGCCGGGTTCGGCGACGCTGCCGCTGCCGGGCATCTTTGCCGACATCGTCGACGAGACCGGCACGCCGGTGGGCAAGGGCAAGGGCGGCATCCTGGTGATCAAGCGTCCCTGGCCGTCGATGCTGCGCACCATCTGGGGCGATCCCGAGCGTTACAAGAAGACCTACTTTCCCGACGACTTCAAGGGCAAGCTTTACCTCGCGGGCGACGGCGCCAGCACCGACGCGGAGGGCTACTTCCGCATCGTCGGGCGCATCGACGACGTGCTAAACGTCTCGGGCCACCGGCTCGGGACGATGGAGGTCGAGTCCGCGCTGGTGGCGAACTCGAAGCTGGTCGCCGAGGCTGCCGTGGTCGGCCGGCCCGATGCCGTGACCGGCGAGGCGATCGTCGCGTTCGTCGTTACCAAGGGCGCGCGCCCGCAGGGCGAGGAGGCGAAGAAGATCGCGCAGGAACTGCGTGACTGGGTCGGCAAGGAGATCGGCCCGATCGCCAAGCCGAAGGACATCCGTTTCGGCGACAACCTGCCGAAGACGCGCTCGGGCAAGATCATGCGCCGCCTGCTGCGCTCGATCGCGCGCGGCGAGGAGATCACGCAGGACGTGTCGACGCTGGAGAACCCGGCGATCCTCGATCAGCTAAAACAGGGGAGCTGAGCCGGAGTCGGCGGTCAGGGCGCCGCGTCCTGCTCGGCGTCGGCGAGCACGGCCTCGGCGCGCAGGTCGCGCCGCAGGTCGCGCCGCACTTCCTGCCAGCGAAAGCGCACCGAGTTGCGCACGATCGGCGCGTCCAGCTCCTTGAGCTGCTCGATGACCGGCGCGTAACGCACCAGCGCCGCCGGGCTCTCGCTGAAGGCGCTTTCGTCGTCTTCCAGCACGTTCCAGTCGCACAGCGCGAGGCGGCTGCGCACCCGCTCGCCGTGGGCAGCGAATTCGGGCCCGGCGTCCGGCGGCGTGCCGGTCGCGGCGAGCGCGTCATCGAGCACGCCGCGCATGAGCGTGCGCACCGCATCCGGCGCGCTGTTGGTGCGACGCACCAACAGCAATCCCGCGTACACGGCGATATCCGACAGACAGGCAAGCCAGATTTCCCACTTCGCCTGATTGATCGAGACCACGAACGCGTCGTCGGAGAACAGCTCCGGGAAGCGCACGCCGGCGCGCGTGCGCAGATAGCCGTAGAGGGACATCTGCGAGACGTAGCTCGCGCGCGTCTCGATGAACTTCCGCAGCGCAGCACGGCTGGCCACCGGCTGCGCCCTGACGCGGCGACCGCCGAGGTAGTCGCGCAGCGCGCGACCGATCGCCGCGACGGGTTCAGGGAATTGCCAGGCTCGGGCCATAAAGGGTCTGCGCGGCTGTCGATAATGACGGAATATTAATTTCTGTGAAATCGGTTAGAATCGCCGAGCCCTTGGCAAACCGGGCGCCAACAAACCCGGGGTCAGGGGTCTCGCGATCCGTCACGTCGTACTAGAGGAGGATAGACGATGGCCGCAGATACCTCACAAAAAGAAGTCCACTGGAACCGGACGCGCAACCTGATGATCGTGCACCTGGTCATCTGGTTCGTGTTTTCCTATCTGGTCCACTGGTTCGCGCCGCAGCTCAACAAGATCTCGTTCATGCAATTCCCGCTCGGCTTCTACATGGCCGCGCAGGGCTCCCTGGTCGTCTTCGTCGTCCAGCTCTTCGTCTTCGCGAAGCAGCAGGAGAAGATCGACCGCGAGTGCGGCATGGCCGAGCAAGAATAAGGGGGAGGAAAGCGCCATGAGCTTTTTCAGAATGCAGGGCTCGTTCATCGATAACCTGCCCAAGATCTACGGCTTCTACACCGGCGGCTTCGTCATCTTCATCCTGCTGATGGCGATCGCCGAAAAGGCCGGCATGAGCGCCGACACCATCGGCATCCTGTTCGTCGCCTTCACCATCGCGATCTACGCCCTCATCGGCTGGCTGTCGCGCACCATGCAGCTCGGTGCGTACTACGTCGCCGACCGGGCCGTGCCGCCGGTGTTCAACGGCATGGCGACCGCGGCCGACTGGATGTCGGGCGCCTCGTTCGTCGCCATGGCAGGCGGCATCTACATGGGCGGCCATGCCTACCTGGCCTTCGTCGTCGGCTGGACCGGCGGCTATGTGCTGGTGGCGACCCTGATGGCGCCCTACCTGCGCAAGTTCGGCTGCTACACGGTGCCCGACTTCATCGGCACGCGCTACGGCGGCAACCTGGCGCGCTTCTGCGCGGTGGTGGTGCTGGTGCTGGCCTCGTTCACCTACGTGACCGCGCAGATCAACGCCACGGGAACGATCGCCTCGCGCGCACTGCAGCTGCCGTTCGGCGTCGGTGTGTGGCTCGGCCTGGCGGGCATCCTGCTGTGCTCGATGCTCGGCGGCATGCGCGCGGTGACCTGGACGCAGGTGGCGCAGTACATCGTGCTCATCATCGCCTACCTGGTGCCGGTGATCTGGATGTCGAACAAGCAGGGCTTCGGTGTGATCCCGCAGCTGGTCTACGGCGACGCCGTCGCCAAGATCGCCGAGCTCGAGGTCATGCACCAGGTCGGTGTGCTGAAACCGGCGGCCGAGGTGCTGAAGGAGGTGCCCACCGGCGCCAGAGCGCTGACGGTGCCGCACTCGGCTGCGGGCGAGGGATTCATTCCCGCGGTCAAGTTCGTCACGCTGGTGGCCTGCATGATGCTCGGCACGGCTTCGCTGCCGCACATCCTGATGCGCTACTTCACGACGCCCTCGGTGCGCGCCGCGCGGGTATCGGTGGCGTACTCGCTGTTCTTCATCTTCCTGCTGTACTTCACCGCGCCTGCGCTGGCGACGTTCACCAAGCTGCAGGTGCTCGACCCGAGCCTGCCGACGAGCATCATCGGCAAGCCGATCGCGGAGGTGATGGCGCTGGATTGGGTGAAGAAATGGGAGGCGGTGAAGTTCCTCGCCATCATCGATGCCAACAAGGACGGCATCCTGCAGATCAACGAGTTCTTCATGCGCGGCGACATTGTCGTGCTGGCGACACCCGAGATCGCAGGCCTGCCGTACGTCATCTCGGGCCTGGTGGCTGCGGGCGGCATGGCGGCGGCGATGTCCACCGCCGACGGGCTGCTGCTCGCGATCGCCAACGCGCTGTCGCACGACCTGTACTACAAGATGATCGACCCGAAGGCGGACGTGCGGCACCGGCTCATCGTCGCGCGCGTGCTGCTCATCGTGATCGGTGCGGCGGGTGCCTTCGTGGCGAGCCTGCGGCTCACCGGTATTCTCGGTGCCGTGGCCTGGGCGTTCGACTTCGCGATGTCGGGGCTGTTCTTCCCGCTGGTGCTGGGCGTGTGGTGGAAGCGCGCCAACCGGCCGGGCGCGATCGCCGGCATGGTGGTCGGCCTCGCGGCCGGGACCTGGTACCTGTACATGGTCTACTGGGCCGGCATGGCGCCCTGGTGGGGCATCGACCACCTGCGCTTCGGCATCATCGGCGCGTCGGCGAGCCTGATCGCCATGGTGGTGGTGTCGCTGGCGACGGCGGCGCCGGACAAGGAGACCCAGGACATGGTCGACGAGATCCGCATCCCGAAGGGCGAAACCGTCCTCGGCGCATCGCATTAATCGCGATTCCCGTACGGGAGACCGGGGCGCGCTGCGCCCCGGTTTTTTTTTGTCCGGCGATGTCGCCTAAAATTACCGTTGATGGAGCGCGGGCAGCATGACTGAGGGCTTTCCGATCTGGGTCATCGTCATCGACTATGCATTCGGCATGGTCATGTGGACGCTGATCGGCCGCTTCGGCATGAACATCTTCCTGCCGGAAGACAGCAAATTCTTCTTCATGCGCTTTTTCGTACGTGCGACCAATCCGCTGATCAAGCTGTTCGGGCCGATCACGCCGGAATTCCTCGTGCCCATGCTGATCCCGCTCTACGTGGCGTGGTTTTTCTTCATGTTTCGCTTCTACGTCATGCCGTGGCTGCTCGGCTATTCGGTGATGGGCATGCTGTCGTTCCCGCTCGAGAGCGAGATCGCGCAGGGCGTGGCGCAGATCGTCGGCTTGCTGCTGCGATAGGCGCGCCGGGCAATGACTGGCCGGCTGCCGCCGCCTTCTCACACCGCGCTCGCGGCGCTGCCGATCGCGGTGCTCGACCTGGAGACCACGGGGCTCGACGTGCGCCGCGACCGGGTGGTGCAGATCGGCGTGATCGCCATGCTCGGGTCGCGCGTCCTCGAGACACCGCGCTTCGAACGGCTGGTGAATCCGGGCGTGCCGATGCCGGCGACGGCCGAGCGCATCCATGGCATCAGCGACGCCGACGTTGCGGGCGCGCCGAGCTTTGCCAGCGTGTATCCGGCCTTGCACGAAATGCTCGACGGACGGGTCGTCGTTGGACACAACGTCGCCTTCGACCTCGCCGTGCTGCGCCACGAGGCGGCGCGCGCCGGGATCGCCTGGCACGATCCGCCAGGGCTCGACATTGGGATGCTCGTCGGCGCACTCGAGCCGGCGCTGCCGGATCTCGGACTGGAGACGATCGCCGCGGACTTCGATGTCGGCATCACGCGCCGCCACAGCGCGCTCAGCGATTGCACGACGGCGGCCGAGATCTTCGCGCGTCTCGTCGCGAACTTGCGTGAAGCGGACGTACGCACGCTCGGCGAAGCGCAGCTGCTGGCCGCGCGGCGCGACGACCTCCTGCGGCGGCAGGCCGAGGCCGGCTGGCACGCGGTGCCGGGGGAGGCCCCGCCGCCGCGCCCGACGCTGCCGGTGGCGCGCATCGACAGCTATCTGTACGAACGGCGATTGCGGGACCTGATGGGCCGGCCACCGCTTTACATTGCGGGCGAGGCGACGCTGCGCGAAGCCATCCGCGAGATGCACGCGCAGCGTGTCGGCGCGCTGCTGGTGGGGCGCGCCGAGGCGCCGCCGGAGGGTATCGTCACCGAGCGCGACGTGCTGCGCGAGAGCGCACGGGGCGAGCTCGATTTCGACCGCACGCCGGTGCACCGCGTCATGACGGCACCGGTCGAAAGCATGCCGGGCGATGAGATGGTCTACCGTGCGCTCGGACGCATGGACCGGCTCGGTTTCCGCCACCTGTGCGTCGTCGACGAGCACGGTGTCGCGATCGGCGTGCTCTCGCAGCGCGACGTACTGCATCACCGCGTCAGCGCGGCCATGGTGCTCGGCGACGGGCTGCAGGTCGCGGAGGATGCGGTGGCCATGGCGGCCAGCCACAGCCAGGTTCCCGAGGTGGCGCGACGCTTGGTGGCGGAAGGCATGAGCGGCAACGAGGTTGCGTCGGTCGTCTCGCACGAGGTGCGTGCGCTAACGGCGCGCGCAACCGAACTGACGCTGGCGCGCATGGCCGCGGAGGGGCGCGGCGCGCCGCCGGCGGCCTGGTGCGTCATGGTGCTTGGCTCGGGTGGTCGCGGCGAAAGCCTGCTGGTCGCCGACCAGGACAACGCCATCGTGCACGCCGGCCGCGCCGAGGACGATGGCTGGTTCGCCGAGCTGGGTGGCGGCATCGCGACGCTGCTCGACGAAGCGGGCATCCCGCGCTGCAAGGGCGGCGTGATGGGTTCCAATGCCGAATGGCGCGGCACGCTGGATGATTGGCGGCAGCGCGTCGATGGCTGGCTGCGGCGCGCGAGTCGCGACGATCTGCTGAATATCGACATCTTCTTCGATCTCATGCCGGTGGCCGGTGATGCGCAGCTGGGCCATCAGCTGCATGCCGAAGCGGTTGCCGCGGCGTCGCACACGCCGACCTTCCTCGGGCTGCTCGCCGAGTGGGTCAGCACGCTGCGCCCGCCGCTCGGCATGTTCGGCGCGCTGCGCACCCAGGAAGGACGCGTCGACCTGAAGCGCTTCGGCCTGATGCCGATCGTCAGCATCGCACGCACCCTCGCGCTGCGCGTCGGATCCACCGCGCGCGCGACGCCGGACCGCCTGCGCGAGGCGGCGGCCAGCGGCCGCCTGGCGGAGTCCGATGCGACGACGCTGGCCAGCATTCACGCCGAGCTGATGACCCGGGTCTTGCGCCAGCAGCTCATCGATCTCGAGGAGGGCGTGCGGCCCTCGAGCCGGGTCGCCGTCAACGGCCAGCCGCGCAGCGCGGTACGCGGCCTCGCGCGGCAGCTGCGCACGCTAGACGAGATCATGGAGGGGCTGCGCAGCGCAGTGGCCGGCTGATGCAGGTGGCCGGACGTATACTGCGACGCGTCGCGCCGTCATGCAATCGCGCGACACGCTACAATAGGCGCGCTCCGGAGAGATGGCCGAGCGGCTTAAGGCGCACGCTTGGAAAGCGTGTATACGTTAATAGCGTATCGAGGGTTCGAATCCCTCTCTCTCCGCCACGCGGTCTTGTGCTTCGATTTCGACGGCGAGCCTCCCCGCACTGCAGCCTGGTGAACCTGGTCAGATCCGGAAGGAAGCAGCCACAGCTGGTCCCTGCAGGTGCCGGGGGTTAGGCTCGCCACCCATTCGATCGAGGGAGGTGGTGTCCGCAGCCTCCCTCGATCGCGCTGATAAAATCCTGCGCATGTCCTATCAGGTGCTCGCCCGCAAGTGGCGGCCGCGCGACTTTGCCAGCCTCGTCGGGCAGGAGCACGTCGTGCGCGCGCTGCGCCACGCGCTCGAGGAGCAGCGCCTGCACCACGCCTACCTGTTCACCGGGACGCGCGGCGTCGGCAAGACCACGCTCGCACGCATCCTGGCGAAATGCCTCAACTGCGAGCAGGGCGTGACGGCGCAGCCCTGCGGCCGCTGCAGCGCGTGCACCGAAATCGATGCCGGCCGCTTCGTCGACCTGCTCGAGGTGGATGCGGCGACCAACACGCGCGTGGACGAGATGCGCCAGTTGCTCGATACGGCGCAGTACGCGCCGACCCGGGCGCGTTACAAGGTGTACGTGATCGACGAGGTGCACATGCTGTCGACCTCGGCGTTCAACGCCATGCTGAAGACGCTGGAAGAGCCACCGGAGCACCTCAAGTTCATCCTCGCCACGACCGACCCGCAGAAGATCCCCGTCACCGTACTGAGTCGCTGCCTGCAGTTCAACCTCAAGCAGATGCCGCCAGCGGCCATCGCCGCGCACCTCGCCAAACTGCTGGAGGCCGAGGGCATCGACTTCGAAGCGGAGGCGCTGGCGCCGGTCGGGCGCGCTGCCGCGGGCAGCATGCGCGATGCGCTTTCGCTGCTCGACCAGGCCATCGCGCACGGCGCGGGCCGCGTATCGCTGCAGAGCGTGCAAGACATGCTGGGCGCGATCGACCGCGGCGTGCTGCTCGCGCTGCTCGAGGCCGTGGCGGAGGAGAACGGCGCCGAAGTCATGCGCATCGCCGACGAGATGCAGCTGCGCAGCCTGTCTTTCGACGCCGCGCTCGCCGATCTGGCGAGCCTGCTGCTGCAGGTGGCACTGGCGCAGAGCGTGCCGGCCGCGCTGGAGGACGATCTGCCGGAGCGCGCGCGCATCGAGGCGCTCGCCGAGCAGCTCGATCCGGAGACTGCTCAGCTCGACTACCAGATCGTGCTGCAGGGGCGTGCGGATCTGCCGTTGGCGCCGGACGAGTATGCCGGCTTTGTCATGACGCTGCTGCGCATGATCGCGTTCCGCATCGAGGGCGTGGAGGGCGGCGAGGGCGTGGACGGCGGCGGTGCCGCGCGCGCAGGGACAGGCACGCCGGCGCGCCCGGAGCCGCGCCGGCGCGCCGAGGCTGCGGCGAAACCCGGCGGCGACGACGACTGGCCGACACTCGTGGGACGGCTGTCGGTGACGGGTGCGGCACGCGAGCTCGCGCGGCATGCGGTACTCAAGCAGCGCAAGGGGCAGACCTACGAACTCACAGTGCCGCAGTCGAAGGCTTCGCTCGCCGAGCGGGCCTACCAGGACAAGCTGAAGGCGGCGCTCGAGGCACATCTCGGGCACCCGGTGGTGCTCAAGGTCGCCGTCGGCGATGGCGCAGGCGCGTCGGTCGCGGCGCGCGAGAGCCAGGCGCGCGACGCACGGCGCGCGGACGCGACGCGCGCGGTCGAGCAGGATCAGTTCGTACAGTCGCTGGTCGAGCTGTTCGACGGCAAGGTCGTGGAATCGACAATCCGCGTGTCATCCGACAACGGCAAGTAAACATCCGGACGTGAGACGCCGGAGGCAGGAGTTCAGGGCATGAAGGGCAATATTGGACAGCTGATGAAGCAGGCGCAGGCGATGCAGGAGAACATGCGTCGCGTACAGGAGGAACTCGGCACGATCGAGGTCGAAGGGCAGGCTGGCGCCGGCCTGGTCAAGGTGACGCTGACCTGCAAGTACGACGTCAAGCGGGTGTCGATCGACCCTTCGTTGGTCGGCGACGATCGCGAAATGCTGGAAGACCTGGTCGCCGCCGCGTTCAACGACGCGGTGCGCAAGGTCGAATCAACGGTCGCCGAGCGCATGGGTGGCCTGACCGCCGGGCTCGGGTTGCCGCCTGGTCTGAAACTGTTTTGAGGCAGCGCTCGGGGCGTTCGCTCAAACGGCAGCGGCCGCAGGGCGGCGCAACGGAACGGATCCCGGCATGGCAGCTGACAACGTCGAGACCGCGAAGGGCCTGGAGCGCCTGATCGAGGCTCTGCGCGTCCTGCCGGGCGTCGGGCCGCGCTCGGCGCAGCGCATGGCCTACTACCTCCTGCAGCACGGGCGCGAGGGCGCGGCGCAACTCGCCCAGGCCCTGCAGGGCGCACTCGAGCGCGTGCGGCACTGTGCCCGCTGCAACAACTTTACCGAGGACGAGGTCTGCGCGCTGTGCCGCTCGCCGCGGCGGGACGCGTCGCTGCTGTGCGTCGTCGAGACGCCCGCCGACCTTGCCATGGTCGAGCAGACGCTCAGCTACTCCGGCCTCTACTTCGTCCTCATGGGGCGGCTCTCGCCCCTGGACGGCATCGGTCCGCGCGACATCGGGCTCGACCGGCTTATCGCGCGCGCCACCGACGGGCAGGTGCAGGAGGTCATCCTGGCAACCAATTTCACCAACGAGGGCGAGGCGACGGCGCATTACATTGCCGAGATGCTGCGCGCGCGCGGCATCGGCGCGAGCCGGATCGCGCGCGGCGTACCGCTGGGGGGCGAGTTGGAGTACGTCGACATCGGGACGATTTCCCAGGCGCTGCTCGACCGGCGCGGGCTGTGACAGCGGCGCCGGCGGTCGGGGGCAGCCGGGACGGGCGGGGCGGGGCTGTACCGAAGTTTTTCCCGGACAGAGCGTTGACAGCGCTTTTTATCCCAGCTTACAATCTCTTTCTTCGGACGCGGGGTGGAGCAGTCTGGCAGCTCGTCGGGCTCATAACCCGAAGGTCAGAGGTTCAAATCCTCTCCCCGCAACCAGCTCTTTAAAAATTCGCAGCCGATAAGTGTGGGCGCTTGATTGGACGGCGCGCCTCGATCGATTCGTCGCTCGAGGTGAACTCCAGAAATACAAAGTGCTCACACAGAAGTAACTCCGTTTACTTTTGAGTGAGAAGTAGGTGCGTCCGCGGTCACGCGGAGGCGCTTGCGGCTGACAGTCAACTGTCAGGATTTGGATTGAACTGAAGAGTTTGATCCTGGCTCAGATTGAACGCTGGCGGCATGCCTTACACATGCAAG
>JBFFEY010000068.1:0-16102 GCA_041558415.1 Burkholderiales bacterium | reverse complement strand
GTAGCCCTCGAACCAGGTGCTCTCGGTGGAGCTGTACGCCGCGGGCCGGTAGCCCTGGCAGGCCGCCAGCAGCGACTCTACACCAATCCACAGAGCACCAGCCGCGCGGCCACCGTGTTTGCAGGGATCGTGCGCGGAGCCCGATTCTTTTCCGTAAGCCGCTGTAATCGCTTCGAAAAAAACTGCTCAAATTTTGATCGAGGCCGATAAAGCGCGTGGCCTAAGAGGGTGAAATCGATCTGCTCAACAAGAATCCACAAACTTATCCACAACTTTTGTGGATAACGCGCGCAGCTTTGTTGTCGCGCGCCGATGCTGCCCACGCTGCGCAGCGGTCCGCGCCTTGCCGCAGGGTTGGGCTTTGGCTAAAGTGCGCGCGTCCCGCGCCGCGGTGCCTTCGAGGGCCGCGTACGGATGTGGGTGGAGGACTTAGCCACCGCGTGGCTGGCGCCGAAAGTGTGAATTAAGTCACACTCGCGACGGAAGCCCACAGTCGAAACCACCAGGAATCGTACGTGTTCGCGATTATTCAAGCCGCCGGGTGGCCGATCTGGCCGCTGCTCGCTGCCTCCGTGATTGCGGTGGCGCTGATCATCGAGCGCAGCATTTCGCTGCGCCACGCCAAAATCGTGCCGCCCACCCTGCTGGAGCAGGTCGTCACGGTCTACAAGCGCCACGGCGTGTCGGAGGAAGTGCTCGAGCGGCTGGCCAAGGATTCGCCATTGGGCGTGGTGCTCGCCGCGGGGTTGCGCAACCATGCCAGTTCGCGCTACGTCATGCGCGAGGCGATCGAAGAGGCCGGGCGCGCCGTGACGCACGACCTGGAGCGCTTCCTCACGACGCTCGGCACGATCGCGACCGCCTCGCCGCTGCTCGGACTGTTCGGCACCGTCATCGGCATGATCGAGATCTTCGCCTCCCAGTCGCCGACTGGGACCAACCCGCAGCAGCTGGCGCACGGCATCTCGGTCGCGCTGTACAACACGGCCTTCGGCATCGGCATTGCGATCCCGTCGCTCATTTTCTATCGCCATTTCAAGAGCCGAGTCGACGGCTACGTGGTCGACATGGAACAGGCCGCGGCGCGCCTCGTCGACACGGTTCACGGCGAGCGCAGCGATGCGCCGGTGGCCACCACGCGCGTCCGCTAGGCTGGCGTCGGGGAGCGGGCGGTGAATTTCCAGCGCGGACGCGAGAAGGAGCCGCTCGAGATCAATCTCGTGCCGATGATCGACGTCATGCTCGTGATCCTGATTTTCCTCATGATCACGACGACCTACTCGAAGTACACGGAATTGCAGATCAACCTGCCGACGGCCGAGGTCGAGAAGCAGCCCGAGCGGCCGAACGAGATCGCGGTGCTCGTCGATGCGCAGGGGCAATACGTGGTCAACAGCGCGCGGGTGGCGTTTTCCAGCATCGAGCAGTTTTCGGCCGAACTGAAGCGCGCGGCGGGTGAAGCCAAGGAGCCGATTATCGTGATCAGCGCGGATGCAAAGGCGTCGCACGAGTCGGTGGTACGCGTCATGTGGGCGGCACAGATGGCCGGGCTCGGCCAGATCACGTTCACCACGGAGGCGGCGCCCAAATGAGCGGCGCCCGAGGGCGCCGCCGGGCAGGCAGACCATCGCCTCGAACGCCTTAGTGCGCGCCTGGTACCGCGGCGGCGTGCTCGCCTGGCTGCTGTGGCCGGCGAGCCTGGCCTTTCGCAGTGTCGTCTTCCTGCGTCGTCTGCTCTATCGACTGCGCCTGCTGCGCAGCACGCGCGTCGACGTTCCCGTCGTCGTGATCGGCAACCTCGTCGTCGGCGGCAGCGGCAAGACGCCGCTGGTGCTCTGGGTGGCGGAGCATCTAGTGCGTGCCGGCTGGTCGCCGGCAATCGTCTCGCGCGGCTACGGCGGTCGGGGCGAAGCGCCGCGCGCGGTGACCCTCGCAGCCGAGGCAGCCGAAGTGGGCGACGAGCCGATCCTGCTGGCGCGGCGCAGCGGCTGTCCGGTTTGGGTCGGGCGCGACCGCGCACGCGTCATCGAAGCGCTGCGCATCGAGCACCCGGCGGTGAACGTGATCGTGCTCGACGACGGTCTGCAGCATTATCGCCTGCGGCGCGACATCGAAATCGCGGTGGTCGACGCACGCGCGTTCGGCAACGGCTTCCTGCTGCCAGCGGGGCCGCTGCGCGAGCCGCCGGCGCGCCTGCGCGCCGTCGGCGCGGTGATCGCGCACGGTGCCGACAAGCAACGCCTGGCGTCGATCGCGCCGCGCGTGCCGTTGTTCGCCATGCGGCTCGACGGCGAGACGCTGCACCGCATGACCGACGCGCGCGAGCGCCAGCCGCTCGAGGCTTTCGCGGGCGAGCGATTGCACGCAGTCGCCGCGATCGGTGATCCGAGCCGATTCTTTCTCGCGCTCGAACGCGCCGGCGCGCAGGTGCAACCGCACCCGTTTCCGGACCATCATCCGCTCACGGCAAAGGACCTGGCATTTGGCGATGCGCTGCCGGTCGTGATGACCGAGAAGGACGCGGTAAAATTGCGCCGCGCGGCGCAGCCGAACTGGTGGGTGCTACCGGTGCATGCCGCGCTGGAACCCGGCTTTGGCGAATGGCTGCTCGCACGGCTGAAGGCATTGAAGAACCCATGAGCGCTCTCGACCCGCGGTTGCTCGAAATTCTGGTCTGCCCCTTGTGCAAGGGGCCGCTGGTGTATCGCAAGGCCGAGGGCGAGCTGATCTGCAAGGCGGACCGGCTCGGTTTTCCGATCAAGGACGACATTCCGGTCATGCTTGAGGAGGAAGCGCGAAAGCTCCCGCCGGAAGAAGAGGTCGCGTGATCGCGGCGGCCGCCGCGCCGGCGTGAGCTTCGCCGTCGTCATCCCGGCGCGTTACGCGTCGACGCGCTTGCCGGGAAAACCGCTGGTCGATCTCGGCGGCAAGCCGATGGTGGTGCGCGTCTGCGAACGCGCCGCGGCGAGCGGTGCGGCCAGCGTGCACGTCGCCACCGATGACGCGCGCATTGCCGATGCCGTCCAGGCGCACGGCTTTCGCGCGCTCATGACGCGCGCTGATCATGCTTCGGGCACCGACCGCATCGCCGAAGCCGCGGCGCAGCTCGCGCTCGGCGACGCGGCGGTCGTCGTCAACGTGCAGGGTGATGAGCCGCTGATCGAGCCGGCCCTGATTGCGCAGGTGGCCGAGACGCTGGAACGCCGGCCGCGGGCTGCGGTGTCGACCGCCTGTCACCCGATCCACGACGCCGCCTCGGCCTTCAACCCGAACGTCGTCAAGGTGGTGCTCGATGCGCAGGGCGAGGCGCTCTATTTCAGCCGGGCGCCGATCCCTTGGGCGCGCGACGCCTACGCCGATGGCGGGCGTACGCCGCCCCCGGGTTTGCCGCTCTATCGCCATGCAGGCATCTACGGCTACCGGGTCGCCTTTCTCAAGCGGTATGCGGCACTCGCGCCGTCGCCGCTGGAAGCCTTCGAGGCGCTCGAGCAGCTGCGCGTGCTTTGGCACGGCGAGCGCATCGCGGTGGCCGTCAGTGCGACGGAGATCCCGCCCGGGGTCGACACGCCCGCCGACCTGGAACTGGTGCGCGCGCGGTTTGACCGGGCAGCGGAAACGGGCTAGAAGCTATCCGCGCGACCCTGCGGGTGGTCCCGCATGCGGCACGGCAGGCTCGACTGCCCAGAGGATTCGTACGACGCTCCAAGAACAGGCGCCACCGCCATGCGCATCATCCTGTTGGGACCCCCGGGGGCCGGCAAAGGCACGCAGGCCTCTTACTTGTGCGCGCGCTACAACGTGCCGCAGATTTCGACCGGCGACATGCTGCGCGCGGCGATCAAGTCCGGCACGCCGCTCGGCCAGGCGGCCAAGGCAGTGATGGACAAGGGACAACTGGTGTCGGACGACATCGTCGTCACGCTCGTCAAGGAGCGGCTGCGGCAGCCGGATTGTGCGCGCGGCTATCTGTTCGACGGCTTCCCGCGCACCCTGGCGCAGGCCCAAGCGATGCGCGCCGCCGACCTGCAGGTCGACATCCTGCTCGAGATCGACGTCCCCGACACAGAGATCATTGCGCGCATGGCCGGCCGCCGCGTGCACCTTGCGTCCGGGCGCACCTACCACGTCAAGTTCAACCCCCCGAAAGTGCCGGACCGTGACGACCTGACCGGCGAGCCTCTGATCCAACGCGATGACGATCGCGAGGAAACGGTGCGCAGGCGGTTGCAGGTCTACCATGCACAGACCCAGCCACTGGTAGCCTATTACGAGACTTGGGCTGCGGCCGGCGACGCACGGGCGCCGCGCCATCTGCGCATCTCGGGCAGTGGCGGCGTCGAGGAGATTCGTGACCGGGCGTTCGCTGCCCTGGACGCGGTGCGCTAGCCGCGCGATAGGGCGCGCGGATTCTTGCTAAAATCCGCCGCTTTGCCGCGGGCCCCTTGCCCGCATCACAAGAATAGACAGGGAGTACCGCCATGACCGCTTTGTGGTTCGCGATCGCCTGCGCGTTCTTCGCGATCATCTACGGCATCATCCAGTCCAAATGGATCGTCTCGCTGCCGACGGGCAGCGATCGCATGCGCGAGATCTCCGACGCGGTGCGCGAGGGCGCGGTGGCCTACCTCAAGCGCCAGTACACGACGATCGCGGTCGTCGGCGTGGTGCTGTTCCTCGTCATCGGCTTCATTCCTCAGCTCGGCTGGGCCACCGCCTGGGGCTTCGTCATGGGCGCGGTGCTCTCGGGCTTGTCGGGCATCATCGGCATGAACATCTCGGTGCGCGCCAACGTGCGCACGGCCGAGGCGGCGCGCACCGGTCTGAACGAGGCGCTGCAGGTGGCGTTCCGCGGCGGCGCGATCACCGGCCTGCTGGTGGTCGGCCTCGGCCTGCTCGGCGTCGCCGGCTATTTCGCGTTCCTCTACGCGAACACGCTCGACAAGAGCAACCTCAGCCACATCATCCATCCGCTGGTGGGTCTCGGCTTCGGCGGTTCGCTGATCTCGATTTTCGCGCGACTCGGCGGCGGCATCTTTACCAAGGGCGCCGATGTCGGCGCCGACCTGGTCGGCAAGGTCGAGGCGGGCATCCCGGAGGACGATCCGCGCAACCCCGCGGTGATCGCCGACAACGTGGGCGACAACGTCGGCGACTGCGCCGGCATGGCCGCCGACCTGTTCGAGACCTACGCGGTGACGATCATCGCCACGATGCTGCTCGGCGCGCTGCTCATCGGCAAGCTCGAGGCGCTGGTGTATCCGCTGGTGCTCGGCGGCTTCGCGATCATCGCCTCGGTGATCGGCACCTGGTTCGTCAAGGCCAAGCCCGGCGACAAGAACGTGATGCCGGCGCTCTACAAGGGCCTGGCCTGGGCCGGCGGCATCGCCCTGGTCGCGTTCTACCCGATCACGCGCACCATGATGGAAGGCATCGTGCCCTCGACGCTCGCGCTGTTCGGCGCCGCGGTGGTGGGCATCGCGCTCACCGGCTTCATGGTCTGGATTACCGAGTACTACACCGGCACCGAGTACGCGCCGGTGCAGCACGTGGCCTCGGCCTCGACCACCGGCCATGCCACGAACATCATCGCGGGCCTGGGCGTGGCGATGAAATCGACCGCCTGGCCGGTGCTCGCGGTCTGCGTGGCGATCATCCTGTCGTATGCCCTGGCCGGGCTGTACGGCATCGCGATTGCGGCCACCGCCATGCTGTCGATGGCGGGCATCATCGTCGCGCTCGACGCCTATGGCCCGATCACCGACAACGCGGGCGGCATCGCCGAGATGGCCGAGCTGCCCGAGTCGGTGCGTGCCATTACCGACCCGCTCGACGCGGTGGGCAACACCACCAAGGCGGTGACCAAGGGCTACGCAATCGGCTCGGCCGGCCTCGCGGCGCTGGTGCTGTTCGCCGATTTCACGCATGCGCTGGAGAAGGCCGGCGGCGGCCTGCAGATCACCTTCGACCTGTCGAACCACTACGTGATCGTCGGGCTGTTCATCGGCGGCATGGTGCCGTTCCTGTTCGCCGCGATGGCGATGGAGGCGGTCGGCCGCGCCGCGGGCGCGGTGGTGCTCGAGGTGCGCCGCCAGTTCAAGGAGATCCCCGGCATCATGGAAGGCACCGCGCGTCCAGAGTACGGCGTGGCGGTCGACATGCTGACGCGCGCCGCGATCAAGGAGATGATGGTGCCGTCGCTGCTGCCGGTGCTGGTGCCGATCGCCGTCGGTCTCGGCTTCGGCTGGATCGGCGGCGCGGCGGCAGGCGCACAGGCGCTGGGCGGCGTTCTGATGGGCACCATCGTCACCGGCCTGTTCGTCGCGATCTCGATGTGCACCGGTGGCGGGGCCTGGGATAACGCCAAGAAGTACATCGAGGACGGAAACTACGGCGGCAAGGGCTCGGACGCCCACAAGGCCGCCGTGACCGGCGACACCGTGGGCGATCCCTACAAGGACACCGCAGGCCCGGCGGTGAACCCGCTCATCAAGATCATCAACATCGTCGCGCTGCTGGTGGTACCGTTGCTGGTGTGACGCCGCGGATCCTGCAGCGCATGGGCGGGGCGGCTTCGGCCGCCCTTTTCGTTTTCTGGGCTGCCGCAGCCGGCGCGCAGCCGATCGGCCAGCCCGAGGCCGCGACCGGCAGGCTCGACAAGCGCGCGCTCGACGCGACGCGCCAGCTGGTGGTCGCGGCGAATCCCTACGCGGCGCAGGCCGGCCTCGAGGTGCTGCGTGCGGGTGGCAGCGCAGTCGACGCCGCGGTGGCGGTGCAGCTCGTCCTCGGTCTGGTCGAGCCGCAGTCCTCCGGGCTCGGCGGCGGCGGCTTCCTGCTGCACTGGTCGGCGCGCGAGCAGCGGGTGCGCAGTTACGACGGGCGCGAGCGCGCGCCCGCCGTCGCCCACGAGAACCGCTTCGTCGAGCCGAGCGGCCGCACGACGCCGTTCTTCGAGGCAGTGGTGAGTGGCAAATCGGTCGGCGTGCCCGGCGTCGCGCGTCTGCTCGAGCTCGTGCACGCGCGCCACGGCCGTCTTCCCTGGGCGCGACTGTTCGCGCCCGCCGTGCAGCTCGCCGAAGAGGGCTTCGTCCTGTCGCCGCGGCTGCACCGGCTGCTCGAGCGCGACAAGTTCCTGCGCCAGGACGCTGCAGCGCGCGCGCTTTACTACCGCGACGACGGCAGCCCGCATCCGGTCGGCACGCGCATCGCCAACCCCGCGTACGCGGCGACGCTGCGCACGCTCGCGGCACAGGGCGCGGACAGTTTCTATCGCGGTCCGATCGCCGAGGACATCGTCGCCGCGGTGCGTGCCGCGCCGCGGCCGGGCGACATGACGCCGGACGATCTGGCGAACTATCGCGCCCTCGAACGCGCGCCGGTGTGCGGGACGTATCGCGGGCACCGCCTCTGCGGCATGGGCCCGCCTTCGGCGGGCGCGGTCGTCGTGCTGCAGATCCTCGGCGTCCTCGAGCGCAGCGGCTTCGCCGGTGCGGCGCCCGGATCCGCCGAGGCGGTGCACCTGTTTGCCGAGGCGGGGCGGCTTGCCTACGCCGACCGCAACCATTACATCGCCGATCCGGCGTTTTCCGTGCAGCCGATCGACGGCCTGCTCGCAGCCGACTACCTCGACGCGCGCGCGCGGCTCGTCGGCGCGCGCTCGATGGGCGCGGCCGAGCCCGGCCGCCCGGTCGGCGCCGCGGCGCGCGGCCCGGCACACAGCGGCACGAGTTCCGGCACCACGCACTTCTCGATCGTCGATGCGAACGGTGACGCAGTGGCGATGAGCGCCTCCGTGGAGAACGCGTTCGGCGCGCGCCGCATGGTGCGCGGCTTCCTGCTCAACAATCAGCTCACCGACTTCGCCTTCGACCCGCGCTCGCGCGGCGCGCCGGCAGCCAACCGCGTGCAGGGTGGCAAGCGCCCGCGCAGCACCATGTCGCCGACGCTGGTGTTCGCCCCCGACGGATCGCTCCAGCTGCTGCTCGGCTCGCCAGGCGGGCGCGCGATTGCGAACTACGTCGCCAAGGTAATCGTCGGCGTGCTCGACTGGGGATTGGACGCGCAGGCCGCGGTCGAGCTGCCCAACTTCGGCAGCACGAACGGGCCAACGTTCATCGAGCGGGGCAGCGCCTACGAGCACCTCGCCGAGGCGCTTGAGCCGCGCGGTCATGTGCTGAACCTGGCGCGCATGACGAGTGGCGTGCACCTGATTCAGCGCACCGCGGGCGGCTGGCGCGGCGCGGCGGACCCGCGCCGCGAAGGCGTCGCGCGCGGGGACTAGTCGCGCCGCAGGTCTCAGGCCGCATCGCCGCCGAACGCGGCGGCGGCGTCGAGCAGCCGTAGCTCGAGCGCGCGCCAGATGGCGCCGCGCGCGGAGCGGACCTCGAGCTTGCGGTAGATGTTCTTGATGTGCGCAGCGACCGTGTTGCAGGACATGCCGAGGCTGTCGTTGACCTGCAGGTAGGTGCAGCCCCGCGCGAGCAGACAGAGCACCTCGAGTTCACGTCGCGTCAGGCGGATGGTTGCGGTCATGGCGGCGGTGGTCCTTGTGGTATTTGCTGTGCATAACCCTGGTCGTTACGGATCCTGGTTCTGCCCGTCGTTATGCATCTGCCGTGCCAACTGTTTAACCCGATGTTTGATAAAGGTTTTTGAAAGAAGCAGGGGATGCCAGCCCTTGAATCTCTGGCATTTTGTGCGCCAGAGAAATACATTCTCTGCATGCCTGCTCAACGCGTGTCCGCAGCCGATCGCGAGTTCTTCGCGGCCATGGCCCAGGTCGTCTATGGCAATCCCTTCAGCGCCCAGCGCACCGACCTGGTTGCCCGGCTTGCGCCGAGCGCAAACCGCGTCGAAGTGTTCGAGGACCCGGAGGCGCTGGTGCGCGTGGTCGCGCCCCGCCTCGCACCGTACCGGCGTGGCGACGCGGCCGACCTCGACGCGCTGGGCGAGGCCGAGCGGCGCCTGCTCGAGCCGGCCTTTCTCTACGTCTGCTACCACCGCGCGCTGCCGCAACTCGACGCGCTGATCGAGCGCCAGGCGAACAAAAGCGGCGAAGCGCTGCGCGTCGCGTTCGCCGACGAGGTCATCGGCGAACTCATGCGCTACGGCTTTTCCGAGGCCCGTGCGCTGCGCTACTTCGCGCTGTTCTATCAACTGCGGCGTGGCTTCTACTTCATCTACCGCAATCTGGTGGGCAACTGCGAGTCGATGCGCCGGCTGCGCGAGGCGCTGTGGAACAACATCTTCACGCATGACATGCGCGGCTTCGAGACTGCGCTGTGGGACCGGATGGAGGATTTTTCCACGCTCGTGCTGGGCGAAACGGGGACCGGCAAGGGCGCGGTGGCCGCGGCCATCGGGCGCTCAAGCTACATACCGTACCTCCCCGAGCAGCGCCGCTTCGCGGTGAACTTCAGCGAAACCTTCGTCGCGATCAACCTGTCGCAATTTCCGGAGACCTTGATCGAGTCCGAGCTCTTCGGTCATCGCAAGGGCGCGTTCACCGGAGCGATCGACAATCACGAAGGCGTGTTCGAGCGCTGCGACGTGCACGGCGCGCTGTTCCTCGACGAGATTGGCGAAGTGACGATTCCGGTGCAGATCAAGCTGCTGCAGGTGCTGCAGGAGCGCACCTTCACGCCGGTCGGCGGACGCGAGAAGAAGCGCTTCGGCGGACGCGTCATCGCCGCCACCAATCAGCCGCTCGGCACGCTGCGTCGCGAAGGGCGTTTTCGCAACGACTTCTTCTACCGGCTGTGCTCCGACGTGATCGAAGTGCCGACGCTGCGCCAGCGCATCGCCGAGTCGGGCGCCGAGCTCAAGCAGCTTCTGCGCCTGCTGGTCAGGCGTATTGCAGCTGCCGAGTTGCCCGAGCTGGTGGACGCGGTTCTCGAGGCGCTCGACACTTGCCTGCCGCGCGATTACGCCTGGCCGGGCAACGTGCGCGAGCTCGAGCAGGCGGTGCGGCGGATCCTGCTCACCGGACGCTATGCGGGCGAGATGCCGCAGACGGCGCTCGACGAGGATGAGGGCCTGGCTGCAGCGCTGCGCGCGGGCACGCTCAGTGCAGAGGCACTGCTCGCCCGCTACTGCGCTCTGCTCTACCGGCAGCTCGGCACCTACGCCGAGGTCGCCAAGCGCGTCGGCCTCGACCCGCGCACCACGCGCAAGTACGTTGAGAGCGCGAAGGCTTGCGGGCCACGCGGCTGAGCTGGCGGCGCGCGCGCGGGCCGGTGGCGTAGGATAATCGGCGGGGAGAAGCGACAATGACTTCGAAGCGCGCGTCGCTCGGCAAGACGACGCGGCCGGCGCTGGCCGGCATCCTGCCGCGCGCGCGCCTGTTCGAGCGGCTCGACGCGGGCCGGCAATCGCCCGTCACCTGGGTGTCCGGTCCGCCCGGCAGCGGCAAGACCACGGCGCTCGCCAGCTATCTCGACCAGGCGCGGCTCGCTTCCGTCTGGTACCAGGTGGACGCGGGCGACGCCGACGTGGCGACGTTCTTCTTCTACCTCAAGCAGGCTGCCGATGCGCTGGGCGACGGCGAGCCGCTGCCGCTGCTCACGCCGGAGTACCACGCCGGACTGCCGGCGTTCACGCGGCGCTTCTTTCAGCTGCTGTTCGCGCGGCTCGAAGCGCCGTTCCTGGTGATCTTCGACGGCTACCAGGAGGTGCCGGCATCCTCGCCGCTGCACGAGGTACTGCGCGACGCGGTGCGCGAGCTGCCGCCGGGCGGCGCGCTGATCGTCCTCAGCCGCAGCGACCCGCCGGCGAGCTTCGCGCGCTTGCGTGCGCACGGCAGCGTCACCGAAATCGGCTGGCCCGATCTGCGGCTCGACAAGGACGAGATCGCCGCCATCGCACGCCAGCGTGGCATCGAGCTGCCGGCCGATGCACTCGAGCTGCTGGCGGCGAAAACCGAGGGCTGGGCCGCCGGCGTGGTGCTGCTGCTCGAGCAGTCGCGCCGCGCGGGATCGATCTCGGCCCTGCCCGATTTTTCCACCCGCCAATTGATCTTCGACTATCTGGCGGGCGAGATCTTCCAGGCGAACGACGCGCGCACGCAGGCCTTTCTGCTGAAGACCGCGCTCGCTGGGCAGATGACGGCCGCGACCGCGGAAGCGCTGACCGGCGAGCGCGACGCCGGGACGATCCTCGCGGCCCTGCATCGCAACAACTATTTCGTCACGCTGCGCGAGGTCGCGCCGGCCCCCGTCTATCAGTACCACCCCATGTTTCGCGAGTTCCTCCTCGCACGCGCCGAGGAAAGCATGCCGGCCGACGCGCTGCGCCGGCTGCGCGGCGCGTCGGCGGCGCTGATGGAGGAGTCCGGCTACCCGGAGGACGCCGTCGCGCTGCTGCTCGACAACCGCGACTGGGAGAGCGCCGCGGGCATGATCGAGCGCTACGCCAAGCCGCTGCTCGCGCAGGGGCGCGGTGAAACGGTGCTGCAATGGTGCGAGGCCTTGCCGCGGCAGGTGCAGGATCGCCACCCCTGGACGGTGTACTGGGCCGGCGCCTGCCAGGTGCAGCCCGCGCCGCGCGAGGCGCGCCTGCTGTTCGAGCGGGCCCACGAACTGTTCCGCGCGACGGGCGCAGCGGACGACGCCGGCGTGGTGCTCGCCTGCTGCGGCGCCATGGACGCGATTCTCTTCGAGCAGGACGACTATTCGCTGCTCGATCGCTGGATCGCCGTGCTCGACGCAGCGGTTGCCGCCGGGCGCTACCGTCCGAGCGCGGAAGAAGAGGCGCGCATCGCGAGCAGCATGTTCATCTCGCTCACCATGCGTCAGCCGCAGCGCCGGGACATCGGCCAATGGATCGAGCGCGGCGTGGCTGCGGCGCAGGGTGCGAGCGACCCCAACGTGCGCCTCTACGTCTGCCTGCTGGCCGCGCTCACGCTGATGTGGACCGGGCTGTACCGCAAGGCTCACGAGCTGATCGAAGCGATGCGCCAGGTGGCGCAGGCGCCCGGCGTGTCCCCGTTTTCGCTGACCATGCTGCGCAGTCTCGAGGCGATGCATGCCATGCTCAACGCCGACGCGCCGCAAGCGCTCGCGGCGATGCGCCAGGGCCTCGAGATCGCGCGCTCCACCGGTGCGCACACCTGGATGTTCCAGCTGCTGGTCTCGGGCTACGGCGGCGCGCTCGGCGGTGGCGATCTCGCGGCCGCGGGCGAGGCGGCGAAGGTGCTCGATGCGCAGGTCGCAGGCGCCGGCCGCTTCAACCTATGCCAGTACCACTATTTTTCCGCCTGGGAGGCGATGCTGCGCCGCGACCTCATGCGTGCGCTGCAGGAAGCACGCATCGCACAGCGTACCGCGGTCGAGGTCGGCTGCCCGTATTTCGAGGCGCTGACCCGCCTCGCGCTGGCACTGGTCCTCGCCGAGTGCGGCGACGAGCGCAAGTGCGTCGCGCAGCTGGAGCGGCTGCGCGAAATCGTGCGCACCATCGACAACCGGCATCTCGAATTTGCCGGCCTGCTGGGCTCGGCGCAGATCGCGCTGGCGCACGGCCGGCAGCGCGTCGGACTCAATCTGCTGGAGGGGGCGCTCAAGCTGGGGCGCGAGTTCGGCTACCGGCACTTCCTCTGGTGGTGTCCGAACCGCGTCGCCAACGTTCTGGTGCGGGCGATGGAAACCGGCATCGAAGCGGAGTACGCGAAGAGCCTGGTGCGCACACGCGGCCTGGTGCCGGACGCATCGCCGCTGCAGATCGACGAATGGCCCTGGATGTTCCGGCTGCAGACGCTGGGCGGGTTCCGTCTGCTGAAGAACGATGCGCCGCTGACTGGCGCAGGCAAGGCCCAGCGTCGCCCACTCGAGCTGCTCAAGGTGCTGATCGCGCAGGGTGGCGAGGAGGTGCCGGAGGCACGCATCACCGATGCGATGTGGCCGCGTATCGAGGGCGACTCCGCGCATCGCTCGTTCACCAGCACGCTGCATCGGCTGCGCAAGCTGCTCGGCGAGGATCGCGCGCTGGTGCTGCACGAAGGCAGGCTCTCGCTCAGCCGGCGCTACGCCTGGACCGACGTCTGGGCGCTCGAGGCGGCGGTCGGCGAGGTCGAGTCGAGCCTCGCGCGCGGGCGCTGGCTCGAGCCGGCGCGCGCCGAAGCGCTGCTCGAGCGCCTGCTCGACCTGTATCGCGGCGAGTTCCTGCCGGCCGAGGAAAACGCGCCGTGGGCGCTCGCGCCGCGTTCGCGGCTGCGCACGCGCTTCGCGCGCGCCGTCGGCGCGCTCGGCCTTTACTGGGAAGGGCGCGAGGAATGGGCGCGCGCGCGCATCTGCTACGAAAGGGGCATCGACGCCGATCCTGGCGCGGAGCCCTTCTACCGCGGCCTGATGCAGCTGCTCGATCGCATGGGCCGCCGTGCCGAGGCGCTCGAGGTCTTCCAGCGCTGCCGCGCCGCGCTGTCCGCGCAGGGCGTCGAGCCCGCGGCCGAGACGCGCGCGGTCTACGAGCGGCTGGTCGCCGCCGCCTAGCGCGCTGCGCTGCCGCCGGCGCCTTTAAGCAATCGGTAAGCAACCCGTAAGGGCGGTGCATGCGCGCGTCTGCGAGCATGGTGACAACGCCAACCCGACTTCTGCTCGGCCACCGGGCCGGCGCAGAAACCGAGAGCGGAGAGGGCAAACCCTGTAGTCGCGCCACGCATGAAATGCATGAAATGGTCTTCCATCGACCGCGCACGATTTTCTCTTGCTTATAAGAATCATGGGGTTGCGAAGCCAGGAGCCTCTGGCACGCGTCATGCGAGTACCGGGCAGGCACTGCTTGGGAGATAGCCATGAAATCGCAGACATCTGGGGCCCAGATGCGGAAATCTGCGGCCAGGACGTGCGCGTTCGTCCTTGCGCTTTCACTTGCCGCCTGCGGCACCCCCCACCAGCCGGTGGCGTCCGACGCCGGCGCAGCGCCCGACCCGCAGGCGGTGCAACACGAGGCCGAGGCGGAGCGCAGGCGCGAAGTGCGCGCTCGGGCGATCGGCAAGGTCGGGGAGGCGGCAGCGCGCGGCGTCGTCGGCGCACTCGGGGGCGCGCTCTATGGCGGGCTGCGGGGCATCGCCGCCTGCCTCGGTGCAGGACCGCTCGCGCTTCTCTGCGCGCCGATCGGGGCGGCCGTAGGCGGTGTCATGGTTGGCGTCGGGGCCGCCGCGAGCACGCCCGGGTTCGGCGACGCCATGCGTGCGGCTGCGAGCGAGTCAGAACCCGCACCTGCTTCGGACGAATCGACAGCTTCGGCGTCGGCTGCGGCAGACGCGGCGCCTGAGCCGCCGCCCCAGGCGGCCGCGCCTGCGCCCGAGCCGAGCGCAGCGCAGAGCGCCGCGCCGTCCTCCCATGATGCGGCGACGCCGGTCGCTTCCGTTCCGCCGGCTAAAGAAACGCGACCGGTCGGCGGTTTCGGTGGTCTGCAGCCGGGCGATCGCTGGGACTATCGTTACGTCGATTCGCGCAGCGGGCGCACGGGCGCTCGCAGCTTCGAGATCGAGCAGTTCGCGGACGGTCAGATCGTCGAGCGCGTCGAGCTGGAGAATGGCGAGACGCTGACCACGACGCATCGTGGCGGGGCCTACCTCGACATGCGCGGCGGCATGCAGTTCGCGCCGTATTACACGGCGTATACGAGCGGCGCGCTGCCGCAGTCGATGCCGACACTCGACGTGTTTGGCGGCGACGCCTGTGCAGAGGGCCCCAAGACCATCTACCGCACCGCAGAATGCGAAGTGAGCGCCGAACGCCTGGGTGCGGAAACCGTGACCGTGCCTGCGGGCACGTTCGAAACGCAGGTGGTGCGCGTGAAGGTGCGACAGGAAATGTGGGGCTCTGCGGTCGCCTACCTGAACGGCCCGGTCGCCGAGGCGCGGTACTGGATTTCACCCGCGGTCGGGCGCATCGTCAGGGCCGAGATCCACTACGCGCTCGAGCGCCCGTGGACGGAAACGATGGAACTCGTCTCCTATCGCCGTTCGCCGGACCACACCACCGCGATGCGCTAACGCCCCGCGGCCGTCCGCCGCCTGCTGCAGCGCGGTCATCGCGGAAAGCGCGCAGGCCGGCTCGCCCACAGTTGTGCGGCGGCCGGCCTGTGCGTCGTCGCGTGTCACGCGACCGACGGCGCAATAAGTAAGCCACGCGTAAGCGATCCGTAAGAAAGCTGCAAGCGCGCGGCCTCCATGATGGGATCACAGGCAATCAACGCCTGCGCAAAACGACATGGAGGAATTCATGAACAAACAGCTGAGAACCTGGGTGGGTGTGTGCGTCGTCGGCGTGACCGCAGCCGGCTGCGTCGCCGTGCCGGTGAATCACGAAGGCGTGGTGGTGTGGGAGCCGGTGCCGGCGCCGCTCGTGCCGCACGTCATGGCGAGCCAGCCGGTGCCGTCGGCTTTGCCGGCGCGCCTGTACCCGACCAACGACATCGCGCGCGCCACCGGTACGCTGAGTGGCAGCGTCACCAACATGATGAATGGCAAGGGCCGCTTCCAGCTCAACTACCGCGGCCAGACCCTGGTCGGCGAGGCGACGCGCGACAGCGAGGGCGATGCGCACAGCGGCATCGCCAACGCCGCGAGCGCGCAGGGCACTTACATGAACTGCCGCTACCGCATGAACCACCCGCGGCAGGGCTCGGGCAGCTGCACCTTTTCCGACGGCGCGCGCTACGACGTGCACCTCGGGGGATGAGTGACCGTCAGCGAGGCACCGGGGCCGGCGCTCGCCGGTTCCGGCTTCGAGCCGATGACGCAGCCACGCGAGGCACGCGGGGTCAGCCTCACTGAGCGCGAAGCAGACGTCCTGCGCCTGCTCGCGCGCGGCTGTACCTATACGCAGGTCGGCGCGCGGCTCGAGCTCTCGGTCAACACGGTCGCGACGCACGTGAAGAGCATCTACCGCAAGCTCGAGGTACGCTCGGCACGCGCTGCCGTGTGGCGCGCATTCAAGCTGCGCCTGTTGGGCGACGCCGAGGGCTAGGATCGATCGCGCGGTGACGCGGCGAGCGCGTCGAGGGCGGCCGCGATGCAGACCTCCAGCGGCTGCGCGACATCGATCGTGATCGCGTTGCCCGGCGGCTCGAGCGTTGCGAACTGGCTCTCGAGCAGAGACGCCGG
>JBFFEY010000067.1:0-16187 GCA_041558415.1 Burkholderiales bacterium | reverse complement strand
GGCCGATCCCGCTCGTCGCGCCCGTGACGAGCGCGACCTTGCCTTCGAGCATTCCCATTGCCCCTCCTCCAAAAGAAACCGGCGCGCGCTTGCGCGCACGCCGGCGATTCTAGGCGAAGTGCCGAAGGCTGCGGATGTCAGCTGCGCGCGCCGCGCCGTTCGCGCCACTGCGCGCGCCGCTGCTCGAGCTGCTGGCGCTGCTCCGGGGTCAGCACGGCGAGCACCTTGCGCGTCATGTCGATGCGCATCAGCGCCATCTGCGAGGTCGCGCGCGCGAGCGCGTCGGCCGACGCCTGCGCCTTCGCCGCATCGTAATCCGGCGCCAGCGCCAGCTCGCGCAGGTCCTTGCGCGCGGCGTGCACCGCCTTCATCTGCGCGCGCATCGCCGGCGCTTGTGCGTGACGAATCTGGAAGATCTGGTCGCGCTGCGCCTCGCTCAGATCGAGTCCGCGCAGCATGCGCATCATGCGGTCACCGCGCCCGCGATGATGCATGCCGCCGCCGCGCCAGTCGCCAGAGGCGGAAACCTGGCGTATGTCATCGGCCGAGGCGCTCGCCGGGACGCCGAGCGCCAGGCTGCCGGCGAGCAGGCAGGCGCCGAGCACGGGGGTGAGGTCTTTCATGATCGTCTCCTTTGGTTGCGTGGATGAGGCGCTATCAGTATCCGGACGGGCTGTAAGCAGCCTGTGAGCGCCCGGTAAATTTAAGTAAAGCCGCGTTACACCGAATTTGGCCTGGCGCGTCGTTTCGCACCTGCGGCGGCGCGGCCGGCGCCGGCGGGCGCCCTTCTGCTACGCTTCGCCCCACTCCACGACTGGCGGAAGCGCGTGTCCCTCGAAGAACGCCTCGGCGCGCTGACGCCGGAGATCCTCTGCGGCATCCGGCGCGGGCTGGAGAAGGAAAGTTTGCGCGTGGGGTCCGACGGCCGGCTCTCGGCCGCACCGCACCCCGCGGCGCTCGGCGCCGCGCTGACGCACCCGCACATCACCACCGACTTCAGCGAGGCGCAGCTCGAGCTCATCACCGGCGTACATACCAGCGTCCAGGACTGTCTCGACGAGCTGCAGCGTATCCACCAGGTCGTGGTGCGCGCGATCGGCGACGAGCTGCTGTGGTGCGCGAGCATGCCCTGCCGGCTGCCGGCCGAGCACGACATCCCGCTCGGCCGCTACGGCCGCTCGAACGTCGGCACTGCAAAGACCGTCTACCGGCGCGGCCTGTCTTACCGCTACGGCCGGCGCATGCAAACCATATCGGGTATCCACTACAACTTTTCGCTGCCCGAGACCGCCTGGCCTGCACTGCAGGCCGTCGATGCGTGCGGTGGCTCGGTCGAAGCGTATCGCAACGACGCCTACTTCGCGCTCATCCGCAACTTCCGCCGGCATGCCTGGCTGCCGCTGTATCTGATCGGTGCCTCGCCTGCGGTCTGTGCAAGTTTTGTAGCCGGTCGCCGGCATGCGCTGCAGACGCTCGCGCGCGGCACGCTCTACCTGCCGTACGGCACGACGCTGCGCATGGGACCGCTCGGCTACCAGAGTGCGGCGCAGGCGACCCTCGCGGTGAGCTATAACGACTTGAGAAGCTATGCCCGCTCGCTGCACGGTGCCCTCACGGAACCCTACCCCCCCTACGAGAAGATCGGCATCAAGGCGGGCGAAGAGTACCGCCAGCTGAGCGCCGCGCTGCTGCAGATCGAGAACGAGTTCTACGGCACGATACGTCCCAAGCAGCCGATCCAGACGGGCGAGCGCCCGCTGCACGCGCTCGGCGAACGCGGCGTGGCCTACGTCGAGGCGCGCCTGGTCGATCTCGACCCCGATACGCCGCTCGGCATCCGTGCGCAGACCATGCGCCTGCTGGAGACCTTCCTGCTCTGGTGCGTGCTCGCCGACAGCCCGCCCGACACGCCGGCGGAGACCGCCGAGCTCGCGCACAACCAGCACACCACCGCCGAGCGCGGACGGGCGCCCGACGTACGTCTGTTGCGGCGCGGCGAGGAGCGGCGTCTGGCCGAGTGGGGCGGCGAAGTCCTCAGGGGCTGCGAGCCAATCGCCGCGGCACTCGACGCCGCCCATGGCACGGACAGCTACCGCGCGGCGCTCGCCGAAGCGCAGGCGATGCTTGACGGTCCGGCGCGCACGCCCTCGGCGCGCGTGCTGGCCGAACTCGAGGCCTTCTCCGGCAAGTCGTACCCGGACTTCGTGCTCGCGCGCTCGCGGTCGCACC
Source organism: Burkholderiales bacterium (assembly GCA_041558415.1). GTDB lineage: Bacteria > Pseudomonadota > Gammaproteobacteria > Burkholderiales > SG8-39 > SG8-39. Next base: position 13,958 of record JBFFEY010000067.1, on the reverse strand, counting down.
GCGCGGCGCTGCTCGCCCTGCCGCTCGATCCCGCTGTCGAGGCGCAGTTTGCCAAGATGGCCGCCGATTCGATTGCCGAGCAGGCGTCGATCGAAGCCGCCGACCAGCAGGATTTCGAGAGCTTCCGCCAGCACTACCTCAGCCAGGAGCTGATGGGCGGCGCGTTCGTGCGTCCCTAGTCGCGCGGCGCGCCACCGGCGCTCAAGCGGACCCGGCCGCTTTGCGCAGGGACGCGAGCAGCACTTTCAGGTCATCCCACTGCGCCGCGCTGAGCGGCTCGTTCGCGCCGCAAATCGGCTCGAGATAACGCTCGCCGGCGCGCGCCGCGTCGCTGACCGCGGGCAATCCGAAGGTCTTTGCCGAGCCGGCGATGGTGTGCAGCGCACGGTAGAGGTCTTCGACGAGCGCAGCGCCCTGTTGCCCGGGGGACCGCTGCTCGGCCAACGCCTCCAGCGCGTCGAGCCGCGCGGCGAGCTTTTGGCGGTATTCAGCCGTCAGCGCGGCGAGCTCGGCGGCGAGATCGTCCGCGTCGCTCACCCCGGCGCTCGCCGTCAGTCGTTGCGGATCGGGCCGCCACTCTTCGGCAGCGCCGAGGCCCCAAGCACGGTACGTACCGCGTCCAGCAAGACCTCGATCTCGAACGGCTTGGTGACGTAACCGTCCGCGCCGAGATGCAAGCCGTTGAGCACCGATTCCCGCGTCGCCTGCGCCGTGAGCATGATCACGGGCAGCGCCTTGAGCGTCGGGTGCGAGCGGATGCGGCCGAGCACCTCGAAGCCGTCGATGTCGGGAAGCACCACGTCGAGCAGCGCCAAGTCCGGCGGCGGCTGCGCGTCGAAGGCTTGCCCGACGCCGGCGCGGTTGGCCGCCGTACGCAGCTCGAAGCCCTCGAGCTGAAAGACGGTGTGCAACAGCTTGACCAGCGTGTCGTCGTCGTCGATCAGCAGCATCACCGGCTTGCGGCCCTCGGGCAGCGGGTGGCCGCCGGCCGTGCGCCGCGCAATGCTGACGAAGTAGCCCTTGTCCTGCAGCGAGCTGACGCCTTCGCTCGCTTCCCGCTGTTTTTCCGCCGCCGCAGCTTTCGGGATCTGGAGCGGCATCGTGAGGCTGAAGAAATCGCCCTTCATGCGGCTGGCGAGATCAATCAGCCCCTTCTCATACAGCGTGCCGAGCAGGGTCCGCAGCTGTTCCGGCGACTGGCCCTTGGCGCTGTGCTCGATCTGCGCCACGCTCGCTTTGCCGTCGATCAGCACGAGCAGCGCAAGCTCGGCCGCCGGCAGGCTGGTACCCGAAGCACGCAACTCGCGGTTGCCGAGTCCCGTCAGGGCGTACACATCCTTGGGGCCGACGTCGAAGCTTTCCGGTTTCTTGGCCATGCGGCGAATACTATAGGCCGCGGCAGGCCGTGGGGCCAAGCCGTTTGCCAACTTCTTCACAGGGCGCCGCAGATGGTGCCGCGAACCAGGCGCGGCGCACCCGCCGTGCCTGGGCTATGCTGCCGCTCCTCCTATGAACATCTTCTACGGCTGGCGGATGGTCGCCGCCGGCTGCGGGCTCCAGTTTCTGCAGGCCGGCCTCCTGCACCAGGGCTTCGGCGCCTATCTCGCGGTGCTCACCGACGAGCGCGGCTGGTCGAAGACCGCCCTCTCCGGCGCCGCGGCCCTGCAACCGATGGAGGCGGCGCTGCTCGGCCCGGCCCTCGGCTGGCTGATGGATCGCTTCGGCCCGCAGGGCATGATCCGCATCGGCATCGTCACCTTCGGCCTGGGGTTCATGCTGCTCAGCCAGATCGACTCGCTGGCCGGCTTTTATGCCGCCTTCATCGTGATCGCGCTGGGCTCGAGCCTAGCCGGCTTCTTCCCGCTAAACGTCGCGCTCATCCACTGGTTCGAGAAAAAGCGTGCCCGCGCGCTTTCCGCGCTATCCCTCGGCCTGGCCTTCGGCGGCATCTTCGTGCCGGTGGTCGCCTGGTCGCTGCACAGCTTCGGCTGGCGCGCGACCGCGTTCGTCTCCGGCCTGCTGGTCATCCTGTTCGGCTTTCCGCTCGCGCGCGTCTTCCGTCGCAGGCCGGAGGACCACGGCGAGACGGTCGACGGCCTGCCGCCCGCCCCGCCTCCCGAGCCCGGCGCGACCCTGGCCGGCGTACCCCCGCCGGCGCGCCGCGAGTTCAGCGCGCGCGAAGCGCTCGCGACGCCCGCCTTCTGGCTGCTCTCGCTCGGCCATGGCTTCGCGTTGCTGGTCGTCTTCGCCGTCAACGTGCATGCCATCACCCACATGAAGGAGGGCCTCGGCTACTCGCTGCAGCAGGCCTCGCTGGTGATCACCCTGGTCACCGTGTCGCAGCTCGGCGGCATCCTGCTCGGCTGGTGGCTCGGCGACCGTTACGACAAGCGCTTTGTCGCCGCCGGCTGCATGCTGTCGCACGCCGCCGGGCTGCTCATGCTGACCTACGCCACGGGCGCCGACATGCTGGTGGCGTTCGCGATCCTGCACGGCGTCGCCTGGGGCGTGCGCGGGCCGTTCATGCAGGCGATCCGGGCCGACTATTTCGGCCGGCGCGCGATCGGCATGATCCTGGGCCTGTCCTCGATGATCATCGTCATCGGCCAGATCGGCGGGCCGCTGATCGCCGGTCTACTCGCCGACCTGACCGGCGACTACCGGGCCGGCTTCACGGTCATCGCCGTGGTCGCCGGGCTCGGCTCGCTGTTTTTTTTACTCGCCCGCCGGCCACAGTGAACGCTTCAGGCGTAGAGTGCGCATCCGCATGCTCAAGCGCCTGATCCTGAAGACCGTCTCGGCAAGGGAAGACGAGGCCGCGCCGCTGCTGTGGGCCACGGCCTACGGCTTTTGCATCCTGTTCGCGTATTACGTGTTGCGCGCGGTGCGCGACGAGATCAGCGCCGCCGACCGCGGCAATCTGCAGTACCTGTGGACCGCGGTGTTCTTCGCCATGCTGGTGGTCGTGCCGCTGTACTCCTGGGCCGGGTCGCGCTGGCCGCGCGGCGTGTTCGTGCCGCTTGCCAACCGCTTCTTCATCGCCAACCTCCTGCTGTTCTACGCGGCCCTCGTGCTGTTGCCGGAGAGCGCGCGCCCCTGGATCGACCGCGCGTTCTACGTCTGGGCGAGCATCTTCGCGCTGTTCGCGGTAACGGTGTTCTGGGGCTTCATGGTCGACTGCTTCAGCAACGAGCAGGGCAAACGGCTGTTCGGCTTCATCGCAGTCGGCAGTTCCCTCGGCGCCATCGCCGGCAGCGCATTCACCGCGGCGCTGGCGCAAAAGCTGCCGTCGTTCGCGCTTCTGCTGTTTGCCTGCCTGCCGCTCGAAGCCGCCTGCGGGTGTGCGCGTGTACTGCACCGGCGCTTCGGCGGCAATGCCGATCCCGCACGCGCGGAAAACCGCCCCCTCGCCGGCACCGCCTGGAGCGGCATGGCAACCGTGTTCCGTTCACCCTACCTGATGGGCATCGCGGGCTACATCCTGCTGATGACCTACGCCTCGACCGTGCTGTACTTCGTGCAGGCCGATCTGATCCGCGCCGCCCTTGCCGACCGCGCCGCGCGCACGGCGCTGTTTGCGAGTATCGACCTGTGGTCGAACGCCTGCACGATCGTGCTGCAGGTCTGGGTCGCAGCGCGCGTCATCCGCTGGCTGGGCGTCGGCGCGACGCTCGCGGCGCTGCCCGTGGTGACCGCCGCGGGGTTTTTCTGGCTCGGCACGACACCGCAGCTGGCGGTGCTGATCGCAATGCAGGTTGCCTACCGCGCGCTGCGCTACGGTCTGGCCAAACCGACGCGAGAAGTACTGTTCACCGTGCTCGGGCGCGAGGAAAAGTACAAGTCGAAAGCTTTTCTCGACGCCGCCGTGTACCGCGGCGGCGACCTTGCCAGCGGCTGGATCTTCACCGGACTGCGAGCACTCGGCCTGTCGATCGGTGCGATCGCGCTCGCCGCCGCACCGCTCGCCGCCCTCTGGGCCGTACTCGCGCTGTGGCTCGGGCGACGGCAGGACCGGGCAGCCAAAGCGGCCCAAAACATACCTCAACAAGGAGCCCGGGCATGAGCCTCACGCGTCGCGACATTCTCAAGCTCGGCGCAGGCGCCGCAGCCGCCGCCGTCGGCGGTACTGCCCGCAGCGCCAGCGGATCGCTGCTCACGCGGCCGATCCCTTCCAGCGGCGAGCGCCTGCCGGTGGTGGGTATCGGCACCAATCGTTACCGCACCGGCCCGGAAGGAGACATCGCGCCGCTGCGCGAAACGCTGAGAACCTTCGCCGCGGCGGGCGGCAAGCTGATCGACACCGCGCCGATGTACGGCTCCTCGGAGATTGTGCTCGGCCAGCTCATCGCCGAGCTCGACATCCGCAAGCAGCTATTTCTCGCGACCAAGGTGTACAGCAGCGGGCGCGAGGCCGGCCTCGAGGAGATGAGGGCGTCGTTCCAGCGCCTGCGCACCGACGCCATCGACCTCATCCAAGTGCACAACCTCTCCGATACTGCGACCCAGCTCGCCAGCATGCGCGAAGGCCGGCAGGGGGGACGCTACCGCTACGTCGGCGTCACCACCTCGCGCGACGCGCAGTACGGCGAGATGGAAGAGGTGTTGCAGACGCAGAAGCTCGACTTCGTCCAGGTCGACTACTCGATCGACAACCGCAGCGCCGCCGAACGCATCCTGCCACTCGCGCTGGAGCGCGGCGTGGCGGTGCTGATCAACCTGCCCTTCGGTCGCGCACGCCTGTTCTCCGCAGTACGCGGCAAGCCGCTGCCTGACTGGGTCGCGGAGTTCGACTGCGCGAGCTGGGCGCAGTTCTTTCTGAAGTACGTGATCGGGCACCCGGCCGTAACCGTGGCGATCCCCGGCACGCGCCGCCCCGAACACGTCATCGACAACCTTGGCGCGGCACGCGGGCGGCTGCCCGACCAGGCGCTGCGCCGCCGCATGGAGCAGTACTTCGAGGGCCTCTAGCTGGTCGGCTTGGCCGCGCCTGGCGCGAGCCGGAAGACGGGTGAATTCTCGGTGAAGGGTGCCGCGGCCTCAGTGCGCACCTGCAGGAGCAGGCGCGCCAGGCAGCCGCCTGCACAGGCATCCGCCATGGTCGGTACGATGAACGCCTGCTCGGCGAGCGTCGCCACCGGCGCCTCGGCGCTGAGCGTTCCGCCGACGTTGAAATCGTAGGCCGGTGCCCAATGGTCGGGACGCCGCGCATCGAGTGGCGCGACGACGATCCCGACGGCAGCATAGTCTGCGCGCTGCACGTCGCTCTTCTTTTCAAGCCGCAGATTCTTCACGACCACGCGCAGATGACGACCCTGTACCTCGGCGCTCACCTGCTCGGCGCCGAAAAGGATGTAGCGCGTGCCCTGTGCGGCCGGCACCTCGAAGCCGGCGTAGCCCTGCGCGATGCGCCCGGCAGTCCTGTAGTCCGCTTCGCCTTCCGCGCGCGTTGCATCGTGCAACGCGGCGCGCGCCGCTGTCGGCACCCAGGGCGCGACGAACTGCGCGCCACGTTCGAACAGCGGCACCGCCAGCCAGACGAGAAAGAGCAGCGCGCCGCCGACGGCGGCGGCGCGCAGCGGACCGCCCAGTCCCACCGTGTCCACTGCGGCGCGCGCCACGCCGGGCGGCACGATCGGCGGCAGGGCGAGCACGATCGCGGCCGGTCGCGCGGTAGCAAGCCGCCCGAGCTTCAGGTAGGCGCGCATCAGCCCGGCGTACGGCAGCGTACGGTCCTCGGCGATCGCGCGCAGGCAGGCCTCGACGTCCTCGACCGGCGCGCCGAGCTCGGAGAGCTTGGCGTGCACCTGGTCCGGACCGAGGCCGGCGGCGAATCCCGCGGTGGCGAACTTGCGCAGCCGGCCGATTTGCGCCGCGCCGACGTCCTCGGTTCCGCGCGCGACCGTGGCGAGCACCGCGTTGGCGATCAGGCGTAGCACCGCCTCCGGTGCGCCGCGGGCGAAGCGGACCGCGCCCTCATCGGCGACGATGTGCACGCCGAGCCGCGGGTCGGCACGTACCTGGTCCACCGCATCGGCGGCGATCAGGGTCTCGCGCAGCACGCCCTGACCGAGCAGCAGGCAGGCGCGCACCCCTGTGGGATCGACTTCCAGCGTCTCGCCGAGACGCGCGCCGAGCGCAAGCAGAGCGACGCCGAGCGGCAGCACCACCAACCGGCCGTAGGCCGCGATGCGCGTCGCGAGGCCCGCAGCTTCGGCATCGACGTCGCCGAGCACGGCGAGCTCGACGAGACCGATGGCGATACCTGCGACGCCCAGCGCGATCGCCGCGCCACCGCGCCAGCTGCGGAACGCGTAACCCTCTGCGCGCGGCAGCGATCGCACCGTGCCTGCGGCGGGAACCTCGGCCGGCGCGGCCGGCGGAGTGAACTTGCCCTCGGCGGTGAGCGTGGCGAGCGGCTTGCCGATGTCAGACGGGGCGCGCGCTTCCAGTCCGCGCGCCGCCGCCGCGAGCGCCGGCAGGCCGAGCAGCTTCGCCCAGCCGGCCAGCCGCGCACGCTGCCCGGCCGGGCTCGGCCAGCGCTCGAGGACCGCGTCGCGCGTCGCGTCCTTGGCATGCTTCAGCACGATCGTGTAGTCGACGCCGCCGCGCCTCGCCTCGCAGCTCGCGAGCACGCCGCGGTAGGCGTCGAGTGGTTCGCTCCAGGCCTGCGCGCCGCGCAAGCCACGTCGTTCGAAGGTGACGCCGTCGCGCTCCAGCGTCATCTGCGTGCGGCGCAGCAGCGCATCGAGTCCCCACAACAGGAGCGCAAGACCGGCGGCGCCGAGCACGAGCGGCACCGCGGCCGGAGGGGACAGCTGCGTCGGCACACCGAACCACAGCGGCGCGGCGAAGAGCGCCGCGCCAGCGAAGAGGATCACGCCCGCCGTGCAGCGCAGCAGCCCGTGGCCGAGCGAACGCTCGGTCACCTGCCAGGGAAGGCGCCGCGGTGCCCTTTCTTCAGCGGCCATCTGCGGACGGACAGCGCAAGGTCGTTATCACGCCGTCCAGTAGAGCGCACGCCGCCGCGCGGCGCGAGGAAGTATTTCGCTTCGCCGCAGCGGCTCAGCGCGCGTCTTCCTCGTCGGTGTACCAGTCCGGCTTCACCGGGTAGTGCGGCCCGTCGTAAATCTCCAACACCACCGTATCCTCGTGCGCCCGCGTTGGGCCGTGCACGTTGCCCTTGGGATTGGCGTAGAAGCAGCCCGGCGTGAGCACCGTGTTCGTCGCGGTGTACTCGTAGCGCCCTTCCAGGCAGTACATGAACTGGTTCGAGGCGTGCGCGTGCGGCGCGGGAATGCCACAGCCCCTGTCGAAACGGATCAGCGCGATCGATGCGCCGCTTGCGTCGTCGCGCCACAGCATCTTCTCGTGCACGCCCTTGAGCGACTTCGCGCGCCAGGGCAGGTCGCGGCTCTGGATGAGAAGCTCCGCGAGAGAGGGCTGGTCGGTCATGTCTGCCTCCGGTTGGGTTGCCTAACGGCTGCGCGCCCTCACGCGCGCGTTTACCACCAGCGCGATGGCGTGGTGCAGCTTGGTGAAATCGCCCGCGGCGGTCTTCTGCATCATTTCGGCCTGCGCTTCTGGGAAGGCTGCGCCGAGCTGCGCGATGAGGTATGCGCGCGACAGGCCGCTGGCCGCGGCGATGGCGCCGAGTTCGTCGGCCGGCTCGAGCTTACCGGCCGGCAGGCCGCTCGCTTTGGCGACCGCGTCGAGCACCGCGCGGATGTCGGGAATCGCGGCTTCGCCGAGCCCCGACTCCGCGTAGAACGCGCGGTAGAACGCTTGCGGCGGGCGGTCCTCGCGGCCCGAGACGTCGAGCGGCGTGAAGGCGAGGCGCTCGGCGCTGCGGCGGCGCACCAGCAGCATCGTGACGATCGCGCCGATGATCAGCGCCGCGACGAGGTACTTCATGCGCCGCTCAGAGCACCTCGTACACTTCGTAGATCGGGCCGCTCGCCTCGCGCCGGCCGGTGGCCACCGCGACGATGCGGTTTAGCCAGTCGTACTTCTTCGACGCCGTCTCGAACACCGGCGTGGTGCGGAAGTAATAGCTCTTCGGATCGACCGACTCGCCCTTCGCCAGGCGCGCCATCACATCGGGCGGACCGTGACGCACGCCGCGGTAGGTCATGTAAATCAGCTCGCCGTCGTCGGTCTCCAGCGTGCAGCGCACGTCGAGGATCGTCGCGCCGTCGGCACGCAGCTGCAGCCAGTCGCCGCCGGGTGTAGGTCGGATCTTGCCGCGCAGGCGCTCGCCCTTGAACGTGCCGCCGGTGACGGTGGCGATGCGGCGCGTGCCGTTGGGGGTAGCGCCGAGGTCATCGATCTTCGGCACGTCGGCGGTGAGGGTGAACAGGTGGCGGGTTTCGATCATGGGCTCCTCCCGAAAGAACGGTGCGACGCAGTTTAGCTGCTCCCTGCCCGGCGGGCCGCCCGAGGATGCCCCGCCACGCGAGAACGGCGTCAACCTTCGCGCCACGCGGGCAGCAACGGAAAATACAGGCCATTACGGGCGCGCCCGCCGATGGCCTCCGTGTAGCGCTGCATCTGCGCCCGGTATCGCTCAAGCTCCCGACTCAGGAATTCGTCAATCGATCCGCCGATGTGACTGCTCGTCTTCCAATCCACCACCCACCGTTCCCCGGCCTCGGTCTCGAACATCCGGTCAATCACCATTCGCCGCACCCTCCCATCCACCACTGCAGTCAGCCGGTACTCGCACCTCGCCATCCGATGAGCGGCGAGGATCCACCGTCCCCGCTCGTCCAGCAACGTGTTCGATAACGCAGCCGCGACTCTCTCGACCGCCTCGCCCAGCGCGTCGTCCAGCACCCCGCAGCGGGCCAACTCTCTCCGGAACGCATCCCTTAAAGACTGCACGCGCGTCGGCGGCCACGTCTGCAATCCATCCTCGGCAATTCGCTGCAGCCAGCGGTGCACCACGGTCCCCACGTGACGTGCCGTCTCGCCGACCCAGGAAAACTCGATCGCTTCCTCCGCCCCTCGTTCAATCTCCGATCTAGCCCATGACGCCGAGGGAGGCGCCCCCGGCAGCACCCACGAGGAATCCAGCCGAACGAGTTCCTGATTCGGAATCCCTTCCTCCGCACCAGATTCCGCCGCCTCTTTGACGCCCTCGAAACAACCCTTCACCGCCGGCCACAACACCGACAGCAGCGACCCCTTCACCGGCTCGCCCTTCTTCGTCCCCACGTGCCCCATCAAGTGCAAGCGCTTCTTCGCCCGCGTCGTGGCGACGTACAACAACCGTCCCGCCTCGTAGCCGTTCCTCTCCCCATCCACTTTCGCCAGCCATTTATACAGAACGTCATCCGCCCCGCCGGTCTCGCCGATCGGCGCGACCAATAACGAATCCGGCGTCTCCATCCATAGAAAAAGGCTCTTGTCGTCCCCGCGCCCGCGCCGCCCCAGCGAAGGCACGATGACGTGATCGAACTGCAAGCCCTTCGCCTTGTGGATCGTCATGATCTGCACGTCGCTGTCCGTCGCGTGTACGTTGGGCAGTGCCCACAGCGCCTCCAGCTGCGCCTCAAACAATGCCGGATCCGGCAGGGACCCCGCGACCTCCGCCTCCTCCAGCGCATCCAGATAAACCTCGGCGTCCTCGAGATCCGTGTCGGACGCGACGCAGGCCGGCCCGCCCAATAGCATCCAGCAGCGCTCGACCGCATCACGCAGCGTCGAGCGCAGGCGATTCGAAACAGCCTCCCCCAACACCTCGCGCACCCGCGCAACGCGCGGATGATCCACGCCCTGGATCAGCTCCCATACCGTGCCCTCGCGCCCCTCGAACAACGCGCACAGCTCCGCCAGAGTCAGCCCGCACCACGGCGCGCGCAACACCGCGAGCCACGCGGTGCGATCGGCCAGGTGCGACAGCGCTCGCGTCAGCGCCCACAGGTCCTGCACCACCGGTCGGTCGCCGAGCTTGTAGATCTCGACCGCGCGGTAGCGTAGCCCCGCCGCCTGCAGCGCCTCAACGATCGGCCCGGCGTGCGTCTTGGCGCGCACCAGCACCGCGATCGTCGCCTCGGGATCGCTCTCCTTGGCCTCGCGCACGATCGCGGCGACGCTCTCCGCCTCTCCTCCCGCACCGCGGTAGGCGTGCACGCGCACGGCCTCCCCGTCGAGCGCCGGGTGGACCGGATCCGACGGCGCGTAGCCCACCGCGCCCGCCATCGGATCGCCGCCGCCGGGCAGCACCTGCGGAAACGCCGCGTTCACCCAGTTGACGATCCCGGACTGCGAGCGGAAGTTGGCCGACAGCCGCACGCACTCCAATTCCACCGTCCCGAGCCGCTTCGCTTCCCAGGTCCTGAGGAACTCGCCCACCTCCGCCTCGCGCCAGCGGTAGATCGACTGCATCGGGTCGCCGACCGCGAACACGGTGCGCCCGTCCCCCGGCTCCCATCCGGCGGTGAGCCGCTCGATCAGCCGGTACTGCGAAATCGAGGTGTCCTGGAACTCGTCGACCAGCAGGTGCGTGATGCGGTAGTCGAGCGCGAGCGCGAGATCGGTCGGCGCGTCCTCCGGGCCGAGCGCCTCGAGCGCGGCGAGCGCGACCTCGGTGAAGTCCACCACGCCGGCGGCCTCGAACGCGACGCGCAGTTCGGCGATCGCGATCGGCAGCAGCAGCGCGATCGCCTCGAGCGCGTCCCACTGCACGTCCGAATAGCGCGCCGGCGGCAGCACCTTCGCCTCGAGCAGCGCCTCGCGCAGCGCATCGTTGTGCGCAAGCGCCTGCGCCTCGGCCGAGCGCTTGCGCCACGTTCCTTCCTTCGTGAGCAACGCATCGGCGAGCGCCGCCCAGTCCTCGACGTCCCTGCCGTACAGCGCGCGGCAGTGTGCGCGCACGCGCGCGCACTCCGCCTCGATCGCCGCCTCGAGCGCGGCGCGGTCGATGCGACCAAGATGGCGGATCCAGTGATCGCGCCTGGCGAGCATTCCGGCAAGAAGGTTTTCTGCACGCGCGAGGTCGTTGTCGAGGTGCGCGAGCAGCCGCGCGGCAGCCTGCGCCACCGTGTCGTCCTCCTCCACGCGCTCGAACGCGGCGCGCGCGGCCGCGAGGTGCAGTGCGCGCGCGTCTTCGAGCGGCTCGGGCGGCGCGCCGAACCGCGACAGCAGCGGCATCTGTCGCGTGAGCGCGGCGCACAGCGAGTCGATCGTCTGGATGCGCAGGCGGTGCGCGAGCTCGGGTGCGTTCGGCAGGTCCTTCAGCACGCGCTCGCGCATCTCGCCCGCGGCCTTGCGCGTGAAGGTGATCGCGACCACCTCCTCCGGATGCTCGACCACCTTGATGAGGCGCAGGTAGCGCTGAATCAGCAGGTCGGTCTTGCCCGAGCCCGCGGGCGCCTGCACGACGAACGAGCGCCTGATGTCGAGCGCGCGCTCACGCTCGGCGAAGTCCGGCGCCTTCATTCGTCTTCCTCCGCCGCGCCGATCCGCTCGTGCACCCGGCACAGCGGCTGCTGGTTGCAAGTGCGGCAGCTGGCGAGGGAATCCTTCGGATCGACCGTCGCTTCACCGCGCGCGAAATCCGTCGCCAGCCGATCGATCTCGTGCTTCCAGAACGCGACCTGCGCCGGCCAGTCGGCTTCCGCCCCGGCGCGCACCGCGCCCGGGGTGCGCGCGCGGGGCAGCAGGTCGGCCTCGCGCGCGAGCGCGACAAAGCGCATGTCACCCGCGCGAACCTGCGCGAACGCCACCGCCGCCGCGTCGGGCTCGGCGGCGACCAGGTAGAGCGGCAGCTGCGGCTCTTCGGGCCGTGTGCCGAGCATCCTGCCGAGCTTGGCTTCGCCCGTCTTGTAGTCGACGATGAGGCGCCCTCCGGGCGTTGCATCGACGCGGTCGAGCCGGGCGCTAAGCCTGAGCGGGCCAGCGGCGATTTCGCGCGCATCCTCGCGCGCGATGACTTCGAACGCGCCACGCGTACGCTCGACCTCGAGCCACTCGCGCGCCAGCCGCGTCAGGCGCCCAGCCTCGATCGCGGCGACGCGCCCGGCGAGCGCCGACGGGCGCCCGCGCCGCATGCGCGCGACCGCCTCGTTCGCCGCGTTGGCGAGCAGTGCATCGAGGGCGTCGCCAGAGATCGAATCGAGCGCGGCCTTCGTCTTCAGCGCGCCCCAGATCGCAGCGAGCACGCGGTGCACCAGGATGCCGCGCTCGATCGCGTCCAGACCGGCGTGCGGCGCATCGAGCGACTCGCTCGCGAGGCGATGGCGCGCGAGCGCGCGGAACGGGCAGGCGGACTGGTCGCGCAGCAGGGATGCGCCGCCATGCCCCGGTTTCGACGCATCGAACGCCGGCGCGCGCGCGTCCTCGATACGCTCGAGCCGGCTCGAGGCATGGATTGCTTCGCGCCAGGAGGGCGCCCGGGCGAAGTCCGGCACGCCTTCGCTCACCTCGAGCACGAGCGCGCTCGGCAAGAGCGCGCGGTCGCCCTCGCGCGAAGGGCAGGAAATCACCACCTCGTCTGCGGCGGCGAGCCAGCCGGCGGTGTGTGTGCGCGCGTCCGCGAGGGTCTCGGCCGGCCCGGCGCCCGGCACGCCCGCCTCCCGCTGCAGCGCGAGCGGAACGAAGGGGTTCGGCGCAGCGCGCAGCGGCCAGGCCTCGTCGCTGAGCCCGCTGACCCAGAGGTGATCGAACTCGAGACCTCCGGCTTCGAGCGCACCGAGCACTTGGATCGGCGCATGGCCCGACTCGGGCTGGAACACGGTCTCGGCCGCCATGCGCGCGAGGCGTGCCTGCGCCTCGCGAAACCCGATCGTGCCGGAGACGCGCTCGGTGCGCCCGAACTCCGCCAGCAGCGCCGTCCAGCGCGCCTGCGCCTGGAACTCGGCCGAACTCAGCGTGCGCTCGCCCGGAAAGCCGAAGAGCTTCAGCGCACCATCGAAGGCCTCGGCCCAGGCGCGCGGCGCACGCGCCTCGAACATTCGCTCACGGCGGTACGCAGCGTAGCGTTCCAGCAGGCGCGCGAGCTGCGGCGCGTCTTGGACCGATTCGGCGAGCTCGTCGAGCGCCACGCGCGGGCCGGCGCGGCGGCGCAGGCGCGCGTCGGCGGTCGCACGCGGCGCCGCTTCCGCTTCGGCGCCGGCGATGAACGGGGAGCGCAGGACGAGGCTCGCACGCTCGAACTCGAGCTCGCGCCCGCCGAGCTCGAGCATCGCAAGCGCGTGCGCAACGAGCGGCTGCGCGGCGAGCGGCTCGCCGAGCGAGATGTTGTACGGCGGCGCGTCGAGCGCCCCTCCCGGATCAAGCGTGCGCGCGAACACGCGTGCCACCTGGCGACGCACAATCCCGAGCGCTGGAACGACGACCCCGACAGCGGCATCCGGGTTGGCCTCGAGACGCGCACGCGCCCAACGTGCCGCCGCGGCAAGCTCCGCGCGCAGGTCGGGATAGGCGCAGCGCACGGCGCGCGAGGCGCGCGGCGCGGGTGTGCCCGCCACGACCGCGACGCCGTGCCCGGCGAGCGCGCCGAGCAGCGCGCGCTGCTGCGGCGTCATGCGCTCGAAGGCCCAGGTGACGAGCGTTTTCGGAAGCCGCAGGCGGGGCGCGTCGAGCTGCTCTCGAACGACGTCCGGCAGCCGCGCCGCGTCGGTGAGTCCGTCCTTCGTCGTGCGCGCGGCGTAACGCGCGGCCCAGCCGGCGAACGCGTCGGCGTCCTCGTCTTTCAGGGCACGCGCGAGCTTCGCCTGCAGCCCGTAGGCCTGCACCAGCGCCCAGGCCTCGCGCGCCAGGCGCGCCGTCTCGTACGCTGCGAGCAGCCCCGCGCCCGCGTCCGAGCCCTGCACGATGTCTTCCCAGAGCAGCGCCTCCTCCACGGGCCCGAGCAGTCGCGGCAACCTTTGCGCGCCTTCGGAGTACAGGGCGTCCTCGTAGAGCCGCCCGGCGAAGGCCGCGAGCGGCAGCACGTCGGGCGTCTCCCATGAAACGAG
>JBFFEY010000066.1:0-16319 GCA_041558415.1 Burkholderiales bacterium | reverse complement strand
GTCGGAACAGGCGCTGTACTACTACTTCCCGCCGATGGCGCAGGGCTACACGGCCGAGGGGACGGTAAGCCTGAGCTTCCCCCCCGAAGCCGAAGAGCGGCTCTCGGGTGCAGTTCACGGTGCGCGCGGGAACGATTCCGTGCAGCTCGGCCGGTAACGCCCCGACAGTGTCGATCACCGATCCCGCGGCGAACAGCGCCTTCAGCGCACCGGCAACGGTGACTCTGACGGCCGACGCTCAGGATTCCGACGGGACGGTGGCTCAGGTGGCGTTCTTCGCCAATGGCAATCCGATCGGCACAGCCACCTCGAACCCGTTCACCGTCCAGTGGGCGAACGTGCAGGCCGGGGCCTATAGCCTGACGGCGGTGGCGACTGATAACGAGGGCTTGCAGACGGCGAGCACCGCGGTGCCGATCACGGTGGGTGCCGGGAAGGCGCTTTATTTCATCCACGTCGATCATCTGAACACGCCAAGGCTCGTTGCCGACGGCACGCAGAAGACCGTGTGGAGGTGGGATCAGGCGGAGCCGTTCGGAAACAGCCCAGCGGACGAGGATTCCGACGGCGACGCCATCACCTTCAGTTTCCCACAGCGATTTCCCGGGCAGTACTACGACGCGGAGACGCTGCTGCACTACAACTACTTCCGGAACTACGATTTAAGTATCGGAAGATATGCGCGATTCGATCCGGTAGGCCTACGCGGCGGTATTAATGGCTATGCGTACGCCTCGGGCGTACCGCTCACTCTTGGCGACACATTCGGATTGAAAGGTAGTGGTGGTTTTTCGACGAGATACGGCAATTGGTGCGGGCGAAATTACAGTGGTGGACAGACGGGTCGCTTGATCCCGAACAATCCAGCGGGCCCTGTTGATAGCCTAGACGAGTGCTGCATGAATCACGACTACTGCTGGGCAAAATATGAGTGCCCCAAAGGATGTATGACGAGCAAGGAGAGAAAGAGAGGAAAAGCACAGTGCGATAGAGAGATCGTGGATTGCCTAACCGCCCTAGATGGCAAGGCGCCTCGAAACTGGCCAAAGCCGCCACCGAGAGGAGCAGAGAGCGAAGCATATTTTTTCTGCCAAAAGGCAAAGTGGTGGTTCAAAGATTGACATTTATGCGTAGAGCCACGCCAACACCAAGAAAGGCGGTACGCGATGAATAACACAGGGCCTCAGATCTTGGGATTCAGTAAGCGCTCCTTCGTGTACTGCGTCCTAGCAATTGCACATGCTCTTCTTGTGTTCGTCATTTGGTACGTGGCGTTTGCTCTCGACAAACCAGTCATAAATGCAAGGTACTGGCTAGTCTTTGCCTGGCTTTGGTTGGCTTGGCTGCTTGTTCTTGCCCCAAGAATCTCGCGAGAGAAGAAGCTTGTACTGCCGACGATTGGGCTTTCCATCGCCTTGCTGGTGCCTTGCGCATCAACTATCTACTTGTTCACCGCGTGGCTAGTTCAGGGCTTTGCACCGTAGGCTGAATCATCCGAATACGCAGTAGATCTGTAGCTGGCGCTCTCGGTGCGATCGTGCTGCGACGGGGTCAGTAGGAGCCGGTCGGCGACACGTAGGAGAACGAAAACCCTAGCGGCCTCGGCGTGTTTGCATTGGTTTACGGGCACGCGAGTAGAAGCGGAGGTTAGAAAGAACCTAAATCAAGTTTGCTGCGGTTCGCAGCGTCAAAGTCTTGGCGCACTAGAGAACGCGGATACCGACGTCCCGGCGGTCGGAGGGTGGTAGCGCGAGCCGCAGGAGTGGAAGCGCACAAAGACAACGGAAATGCGGGCCTCGATGCTCGCGGCAGCGCTCCTTGTGGCCGTGGCCCAAGTGCAAGACACCATCCTCGACGATGGCTAGACAACCTTCATCGTCCTTGACGCCTGACCGCCAAGTACCGCGTTCGTCGAACGTTCAATCTTTGCCGCTAACCGACCTTGCTGTTTCTCCAAATGGCTCGGGCGCTTTCCGCAAAGCCGAGCGAATGCGTCGTGTCCTCACGACCAAAGATATGCAGCCGAAAGCAACTACCGTTGCGCACAAACGATGCAGACCGAATGTTCAGTCGCACAACGTGAACTGCGTTTATCCCTGCGTCTCAAATTTGCAGATACCAGCGCCAAACACCCTCAGGACCAGATCACAAAAGTTTTGCGTTGAAGTATTGTCTCGCGCGAGGGGGAAGGACTATGGCAGATCTCGCCGCTGCGCCGCGAGGCAAGCGCGCCTGGAATAGCTTTGCGCTGAGTTCCGGGCAATTCGTCTGGCTGATGAGAAATCTATGCAAGCTCAACGGCGTTTACGTCGACGCCACGCGGCTGCTGGAGCGCTTCCGACCGCCACACGATCGTGAGCAACTGGTCAGCGCGATGCGCGCGAATCGCCTGCATGCCGGACTCATGAACATCAGGGGCGAGAAGCTCGAGCAGACTTTGCTCCCGGTGGTCGCCTTTCCGCGCGAGGTCCTAGGTACGGAAGAATCCCCGGATTACCGCGGCGCAGGCCTCATCGTTGGGCTGATCGGCGATCGCTTTCTTTTCGTCGAGGCTGAAAGCGAGGCGCCGCGCTTGCGCATGAAGCGGAACTTCTTGGAATTTTTCGAACCGATGGCGATTCTCGGCGCGCGCACAGACGCTCAGGAGTCCTCGGCAGCCGAAATGTCGGCGATGGTCGCGCGACCTTCGGAGCGCGAGATGTCAGGCCGTGGGGCCGCTACGCCTACCGCGCCTTCCGGATGAACTCCCGCACGCGCGGATAGATCAGCTCGCGCCAGCGCCGCCCGCTGAAGATGCCGTAGTGCCCCACCCGCGGCACGCGGTAGTGCTCGCGCCAGGCGATCGGGATGCGCTTGCATAGCTGATGCGCGGCCTCGGTCTGGCCGAAACCGGAGATGTCGTCGAGCTCGCCCTCGATGGTGAGCAGCGCGGTCTGCGTGATCGCCTCGGGGCGCACCCGCGTTTCGCGCACCATCATCTCGCCTTTGGGCAACGCGAAGTCCTGGAACACGGTCTTCACGGTGTCGAGGTAGTACTCGGCGGGCAGGTCGAGCACGGCGTTGTACTCGTCGTAGAAGCGGCGGTGCGCCTCGGCGGAGTCGCCGTCGCCCTCGAGCAGATGGTTGTAGTAGTCCCAGTGCGCGTTCAGGTGGCGGTCCGGGTTCATGGCGACGAAGCCGAGGTGCTGCATGAAGCCGGGGTAGACGAGCCGCATGAAGCCCGGGTACTTCGCCGGCACGCGGCTGATCAGGTTCTGCTCGAACCAGGAATAGGGTTTCTTGGTCGCCAGGTTGTTCACCTCGGTCACGCCGCGGCGCGCGTCGATCGGCCCGCCCATCATGACCATGGTCTTCGGCGGGAACGACTCGCCGGCGTCGGCCATGAGCGAGATCGCCGCGAGCACCGGCACGGTCGGCTGGCAGACCGACATCACGTTCAGCTCGGGTGAGAGCAGGCGGATGAAGCTGCGCACGGTGTCGACGTAGTCGTCGAGATGGAATGCGCCCTCGGCGAGCGGCACCATGCGCGCGTCGATCCAGTCGGTGACCCACACTTCGTGGTCAGCAAGCAGCGTGCGCACCGTGTCGCGCAGCAGCGTGGCGTGGTGGCCGGAGAGCGGCGCGACGACCAGCACGCGCGGATCGTTGCGCCAGGTCGACAGTTCGCGGCGGAAGTGGATCAGGCGGCAGAAGGGCATCTCCTGCGCGACCTCGATCGACACCGGCACGCGCTCGCCGTCGATGACGACGTCGTCGATGCCCCAGGCCGGCTTTTCGTAGCGCTGCGTGACGCGCAGGAACAGGTCGCTGCCGGCGGTGACACGGTTCGATCCCGGCAGGTGGGCGAGCGGGCTGAAGGGATGTCCGAACCAGCCGCGCGAGACTTCGGCCATCAGACGCAGCGGCGCAAGGGCCGCATGCTGCGCTTCGTACAGGCTATAGAGCACCCAGAGCCCCCCAAACCTGATGTAACCGGTTGGTTATAACAGATTTGCGGCGCTGCCGCATTTCCGGCCAGCAGGCTGAAACGGTATCCTCGGCGCATGCGTTTCGTGCTCAAAGCGCTCGCCGCGCTGCTCGTGCTGGCGCTGCTCGTCGCAGGCGGCGGCTACGCCTACCTGCACCACTCGCTGCCGAAGGTGGATGGCACGCTGCGCCTGCCCGGGCTGAAGGCCGAAATCACCGTGCTGCGCGACAGCTGGGGCATCCCGCACATCTACGCCGCCTCGGTCGAGGACGCGATGTTCGGCCTCGGCTTCGTGCACGCCCAGGATCGCCTCTGGCAGATGGAGATGAACCGTCGCATCGGCGCCGGACGGCTCGCCGAGGTGCTCGGGCCGCGTGCGCTCGAAACCGACAAGTTCCTGCGCACGCTCGGCGTGCGACGCGCGGCGCAGGCCAGTTTGCAAGGGCTCGACACGGGGACACGCGACACGCTCGAGGCCTATGCCGCGGGCGTGAACGCCTTCCTCGCCACCGACCCCGTGCTGCCACCCGAATTCTGGCTGCTGCGCGTCGAGCCGCAGCCCTGGATGCCGGTGGATTCGGTGGCCTGGACCAAAATGATGGCCTGGGACCTCGGTGGCAACTGGAAGAACGAGGTGCTGCGCATGCGCCTAGCGAAGAACTTCTCGCTCGCGCGCATCAACGAGTTCCTGCCGCCCTACCCGGGCGACGCGCCGCCGCGCATCCAGGAGTTGCAGGAGTTCTACCGCGCACTCGGCGTCGACACGGTGCAGCTCGCGCAAGGCGCGGAACGCCTCGCCAGCGAGACGGAAAACTACCTGATCGAGGCCGCGGGCTCGAACAACTGGGTGGTGAGCGGCGAGCGCACGGTCTCGGGCAAGCCGCTGCTGGCGAATGATCCGCACCTCGGCCTCACCGCGCCGCCGGTGTGGTACTTCGCGCACCTGGTCGCGCCCGGCCTGAACGCGATCGGCGCAACGCTGCCGGGCGTGCCGGCGATCGTGCTGGGGCGCAACCAGCGCATTGCCTGGGGCTTCACCAACACCGGGCCCGACGTGCAGGACCTTTATATCGAAAAGCTCGAGGGCGACGGCAAGTACCTGGCGCCGGACGGACCGCGCAGCTTCGAGACGTTGCGCGAAACGATCAAGGTGCGCGGCGCCGAGGACGTTCAGCTCAACGTGCGCCGCACGCGCCATGGCCCGGTGATCTCGGAGGTGTCGAAAAGCGCCGGTGCGGTCACCCCGCCGGGGCACGTGCTGGCGTTCGCCTGGACCGCGCTGGCAAACGACGATCGCACGATGCAGAGTGCGCTCAAGCTCGCACGCGCCGGCAGCTGGCGCGAGTTCCTCGCGGCCGCCGAGGACTTCCACGCGCCGCAGCAGAACATGGTGTACGCCGACGTCGACGGCAACATCGGCTTCATCGCCGCCGGGCGCGTGCCGGTGCGCAAGCCCGGCAACGACCTCAGGGGCCTCGCCCCGGCGCCCGGTTGGCTGGCCCAGTACGACTGGGACGGCTACCTGCCGTTCGGCGCGCTGCCGCAGTTGCTCAACCCGCGCAAGGGCGCCATCGTCACCGCCAACCATAAGGTCGTGGCGCCGGACTACCCGCACTACATCACGGCCGAGTGGCAGCCACCCTACCGCGCCGAGCGCATCGAGACGATGCTCGAGACCGAGGCGAAGCACTCGGTGTCGAGCTTCGCGCGCATGCAGGCCGATGCGGCTTCGCTCGCCGTGCGCGAGCTGCTGCCGCACTTCAAGGCGACGCGCCCGAAGAGCGAGGCTGCGCGCCGCGCGCTCGCGCGCCTCGCCGCCTGGGACGGCACCATGGCGCCGAACCTGCCCGAGCCGCTCATCGCCGTCGCCTGGTGGCGCGAGCTGACGCGCGCCCTCTACGCCGATGAGCTGGGCGAAGCCTTCCGCCTCAACTGGCGGCCGCGCGCCGTGTTCGTCGCCAACGTGCTCGCCGATCGCGACGGCCAGGGGCATTGGTGCGACACGGTCGGCACCCCCGCGCGGGAGACCTGCGCCGAGCTGCTTTCGCGCTCGCTCGAGGCGGCGCTCGCCGACCTGCGCGATCGCTTCGGCGACGACCTCGAGCGCTGGCGCTGGGGCGCCGCGCACACCGCGCGCCACGAGCACCGCCCGCTCGGCCGGCAGAAGTGGCTCGCACCGCTCTTTGACATCACCGTGCCGAGCGCGGGCGACGCCTACACCGTGAACGTCGGGCGCAGCGACTTCTTCAACGACGCCGAGCCCTTCGCCAACCGCCACTCGGCGAGCCTGCGTGCGATCTACGATCTGAGCGACCTCGACCGATCGCTCTTCATCCACTCCGGTGGCCAGTCGGGCAATCCGCTGTCGCCGCACTACGCCGCGTTCAGCGCCGCCTGGGCGAAGAACGCGTACATCCCGATGCGCACCGATCGTGCGGCGATCGAGGCGGGCGGGGTGAAGAAGCTAGTTCTCGTTCCGCGATAAGGCTCGTCAGCGGACAGCGATCTCCTGATGCTGCAATGCGGCTGCTTCTGGCCGCGTTGCAGCATCAGGAGAAAAACGCGGCGCTTAATTCGCGACGTCGCTTACCGAAGTCAGCTTTGTCTCGTGTTTTAGCTGCATGTGCCGATGAAGCACGGCACATGCAGCTAAAACACGAGATCGATATCCGATTACGAGTGCTCTCGCTAAGTCCAGCGCCTGCGCCTAGCGCCTCCGTCGCAGATAAAGGTTGTTCGCCACCAGCGCTCCGATCACCATCGCCGCGCCGAACAGTTCGATCGGGACGAAGTCCCGCCCAAGCGCAGCCTCGATGCCGAATACCGAGACCGGGATGACGTTCAGCATCAACATGACGTTCAGCGGGCCGAGGTGCTTGACGCTGGCGTTGAAACCGAGCACGCCGAGCACCACGGTGCCGGCTGCGAAGTAGACGATCTGCGGCGCGATCGACGCGACGGCCGCCGCGCTTGGCAGGACCGCGACGCCGGCGCCGAGCGCGACGGCATTCACCGCGAGCAGGCCGACGCCGCCGGGAATGATGGTGAGCGCGGTGAAGCGCAGCGAGCTCCAGCCGGGAAAGGTGCCGCTGCCCATGGTGTAGGCCAGCCAGCACAGCGCGCCGCAGAAAACGAGAATGTCGCCGAACAGCTCGTCGCCCTGGCCGAGGCTGGCGAGCGCGCCGAGCGGATCGCCGCGCGTAACGACGATCAGCACGCCGGCGATCGCCAGCGCGATGCAGGTGAGCGTGAAGATGGCCGGACGCTGGCCACGCAGCAGCCATACCAGCAGCGCAGTAAGCGGCGTCTGGATCGCCATGATGATGGCCGCGTGCTCGGGCCGGGCATATGTCAGGCCGAACCAGACGAAGGTGTTGAAGCCGGTGATGCCGACGAGGCCGAGGACTACTGCGGGAACGACGCGATCGCCGAAACGCAGCGCGCGTCGCCCCTCGATCGCGATGACCAGCACGACGAAGATCGCGCCGCCGAGCACGTAGCGGATCGAGCTCAGCGCGAAAGCGTCGACCACCGGCAGCGCGCGCTTCGCGGTGGGGAACATCGGCGCCCACACCAGGATGGTGAGCAGCATCCAGGCGATGCCCTTGCCGAGGCTACCTGGGACCATCGGATAAAAACGGGGTCAGACCCCTGTGGATAACTTCATTCATGGCAAAGCGCCTGCGGCTCGCGAGGACGAAGTTATCCACAGGGGTCTGACCCCATGGTCGCCGTGGCGCCTGCAGTCGCGGTTCGACCCTAGGCGGCCTTCACCTCGTCGCGCAGCGCCCGGCGCAGGATCTTGCCGACGTTGGTCTTCGGCAGCTCGCTGCGGAATTCGACCTGCCGCGGCCGCTTGTAGCCGGTGAGCTGCTCCTTGCAGTACTCGAGCAGCTGCTCTTCGGTGAGCGACGGATCCTTCTTGACGACGAACAGCTTCGGCACCTCGCCGGAATGCTCGTCGGGCACGCCGATCGCGGCGCACTCGAGAACGCCCGGGTGCATCGCGACGACCTGCTCGATCTCGTTGGGGAAGACGTTGAAGCCGGACACCAGGATCATGTCCTTCTTGCGGTCGACGATGCGGATGAAGCCGCGCTCGTCCATCACGCCGATGTCACCGCTGTGGAAGTAGCCGTCGGCGTCCATGACGCGCGCGGTCTCGTCGGGGCGCTGCCAGTAGCCGGCCATGACCTGCGGGCCCTTGATGCAGATCTCGCCCGGCTGGCCGAGCGGCACGTCCTTGCCCTCTTCGTCGCGGATCGTGATGTCGGTCGAGGGCAGCGCCACGCCGATGGTGCCGCTGTACTCGGTCTGGTTGAGCGGGTTCGAGGTCGCCGAGGGCGAGGTTTCCGTGAGGCCGTAGCCCTCGAGCAGCGGCACGCCGGTGACCTGCTTCCACTTCTCCGCCACCGCCTGCTGCACCGCCATGCCGCCGCCGAGCGCAAGCTTGAGCGGAGAGAAGTCGAGCTTGGCAAAGTCCGGATGGTGCAGCAGCGCGTTGAACAGCGTGTTGACCCCAGTGATCATCGTGAAGCGGTGCTTGGCGAGCTCCTTGACGAACGCTGGAATGTCGCGCGGGTTGGTGATCAGGACGTTGCAGCCGCCCTCGACCAGCATCGACAGGCAGTTCACCGTGAGCGAGAAGATGTGATAGAGCGGCAGCGCCGTGATGATCACCGGTGGCGTCTCGGTCATCGCGGGATTCATCCACGCCTTGTACTGCAGCAGCGCGGCGAGGATGTTGCGGTGAAGGAGCATGGCGCCCTTCGACACGCCAGTGGTACCGCCGGTGTACTGCAGGTAGGCGATGTCGTCGTGCGCGAGCGGCGGCGTGTCGAGCGGCTTGCCGGCGCCTTCGGCGAAGGCCTGCGTCAGGGTCAGCGCGCCCGGCAGCTCGTAGGGCGGGACCATCTTCTTCACGTGGCGCACGACGAGATTGACGATGAGGCCCTTCAGGCCGAGCGATTCGCCGAGCGAGGTGACGACGATGTGCTTCACCGGCGTGTTGCGCAGCACCTGCTGCAGCGTGTGGCCGAAGTTTTCGAGAATCACGATGCCTTCCGCGCCGGAGTCCTTCAGCTGGTGCTCCAGCTCGCGCGCGGTGTACAACGGGTTCACGTTCACCACCGTGCAGCCCGCGCGCAGGATGCCGAACATCGCCACCGGGTACTGCAGGCAGTTCGGCATCATGATCGCGACGCGCATGCCCTTCTTGAAGCCGCGCGCCTGCAGGAAGGCGCCGAAGGTGCGCGAGGCGCGCTCGAGCTCGGCGAAGGTGATCGTCTTGCCCATGCTGTGAAACGCCGGGCGGTCGCCGAATTTCCTGACGCTCTCGTCGAACAGCGCGACGAGCGAGGCGTACTGGTTAATGTCGATCTCCGCCGGCACGCCCGACGGGTAGCTCTTCAGCCAAATGCGATCCATCGCCCCTCCTCCGAGACCCAGGCTAACGGCGCCAGTTTACTTGACTCGCCTCGGGACTACTGCGCCGGCGTCACGTCCCGGCACGCCCGCTGCGCCAGGCAACGAGCGACGCGACGATGCAGCCCGCGCCGATGGCCGCGTAGGCGATCGGCCAGGCCCGTCCCGCGGCTGCGCCACCGGCGGCATCGAGCGCCACACCGAAAACCACCGGGCCGAGCATGCCGCCGGCGAAGCCGACGAGCGAATAAAGACCCATTGCGGCACCGCGCAAATCGCTCGGTGCCGCCGCCACCATGCCCGCAGTGAGCGTCGCCGATTCCGCCATCACCAGCATCGCGTAGACCACCATGATCACGAACACCAGCAGCCAGTGCCACGGCGCCGCGATGCCGAGCAGGATCCCCGCCAGACCCGAAGCCGCCATCGCAAGGGAGATCCATTGCCGCCGCCCGACGCGCAGCGCGATTTCGTTGCCGACGATCGACGCCGGCACCGCGGCGACGTTCACCACTGCCGCGATCGCCGCGACGTTCCAGGGAAAGCTCGCGCCGGGCGCGTGCAGGCCGGCGGAGAAAGCAAGAAAGGCGACCAGCCAGGTGCGCGAGCCGAACAGCTCGAGGCAGTGCATGCCGTAGCCGAGCGCGTAGCCGGCCGAGGCGCGGTTGGCGAGCACCCGGCGCCAGGCGCCGACCGGGAACAGCGTGGCGAGCGAGAAGGCGACCGGCGCCGCCGCCTTGCGCGCCGCCGGGCTAACACCCCACAGCACAAGCAGCCCGGCGAGCGCCGGGCCGGCCGCCGAGAGCACGAAGGCGGCGCGCCAACCCAGCCGCTCGGCGACGAAGCCGGCGAACGCGAGCGAGAGCGCCGTGCCGATGCCGAAGAACGAAGTGTAGAAGGCGACGTAGCGGCTCTGCGCTGTCCCGCTCGCCTGGTCGGTCAGCAGACGCAGACCCGGCATGTAGGTGCCGGCGACGCCTGCGCCGAGCAGCACCTGAAACAGCATCGCACTCGCCAAGCCGGTGGCCGCCAGGCCGAAGCCGGCGCAGCCGGCCAGCGCGAGCAGGCTGCCGCTCAGATACACGCGCCGACCGTCGGCGCGGTCGGTGAGCGCCGTCCAGTAGGAAACCGTGCCGATGTAGCCGATGAAGAACGCGCCGCCGACGATCCCCGCCCCCGCATTGCTCAGGCCCCACAGCTCGCGCAGCTCGGGCAGCAGCGCCGCGTAGGTCGAGAAGCCCAGCATCGACAGGATGTGGGCCGCGAGCATCAGGATCGCGATGCGGTTGGCGGTCACTCGCTCAGCGCCTCGTATCGCGATAAGACTTGCTATCGGATATCCATCTCGTGTTTTCGTGCATTGTCAGCGGTTTATCGGCAATGCACGAAAACACGAGACAAAGCAGCTTTCGATGAGACAGTTCGCGGATTGAGCGCAGCGTTTGTCTCCTGCTGCTGCAACGCGGCCAAAAACAGCCGCATTGCAGCAGCAGGAGATCGATATCCGATGTCAGGCCGCGTCGCGATAACTGCCCAAAGGGGTCGGACTCCAATGCCTCGCCTACCGGTGCTTGAACTCCGGCTTGCGCTTCTCGACGAACGCCGCCATGCCCTCCTTCTGATCGTCGAGCGAGAACATCGAGTGGAAGATGCGCCGCTCGTAATGCACGCCTTCCGAGAGCGTGGTCTCGTAGGCGCGGTTGACGGTCTCCTTGATCATCATCACCACCGGCAGCGAGTAGTTCGCGATCTTGTCGGCCACCGCCATGGCCTCGTCCATCAGCTTGCCGAGCGGCACCACGCGCGACACGATCCCGGCGCGCTCCGCCTCTTCGGCGTCCATCATGCGCGCCGTGAGGCACAGGTCCATCGCCTTCGCCTTGCTGGCAAAGCGCGCCAGGCGCTGCGTGCCGCCGAAGCCCGGCATGACGCCGAGATTGATCTCGGGCTGGCCGAACTTGGCGTTGTCGGCGGCAATGACGATGTCGCACATCATCGCCAGCTCGTTGCCGCCGCCGAGCGCGTAGCCGGCGACCGCCGCGATCACCGGCTTGCGGATGTTGCGGATGTGCTCCCAGTCGCGCGTGATGTAGTTGTTGCGGAAGGCGTCCATGTAGCCGTAGTTCTGCATCACCACGATGTCGGCGCCCGCGGCGAAGGCCTTGTCGCTGCCCGTGATGACGATCGCGCCGACGCCGTCGTCGGCGTCAAAGCCGTACAGCGCCTCGCCCAGCTCCTGCATGAGCCTGGGACTGAGGGCGTTCATCTGCTTCGGACGGTTGAGCGTGATCAGCCCGACGCGGCCGCGCGCCGTGGCATGGATGAATTCGTAGGCCATGGTTACTTGTCCTCGAGCGTTGGGATGATTTCGTCGACCGGCAGCACTTTCGCGTACAGGCCGTTTAGCGCGGCAAGAAACGCGCCGTGCACCTGCGCCGCCGGAATCGCCTGTCCGCCGAAGCTCTGCTCGCGGGTCGCGCAGGCGTCGGCAGCCAGCGTGACGCGGTAGCCGAGATCGAAGGCCTGCCGCACCGTGGCGTCAACGCACATGTGCGTCATCATGCCGGCGATCACCAGGTGCCGCGTACCGGCCGCCTCCAGCCGCGTCTCGAGCGCGGTCTCGCGAAAGCTGTTGGGAAAGTTCTTCTCGATCACCTTCTCGTTCTCGGCCGGTGCGACGCAGGCGTGTATGTCGGCACCCGGCGTGCCCGGAATGAAGAACGTCGCGCCCGGACGTACCGAAAGGTGCTGCATGTGAAACACGGGGATGTGCTTGGCGCGAAACGCCGCCAGCAGCTTCGCCGCATTCTGTCCGGCGGCGTCCGCGCCTTCGAGCGTCATTGCGCCGCCGGGAAAGTAGTCGTTCTGGATATCGATGATGAGCAGTGCGCTCTCAGCCATGGGCTCAATCCTCCTGTTCGCGCGCCGCGCGCTCGACGCGCTTCATCTCCGCGAGCGGCACCACGCCGCCGCGCGTCGGCATGCGCTGCGCCGCGCGCGCGGCGTCGGCCGCGGGCAGCGCCTCGGTCTGCTGCATGCTCGCCAGGCAGCGCTCGGCGAGCCACTGGTAGCCGCGCGTCGCCTCGATCTTCCAGGCGAGCTCGGACTCGCCCAGCGCGCGCACCACGCGCGCCGGGATGCCGGCCACCAGCGTGCGCGGCGGCACCTCGAACTCCGCCTTGACGAAGGCACTCGCCGCGACGATCGCCGACTCGCCCACCACCGCGCGGTCGTTGATCACGGCGTTGATCCCGACCAGCGCGTTACGCCGGATGACGCAGCCGTGCAGCATGGCGCCGTGGCCGATGTGACCGTCGGCCTCGACCACGAGATCGGTATCGGGAAAGGCGTGCAGCACGCAGGTGTCCTGGATGTTGGCGCCCTCCTCGATGACGATGCGGCCGAAATCGCCGCGCAGGCAGGCGCAGGGCCCGACGTAGACGCGAGGGCCGACGATGACGTCACCGATCAGCACGGCGCTCGGATGTACGTACGCCTGCGGATGTACGACCGGCGTGATGCCGTCGAGCGCATACACCTGGAGGCGGGTCATGGCGGAATTCTACTTGCCTTGGTGTAAGCTTTTGCGCGTCCGTTTTTCTCTTTCGCAGCGCAGACCATGACGGCGCTACTCGTTTCGCTCGAGGGCGGTGTGCAGCGCCTCACGCTGAACCGCCCGGATAAGCTGAACGCCTTCAACCCGGAGCTGCTCGCCGCCCTCGGCGAGGCCTTTGCGCAGGCGCAGGCCGACCCTGCGATCCGCGCCGTGCTGCTGACCGGCGCCGGGCGAGGCTTCTGCGCCGGCGCCGACCTCGATCAGCGCGACGTCGGAGCCGACGCGCCGCCGATGGACCTCGGCGCCGGACTGGAAAAGGTCTACAACCCGCTGATCCGGCGCATGCGCGCGCTGGAGAAGCCGATCGTGTGCGCGGTGAACGGCATCGCAGCCGGGGCCGGCACCAGTCTCGCCTTCGCCTGCGACATCGTGCTCGCCGCACGCTCGGCGGCGTTCCTGCAGGCGTTCGCGCGCATCGGCCTGGTGCCCGACGCGGGCGCGACGCACTTCCTGCCGCGCCTGGTGGGCAGCGCGCGCGCGATGGGCATGGCGCTGCTCGCCGAGCCCTTGAGTGCGGAGGACGCCGAACGCTGGGGGCTCGTGTGGCGCTGCGTCGACGACGAGGCGCTGATGGCGGAAGCCGAAGCCTTGGCGCAGAAGCTGGCCGGCGGCCCGACGCGCAGCTACGGCCTCATCAAGCGCGCGCTCTACGCCTCGGCGGGCAACACGCTCGATGCGCAGCTCGACCTCGAGCGCGACCTGCAGCGCGAGGCCGGCGCCACCGAGGATTTCCGCGAGGGCGTGCGTGCCTTCAAAGAGAAGCGCAAGGCCCGCTACCAAGGGCGATGACAGGGGAGGACAGAAGATGACCGGCTTTCCGCTCGAGGCGATCGAGAAAGCGCCGCTCGCCGAGCTGCGCAAGCTGCAGCTGCAGCGCCTGCAGTGGTCGCTGCACCACGCCTACGAACACGTGCCGCACTACCGCACGAAGTTCGAGGCCGCGGGCGTCAAGCCGGAGGACTGCCGCACGCTCGCCGACCTGCAGAAGTTCCCGTTCACCACCAAGGCCGACCTGCGCGAGACCTATCCCTTCGGCATGTTCGCCGTGCCGATGGACAGAATCGTGCGCATCCATGCCTCGTCCGGCACCACCGGCAAGCCGACGGTGGTCGGCTACACGGCAAAGGACATCGACACCTGGACGCAGGTCATGGCGCGCTCGATCCGCGCCGCGGGCGCCGAGCCCGGCATGAAGGTGCACGTGGCGTACGGCTACGGGCTGTTTACCGGCGGACTCGGCGCGCATTACGGCGCCGAGCGCCTCGGCCTCGCCGTCATCCCGCTCGGCGGCGGCATGACCGAGCGCCAGGTTCAGCTGATCGCCGATTTCAAGCCGGAGATCATCATGGTGACGCCGTCCTACATGCTGGCGATCGCCGACGAGATGGAACGCCAGGGACTCGACCCGAAGCAAAGCTCGCTCAAAATCGGCATCTTCGGCGCCGAGCCCTGGACGCACGAAATGCGCAAACAGATCGAGGCACGCACCAGCCTGCAGGCGATCGACATCTACGGTCTGTCCGAGGTCATGGGTCCGGGCGTGGCGCAGGAGTGCATCGAGACCAAGGACGGCCTCACTATCTGGGAGGATCACTTTCTGCCGGAGATCGTCGATCCGGACAGCGGCAAGCCGCTGTCCGAAGGCGAGCCGGGCGAACTCGTCTTCACCTCGCTCACCAAGGAAGCGCTGCCGATCATTCGCTACCGTACGCGCGACCTGACGCGGCTGATGCCCGGCACCGCGCGCACCATGCGCCGCATGGAGAGAATCACCGGGCGCTCGGACGACATGCTGATCATCCGCGGTGTGAACGTGTTCCCGTCGCAGATCGAAGAGCTGATCCTGAAGCAGCCCGAGCTCGCGCCGCACTACGTGCTCGAGGTCAGCAAGGACGGACCGCTCGATGCCCTCGCGGTGCTGGTGGAGATGACCCTGGAGACCGACGCCTGGCCGCAGGCGCAGAAAAGCGCGGCGGCGCAGACGTTGCAGCACAATATCAAGTCGCTGATCGGGGTGACGACCGAGGTGCGCATCTCGCCCCTCGACAGCATCGAGCGCTCGATCGGCAAGGCCAAGCGCGTGATCGACAAGCGGCCGAAAGCGTGACCGCACGCCCGTCGCCCGGACCGACGCGCGCGGCGCTCGACGCCGCGGCGCGCGTGGTGCACGCGGCGATGGCGCCGACGCCGCAGTACTGCTGGCCGCTGCTCAGCCGGCGCCTCGGCGCCGAAGTCTGGGTCAAGCACGAAAACCACACGCCGACCGGCGCCTTCAAGCTGCGCGGCGGGCTGGTGCTGCTCGAGCGTCTCAAGCGCGAGCGGCCCGAGTTGCCCGGCGTCGTCAGCGCGACGCGCGGCAACCACGGCCAGAGCCTGGCCTACGCCGGGCGGCGTCACGGCGTGCGCACGGTGATCGTCGTGCCGCACGGCAACAGTCGCGACAAGAACGCGGCGATGCGCGCCTGGGGCGCGGAGTTGGTCGAGCACGGCCGCGACTTCGACGAAGCGCGCCTGCACGCGGCAGGGCTTGCCGCCGAGCAGGGACTCGAATTCATCGGGCCGTTCATGCCCGACCTCGTCGCCGGCGTGGGCAGCTACGCGATGGAGCTCTACGCCGGCGCACCGGCGCTCGATGCGGTGTACGCGCCGATCGGCTGCGGCTCGGGCATCTGTGGGCTGATCGCCTGGCGCGATGCGCTCGGCCTCGCCACGCGCATCGTCGGCGTCGTCTCCGCCCACGCGGATTGCTACGCGCAATCGTTCGAGGCGGGCCGGCCGATCGAAACCGAGAGCGCAAACACCTTCGCAGACGGCATGGCGGTGCGCGTACCGGTGCCCGAAGCACTGGACGCGATTCGCGCCGGCGCCGAGCGCATCGTGCGCGTCACCGATGACGAGGTGAAGGCGGCGATGCGGCACTTTTTCCACGACACCCACAATCTGGTCGAGGGCGCGGGCGCCGCAGCGCTCGCTGCGCTGCTGAAGGATCCCGCGCGCAAGGGCGAACGCTTCGCCGTCATCGCCTCCGGCGGCAACATCGATCGCGAGCTGTACCTCGAGGCGCTGGGGTCCGCCTCGGGGTCAGACCCTTGTGGATAACTTTCTCTGGCGCTCCGGTATATCGATTGCTTTTTTGGAAGTTATCCACAAGGGTCTGACCCCGAGGCGCAAGTTCCGGATAGTCGCGCCGAGCCGCGGCCGATAATCTGCAGCCATGGGCACCTCGTTGATCGAAAAGGCGCGGCGGTACCTCGATGCCCACGCGGGCGAGCGGGTGACACTCGCCGAACTGGCGCGCGCGGTCGGCGCAAG
>JBFFEY010000065.1:0-16333 GCA_041558415.1 Burkholderiales bacterium | reverse complement strand
ATCGAACCCTCGTCGTAAGCTTGGAAGGCTTCTGCTCTACCATTGAGCTACACCCGCCTGCGTCGTCCCCAGTCACCCGCGCCCGTGCCGCGCTGTTCGAACCTCCGCCGCCCGCCGCATTCGCCCGTCGAGTGGTGGAGGGGGTTGGATTCGAACCAACGTAGGCGCGAAGGCCAACAGATTTACAGTCTGCCCCCTTTAGCCGCTCGGGCACCCCTCCGGCGGAACCCGAAATTCTCTAAGGATTCCGGTGCTTGGTCAAGCAAAATTGGTGCCTGACGCACCCGATTTTGCAGTGCACCGTCCCGGCGCTCAGGTGCCGTAGCGCACCCCTCGGATGCTCATCGCCTTGACCGCGGCGAGCGCGGAATAGCAGGCCAGCCAGGCGGTCTTCGGGTTCTCGGGTGCAGGCACGTTCTCGAGGATGACCTGGAAGCGGCCGGTGCGCCCCGCCACGCTGATGGTGTGCGTATTGAAGGTAAGTCCCGGATCGGCAACGACTTCCAGCCATGTGCGGTCGAAGCCGATGCCGGCCAATGACAGCACGGCGGCGATGTTCACGTTCTGTGGGAAGTGCGGCACTCCTTCGCGTGCGGGGCCCGAAAACAGCACCTGCGCCGCCCGCAGGCCGTCCAGGTCGATGCCGAGCGCTTCGACATAGGGAATCCCCTTCCAGGCCGCCGGCGGCTTCGCCACCCGGATCGACACCGCGTCCACGCCGGCTGCGCAGGCGCCCTTCAGCGCGTCGAGACCACCGATGCCGCCCGAGGGGACATACAGCAGCCCGCCGCTGCGCGTCGCCGCCGACTCTGCCCGCGCGCGTAGCGCGTCGTCGCATAGCGCCCCGCCCGAGAGCACGATCACCGCCAGGCCGCGCTCGAGCATCGGCACCAGGCACGACCGCACGGCCTCGTGCGACGCCGCCTCGAGCACGACGTCCGCCTCCTTCTCCAGCGCCGCGTCGATGCCGACCACGAACGGCACACCGAACTCGCGCGCGAGCGGGGCGCCGCGCGATGCGTCGCTGCGGCCCACCACCGCCACCACTTCGACGCCCTCGAGGGCGCCGCGCTGCAGGTGCTCAAGCACCAGGCGCGCGATCGTACCCCCACCCAAAAGTACTAATTTCATGTCAAAAAGTGTCTGTAAGCCTGAAATTTTCCCACAGCGACCGGCGTTTACGGATTGTGCGACGGCCGCCGCTGGGGTTTCATTGGCGCGTAACGAACGGCCCAGCCGCAAAGGAAAGACAAAGGAGAGTCGTCATGGCTCAACTCAATAGGGACCTCGGCCCCGACAGCCTGGTTCGCGTTTCTTCGAATCAGGTCTACAGCCGCCTGGGCGACGAAGTCGCCATCCTGGAACTCGACCGCGGCGTGTATTACGGGTTAAATGACACTGGATCGTTCCTCTGGAACCTGATGCAAAAGCCGGTGCGCGTGAACGAAATGCGCGCCGCGCTGGTCGAAGAATTCGATGTCGACGCAGTCACTGCCGAGCAAGACCTGCTGCGCGTGCTCGCCGACCTGCGGGATGCGGGTCTGATCGAGCATGTCGATATTGGCTAGGTACCTGCGCCTACCGCACCGTCACCGACGCCTGCTGCATATCGCCCTCGCCGGGCTGATTCTCTTCCGGATCGGCCTGACGGTCCTGCCGCTGCGTAGCCTGCAGCGCCCTTCCTCGAAAACCCCGAAGCACGACCTCGTCGGCGCTTCGCTCGCCGAGCTGCGCTGGGCGGTGCTCGCCGTCGCGCGGCGGCTGCCCGGCACGCGCTGCCTGCCTCGGGCGCTCGCGCTGCAGTCGCTCATGGCGCGCGCCGGATTGCCGGCGCAGCTGTGCATCGGCGTTGCGAAGGACGGAAGTGCCGGGCTCGAAGCGCATGCCTGGGTGCTGCACGAGGGCGTGCCGGTGCTCGACGAGCCCGAGCTCGAGCGCTATAGCGTGCTTTCCATTTTTCCTGCCGAGGCGTGAGCGGAATCGCGGGCATCGTCCGGCTCGACGGTGGGCCGGTCGACCGGGAAATTCTCGAAAAGATGGCCGAGTTCCAGGCCTTCCGCGGTCCGCAGGGGCGCGGGGTCTGGTGCGCGGGAAACGTCGGCTTCGTCCACACGCTGTTCAAGCTGAACGATGACGACGCGCCGGCGCCGCAGCCGCTCACCCTCGACGGCAAGGTCTGGATCACCGCGCACGCGCGCGTCGATGCGCAGGATGAACTGATCGCGGCATTACGCGGCCGTGGGCGAGACGTCGCACGCGGCGTCTCGGATGCCGAACTGCTGCTGCATGCCTATCACGCCTGGGACGAGCGCTGCCTCGAGCACGTCATCGGCGATTTCACCTTCGCGATCTGGGATGAGCGCGAGCGGCGGCTTTTTTGCGCGGTCGACCCGTTCGGCATCCGGCCGTTCTACTACGCGCGGGTTAACGACACGGTCGTGTTTTCCAACACGCTCGATTGCGTCCGACTGTATCCAGAGGTCTCCGACAGTCTCGATGATACGGCGGTCGGGGATTTCCTCCTTTTCGGCCAGTACGTCGATCTCGACCGTACGATCTACGCGGCCATCAGACGGATCCCGCGTTCGCATTGTCTGATTGCCTCTCGCGACCGCGTCGCGCTGCAGCGCTACTGGGAAATAAAGCAGGAAGACGAGCTCGATGATTCGGACCCGCAAGCGCTGGTCGAGGAATTCCGGTTGCGGCTTCTGAATGCGGCCCGAGATCGCCTGCGCACGAGGCGCATCGCGGTAAGCATGAGCGGCGGCCTCGATTCCACGCTGGTCACGGCAATGGCGGTCAAGGCGCTGCGCGAGCGGGAAGCGCCATGGCAGGTCACGCCGTTCACCACTGTATTCCGCGAACTCATCGCTGACGACGAGGAGATCTACGCGCGCGCCGCGGCCGAGCATCTGGGCCTTGAGCTACAGCTGCAAAGCGGTGACGACTTTGTTCCGTTCGACTGGGCCGAGGCCGACTGTTGGCGGCCCCCCGAACCGACGGCCAATCCCGGTTGGGGACACTACGTCAGAAGCATGGCCGAGGTGGCGCGCGTCGCCCCCCTGGCGCTCACGGGATGGGAGGGTGACGAGCCGCTGCGCGCGTGGCTGCCCGGCCACTGGCGCCGGTTGTTCCAGTCCGGCCGGTGGGGGCGATTGTTCCGCGACCTTTTTTGGTATGCGCGCAACGAAAAGGGTCCGCCGCCCATCGGCGCGCGCACTGCGCTCGTTCGCGTGCGACGCCTTCTGCCGACGGCCCTCCCGGGCTGGCTTGCGCCGGATTTCGTCCAGCGTGCGGCGCTCCGTGCGCGTTGGAGAGAATTGCGCCATGCGCAGCCGCGCGCGTACTACGCGGGTTCTCGCGCGCGGTATCTGGAGCATGTGCCGTGGGCCGCGGTATTCGATGGCTACGACGCCGCATGGACCGGGTGCCCCATAGAGACGGCTCACCCGCTGATGGATACGCGCCTCATTGCCTGGCTCGCGCGCGTGCCAGCGATCCCCTGGTGCTCCAGAAAGCACCTGTTGCGCAAAGCGGCGCACACGGTGCTACCGGAGAGTATCGCGCGGCGAGCAAAGACTCCGCTGTCGGTCGATCCGGCCGAGGCAGCGTCTCGAAGGAGGCCGGTGCAGCTGCCAAGCAGCATCCGGATGAGTACGCTGCAATCCGATTATGTTTTGCCGGAGCGGCTATTGGATTCGAACGGAGAGTTACGGCGCGATCGTCCGCTCGAGACGCACGCAACCGCTTTTTCATTTCTGACTTGGCTTGAAAGAGGCCGCAGCGCAGGAATCGCGAACGACGAAAGATCAGGCGAACTGAAAGCGAAAGCTGCGCTCAGTATTACGATGAGCCGCCATGGCACGGCGGGTTCGACAGCGTGAGGGTGCTTGCCGCCGGTTGCGGGAAAGAGAGCTTAGAGGATCGGCGAAACGGGAATAGCCGCGTTTGGTTATGGCGGACTGGGCTGTATTGCGTTAAATTTTCTGAACCTCGCCGTGCTCCCGCGTCAAAATCAGAGCAAGCGTTCGCGCGACCCTGCCGACGATCCCGGGAACCTTGCTCGGCCGGACGACGTGTCAACTTGCTGCGCAGGCATTATCCTTAGCGGACGTCATGAGGTGGATCGTCGATTGAAGGCGGAAGGTGGAACATGAATACCAAGGAAGTCAAACGCGTAGTCGCACGCGTAGCCGCACGAAAACCGTATCAGACGCCCATGCTCACGGTGTACGGGGACGCAAAATCGCTCACCCAGGCAGTCGGGAGCGCCGGCAAGCCAGACGGGGTCGGACGGGGAAAGACGCAACTGAAAACCGCATGATCCAGAGCGTCGACATTCACGGTTCGACGCCAGCAACAAGGTTCGCCTAGCGCTTGCTCGATGCAGTATCGGTTTTTCGGACTCGATTTTCGCGTCGACAGCCCGCTACCCGGTTTCGCGCCAACTTCGAGCTTGCCGCGCGCATCGGGCAGCGTTGCCGTCTCGCTGCGCGTCGCCGCATCGGATCCCGCGGATAACGCGGCCTGGCGCAATCGTTACCGCGCCCCAATCGACGGAACCGGAGAGCGTCCGGGCATCGTCATCGACGAATCGACGCTGGACGCGCGGCTTCGCATCCGATACGCAGACGGAACGACCTTCGTCCTGGATCGCGCGGGCTCCGATATCCGTGCATCGTGGACCGCGCAGTCCGTATTGCAAGATGTCTGTATCTACCTGTTGGGACCCGTTTGCGGTCTGCTGCTCTACCTGCGCGGCCTGACTTGCCTGCACGCAAGCGCCATCGTGCATCGCGGCCGGGCGCTCGTGTTCGTCGGCGCAGCCGAAGCCGGTAAGTCGACGCTCGCTGCCGCGTTCGCCTGCCGCGGTCACCGGGTGCTCACCGACGACATTCTGGTGCTCGAGGAGCATGCGGATGCAGTCATGGCGCAACCCGGCTTGCCGCGCATCGGCTTGTGGCCGCCGTCGGTAGAGCAACTGTGGGGCGATGCCGACGCGCTGCCGCTCCAGGTCCCGAACTGGGAGAAGCGTTACCTCGATCTCGGCCGCGAGGGCTTGTTTCAGGACACCGCCCTGCCGATCGGCGGGGTGTATGTACTCAGCGATCGGGAGCCAGATGCGATGTTCGCGATCGAACCGCTGCCGGGTGCTGAGGCGGTCTTCGCCCTGATCGCGAACAAGTACGTGACGCGCATCGCTGAGCGCGAACAAGACCAGCGTGACTTCGTGCTCCTTTCCAGTCTTGCGGCATCGGTGCCGATTCGCCGTATTCGGCGCAGTGATGCACTTTCCGACCTGAACGCGACCTGCGAGGCGATTCTCGCCGATTACGACGCGCTCGCGCTCTCGCCCGCCTGAGCGATGTACAGCATCGCGGACTTCGGTCGCATGATCGACGACGAAGCCCGCATGGGCGCGTTTCGCAAAGCACTTGCCGCAGTGGTCAACTCGGACTCCGTGGTGCTCGACCTCGGCGCGGGCACCGGCATCATGGCACTGCTCGCCTGCCGCTACGGCGCAAGGCGCGTCTACGCGGTGGAGCCCTCCGACGCGCTGCAGGTCGCGCGCGAAACGGCGGCGAAAAACGGTCTGTCCGACCGCATTGTTTGCATCCAGCAGCGCTCCCCGGCGGTGACGTTGCCCGAGCGCGTCGATCTGATCGTCGAAGACCTGCGCGGTGCGCTGCCCTGGTGCGCGACGCACATCTCCGACGTGATTGACGCACGCGCGCGCTTTCTCAGGCCCGGCGGGCAGATCCTTCCGCGGCAAGACACCGTCTTTTGCGCGATTGTCACAGCCGAGGCGCAATACCGCGACAGGCTCGTGCCTTGGCAGCGGCGGCCCGAGGACGTCGACCTGTCGCCCGCCGCCCGCTACGTCGAAAACGCGCCAACCGGGGTTCGCCTCAAGCCAAGACAGCTGTTGAGCGCCCCCGTCGCCTGGGCGACGATCGACTACCAATCGGTTTCCTCCGCCAATGCGCGAGCGCAGTTCACGCTCAAAGCAAGGCGTGCCGGCACGGCACACGGTTTGCTGCTGTGGTTCGAAACCGAGCTCGTTCCCGGTGTAAAGATCAGTAATGCGCCGGGCCGACCGAAGAATGTGTATGGGCAGCTGTTGCTGCCGTGGCCGTGTCCGGTTGAACTCGACAAGGGCCGAACGGTTGATGCGAGCCTGCGCGCCGATCTCGTCGGCGAGGACTACGTCTGGACCTGGGAAACGCAATGCGGCAAGCGGCAGTTTCGCCAATCTTCGTTTGCCGCCGCGCCGCTCACACCGGAGTCGCTCGCCCGACGCGCAGCGCAGCACCGGCCCGCGCTCAACCCGGAAGGAACGATCGTGCAGTTCGCCCTGCAGCGCATGTCGGGCGACAAGTCGCTGACCGAGATCG
The DNA here is from genome assembly GCA_041558415.1 of Burkholderiales bacterium. GTDB lineage: Bacteria > Pseudomonadota > Gammaproteobacteria > Burkholderiales > SG8-39 > SG8-39. The sequence continues at coordinate 9,938 of JBFFEY010000065.1, read as the reverse complement.
GACGCGAGCTCTTCGCAGCCTTCCCCGGGCGGTTCCGGTCCGAGCACGACGCCTTCGATTTCGCGGCAAAACTTTCGGGCGATTTTTCGACCTGATTCGGCGACCCGGGCGACGCGTTCAGCGGTAGCGCCGCATGCGTCTTTGTACGCCCTCGTACACGCGCCGCACGTAGAGGTAGGGCAATCGCCAAGTATTTCCCCCGGGGTACTTTCGCTGCATGTACGCCCGGTCCGGGAGAAAGAGGTCCCGCAGATACTTCAGCCGCGCGGCCGTATTGCGCTGCGCGCGAAACTCGACCCACGCGCCGCGCCACTCACTGCCCGAAAGCAGCTGCGCGGAAAGCTCGGCTCGCGCCGGGCGCGCAAGCTCAGTCAAGACCTCAGCCGGGACAGCAACAGCGAGGAGCTGCGTCGCCGCGCCCAATGCGTCGCGACACAACGCGCTGACGCCCCGCTCGCGCGCGATCGCAATAAACGACGACCAGTCCGCCGAATCGAATGCCTTCGCCAGCAAGCCGATGTCATACAGCCAGATCAACCGGTTTCGCTCCTGATAGGCCACGCCGTCCACGTAGTATGGCGAGCGGAAATGGACGGCGCGATGAATGCAACTGTGCAACAAGGCGTGAACATGGCCCAAGCCTCTCGCGCGAGTCCCGAGCGCCGGCAGTGCCACTGACTTGCGCTGTGCCTCATCCCAAGCGAACAGCGCGGCAAATTCCGCGTGGCTGCTCAGCCGCCAGTGCACGTCGAGCAGGTGCTCCAGGCCGAAGCGATCCTTCTTCCTGAAAGTGATCTCGTATCCAATCACCTGCGAATAGGTATCGCGCGCATAGCCCTGTTCGGCCAGCACGTCGCAGGCGCGCGTGACGTCTTCCGCCCGCAGCAACAGGTCCGTATCACCCCGCGCGCGAATCGACGGAACCGGATACAGCGAGTAGGCGAGCGCGGTTCCCTTGAGAATCAGTGCATCCACGCCCGCCTCGGCCAGCGCCGCAAGGCAAGCCGCCAGCTCCGCGCGGTGCGCAAGCTCCCAGGCCTGGTCGGCCCTGGCCTGGTTCTCGAGACACTCGCTCAGCGCCTCCGGCAGCACACGCCAACGCTCTGGATCGCCGGTGAACTGGTGATAGAGCACGCCATGTACGCCGTGCACGACGCAGGCCTCGGCCAGCCCTGTAGCCCCGTCGGAATCCGCCGCCAACACCGCCTGCGGCAACTCGCCACGCAGCAGCGCTGCGATCAACGGGGTACTGCGGTGAACGGCTTCGGCCGAGGGCATGGGGTGCAGCGAGGAGAGCAGGAAATCACACGTTATCAGAGGCAAGCCCGGCGGCTGCGGCTGGCCCCGCGGAAGCGTCGGTTTTGCCTTTCCGAGCCTCGCCGTGGCCCGTCGCCTCCGCCCGAGAACGGACGCCACCGCCAGAGATTCCCTTTGCGCCCGGCTCCGATAATGTAAGAATTCGTCAGCGTCACGGCCTCGGGACCCGCCCCCCGGGCGGCCCCGGCGGGCTGCAGCGCGCCTTTGCAACAAGAGGAATACCGCGTGCGCATCGCCATACTCGAAGACGATCCCGACCAGCTTGCTCTCATCAAGCGCTGGCTGAACGACCGCGGCCACGACGTGCACGGCTACGTCGCCGGCAAGGAAATCATGCGCGAATCCTCGCGCGAGAGCTTCGACTTGTACCTGCTCGACTGGCAGGTACCGGACGTGCAGGGCACCGAAGTGTTGCGCTGGATCCGCGAGCACGTCTCGAAGAGCGTGCCGGTCCTGTTCGTCACGGTGCGCGACGCCGAGGAGGACATCGTCTTCGCGCTCGAGGCTGGCGCCGACGACTACATGATCAAGCCGGTGCGCAACCACGAGCTGAACGCGCGCGTGAATGCGCTCCTGCGCCGCGCCTACCCGACGGCTGAGGAGAAGGTCATCGAGGCGCCGCCCTTCGAGATCGATCTTGTCAAGGGCGAGATCCGCCGCGGCGATGCGCGCGTCGAACTCACGCCGAAGGAATTCGACCTCGCGGCGACGTTCTTCCGCAACGTCGGCCGGCTGCTCTCGCGCGGTTACCTGCAGGAGACGGTGTGGGGGCGGATGGGCGACATCGCCACGCGCACGGTCGACACGCACGTCAGCCAGGTGCGCAAGAAGCTCGATCTGCAGCCGGAATCCGGCTACCGGATCGTGCCGATCTACAACTACGGCTACCGGCTCGAGCGCCTGAGCGCGGACTGATCCGCGCGGCAAATTCACTTCCGGAGGCTGCGCGGGTCGCGGTACGATCCGCCGGCCATTACTTTTGCCCCCGGAATCCGCGTGCCCAAATCTTTTGCCTCGCAGGCCGACCTCAAGGCCAAGAAGATCAGCTTCCGCAAGCTCTCGGCGAACTGCTACGCCTTCACGGCCGAGGGCGATCCCAACACCGGAGTGATCATCGGCGACGACGGCGTCATGGTGATCGACGCGCAGGCGACGCCGCTCATGGCGCGCGAGGTGATCCGGCGCATCCGGCGCGTCACCGCGAAACCGATCAAGTACGTCGTGCTGTCGCATTACCATGCGGTACGCGTGCTCGGCGCCTCCGCCTACCGGGCGCGCGAGATCATCGCCAGCCAGGCGACCCTCGGGCTCATCCGTGAGCGCGGCAAGCAGGACATGGCGAGCGAGATCGGGCGTTTTCCCCGCCTGTTCCGCGGCAAGGAGTCCATTCCCGGCCTGACCTGGCCGACGCTGACGTTCCGCGGCGAGATGACGGTCATGCTGGGCGGCCTGGAGGTCAAGATCCTCCAGCCCGGCCCAGGCCATACCGGCGGCGACACCATCGTCTGGGTGCCTGCGCAGCGCGTGCTGTTCTCGGGCGATCTGGTCGAATACGAGGCGGGCATCTACACCGGCGACGCGCACCTCGAGGAATGGCCAAACACGCTCGACAAGCTGCGCGCACTCAAGCCGCGCGCGCTGGTGCCTGGACGCGGCCCGGCGCTGACGACGCCGGCGCAATGCGCGAAGGCGATTCGATTCACGCAGGATTTCGTGCGCGGGCTTTATGGGATCGCGCAGCGCGGTGTGCGGCAACGCCGTTCGCTACAGCAGGTCTACGCCGCGGCGCGCCGCCGCATGGACCCGCGCTACGCTGCGTATCCGATCTACGAGCATTGCATGCCGTTCGACGTGTCGCGCGCTTACGACGAGGCGCGCGGCATCAAGCATCCGCGCATCTGGACCGCACGGCGCGACCGCGAGATGTGGCGCGAGATCGCGGACGCCGGCGCGTGAAGACCCCGGTTGCCTTTCTGCCGGGCCCGCTCACGACCGAGGCGCTCTGGTCGCCGGTCATCGAACGCCTTGCCGGGCGCATCGAACCGTGGGTCGCCGACCTGACGGCGGACGATTCGATCGCCGCCATGGCCACGCGCGTGCTGGCCGATGCGCCCTGGCAACGCTTTGCGCTCGCCGGCCACTCGCTGGGTGGCTATGTTGCCTTCGAGATCATGCGCCGATCGCCCGAGCGCATCGAACGGCTCGCGCTCGTGGATACGCAGGCGCGCTCCGACACCCTCGACGCGATCGACCGGCGGCGTGCGCTGATCGAGCTGGCGCAGAGCGGCCGTTTCCCGGAGGTGGTCGAGCGACTCATCCCGGTGGTGTTCGATTCCGTCGAAGTGGTCGATCCGGCGCTGGTCGCATTGCACCGGGAGATGGCACGCGCGGTGGGCGCCGAAGCGTTTCTGCGGCAGCAGCGCGCCATCATGGAGCGCGTTGACTCGCGTCCAATCCTTCCCTCGATTCGCTGCCCGACGCTGGTGCTGTGCGGCGTTCACGACCTGCTCACGCCGCTCGATCGACACGAGGAGATGGCGGCGGCGATTCCCGGCACGAAGCTGGTCGCCGTGCCGAGTGCCGGGCACTACAGCCCGCTGGAACGACCCTACGAAGTCGGCTTCGGGCTCGCCAACTGGCTCGACGCCTGAGGTCAGGCGCGGTCCCGCCCTGCGCCGGAGCGCAGGGCAGGACGTAACCCCGCCGCGGAGGAGGAGGGAGGAGGAGACCGCGACGGGCGCGTTTCGATTCGCGATAAGGACCGCGAAGTGAGTGGTTAGTTCCCTTTCAGGCTATGGTCCGTAGGAAACGGTGTGAGTTCGCTGGCGGACCGCAGCGCCCTGCGCGCCAGCGCCGCGAGGCGCCGCAGGCCGGCGGAAATCAACGCCCCCATCACCCTGGCCTGCTCCTGCCGGCCGCGACGCGCCAGCTCCAAGGTGTCGAGATCGAACGTCGCCGCCCTGCGATCGAGAGGCTCGAACGAGCTGCTGCCGATACCGCTGTATTTGCTCAAAGCTATCTCCAAAACTCTAATATTGCGATGCAGCAAATATATGGTCTTTACTTAATATTTATAATACATCCTCAGATTAAGATACCTTTGCATAAAATGCAACAATATGCCCGATTCTCTGCACGAAATGGCGACCTTCGTAAGGGTCGTTGGCGCGGGCAGCCTTTCCGGCGCGGCGCGTGATCTGGGCATCTCGCCCGCAATGGTGAGCCGCACCCTCGCTTCGCTCGAGGCGCGGCTCGGCGTGCGCCTCATTCACCGCACCACCCGGCGTCTTCACCTCACCGACGAAGGCGCCGCCTACCACGACGCCTGCGTACGCATCCTGGGCGAGGTCGACGAGGCCGACGCCGCCGCATCGGCAGGACGTGGGGTGCCGCAAGGCACGCTGCGCGTCGCGATGCCCGCGTCCTTCGGTCATCGGCAGATCGCGCCCCTGGTACCGCGCTTTGCCGAGCAGTGCCCGAAGGTGCAACTCGCGCTGCATCTGTCGGATGCGCCGGTCAACCTGCTCGAGGAAGGCTACGACCTCGCTATCCGCATCGCCGAACTCGAGGACTCCTCGCTCGCCGCACGCAAGCTTGCGCCGAACCGGCGCGTGGTTTGCGCCAGCCCCGCGTACCTTGCGCGCCACGGCACGCCGTACAGGCCCGAGGATCTGGCGCGGCACAACTGTCTCGTACCGACCTGGGAACACGGCTTCTCGATGACCTGGGAGTACAAGGATCCGCAGGGGCGCCCGGGTGCGGTGCGCGTGTCAGGCCATTACGCCTGCGACAACTGGGAGGTGCTGCGCGAGTGGGCCGTCGCTGGCCTCGGTGTGGCACTGAAATCGACCTGGGACGTGCGCGATCACCTCGAGGACGGCTCGCTCGTGCCGCTCTGCGCCGGCTATGTCTTCGATACCGACGTGGCGATTTACGCGGTCTATCCGCACCGACGCTATCTCGCCGCGAAAACACGCGCGTTCATCGACTTTCTGGCGCAGTCGTTCGGCCCCGAGCCATCGTGGGATCTGCCCGCGGCGGGCAGCCGCGCGCCGTCGTCGAGTTCCGCGCAACGGCCGCTCAAACCGCGCATCAAGGGCCGGGCGCGGCGCTAGCCGCGCGGTCGCGAACGGGGTCAGACCCTACACAGGAAGGGGTCGGGCAACGCCGCTGCATGCTAGGCTTTTGCTCGCGATGCGTGACACAGTCCGGCGTTGCGTCGCCGCCAACGCCCGAACGTGTATCGGCGCGCACGACATGGACACGATTTTTGCGGAGACCAGCCCATGAACGCCCCGGTAGATCTCGCCGCTCTCGCCAAGGCCACGCTCGACGACAAGTACGACCTGGAGCGCGGCCGCGTATTCCTCACCGGCACGCAGGCGCTCGTGCGCCTGCCGATCATGCAACGGCGCCGCGACCTCGCTGCCGGCCTCAACACCGCGGGCTACATCTCCGGCTATCGCGGCTCGCCGCTTGGCGGCTACGACCAGGCGCTGGGACGGGCGAAGAAGCATCTCGAGGAGCATCACATCCGCTTTCAGCCGGGCCTAAACGAGGATCTCGCGGCGACCGCGATCTGGGGCACGCAACAGCTCGATTTCTTCCCCGGGTCGAAGTACGACGGCGTATTCGGCATCTGGTACGGCAAGGGGCCCGGCGTCGACCGCTGCGGCGACGTCTTCCGTCACGCGAACGGCGCCGGGTCGTCGAAGCACGGCGGCGTCATCGCCCTGGCGGGCGACGATCACGGCGCGAAGTCCTCGACGCAGGCCGCGCAGTCCGACTTCATCTTCAAGGCGGTCGGCATGCCGGTGCTGTCGCCGTCAAACGTCCAGGAAATCCTCGATTTCGGTCTGCACGGCTTTGCCATGAGCCGCTACTCGGGCTGCTGGGTCGGCTTCAAGTGCGTCACCGACGTGGTCGAGAGCTCGGCATCGGCGTACGTCGATCCGGAGCGCGTGCCGATCGTCCTGCCACAGGACTTCCACATGCCCGAGGGCGGTCTAAACGGCCGCTGGCCGGAATTCCTCGGCTTTCTCGAGCAGGAAAAACGCCTGTACCACCACAAGCTGTTTGCGGCGCTCGCCTATGCGCGCGCCAACAGTCTGAACCGCGCCATCTGGGACTCGCCGAACGCACGCCTGGGCATCGTCACCACCGGCAAGGCCTACAACGACGTGCGCCAGGCGCTCGATGACCTCGGCATCGACGGACACCGCGCCGCGGAAATGGGCATCAAGCTCTTTAAGGTCGGTATGCCCTGGCCGCTCGAGCCAAGCGCCATCGCCGCGTTCTGCAAGGGCCTGGAAGAGGTGCTGGTGATCGAGGAAAAGCGCCAGCTCGTCGAGTACCAGCTCAAGGAGCAGCTCTACAACCTGCCCGACGCGCAGCGCCCGACGATCGTCGGCAAGTTCGATTCACACGGCGAGTGGGACGTACCGCAATCGAGAATGCTGCTGCCGACGACCGGCGAGCTCTCGCCGCCGATGGTCGCGCGCGTCATCGCCGAGCGCATCGGGCGCTTTCACGAATCGGATACGCTCAAGGCGCGACTCGCGTTTCTCGACGCCAAGGACGCCGCGCAGAAGACCGGCGCGACGGTGGTGCCGATCCAGCGCATCCCGTATTTCTGCTCGGGCTGCCCGCACAACACCTCGACGCGCGTGCCGGAGGGCAGCCGCGCGCTCGCCGGCATCGGTTGCCATTACATGGCGCAGTGGATGCCCGATCGTCGCACTGCGACCTTCTCGCACATGGGCGGCGAGGGTGTCGCCTGGTGCGGGCAGTTCCCCTTCAGCAGCGAGAAGCACGTCTTTGCCAATCTCGGCGACGGCACCTACTTCCATTCCGGTCTCCTCGCGATCCGCGCGGCGATCGCCGCGAAAGCGCCGATTACCTACAAGATCCTGTTCAACGACGCGGTGGCGATGACCGGCGGTCAGCGACACGACGGACCGCTCACGCCGGAGATGATTGCGCGCCAGGTCGCCGCCGAGGGCGTGCAGAAGATCATTGTGGTCACCGACCAGCCGGAGAAGTATTCGGGCGGCAGCCTTGCGGGCGCGCCGGTGCATCACCGCGACCGGCTCGATCAGATCCAGCGCGAGCTGCGCGAGTATCCCGGCGTTTCGGTGCTGATCTACGACCAGACCTGCGCGGCCGAGAAGCGCCGACGGCGCAAGCGCGGCACCTTCCCGGATCCGGACAAGCGCGCCTTCATCAACGAGCGGGTGTGCGAAGGCTGCGGCGACTGCGGCGAAAAGTCGAACTGCGTCTCGGTCGAGCCGCTCGAGACCGAGTTCGGACGCAAGCGGCGCATCAACCAGTCCGCCTGCAACAAGGACTACTCCTGCGTGAAGGGCTTCTGCCCGAGCTTCGTCACGGTCGAGGGCGGCAAGCTGCGCAAGGGCAGCGGCATCCAGCGCGGCGCCGAGATTCCGCCGCTGCCCGAGCCGCAGCGGCCGGCGACCGAGCATCCCTACTCGCTTCTGGTCACCGGCATCGGCGGCACGGGCGTCGTGACGATCGGGCAGCTGCTCGGCGTGGCCGCACACCTCGAAGGCAAAGGCGTCACGGTCCTCGACATGGCCGGCCTGGCGCAGAAGAACGGCGCGGTGATGTCGTTCGTGCGCATTGCCGAGCGGCCCGAGCAGCTGCACGCGGCGCGCATCGCCACCGGCGGCGCAGACGCCGTGCTGGGCTGCGACATTGTCACCACGGCAAGCGCGGACGGTCTGGCCAAGATGCAGGTCGGCCGCACCCGGGTGGTCGCCAACTGCGCCGAGACGCCGACCGCGGACTTCACCCACAAGCCCGATTGGGAATGGCCGGAGGGTCGCATGCGCGCTGCGATCACGCAGGCCGCCGGCGAAGGCAACGCCAGCTTTCTCGACGGCACCGAGCTCGCCACGCGCCTGCTGGGCGACGCGATTGCCACCAACATGTTCATGCTCGGCTTCGCCTGGCAGCAGGGTTTGGTGCCGATCTCGCTCGCCGCGCTGCACCGGGCGATCGAGTTGAACGAGGTTGCGATCGAAGCCAACAAGCGCGCCTTCGCCTGGGGCCGCTATTGCGCGCATGACCAGGCGGCGGTCGAGCGCATCGCCGCACCCGCCGAGGTGATTCCGCTCGGCGAGCGTCTGTCGCGCACGCTCGACGAACTCATCGAGCGCCGCGTCAAGCATCTCACTGGCTACCAGAACGCCGGCTACGCCAAGCGCTACCGCGCCCTCGTCGAGCACGTGCGCGAAACGGAGACCGACAAAATCGGCGGCACGCAGCTCGCCGAGGCGGTTGCCCGTTACTACGCCAAGCTACTCGCCTACAAGGACGAGTACGAGGTCGCGCGTCTCTACACCGACGGCAGCTTCGAGCAGAAGCTCGCCGGCGTCTTTGAGGGCGACACGCGCCTCACCTTCCACCTCGCACCGCCGCTGCTCGCCAGGCCCGATCCCGTGACCGGCGTGCCGAAGAAGATGAAGTTCGGCCCCTGGATGCTGTCGGCGTTCCGCATCCTCGCATCGCTGAAATGGCTGCGCAGCACGCCGCTCGATCTCTTCGGCCGTACCGAGGAGCGCCGCACCGAGCGCGCGCTGATCGAGGAGTACGAGCACGCCATCAACGTTCTGCTCGAGCACCTCTCGCGCGAAAACCATGCGCTCGCCGTCGAGATCGCCTCGCTGCCCGAGCACATCCGCGGCTTCGGCCACGTCAAGGCGAAGAGCATCGCCGAGGCGCGCGAGAAGCGTCGCGTACTGCTGGCGCGCTACCGCGAGCCGGGATCCTCCGAGCGCGCCGCGGCATAGGACGAAAAGCGAAAAATGGGGTCAGACCCCTGTGGATAACTTACGTCACTAAGCCAGGCGGCAGCGCCCGAAAGCCGACAGATTCGCCTCAAACCTTCATCGCGAACGGATTGAAGTTGGTGCGCCGGTCGTAGTAGTCCTCGTGCTCGGCGCGCTTCAGCGCGTTGACGATCTTGTAGGTCAACGGCGTGAACAACACTTCGACGCCGACCTTGGCGAGGAACTGCACCAGCATGATCTTGGGCAGCGCCTCGTTCGGGATGATACCGCTGTTGTAGAAGGCAAGCGGGTAGAAAAGCGCCGAATCGACCGCCTCGCCGAAGAGGGTCGAGCCGATGGTGCGCGTCCACAGCCACTTGCCGCGCGTCAGGATCTTCATCTTGGCGAGGACGTAGGAGTTGACGAACTCGCCGCAGAAGTAGGCGATCATCGATGCACCGGCGATGCGCCAGGTAGTGCCGAAGGCGACCTCGTAGGCCTGCTGGTGTTCCCAGAAGGGCGCCGGCGGCAGCGCCACGACCACCGCCGCCATGAACGAGGCGAAGCCCAGCCCGGCGAAGCCTGCCCAGATGACGCGCCGCGCGCGCGCGTAGCCGTAGACCTCGGTCAGGATGTCGCCGAAGACGTAGGAAATCGGGAAGAACAGCACCCCCGCGCCGAAGGCCACCGCGCCGAGCAGCGGCAGTTCCAGCTGCGCGATCTTCGCCGGCCCGATCAGGTTGGAGCAGATCAGGATGACGACGAAGGTCGCCATCACGAAGTCGTAATAGCGATAGCTGCGGCCCTGCGTGGTCATGGTCACCTCAAGGCAGT
>JBFFEY010000064.1:0-16526 GCA_041558415.1 Burkholderiales bacterium | reverse complement strand
GGCGCGCGCGCGCCGATCGTCCGGCCGCTGCCCCCAATCTGTCGCAGGCAACCCTGGAGGCGCTCGAGCACGAGGGCGCGCCGCTCACGCCGGATGAGCTCGCTCAGCGCCTGGCGCTGCCCAAGCGCGAGCGCGCGGCGCTCGAGGTGGCGCTCGAAGCGCTCATCACCCGTGGCGCCGTGCTGCGCAACCGTGCGGGCAGTGTGCTCGTCACGCGGCGCATCGCGCTGGTGGCGGGGCGTATCGAGGGCCACCCGGACGGTTTCGGCTTCCTGGTGCCGGACGAGCCGGGGCCGTCGATCTTCCTGTCGCACGCCGAGATGCGTCAGGCGCTGCACGGCGATCGCGCGACCGTGCGCGTATCGGGTCGCGACGCGCGTGGCCGACCTGCCGGTGCGATTGTCGAGGTCTTTCCGCGGCCGGCGCGGCGCATCGTCGGGCGCCTGCACGCCGAGCACGGCGTGCTGTTCCTCGTGCCCGAGGACCGGCGCATCGCGCAGGACATCCTCGTGCCGCCGGCGAAGGGCGGCATGCGCGCGCGCGCCGGGCAGGTCGTCACGGTGGAGCTGGTCGCGCAGCCCTCGGCGCACGCCCAGCCAATCGGGCGCGTCGTCGAAGTGATCGGCGAGGACAGCGATCCCGGCATCGAGATCGAAATCGCAGTGCGCAAGTTCGACCTGCCGCACAGCTTTAGCAAGGCGGCACTGGCTGCCGCGCGAGCACTGCCCGAAACGCTGCGCGACGAGGACCTGGCAGAGCGACGCGATCTGCGCAGCCTTCCGTTCGTCACGATCGACGGCGAGACGGCGAAGGACTTCGACGATGCGGTCTATGCCGAGCGCGACGGGCGCGGTCATCGTCTGCTGGTGGCGATCGCCGACGTGAGCCACTACGTGCGTGCGCAAGCGCCGCTGGACCATGATGCGCGCGAGCGCGCCACCTCGGTGTATTTCCCGCGCCGGGTGATCCCGATGCTGCCGGAGCGCCTGTCCAATGAACTGTGCTCCCTCAATCCGGAGGTGGACCGTCTCGCGATGGTGTGCGAGATGGCCGTCACGCCGCGCGGCGAACTCGCGCGCTATGCGTTCTTTCCGGCGGTGATCCGCTCGCGCGCGCGCCTCACCTACACCGAGGTCTGGCAGATGCTCGGCTCCGGCGCCGCCGCGCCCGGACGCGAGGGGGTGTTTGCCGGGCTGCAGACCCTGTACGCCGTGTTCCAGCGCCTCGCCGAGGCGCGCCTGCGCCGTGGCGCGATCGACTTCGAGACGGTCGAGACGCGCATGCTGTTCGACGCGCGCGGGCGCATCGAGCGCATCGTTCCCGAGGTGCGTAACGACGCGCACCGCCTGATCGAGGAGTGCATGCTGGCCGCCAATGTCTGCGCTGGCAATCTGCTCGTTGAGCGCGGGCACCCAGTGCTGTACCGGGTGCACGACGTCCCCGCGGCGGAAAAGGTGGCGGCGCTGCGCGACTTCCTCGGCGAGATCGGCCTGCAGCTCGGCGGCGGTGAGCGGCCCAGGCCGAAGGATTATGCGAAGCTGCTCGAGGCGATCCGCAAGCGGGACGACGTGCAGCTGCTGCAGACGCTGGTGCTGCGCTCGCTCAAGCAGGCCGTGTACAGCCCCGATAACACCGGCCATTTCGGCCTGGCGTTCGATGCCTACGTGCACTTCACCTCGCCGATCCGGCGCTATCCCGACCTGCTGACGCACCGCGCCATCAAGGCCTGCCTGGCCGGCACGCGGGTCGAGGGCGAGGACTGGGAAGCGCTCGGGCGGCAGTGTTCGGAGGCCGAGCGGCGTGCCGACGAAGCGAGCCGCGATGTCGAGAGCTGGCTGAAATGCGACTACATGAAGGATCATGTGGGCGGCGAATTCTCCGGGGCCGTGACCGGCGTGGTGCCCTTCGGCCTGTTCGTCACGCTGGACGACTATTACGTGGACGGCCTGGTGCATATCTCCGAACTCGGGCGTGACTACTTTCAGTTCGACCCGGCGCGCCACCAGCTCGTCGGCGAGCGCAGCGGTGCGCGACACCGGCTCGCGGACCGCATGCGGGTGCGGCTGGTGCGCGTCGACCTCGAGACCCGCAAGATGGACTTCGTGCCGGCATGAAGGGGGCGCGGCGATGAGCCGGCATGGCGGGCGCGAGCCGCGGGTGGTGTTCGGCTTTCATGCCGTGCTCGCACGCCTGCGCGCCGACCCGGACGCGGTCGTCGAGATTTTTCTGGACGAGGGGCGGGGCGACGCGCGCGCGCGCGACCTCGCGAGCCTCGCCGAGCGCGCGGGAGTGCGTCTGCTGCGCGTGCCCAGCAAGCGCCTGGACGGCTTCTACGGCGGCGCCCGGCACCAGGGCGTGGTCGCGCGGATCGCGGCCGCGACCGCGCGCGAATCGCTCGACGAGATTCTGGAGCGCGTCGAAAAACCCCTGCTGCTCGTGCTCGACGGGGTTACCGATCCGCACAATCTCGGGGCCTGCCTGCGCGTGGCGAACGCCGCCGGGGTGCATGCGGTGATCGCGCCGCGCGATCGCGCAGCCGGCGTGAGCGCGGTGGTGTCGAAGGTCGCAAGCGGCGCGGCGGAACTCACCCCATACTTCATGGTGACGAACCTGGCGCGCACGCTGGGCGAGCTGAAGGAGCGCAACATCTGGGTGGTTGGCGCCGACGCCCAGGCCGAGGTGACGCTTTACGAGAGCGACCTCCCCGAGCCGACCGCCTGGGTGCTGGGCGCCGAGGGCGCCGGCATGCGCCGCCTGACGCGCGAGCGCTGCGATTCTCTGGTGCGCATCCCGATGTTCGGCGCGGTGGACAGCCTGAACGTGTCGGTCGCCGCAGGGCTGGTGCTGTTCGAGTCCCGCCGCCGGGGCTTGCCCGGCTGTTGATTTTCCCAATATAATCCACGGCTTTCCGTGCCGGCAGATGTCGGCGCTTTCCTTGCCGCACCGTGCCCGCATCGCGGGCGGCACATCCCACAAGGAGCCCTATGCGACATTACGAAATCGTATTCATCGTCCACCCGGACCAGAGCGAGCAGGTGCCCGCCATGGTCGAGCGCTACAAGGGCGTCATCGCCGCGCGGCAGGGCGTCGTGCATCGCCTGGAGGACTGGGGGCGGCGACAGCTCGCCTTTTCGCTCGAGAAGATTCACAAGGCGCACTACGTGCTGATGAACATCGAGTGCGACCGCGAGACGGTCGACGAGCTCGAGCATTCGTTCAAGTTCAGCGACGCGGTGCTGCGCCATCTCATCGTCAAGATGCCGCGCGCGGTGACCACGCCGTCGCCGATGATGAAGGAAGAGAAGTCCAAATCGCTGATGGAGCGCGGCGGTGAGGCGCAATCGGCGGAAGCGGGCGCGGCCGCGGCTGCGCCGCCGGCCTGACGCCGGAGGTCGACGGCATTGGCGCAGCCGCTGCGGCTGCGGATATTGCCAATCGCGTACGGCTCGCCGGGCGCCTGATCGAGCGCGATGCATTGCGCCAGACGCCGGCCGGCATCGACGTGATCGCGTTCCGCATGCTGCACGAGTCGCAGGCGATGGAAGCCGGCGGGCTGCGCGAGGTGCGTGCCGAAGTGGACGCGGTGGCGTTCGAGGGTCGGGCGAGACTGTTGGCGGGTTGCGCGCTCGACGCGCGGCTCGCGGTGGAAGGATTTTTGTGTGCCAGGAGCCGGCGTTCGAAGCGGCTCGTGCTGCACGTCACGAAACTTGAATTTACGGAAGGAGCTTGAAGATGCCAGCACCAAGACGGGGCAAGGGCAAAGGTAAGGGGCGCGGCGGCCGCGAGCGCGGCCAGCGGGCGCTGTTCCGGCGCCGCAAGTTCTGCCGCTTCACGGCAGAGAAGGTCGAGTGGATCGACTACAAGGATCTCGACACGCTGCGCGATTTCATCAACGAGACCGGCAAGATCATCCCGGCGCGCATCACCGGGACCTCGGCGGGCTACCAGCGCCAGCTGTCGACGGCGATCAAGCGGGCGCGCTTCCTCGCGCTGCTGCCGTATACCGATCTGCACTGAGGAGGCGCCATGCAGGTGATTCTCATGGAGCGCGTCGCCAACCTCGGTAACCTGGGCGACGTGGTCAAGGTGAAGGACGGATTCGCGCGCAACTACCTGATCCCGCAAGGCAAGGCGAAGCGGGCGACGGCGGAGAACCTCGCGGTATTCGAAACGCGCCGCGCCGAGCTCGAGCGGGCGCAGGCCGAGGCACTTGCCGCAGCGCAGGCGCGCGCGACCCAGCTCGAGGGGTTGATGATCCAGATCATGCAGAAGGCCGGCGTCGACGGACGGCTGTTCGGCTCGGTGACCAACTTCGACATTGTCGAGGCGCTTGCCAAGCAGGGCATCGAAGTCGAGCGGGCCCAGGTGCGCATGCCGCAGGGGCCGCTCAAGCAGGTCGGGGAATTCCCGATCCCGATTGCGCTGCACAGCGACGTGATCGCGACGATCACCGTGTCGGTGCTCGGCGAGAGCTGATTTATCGACAGCTTGACTACAGTTTAGTCACAGGTAATCCACAGGGGGCCGCGCAAGCGGCCCTTGTTTTTCCGGGCGCTGCAGGTGATGATCGGCTGCATCCCGAAACTGGACTGATCATGGCGCTCGCACAAAACTCAGCCGTCACCAGCCACGCGTCGCGCCAGGAGGCGAGCGATCCGCAGCTGCACGCGCTGAAGGTGCCACCGCACTCGGTGGAAGCGGAGCAGTCGCTGCTCGGCGCGCTGCTGCTCGATAACCTGGCCTTCGATCGCGTTGCCGACCTCGTCGGAGCGGAGGACTTCTATCGCGACGATCACCGGCGTATCTGGCGCCACGTGGCGCGCCTTATCGAGGCGGGCAAGCCGGCCGACGTGGTGACGGTGTCGGAGTCGATCGAGGCGAGCGAGGACAAGGACCGCACCGGCGGGCTCGCGTATTTGGCGGCGCTTGCGCAGAACACGCCGAGCGCGCTCAACATCCGGCGCTACGCCGAGCTGGTGCGCGAGCGCGCGGTGCAGCGCCGCCTCGCCCAGGTCGCCACGGAGATCGCGGAGAACGCGCTCAACCCGACCGGCAAGGACGTCGGCCAGCTGCTCGACGAGGCCGAAACCCGCATCCTCGAGATCGGCGAGGCGGGATCGCGCCACGGCAGTGGCTTGGAGGAGATCAAGCCGGTGCTCGCGCGGGTGCTCGAGCGCATCGATTTTCTCTATCACCGCGACAACCCGTCGGACGTCACCGGCATCCCGACCGGCTTTACCGATCTCGATTCGAAAACGGCGGGGCTGCAGCCGGGCGACCTGGTCATCGTCGCCGGCCGCCCCTCCATGGGCAAGACGGCGTTCGCGCTGAACGTTGCAGAGCACGTCGCGCTGCACAACCTGCTGCCGGTCGCGATCTTCAGCATGGAGATGGGCGCTTCGCAACTCGCCACGCGCATGCTCGGCTCGATCGCGCGTGTCGACCAGCACAAAATGCGCACCGGGCGGCTGAACGACCAGGAGTGGAGCGACCTTTCGGAGGCGATGGGACGGCTGCACGACGCGCCCCTCTACATCGACGAGACCGCCGCGCTGAACGCGCTCGAGTTGCGCAGTCGGGCGCGCCGCCTGTGGCGCCAGTTCGGCGGCAAGCTCGGCCTGGTGGTGGTCGACTACCTGCAGCTCATGTCGTCATCGAATCCGCGCGCCGGCGAGAACCGGGCGACGGAGATCTCCGAGATCTCGCGCTCGCTCAAGGCGCTGGCCAAGGAGCTGAACGTTCCGGTGGTCGCGCTCTCGCAGCTCTCGCGCGCGGTCGAGTCGCGCAACGACAAGCGGCCCATGATGTCGGACCTGCGCGAGTCCGGGGCGATCGAGCAGGACGCCGACGTCATCCTGTTCATCTACCGCGACGAAGTGTATTTCCCGGAGAAGCCGGAGGCCAAGGGGCGCGCCGAGGTGATCATCGGCAAGCAGAGGAACGGTCCCATCGGCAAGGTCGACCTCACCTTCCTCGGCCAGCACACCCGCTTCGGCAACTTTGCGGAGCCCGGGTCTTTCTAGGCGCCAATCCACCATGCCTGATCCTGTCGTTGCTCAGTCCTCGCCCTACGCCGTCGAGCTCGCCCCCGGCGACTACTGGTGGTGCGCCTGCGGGCGTTCCAAGCGCCAGCCGTTTTGCGACGGCTCGCACAAGGGTAGTGCGTTCACGCCCCTCCGGTTCACGGTGAGCGAGGCGCAGAAGGTGTGGCTCTGCGGCTGCAAGCGCACCGGCGGCGCGCCGTTCTGCGACGGGACCCATGCGAAGCCGTAGCGGCCCCGCGGGGGCCGTCTAGCGCTTGACCGCGCGCCAGCGGCCCGGCGTACCGGGGTCGCTGCGGTACTCGCCCTGCATGCGGTCGCCGGTCACCCGGCCGCTGAATGCGCGCCGCACGCCCTTGGCGTCGACATAGGTGAACCGGATGTCCGCGCCGCGCAGGCGCGCATCGCGTAGCCCGGCGAGCACCTCGCCGACCTGTGCGTAGCCTTGCAGCTTCTGGTATTCCTGCTCGAAGCCGATGTCGACGTGCTGCGTCGTGCCGCCCTCGAGCGCCAGTGACCAGCGCCCGGCGACGTTCGCCGGTACGAGCCAGAAGTAGGCACGCTTGCCGTCGAGGATCGACAGTTCGTCAGGCTCCCAGTCCTGCATGTCGAAGGAGTGCGAGACGACCCGCGTACCGGGCTTCAGTCCCAGGATCCTGGGGCGCAGCTTGATGTTGAGGTCCGGCAGCAGGTACAGCGTCAGCACGCTGGCCCTGCTGAAGTCGACCTTGAAGAAGTCGCCGTGCACGATGGTGACCTTGTCGGTGACGCCGGCCTTGCGCGCGTTGTCGCGCGATAGCGCGACCATGTCCGGATTGAACTCGACCCCCATGGCGCGCGCGCCGTAACGCTGCGCCGCGGCGATGACGATCTTGCCGTCGCCCGAGCCGAGGTCGACGACGAAGTCCTGCGGCGTGGTCTGCGCCATTTGCAGCATCCGGTCGACCACCTTGTCGGGCGAAGGCACCCAGATGACGTCCTTGCCGGCCTGGCCGACGCTCGGCTCATAGGGCTTCGTCTTCGGCGCGTCACCCGGCGGCGACTGGGCGAAACCCCATGCCGTGAAACCGATGAGCAGCGCCGCGAGCGCGGCGCGCAAGCCGAAAGCGTGCTTCATGACCGGAACCGGGTGAAAGCGGGAGGCGAAGCCTAGCAGGAAAATTCCCGCGCCGGCTGCCTCGGACGAGACCCGTCTACAGCACCTCCGCGGCGTGATCCGCCAGGCGCGAGCGCTCGCCGCGCGCCAGCGTGACGTGGCCGGCATGCGGCCAGTCTTTCATCCGGTCGACCACGTAGGTCAGGCCCGAGCTGCCTTCAGTGAGGTAGGGCGTGTCGATCTGCGCGATGTTGCCCAGGCAGATGACCTTCGTCCCCGGTCCGGCCCGCGTGACGAGCGTCTTCATCTGCTTCGGCGTCAGGTTCTGCGCCTCGTCGATGATCAGCCACTTGTTGATGAAGGTGCGGCCACGCATGAAATTGAGCGACTTGACCTTGATGCGTGCGCGCACCAGGTCGCGCGTTGCGGCGCGCCCCCACTCGCCGCCGGACTCGTCCGTGGTGTTGAGCACGTCCAGGTTGTCCTCGAGGGCGCCCATCCAAGGCTGCATCTTCTCCTCCTCGGTGCCCGGCAGGAAACCGATGTCCTCGCCGATCGGCACGGTGACGCGCGTCATGATGATCTCGCTGTAGCGCTTGTCGTCCAGCACCTGCGTGAGCCCCGCGGCGAGCGCCATCAGCGTCTTGCCGGTGCCGGCCTGGCCGAGCAGGGTGATGAAGTCGATCGCGGGGTTCATCAGCAGGTTGAGCGCGAAGTTCTGCTCGCGGTTGCGCGCGGTGATGCCCCAGACGGCGTTTTTCGCGTGCGTGTAGTCGCGCAGCGTCTCGAGCACCGCGCTGCGTCCGCTGCGTTCCTTGACCAAGGCGTATAGCGGCCGTTCGCTCGATTCGTCGAACACGAATTCGTTCTGCAGCAGCTTCGGCACGAGTGGGCCGCGCACGCGGTAGTAGGTGTGGCCGTCCTTTTTCCAGGACTCCATGTCGCGCGCGTGCGCGTCCCAGAAGTCGGCCGGCAGCTGACGCACGCCGGTGTAAAGGAGGTCAGCGTCCTCGAGTACCTTGTCGTTGGTGTAATCTTCCGCCGCGAGGCCGAGTGCATGCGCCTTGATGCGCATGTTGATGTCCTTCGACACCAGAATGATCTCGCGCTTCGGTTCGCGCTTCTGCAGGCTGCGCACTACCGCGAGGATCTGGTTATCGGTCTTGCCGACGGCGAGCGTGGCCGGAAGATCCCCGTTCATCACCTCGGTCTGCAGATACAGCCGCCCGCTGGGCCGCTCGCCCGCTTTGGCGAGCAGCGCGATGCCGTTCTTGATCTCCCCTTCCGCGCGCGACACGATCTCGTCGAGAAAGCGGCTCGCCTGACGCGCGTTGCGCGCCACGTCGGACATGCCCTTCTTGTGGTTGTCGAGTTCCTCCAGGGTGCCGATCGGCACGTAGACGTCATGCTCCTCGAAGCGGAACAGGCTGGTCGGGTCGTGCATCAGCACGTTCGTGTCGAGCACGAAGAGCTTGGCGAGGCGCTTTTTCCTGGGCGATGGGGACTTCGGCATGGGGTCGGCGGGGAGGCGGCTGGCGGTTGAGGTAAAGGCGTTGCCGTCGTCGGCAACGAGCTCGGCGGCGGGATCAGCGGGCTTGAACAAAGCGCAGTACCTCCTCAGCGTGGCCTGGAACCTTGATGCCGCGCCATTCGCGCAGTAGCACGCCATCTTCACCGATGACGAAGGTGCTACGCTCGATGCCGCGGACCTGTTTGCCGTACATGTTCTTCATCTTGATGACGCCGAAGCGGTTGCACAGGACTTCGTCCCGATCCGACAGCAGCGCGAAGGGGAGGCCGATCTTGGCCTTGAAATTCTCGTGCGAGCGGATCGAATCGCGTGACACGCCGAACACTTCGCAGCCGGCGGCGCGGAACGCCTCGTAACGGTCGCGGAAATCGGCGCCCTCGGTGGTGCAGCCGGGCGTGTTGTCCTTGGGATAGAAGTAGAGCACCAGCTTGCGACCGCGTGCGCTCGAGAGCTGAAATGTGCCGCCACCGGTCGAGGCAAGCGAAAAGTCCTCGACGGTTTGGCCAAGCATGCTTGCGGGTTCGTTCAAAAACCTTCTGAGCAATGCGGTGCAACGTCTTCATTGAACACAAAAAAGATCAGTGCTGCAAGCATGCAGCGGGTTCCGGCTCAGTGCCATGAATGGAAAGGTCTTTTTCGCGCGCGCGCCGCGTAGAATTCCGGCCCTCCAGCGCAACCAGCCGGAAGGAGAACGACGATGATGTACGAACTGCGCATCTACCACTGCGTACCGGGCAAGCTGCCCGCGCTGCATCAGCGCTTCGAGCAGGTCACGCTCAAGCTGTTTGCGAAGCACGGCATCCGCCCGGTCGGTTTCTGGACCGTGCTCGTCGGCGGCAGCAACCAGGACCTCTACTACCTGCTCGAGTGGAAGGACATGGCCGAACGCGAGCAGCGCTGGAACGCCTTTACCGCCGACCCGGAGTGGCTCGCGAAGCGTGCGGAAAGCGAGAAGGACGGCCCCTTGCTGGCCTCGATCGACTCGAGCTTCCTTGCACCGACCGCGTATTCGGCAATGCAGTAGGTGATGCGGCGCTATTCGAACAGCAGCGCCGCGGCGACGCGCCGCTCCTCCGCGCGCAGCACGTTGTAGGTGCGGCAGGCCGCGCGCAGATCCATCACTTCGAGTCCGATGCCGGCCCGCGCAAGGGGCTGGGTGAGCGTGGCAGCCGGAAAGCGCAGGCGCGGTCCGGTGCCGAGCAGCACGAGGTCCGGCGTGAGCGCGACGATCGCCTCGAAGTGCGTCGCGGCGAGCGCGCCGAAACAAGGCGCATCCCAGGGCAGCAGGACGTCGGCGGTCACCAGCAGGCTGCCGCTGTGGCGCTCGCCGTTGACGAGCACGTGGTCGTCGCCGTACCCGGAAATGATGTTGCCGGGAGCCATTGGGCGGGTCAGTTGCAGCTTCACGTGGGACTCGGCGCCTGGGTAATCGAGGGGTCGGGCGCACCCGCAACCGCGTGCATTGAGGGGGTGGGCGCGCTCCCGTAGAATTCCACTTTTTGCGCGGTGCCGCAACCGTGCAGCCCCACCCCTCTATGCGAGAGTTCGACCGCATCAAGCGACTGCCGCCCTACGTCTTCAACATCACCGCGGAGTTGAAGATGGCGGCACGCCGCCGCGGCGAGGACATCATCGATCTGTCAATGGGCAACCCGGACGGCGAAACGCCGCGCCACATCGTCGACAAGCTGGTCGAGGCGGCGCAGCGCGGCGACACGCACGGCTACTCGGTGTCGAAAGGCATTCCGCGGCTGCGCCGCGCCATCTGCGACTGGTACCGGCGGCGCTTCGACGTCGAGCTCGACCCCGACAGCGAAGCGATCGTCACGATCGGCTCGAAAGAGGGGCTCGCGCACCTCATGCTCGCCACACTCGAACGCGGTGACACGGTGCTGGTGCCCAATCCCTCGTACCCGATTCACATCTACGGCGCGATCATCGCTGGCGCGGACATCCGCTCGGTGCGCATGACCGACGGCGTCGATTTCTTCGAAGAGCTGGAGCGCGCCATCCGCGAGCTCATTCCGAAGCCGAAAATGCTGATTCTCGGCTTTCCCTCCAACCCGACGGCGCGCTGTGTCGAACTCGACTTCTTCGAGCGCGTCATCGCCATCGCACGCGAGCATGACATCCTGGTGGTGCACGATCTGGCCTACGCCGATATCACCTTCGACGGCTGGAAGGCGCCTTCGATCATGCAGGTGCCGGGGGCACGCGACGTGGCGGTGGAGTTCTTCACCATGTCGAAGAGCTACAACATGGCCGGCTGGCGGATCGGCTACATGGTGGGCAATGCCGACCTGGTGCATGCGCTCGCGCGCATCAAGAGCTACCACGACTACGGCACCTTCACGCCGATCCAGGTGGCCTCGATCATCGCGCTCGACGGTCCACAGGACTGCGTCGAGGAGATCCGGCAGACCTACGAGCGGCGCCGCGACGTGATGGTGCGCGGCCTGCACGAGGCGGGCTGGAAGGTCGAGGTGCCGAAGGCTTCAATGTACATCTGGGCCAGGATCCCGGAGCCCTACGCCCATCTGCGCTCGCTCGATTTCTTCAAGAAGCTGCTCGACGATGCCAAGGTGGCGGTGGCGCCGGGCATCGGCTTCGGCGATTACGGCGACGATCACGTGCGTATCGCGCTGATCGAGAACGAGCATCGCCTGCGCCAAGCGGCGCGCGGCGTGCGCGACATGTTCCGTAAGGACGGCATCCTGAAAGGCGTCGCGGCATGAGACCGATCAACGTCGGGCTGCTTGGCATCGGCACGGTCGGCGGCGGTACTTGGGAAGTGCTGGGGCGCAACGCCGGCGAGATCCGGCGCCGCGCGGGGCGCGCGATCCGCATCACCCGCGTCGCAGACAAGGCGGTCAAGCGTGCGCGCGGCATCGTGCGGGACGAAGCCGAGGTGGTGGCCGATGCCTTCAGGGTCACGCGCGCGCAAGACATCGACATCGTCGTCGAACTGATCGGCGGCACGCGCATCGCCCGCGAGTTGGTGCTCGACGCAATCGCGCATGGCAAGCACGTCGTCACGGCCAACAAGGCGCTGCTCGCCAAGCACGGCAACCGCATCTTCGCCGCCGCACAGAAAGCGGGCGTCATGGTCGCCTTCGAGGCCGCGGTGGGCGGCGGCATTCCCATCATCAAGGCGGTGCGCGAGGGCCTCACCGCCAACCGCATCGAGTGGATCGCCGGCATCATCAATGGCACCTCGAACTTCATTCTCTCCGAGATGCGCGACAAGGGACTGTCGTTCGAGGCGGCGCTCGCCGACGCGCAGGTACGCGGCTACGCCGAGGCCGATCCCACGTTCGACGTCGAAGGCATCGACGCGGCGCACAAGCTCACCATCCTGTCGGCGCTCGCCTTCGGCGTGCCGATGCAGTTCTCGCGCGCTTACACCGAGGGCATCGCGCGGCTCACGCGCGAGGACATCGCCTACGCCGAGGAACTCGGCTACCGCATCAAGCTGCTCGGCATCACGCGCCGCGCGCGGCGCGGCATCGAACTGCGGGTGCACCCGACGCTGGTGCCGGCGAAGCGCCTCATCGCCAATGTCGAGGGCGTGATGAACGCCATCCTAGTGAAGGGCGACGCGGTTGGCGCGACGATGTACTACGGTGCCGGCGCCGGAAGCCACCCTACCGCGAGTGCGGTGGTGGCGGATCTGGTCGACGTGACGCGGCTCATCACCGCGGATCCCGAGCATCGCGTGCCGCATCTCGCCTTCCAGCCCGACCGTCTTTCCAGGACTCCAATCCTGCCGATCGCTGAAGTCGAGACCGCGTACTACCTGCGCATGCGGGTACTCGACCGCCCCGGCGTACTGGCCGACATCACGCGCATCCTCGCCGCCTGCCGCATCTCGATCGACGCCATGGTGCAGAAGGAGCCCGGACAGGGCGAGGAGCGGGTCGACATCGTGATGCTCACGCACCTTGCGCGCGAAAAGAACGTCGACGCGGCGATCGCGCGCATCGAGCGATTGCGCACGGTGGTCGGGAAAGTGACCCGCATCCGGCTGGAAGAACTGCTGTAGTGCGCTACGTCAGCACGCGCGGACAGGCGCCCGCGCAGCGCTTCTGCGACATCCTGCTAGAAGGGCTGGCCACCGACGGCGGCTTGGCCGTGCCCGAGTCGATTCCGCGCCTCGCGCCGGGCGAGCTCGCGCGGCTGCGCCAACTCGATTACCGCGGGCTCGCCTGCGCAGTGCTCGAACCTTTCATCGACGATATTCCGCCCGAGGTGCTGCGCGCGCTGGTGGCGCGCAGCTACACGCGCGCGGCGTTCGGCTCCGACGACATCGTGCCGCTGAAGACGCTGGAGCCGGGCCTGCACCTGCTCGGGCTGTCGAACGGTCCGACGCTCGCCTTCAAGGACATGGCGATGCAGCTGCTCGGCAACCTGTTCGAGCACGTCCTCGCCCAGCGCGGCGAGTCCCTCAACATCCTCGGCGCGACCTCGGGTGACACGGGCTCGGCCGCCGAGCACGCGCTGCGTGGCAAGCGCGGCATCCAGGTATTCATGCTCTCGCCGCACGGGCGCATGAGTGCCTTCCAGCGCGCGCAGATGTACAGCCTAAGCGACCCGAACATCCACAACCTGGCGGTGAAAGGCGTGTTCGACGACTGCCAGGACGTGGTCAAGCGCGTCAACGCCGACGCCGCCTTCAAGGCGCGTTACCGCATCGGCGCGGTGAATTCCATCAACTGGGCGCGCGTGCTGGCGCAGGTGGTCTACTACTTCTGGGGCTATTACCGCGCGGCGCCGGCGGACGGCGACCCGGTCGACGTCGCCGTGCCCTCGGGCAACTTCGGCAACATCTACGCGGGGTTCGTCGCGCGCTCGATGGGCCTGCCGCTGCGCCGCCTCATCCTTGCCACCAACGAGAACGACGTGCTCGACGAATTCTTCCGCACCGGGCGCTACCGCGTGCGTAAGAGCGCCGAGGTGATCGAGACCTCCAGTCCATCCATGGACATCGCCAAGGCCTCGAACTTCGAGCGCTACGTCTACGACCTGCTCGAGCACGACGGCGCCCAGCTGCGCGCGCTGTGGTCCGCGCTCGAACTGCACGGCACTTTCGACCTGTCGGGCTCGCCGTACTTCCGTAACGTGCCGGAGACCGGGTTCCTGTCAGGCAGAAGCACGCACGCCGACCGCATCGCGACGATCCGTGCGGTGCACGCGCGCTACGGCGTGACGGTCGACCCGCATACCGCCGACGGCATCAAGGTCGGACTCGAGCATCGCGATCCCGAGGTGCCGCTCGTGTGCCTCGAGACCGCGCTGCCGGCGAAGTTCGCCGAGACGATTCGAGAGGCGCTCGGCCGCGCGCCCGAGCGGCCGGCGGGCTTCGAGGACCTCGAGTCGCGACCGCAGCGCTATGAGGTGATCGAGGCCGACACCGAGACGGTGAAGCGCTTCATCGCGGCGCACGCGGCCTGAGGCCGCTCGCCGCGAACAGCAAAACGCTCAGTCGTCGCTGGGGCAGGGCCAGCTCGCCGGCGCGCTGAGCCCGGAGGGAAGCCTGGTTTTCGCGTCGCCGCAGGCGTCGTCGAGCTGGCGCTGTGTGAGCCCGGAGGTCTTGGACAAGTCGACGCCCTCGATGCGCGTCTGGAAGAAGTGCGCGCCCTTGATGTTCGCGTCCTTGAGGCGCGCTCCCTGCAGCTCGGCGCGTGCCAGCTCCGCACGCTCAAGACGCGCGTTGTCGAGTGTCGCGCCCTGCAGATTGACGCGCGCGAGCTCGGCCTTGGTGAGGTTGGCGCCGCTGAGGTCCGCCTTGGCGAGGTTTGCACGCTGCATCTCGGCCTTGGTCATGTCCGCGCCAACCAGCTTGGCGCCGCTCAAGTTCGCGCGGTAGACGTTGACTTTGGTCATCTTCGCTCGGCTCAGGTCGGCGCCGATCAGGCGGGCGTTGTCAAGCGAGGCGCGCTCGAGGTCGGCGGCAACGAGCTTGGCGCCGGACAGATCGCTGCGTCCGAGGTCAGCCGAGGCCAGGCGGGCGTTCTCCAGGTTCGCGCTGCGCAGGATGAGGCGGCGCTTCTGGCACTTGCTCCAGTCGACGCCCGGATTGGGCGGGTGGGCGCAGGCCGCCTGCGCAACCGGTATCGTGAACGCGAAAAGCGCTGTAACGCAGACCACTGCCGCCGCATGCCAACCGAGCCCTCGCATCATCTGGGTACCCTCCATGCTCTGCGCTGCATCGTTCAGTTGCGCAGTCGCCCCCCAGTGTAGCGCAGGCTGGCGCTAGATGCCGTAGGCGGTGCGCAGCAGCGTGAGCGGATGCGCCTTGCGCGCGCTGCCCGCGCCGTCCTCGGCTTCGCGCATGCCTTGCAGAATATGGCGTCCCGCGATCGGGCAGTCCGAGCTGACCCAGTCGGGCTGGCTCTGGCCCATCTGGCGGAACACCGGGCGGCCGATCTTCATCGAGTTGGCGTAGTACTCGGTCTTCACGCCCCAGGTGCCGTCGTGACCCGCGCAGCGCTCCACGGTGTTCACCTCGGTGCCTGGAATGGCCTGCAGCATCTCGCGCGTCTTCTGCCCCATGTTCTGCACGCGCGAATGGCAGGGAATGTGGTACGACACCTTGCCCAGACCACCCTTGAAGTCGGTGTTCAGCAGGCCGTCCTTGTTGCGTAGGACAAAATACTCGAACGGGTCGAACATCGCCTCCTGTACCGCCTTGACGTCGGCGTCGTCCGGGAACATGAGCGGTAGCTCCTGCTTGAACATCAGCGTGCAGGAGGGCACGGGGGTGAGGATCGCGTAGCCTTCCCTGGCGAGCCTCGCCAGCGGCGGAATGTTGATGTTTTTGTGCTTGGCAACCGTCTCCAGATCGCCGAGCTCGAGCTTCGGCATGCCGCAGCAGGCCTCCTTCTCGACGATGAGGTAGGGGATGGCGTTGTGCTCGAGGATGGCGAGCAGGTCGTGGCCGATGCCGGGCTCGTTGTAATTCACGTAGCAAGTGGAGTAGATCGCGACCTTGCCCGGCGTGTTCTTGCCGTCCTTCACCGCGTGCGTGCGGGAGGTGGCGGCGTTGGGGCGGAACTTCCGGCTCGCGTAGTCCGGCAGCTCGCGCTGCTTTGCCACGCCAAGCACGCTTTCCATCATCCCGCGCGCGAGCGGCATCTTGTTCGCCGCGTTCACCGTCTGCACCACGACCGGGATTGTGGCCAGCTTGCCGAGCGCATCGGTCGAGCTCAGCAGGCGGTCGCGAAAGCGCGCACCTTCCTTTTTGAACTTGACCGCCTTGGCGCGCAGCATGAGGTGCGGAAAGTCGACGTTCCACTCGTGCGGCGGCACGTACGGACACTTCGTCATGTAGCACATGTCGCACAGGTAGCACTGGTCGACGACTTTCCAGAAGTCCTTTTTGTCGACGCCGTCGACTTCCATCGTCGAGCTCTCGTCGACCAGATCGAACAGCGTCGGGAACGCTGTGCACAGGTTCACGCAGCGCCGGCAGCCGTGACAGATGTCGTAGACGCGCTCGAGCTCCTTGTCGAGCTTGGCTTCGTCGTAAAAATCCGGATTGCGCCAGTCGAGCGCGTGCCGGGTGGGGGCTTCGAGGCTGCCTTCGCGTACGGTCATGTTGAAGTCGAGCGTGTGTGACGCAAGCTCCAAACGGAGCGACGTTTTTTCTGAATGTTAGGCCCTGCACTGCAGCACGTCGTGCTGCAGTGCAGGGCATCGCGCATCTTTACTCGAGGTTGTCGAGCGCCTTCTGGAAGCGGTTGGCGTGGCTGCGCTCGGCCTTGGCCAGCGTCTCGAACCAGTCGGCAATCTCGCCGAAGCCCTCGTCGCGCGCGGTCTTCGCCATGCCCGGGTACATGTCGGTGTACTCGTGCGTCTC
>JBFFEY010000063.1:0-17158 GCA_041558415.1 Burkholderiales bacterium | reverse complement strand
TACACCACCGACATGGTCAAAGGCGTGATCCTCGCCTTCCGCGCCGCGTCCAATGCGCGCGAGGTCTCGAGCGTGGTGTTCACCGGCGTCGGCGACAAGGCGTTCTGCACCGGCGGCAACACCAAGGAATACGCCGAGTACTACGCCGGCCATCCGCAGGAATACCGCCAGTACATGCGGCTGTTCAACGACATGGTGTCGGCGATCCTGGCCTGCGACAAGCCCGTGATCTGCCGCGTCAACGGCATGCGCATCGGCGGCGGGCAGGAGATCGGCATGGCCTGCGATTTCACCGTCGCCCAGGACCTGGCGCGCTTCGGCCAGGCCGGACCCAAGCACGGCTCGGCACCGATCGGGGGTGCGACCGACTTCCTGCCGGTAATCGTCGGTGCCGAACGCGCGATGGCGGCCTGCGTGCTGTGCGAGCCTTTCTCGGCCCACGAGGCGTACCACATGGGCATGATCAGCGACATCGTGCCGGCGCTGAAGGTCGACGGGCAGTTCGTCGCCAATCCTCTGGTCGTGACCGACCGCGTCTACGACGACTACGGCCGGCTGGTGTTCGGCAGATCCAAGACCGGCGACGCGCTCAAGGCCGGCAAGGCGCTACTCGCCAAGGGCGGCGTGGATCTCTCGATGCTGGACGCCAAGATCGAGGAGCTTTGCGCCAAGATCCTGCTCACCTTCCCGGATTGCACCACCAAGACCATCGAGGAGCTGCGCAAGCCGAAGCTCGAAGCCTGGAACCGCAACAAGGAAGACGCACGCGCCTGGCTCGCGCTCAACATGGTGACCGAGGCGCGCGCCGGGTTCACGGCGTTCAACGAAGGCACCAAAGACGACCGCGAGGTGGACTTCGTGCGGCTGCGGCAGATGCTCGCTGCGGGCGAGGGCTGGGTGGGCCCGCTGCACGATGCGATCCAGCCGAAGGCCAAGAAAACGGCATGAGCGAGCCGCTCAAAGTCTGGCTCGACCGGGAAGGCCGGCTGCTGCGGCTGCGCCTCGCGCGCCCGAAGGCCAACATCGTCGACGCGCAGATGATCGGCGCGCTCGCCGCGGCCTTCGACAAGCACCGCGGCGACGATGGCGTGACCGGCGCACTGCTCGACGCCGAGGGGCCGAATTTCTCCTTTGGGGCGAGCGTCGAGGAGCACCTGCCGCAGAACTGTGCGGCCATGCTCGCCGCGCTGCACGGCCTGATCCTGAAGATGCTCGAATGGCCGGCGCCGATTCTGGTGGCGGTGCAGGGGCAGTGCCTCGGCGGCGGTCTCGAGGTGGCACTCGCCGCGAGCCGCATCTTCGCATCGCCCGACGCACACCTCGGCCAGCCGGAGATCAAGCTTGCGGTATTCGCGCCGGCCGCATCCTGCCTGCTGCCCTACCGCGTCAATCAGCAGACTGCCGAAGACCTGCTGTTTTCCGGCCGCCCGCTGAAGGCGGCCGAGGCGCAGGCGCTGGGGCTGGTGGCGGAGCTCGCCGAAGACCCCGCCGCGGCTGCGCTCGCGTACTTCGACGCCCAGCTCGCCGACAAGAGCGCAGCGGCGCTCGGCTATGCGCTGCGCGCTGCGCGCGGCGCCATGCTGCCGGAAGTGAAACGCCGGCTCGCCGAGGTGGAAAAGCTCTACCTCGATGGCCTGATGAAAACGCACGATGCAAACGAGGGCCTCGCGGCATTCATCGAGAAGCGCGCGCCCAAGTGGCAAAACCGTTGAGGAGCCCGTGACATGAAGCTGACCGACATCGTCGCACGCTGCGAGCGGCTGTTCGAGGACCTCGATTTCAACGCCGTGAAGGAATGGAAGGCGGGGCAGCCGGGGCGCAAGGCCATCGGCTACATGCCGATCTACGTCCCGCGCGAGATCATTCACGCCGCGGACATGCTGCCGGTGGGCATCTTCGGCGGCGGCGACCAGATCGAGGTGATCCAGGGGGACGCCTACTACCAGAGCTATATCTGCCGCATCCCGCGTTCCACCGTCGAGCTCGGGCTGACGGGCCGGCTGGACTGCCTCGACGGCATGCTGTTCCCTTCGATCTGCGACGTGATCCGCAATCTCTCGGGCATGTGGCAGCTGATGTTCAAGGACAAATACGTGCGCTACGTCGACGTTCCGCAGAACTACGACGACTCGATCGGCGGCGAGTTCTACGTGCACGAGATGCAGCAGGTGCGCGAGGATCTGGCCAAGCTGCGCGGCAAGCCGATCAGCGACGACCAACTGCGCGCGTCAATCGCCGTGTACAACGACAACCGCGCGGCGATCGCCGAGCTCTACGCCTACCGCGCGCAAGCCCCCTGGCAGGCACCGACCTCGGAGGTTTACCTGGTGCTGCGCGCCGGGATGGTGCTGCCGCCCGAGGAACACACGCGGCTGGTACGCGACTACCTCGCCGCGATCAAGGCGGAGGAACGGCCGAAGAAGGACAACGCGCGCGTCGTGCTGACCGGCGCGTTCTGCGAGCAGCCGCCGCTGTCGCTCATCAAGTCCATCGAGATGGCGGGCTGCTACGTGGTGGATGACGACTTCGTGCTCGTCTCGCGCTGGCTGCGCGAGACGGTGCCGACCGACGGCGACCCGCTCAGGGCGCTGTCGAAGGCCTTCCTGCACCACTCGGTGCAGTCCTCGCCGAAGTACGACGAGCGGCGCGAGGACAAGGGCCAGTTCCTGCTGCACCAGGTCAAGAGCCGCGGCGCCGAAGGCGTGATCTTCGCCGCGCCGTCGTTCTGCGACCCGGCGCTGCTCGAGCGCCCGATGCTGCAGGAGGTGCTCGCCAAGCACAAGGTGCCGTACACCGCGTTCAAGTACGCCGAGAACACCGGGCAGATGGCGCCGATCCGCGAGCAGGCCGGAACGTTTGCCGATTCGATAAAACTTTGGAGCGCCGCTTAGGCGCGACAACGGGGTCAGACCCCTGTGGATAACTTCAT
This sequence comes from Burkholderiales bacterium, assembly GCA_041558415.1. GTDB lineage: Bacteria > Pseudomonadota > Gammaproteobacteria > Burkholderiales > SG8-39 > SG8-39. The sequence continues at coordinate 14,229 of JBFFEY010000063.1, read as the reverse complement.
TCGATGACATTGGATAGTCGACGGCCCCGGTGGAAGTTATCCACAGAGGTCTGACCCCAAGGAGACAGCATGGCGACGATTCAGATGCCGCAGAGCCAGAAGAAGCCGCAGAACGTCCAGAAGGAGGACGCGATGCTGCTACAGAAGGAGATGATCAACCGCAACTACCACGAGCTGGCCACCGCGCACGAAACCGGGCGCAAGGTGTCGGCGACCTTCGTGCCGGGCAACCTGAACGAGCTGCTGATGTGCTTCGACTTCGCGCGCAGCCTGCCCGAGACCAACGCGCTGCAAAACGGCATGCGCAAGAAATCCGGCAAGATGATCATGGACGCCGAGCGTGACGGCCACTCCGAGGACGTCTGCACCTACGTCAAGGCCGACCTCGGCATGATGCTGCAGGGCGAGGTCGGACCGACCGGCGAGAAGCTGCCGCGGCCCGACGTGCTGCTGCTCTCGTACACCGGCTGCTTTACCTTCATGAAGTGGTTCGAGCTGGTGCGTCAGAAATACGACTGCGAGACGGTGATGCTGCACGTGCCCTATCAGGGCGACGGCCACATCTCGCCCAACATGCGCGAGTACGTCGTCAAGCAGCTGAAGGAGAAGGTGATCCCCACGCTCGAGCGCGTCTCGGGCGTGAAGTTCGACATCGACCGCCTGCGCCAGTACATGCGGGAGTCGACCAAGGCGGAAGAGGACCTCGTCGCGGTTCTACACTCGGCGAAGAACCGGCCGAGCCCGATCGATGGCTACTTCGGCGGGGTGTATTACATCGGGCCGATCTTTACGGCGTTCCGCGGCGCGCCCGAGGCGACCGAGTACTACCGCGTGCTGCGCGCCGAAATCGAAGAGCGCGTGCGTGCGAAGAAGGGGCCGGTGACCCCGGAAGGCGAGCTGGAGGACGAAAAATACCGGCTGGTGGTGGAGGGCCCCCCCAACTGGACGCATTTCCGTGACTTCTGGAAGATGTTCTACGAGGAAGGCGCGGTGGTCGTCGCTTCGACCTATTCGAAGGTCGGCGGCGTGTACGACTTCGGCTTCCGCCACGACCCGGATCACCCGCTCGAGTCGCTCGCCGAGTACTGCCTCGGCTGCTACACCAACCTCAACTTCCCGCAGCGCATCGACATGATCTGCAGGTACCTCGACGAATACCAGGCCGACGGCCTGCTGATCAACTCGATCAAGAGCTGCAACAGCTTTTCGGCCGGGCAGCTGCTCATGCTGCGCGAGGTGGAGAAGCGCACCGGCAAGCCGGCGGCGTTCATCGAGTCGGACCTGGTCGATCCGCGCTATTTCTCGGCGGCGAACATCAAGAACCGGCTCGAAAGCTATTTCCAGATGATCAAGCAGAAGCGCACCGCTGCGGGCGCCGCGGTGCACTGAGGAGCCCGCCATGCGTTGTTTCATCGGCATCGACCTCGGCTCGACCACCACCAAGTCGGTGGTGATCGACGAGGAGCGCAACATCCTCGGGCGCGGCATCACCAACTCGCGCTCGAACTACGACACGGCGGCGAACATTGCCAAGCAGGAAGCGCTGGTGAACGCGCGCTTTCATCTGTTTCGCGGCGCGCTGAAGAAGAGCGGCGCGCTGAACGGCGGGCTGGACGCGTTCGTCGGCCAGCTGGAGCGCGACTTCCGGCTCGAGCAGTTCACCGAGCAGCTGGCGGACCTCGAGGCCGTCTGCGGGCGCAATGTCGACGGCGGCAAGTTCGGCGACTTCGCCAAGCCGGTGAGGGCGGCCCTGGAGGAGACCTTCCGGCGGCTGAAGCTCGAGGCGCCCGAGCTCTTCGCGCCCGGCGCGAAGCGCAAGAGCGACTTCTTCCGCGACATCGCGGGCAGCCGCTACCTGGCGATCGGCGAGGAAGTGGCCAAGGCGGCGGAGCTGCGCTATGACTTTCTGCTCAACATCTTCGACCGCTCGATCATCGAGGTCGAGAACCGCGAGTACGGCGATTCGATCTCGAAGAACCTGCTGGCCGCGCTTGATCGCACCTTCCGCGTACTGCCCGAGGCGGCCAAGCGCGGCGAGGCCATCCGCGCACCGATCCAGGGCGTGATCGACACGCCGCTCGAGGAAAGCTACGTCATCGGCACCGGCTACGGCCGCGCCCGCCTGCCGTTCTCCAAGGAGCACGTGCGCTCCGAAATCCTCTGCCACGGCCTGGGCGCGCACGTGATGTACCCCAAAACGGCCACGGTGCTCGACATCGGCGGCCAGGACACCAAGGCGATTCAGGTCGACCGGCAGGGCATCGTCGAGTCGTTCCAGATGAACGACCGCTGCGCGGCGGGCTGCGGGCGCTACCTCGGCTACATCGCCGACGAGATGAACATGGGCCTGCACGAGTTGGGGCCCCTCGCCATGAAGGCGACCAAGACGGTGCGCATCAACTCGACCTGTACCGTGTTCGCCGGCGCCGAGCTGCGCGACCGGCTCTCGCTCGGCGAGAAGCGCGAGGACATCATGGCCGGCCTGCACCGCGCGATCATCCTGCGTGCAATGTCGATCCTGGCGCGCTCCGGCGGGATCCGCGACGAGTTCACCTTCACCGGCGGCGTGGCGAAGAATGAAGCCGCGGTGAAGGCGCTCCGGGAGCTGGTGACGGAAAACTACGGCGAGATGACGCTCAACATCGACCCGGACTCGATCTTCACCGGCGCGCTCGGCGGCGCGACGTTCGCCTGGCGCGCGGTGGTCGAGGAAGGCAAGGTCGCGGAGGCACGAAAATGACGGCAATCCACACGATTGGCATCGACATCGGCTCGGGCGTGGTCAAGACCACGCTGTTCGCAAACGACGGCGACCAGCATACCTGGCTCGCGAGACGGTCCGAGCGCATCCGGCGGCGCGATCCGATGGAGCTCGCCACGCAGGGCTACGACGAGGTCCTGGCAGAAGCCCGGCTCGCGCCGAACGACATCGCCTATATCGCGACCACGGGCGAGGGCGAAAACGTCAAGTTCGCCACCGGCCACTTCTATTCGATGACCACCCACGCGCGCGGCGGCGTGTATCTCAATCCGGAAGCGCGCGCGGTGGTCGACATCGGGGCGCTCAACGGCCGCGCCATCTATATCGACGAGCGGGGCAAGGTGCTCTCCTACAAGATGACCAGCCAGTGCGCCTCGGGCTCGGGACAGTTCCTCGAGAACATCTCGCGCTATCTGGGCGTCGCGGTCGAGGAGATCGGCGCACTGTCGAAGACCGCGCAGAACCCGGAAAAGGTGAGCTCGATCTGCGCCGTGCTCGCCGAGACCGACGTCATCAACATGGTCTCGCGCGGCATTGCCACGGCCGACATCCTCAAGGGCATTCATCTGTCGATGGCCTCGCGCCTGGCGAAGCTGCTCAAGGTCACCGGCATCACCAAGGGCACCGTACTGCTCACCGGGGGGCTCGCGCTCGACGAGGGCCTGCTCGCGGCGTTGCAGGAAGAGCTGGTCAACGAGAAAATCACCGGACTGACGGCGGTGAGCCACCCGGATTCGATCTATGCCGGCGCGATCGGCGCGGCGCTCTGGGGCGCGTTCCGCCACGGCAAACTGAAAGAGCTCGAGTCGCGCGCCGCGGCCTGAGCACCGGGAGACCACGATGGCCTTGATGATCGACGACAACTGCACCGCCTGCGATGCCTGCAAGCCGGTGTGCCCGAACGATGCGATCGCGGTTGGCGATCCGATCTACGTGATCGATCCGTTTCGCTGCACCGAGTGCGTCGGCGCCGAGGACGAGCCGCAGTGCAAGCTGGTCTGCCCGGCGGACTGCATCGAGGTCAATCCGGACTACCAGGAGACGCCCGAGCAGCTGATGGAGAAGTACCAGGGCCTGCACGGATGAGCGGCGAACGCCGCTAGAATCGCGGGGGTTACCCGTCTACGGGGGATCCTCATGTCCGACTCGAACGTTACGCGCGTCCGGCTGCTCGAGAAAGGGCAGGCCGATGCATCGCTCGGCCCTCTCTACGATCGCGCCGACGCCGTGTCGCAGGGCAGCACGCTGCCCGGGCCGACGTTGTTCGGCAACCAGGTGCGCGCGCTGGCGCACAACCCGGCGCTTCTGCAGGCGCTCTTCAAGGTCTACGAGGCCTTCGCCGCCGAGCCTTCGATCGACCGCAAGCTGACCGAGCTCGGCATCCTGGTGGTGTCGCGCGTCAATGCCTGCCGGTACTGCGTGCAGCACCATGCGCCGCTCGCGCATGGCGCGGGACTGAAAACCGCGCAGCTTGAGGCAATCCAGAACGACGCCTGGTCGGACCGCAGGCTGTGGTCGGACGAGGAGTGGCTGGTGGTGCGCTACGCCGAGGCGCTCGCCAGCGTGCCGCAGCGCGTCGACGACACGCTGTTTGCCGAGCTGAAGGCGCATTTTTCCGAGCGCCAGATCGTCGATCTGACCATGCGCCTGGCGCTGTGCGCGGCGTGGAACAAGTTCAACGATGCGCTTGGGCTCGACACGGAGACTGCCTTCCAGCACGCCTTCGCCGAACTCGGCATTGCCGCAGGCGCCGAGAACGCAAGTGCCTGAACCGAACGGGGGCAGGGCGCGCCGCGCGCCAGATCCGGGGCTGGGATGAGCGCTGCGCTGTGGCAGCAGCCGGCGCACGCGCTCGCGCGCCTCGTCGCGACCAGGCAGGTCTCGCCCGTCGAGCTGACGAAGGGCGTGCTCGAGCGCATCGACCGGTTGCAGCCCACGCTAAACGCCTTCATCACGGTGTGCCACGACGCCGCGCTCGATGCCGCGCGGCGGGCGGAGCAGGCGGTGATGGACGGGGAACGGCTGGGCCTCCTGCACGGCGTGCCCTACGCGGTGAAGGACCTGGTCAACACCGCCGGCGTGCGCACCACCTTCGGCTCGCTGGTGTACGAGCACAACGTGCCGGACGAGGATGCGGTGGCCGCCGCGCGCATGAAGGCCGCGGGCGGCATCCTGCTCGGCAAGACGACGACGCCCGAGTTCGGCCACAAGTCGCTCACCGACGCGCCGCTCTTCGGTCGTAGTTGCAATCCCTGGGATAGGTCACGGAGCTGCGGTGGCTCTAGCGGCGGTGCAGCAGCGGCCGTGGCAGCGGGCCTCGGACCGCTCGGCATCGCCACCGACGGCGGCGGCTCGACGCGCATCCCGGCCGCTTGCTGCGGCCTCGTCGGCCTCAAGCAGACGCTCGGCACCGTGCCGCACAGCCAGGTGCAGGACGCCTTCGGCAACTACACCTACGTCACGCCGTTGTCGCGCACCGTGATGGATACCGCGCTGCAGCTCGCGGCGATGGCGGGGGCCGATCCGAGCGACCCCTGGTCGATCGGCCTGGCGCCGCAGGACTTCGCTGCCGCGGCGCGCGCCGAGGGCGACCTCGAGGGGCGGCGCATCCTCTGGTCGCTCACCCTCGGCAACACGGCGGTCGCGCGCGACGTGCGCACCGCCTTCGAGGCGGCGCTACGCCGGTTTGCGGAGCTCGGTGCGGAACTGGTCGAGCTGAGCGAAGCGGTGCCGCAGATGGAGCCGATCTGGCGCGTCATCAACCACGCCAGCTGGCGTGCGCGCTTCGGCGCGCTGATCCGCGATCACGGCGCGCGCATGTCGCCGTCGTTGCTGCGCCAGGTCGAGGTCGGCGCGCAATGGAGCGCGGTCGACTATCAGCGCGCGATGTTCGAGCGCACGGCGCTGTTTCGCCGCGTGCAGGGCTGGCTGGAGAAGAACGACGTGCTGCTCACGCCGACGCTCGCGCGCACCGCGCTGCCGGTCGAGCAGGACCCTTTCGAGCCCATCGAGATCGACGGCACGGTGGTGGGCGAGCTGCGCGGCAACCTGTTTCCGTACACGCTGCCCTTCAACATCACCGGCCATCCGGCGATGACCGTGCCCTGCGGTTTCGGCGCCGACGGCCTGCCGATCGGCCTGCAGATCGTCGGCCGTCTGCACGACGAGCCGACCCTGCTGCGCATCGGCGCGCTGTACGAGGCGAGCGAAGGCTGGACCGAGCGCTGGCCCGAGCTATAGCGGCGCGCGTACCTGCTGCTCGCGCGGATTGAAGATGCGCGGCGGCGGCTGAGGCAACTTCAGGGGCGGCACCGGCGGACGCACGAGCTCGACGTTGATCTCGCCCTGGTTGGTCCAGGAGTGGCGGGAGAACGGGTTGTCGATGCGCACGCCGATATCGTCCTCCTCGGCGGCCTCGTCGATCGCCTTCTGCAGCTTCTCCGCGTTGCGCTGCTGCCAGGGCAGGCGATAGTAGCGCGGCTCTAGGGAATCGTCGACGCGCAGCCAGAGGTAGATCGCCTTGCCTTCGTGCAGGCTCACACCGAGCACCATGGCGTGCTTGGCTGCGGCGTTGAACCACTCGTGCGTCATCGGCTTGGGCCGCGCCAGGATCTCGGTGAGACCGAGGTAGGCAAAGGGGATGTACGCGGCGGTGAGCACGACGGCCAGAATTCTCAGCGGAACAGCGCGCGGCGCACGAATCGCGATCGCCGCGAGCAGCGCCGCGAGCATCGTCGCGCCGGCGAACAGCAGGTAGAGCGGCTCGATCACGAGCTCGGGGCGGTGATGAGCCGCCGGCGCAGAGTCGTCACACTGCCGGGCACCAGCTCGCCCACTTCGGTCAGCTGAAAGCGGAACGCGGTCTCTTCCTGGTTGCGATGCGTGAGTTCGACGCGCGTCTCGAGCAACTGGCGCAGTTCGCCGTATTTCGGTTTCACGCTGACGACGACCCGTACCGCGACGCGCGCGCCGAGCGGCACCGTGCCGTACATGTGCACGTTGACGGTGTACTCGCCCGCCGGAATGCCGCGGCTGTAGGAGACCTCGTAGTTGCGCCCGGTGGCGTCGTTTTCGAGCCCGAGGTCGTCGCGCAGCAGGTTGAAGAAGCGGCTGCCCTGGTTCCAGAAGCCCACCGGCACGTCGCGCGGGGCCTGCACCCAGAGATCCACGTCCACCGGAAGGTCGTCCGGCCAGTGGATCTCGACGACGACGTTGCCGGGCGCATGCGTATCGCGGTTCTCGTCGCGCCTTTCGCTCAGGTGCGGCAGCAGCATGATGACCATCGCGACGAAGCCGATCAGCGCCAGCATCAGCACGTCGCGGAACACCGTGCCCGAGGGTTCGTCGTCGAAGTCCTCAAGCTCGAGCATCGCGTTCTCCCTGCTCGACCGTCACCTGGTACAGCGCGAGCGCACCGCCTGCCAGGATGCGCTGCGTGAGCATCAGCCAGAGGTGCAAGACCGAGCCGATGAGCGTCGTGTACAGCGCGATCGACATGCCGTTGATGAGCCGCGCGACCATCGGTGCGACGTTGTCGACGGCGGGCACTTTCTGCGGATCGACCCCCGAGAGGGCAACGATGAAGCCGATCACGGTGCCAACCAGCCCTAGGAGGACGAGGATACCGGCGATGTGGCGTACGGTGGCGGGCGCCTGCGCGAGCTGCATGCGCAGCAGCTGTGCGGCCGTGGCGCGGCTTTCGGCGCCCGCGCCGCGCGCCTGCGCCCGGTAGCGGGCGCTGCGCGACTGGGGCTGCGCCGCGCCGGCTTGCACGTCATCGTGCTCCCGCACCACGCACCAGAGGCACAGGCCGCAGTAGCCGAGGCCGTAGAGGAACACCGCGATGATGACCAGGCACAGCCACAGGCTGTAGCCGGTGAAGGCGCCTTCGAGCCAGCCTTCCAGCCAGGCGGCGGCGCAGAGCGCCGCCGAGACGACGTTGATCAGCACGAACTGCAGGACGTGGTAGTAGCGCGGCGGCCGGGTCTCGGGCGACGACGACGCAGCCTCCAACGTCGTGGCCTCCTCACCGCTCTTTGCGGGTGCAAGCATGCGCGCCTCCTCGGGGGCCGTGGCGATCCCCTGGAGGCGCTAGTTTAGGGCGATTCGGGCGGTGCCGGGGCGAGGTGGCGCGCGCGTACGCGCTGCCGGTCTGGCGGCGGCAGCGGCGGTGACCGATCAGATCAGATCAGCTGGAACTCTAGAGTCTCCGTTGTCGAGCCGCCCGCGTCGTCGAAGACCGTGTATTCGACGCTATCGATGCCGCCACCGGCGGGCACCGAGAGAGGGGTGTAGCTGATGGTGTTTTCCGGCGTCTTGCCCGCGACGCCGTAGGCCGTGAAAAAGACCGTGTCCGCCAGTTCGAAATCCATCGCCTGGCCCGACTCGTCCTCTGGCCCGGGCGCGTACAGCGAGAGGATGTCGATGCGGACGTTCTGGTACGCCTGCAGGGGTTCCAAATCCAGTTCGCCTACCATGCGTGGCGCGTCGTTGACCGGGGTCACGTCGATCTCTACGCTCGCAAGCTCGGACTCGTCAACGCCGTCGTTCGCGCGATAGGTAAAGCTATCCAAGCCGTTGTAGTCGGCATCCGGCGTGTAGGTGAACGTTCCATCGGCGTTCATCTCCAGCGTGCCGTGCAGCGGTCCGTCGACCACCGCCGCGCTCAGCGCATCACCGTCGGCATCGCTGTCGTTGGCGAGGACGTCGATGATGACCGCCTGGTCCTCGAGCGTTTCGAAACGATCGTCCACGCCCTGCGGAGCGGTGTTATCAACCACCGGTAGCGGTGCGCCGCCCGGAGATGGAGCGCCGGTGTCTAGCGATGGCCCTTCGGCGTCCACGATCTCGAGCGCCTCGAAATTGCGTACCTGGAGATCAAAGCTCTCGAACTTGAATACTTCCCCGTTCCGGCCGCAGCCGCGGGGATTCTCCGCGAGAAAGTCCTGGAAGGCCGCGATGTCGGCTTGTACCGCGGCATCGAGCTGTTCGTCTTCCGTCAGGATCAGCCGCAGGACATCATGGCCTTTGCCGCCGTCGTAATAGTCGCCCCTGCCGCAGCCACCGTTGTCGGCGTTCTCCGCCAGCGAGTGTACGACGGTGTCGTCGCCCCTGCCGCCGAAGACCTTGTCGTTGCCGGCGCCGCCGTCGAGCAGGTCGTCGCCTTTGCCGCCGTAGAGTTTGTCGTTGCCGTCGCCGCCGAACAGTTCGTCCTTTCCTTTGCCGCCGAAGAGCCAGTCCTTGCCGCCGTTTCCGAACAGCTCGTCGTTGCCCCTGCGGCCGATGATCACCTCGCTCCGATCCGTCCCGACGAGACTGTCGTCGCCGCGACGACCGAACAGGTAGTCGTCGGCGTGGTGACGGAAGTGATGATGATTAGCGTGATGCCAGTGTGAGTGGCCGAACCAGTGGTGATGATGTCGATAGCCCATGCTTGCCTCGAATGCCGGTTGATCGTGAAGGTTTGTCAGACGATCACGAGGCTAGTGATTGGGCTTCGATGCGGTCGAGGAACTACTCGACGTAAAAGCAAAGCAAAAAGTGTGAACTGTTCCTCGGCGGTCTACGATCGCTTATCGCTTTGTTCCGTTGTGCGTGCCGGCAGAGACGCAAGGATTAAACAACGCGATCGATGTCTGGAAGCAGCGACGGCCAACATGTCGCCGCTGCGCTCGGCTCGAGCGAGCTTATCCCATTGCGTTTGAGCGCGTGGCGCGCCTGCAGTGCGCTTGAGAAAGGGCAACCTTCCAATCGAGCGCGCGCGTGGCCCGCGCTCGACAGCGCGCTGGCGAAAGCCGGCGCGGCTTAGTGCGGCGGCAGCGTCTAGGCGCGCGGCCTGCGTTTCCCGCTGCGAGGGGATTAGGCTATCAAATCTACCGGCTCGTTGACCGTGATGTAAACGAACCCACGGTCTGTCAACGGATCCGACACACCGTCGGTCGTACCGTCGTCCTCGATCCAGTAACCGAAGCGATCCATGTTGATTACGGTGCCATCCGGCAGCGTGGGAAACGCATCGGGTGGCGTGTACCAGATGGTCTGTGTATCCTCGTCGAACTCGAGCGTTCCTCCGCGCGGCGTCATCGGCGGCAGCCTGCCATCTTCCGTCAGTATCTTGAGCGTCTGCCCGGATTCGTTGTCGGGACCCGCGAGATCGTTGGCGAGCAGGTCGCTCACCTGGATTACAATCGGGCTGCCGTCGCTGTTCCTGGTCACCTCCAGATCGTCGTCGACCACAGTCGGCGCGTCGTTGACCTCGGTGACCGTCACCATCACCTGGCTTGTCGACTGGAGCGGGTCCGCGGCACCCGCCGTGGTGCCGTCATCCTCGATCGTGTACTCGATGACGTCTTCGCCGAAGAAATCCGCATCCGGCGTGTAATCGAGGGTGCCGTCCGGTTTGATGACCACGCTGCCGTGCGAGGCGAAGGCCTCGATGACTTTCAGGGTCTGTCCGGATTCATTGTCCGGCCCGGTCGAGTCGTTGCCGAGCACGTCGATCGTGTTGTGTTTGCTGTCCTCCTCAACCGTCGCGAAATCTGTATTCGCGACCGGCGCGTCGTTCACCTCGTGCACGGTGAGCGCGACCGTCGTCACCGCGGACAGGTCCTGGCCGTCGCTCGCCTGGTAGGTGAAGCTGTCGTCGCCGAAATAATCGTCGTCCGGCGTATAGCTGAACGAGCCGTCGTCGTTGAACACCAGCTCGCCGTGATCCGGTCCGTCGACCAGCACGGCGCTGAGGGGTTGCGGCTGATCGTCGGGGTCGTTGTCGTTGGCGAGCACGCCGTTGACCGGGACCAGCACCGAGTCCTCGTCCAGGGCGTACGCTTCGGCGACCGCGACCGGAGCGGCGTTCTTGATGATCACGATGTCGAGCTTCTCGAAGTTGCGCACCTTGAGGTTGAAGCTCTCGAACGTGAAGACCTTGCCGCGTCCGCCGCAGCCGTTGTCCAGCAGAAACGCCTCGAAGCGGGCGATGTCTTCCTGCACCGAGGCAAGCTCGAACTGGTCCTCGGTAAGCTTGAGCTGCAGCGTGTCCTTGCCGCGACCACCGTCGTAGAAGTCGCGCGGCCCCGAGCCGCAGGCTTCGCCACTCAGATTGGCCGACATCGAGTAGATGGCGAGATCGTCGCCCTTGCCGCCGTAGACCTTGTCGCTGCCCGCGCCGCCTTCGAGGGTGTCGTTGCCTTTGCCGCCGTACAGCTTGTCGTTGCCCTCGCCGCCGTAGAGCTCGTCGTCGCCCCGGCCGCCCTTGAGCTTGTCGTTGCCGGCGAAGCCGAAGAGTTCGTCGTCACCCTTGCGCCCGACGATGTAGTCGTTCTTCTGCGACCCCTCAAGCGAGTCGTCGTCGTTCGTGCCGAGTACCTTGCCATGCTTGTGGTACCCGTGCTTGTGGGGCCAATGCCCTTTGCCGAACCAGTGGCCGAAATGCTTTTTGCCCATGATTTCCTCGCGCGCTAGATCTGAGTGGCGGGTGTCGCCGCGTTGTTACAGAGGCTAGGGTTTCGTCACGGCGATGGTCAACGCGAGGGTCCCGCCCCGTGGCGCGCCGCGGCGTGAACTACGACCTGCGAAATGCGTGAGGTTTTTCCGCTTTCGGCGGATTATGTGATTTTGTTCGCGCTTTCCTGGCCGCGCGGTTAGCCGGTTTGGACTACGCGTTCTTGTAAGTCTTTGTCAGGTCCCAGCTGAACAGCCGCGCGAACACCGCATCGCGGATCGCGCGCCGCGACAGCACCAGGTCGTGCACGCCACCGGGAAACGCAGCGAGCGTGACGTCGTTGCCGAGACCGGGTCCCCAGCGCGTCATGTGGCGCCAGTCGAGGATGACGTCGGCTTCGTCCGAATGCATGAGCAGCACCGGGCATTCGATCGCGAGGCCCGCCTGCAATTGCGCCTGCGCCTTGCGGATCGCGCGCAGCCAGCCGAAGTAAACCGGAAAGCCCAGGTGCGGCTTGAGGCCGAGGTCGAAGTCCCACTCGCCACCCCATTTCCGGTGCAGGCCCTCGATGTACTCGGGGCGGATGCCGCCCTTGTCGCTGGCAAACGGCAGCAGCGCGCCGAGCCGGGCCGCGAGCGGGAGCAGCCAACGGCGTTCGGGCGGCGGGTTGAAGGCGAAGAACGGGCTGTTCAGCCACAGGGCACGGACCTGCTCGCGGCGCTCGCCTTCATGCGCGTAGAGCGCGCACAGCAGGCCGCCGGTCGAATGCCCGGCGAGCAGCAGCGGCGCGTCGATCAGGCCGAGCGCCCAGTCGATGTCGACGAAGTACTCGTGCAGGTCCTTGCAGAAGCAGGGATGCTGATGCGCGCGCAGCGAGCGGCCGTGCTTGCGGCAGTCGAGCGCGTAGAAGGCGTAGCCCTCCGCGGCGAAGCGCTCGGCCAGGTGGTGCTGGAAAAAATAATCGATAAAGCCGTGTACGTAGAGCACGGCGCCGCGCGGCGCAGCCCTTGCCGGCAGGCGCACCAGCGTGGCGACCACCTCGCCGTCATAGTCGTCGGCAAAACGCTGCTCGAGAGCTTCGAAGCCCTCGAGCAGGCGGTCGGGCCGCCAATCGTTCAAGCCAGGTACTTGACGAAGGCGAGCCGATCGCTCGGACCGAAACCCGCGTGGTAGAAGAACTCGAGCAGGTCGAGGTTGTCCTTGGCGAGCACGGTCTCGACACGCTCGATGCGCAGCGCACCGAGATTGACGAGCAATTGCGAGAGCAGCGCGTGGCCGACGCCGCGGTGCGCGAAGCCCGGATCGACGCCGATCGTGTCGATGATGGCAACCGGCTCGGTGCGGCCGAAGTCGCCGTAATCGGCGCTCGCCATGAGGTAGCCAGCGACGCTGTCCTCGATGCGGGCGACGAGCGAGACACGGATGCCGGAGTCGGCGAGCGCCTCCTCGAGCTTGTGCTTCATGTAAGCGCCGCGGTCGTGTCCCGTCAGGCGCCGGTCGATGCGCACCACCGCGTCGAGGTCCTTCGCGGAGAGCGAGCGCACATCGGCGAGGTCGCGCGCCAGCGCCTCGTAATCATTCGCGGCCGCAGCGCCGTAATCGTTCTGGTCGGCGGGGCGCTCGCGTGTTTCGACCATCGCCGGCGCCTCGGCGGAGGAACCAAGCTGGGCGTCGACGACGCGGCAGTCGATCACGTGATTCGAGGCGAGCGACCAGCCGGCGTGATCGAGGAACTGCAGCATACGGTGATCGTGCCAGGAAGCGCCGGTGCGCATCTCGCGGATGCCGCGCCGGCGCGCCTCGTTCTCGAGCGCCTCGCACAGGGCGAGGCCGTCGCCATGGTGCTGCGCGTCGGGCGATACGGCGATCACTTCGAGGCGGAGCGCCGGCGAGCTGCGGCCGAATTCACCCTCGAGCACTTTGCTGAGCAGGTAGCCGGTCATACGGCCGCCTTCCTCGACGGCGAACTGCGCGTGCAGCTCGGGGGCGCGTTTCGCGGCGGCCAGCCGGCGCTCATGATAGGCGCGTCGAGCACGTCCGGTGAGTGCCGTGTCGATGGCGACCACCGCGTCTAGGTCGCCGGCGGCGAGCGCTCGCGTGGTCGGACCGCGGGTCTTGGCGCTCGCGGTTTTTCTCGCGTTCATGTTTCCTCCGATCGTGTCACTCGCTTAAAACAGTTCAGCCCATGCTGTAGTCGGTGATCAGCGCGCGGTCCTGATCCTCGTCGATCAGGTCTTCGAGCGCGGGCAGCAGCGACATCTCTTCTTTCTGCACGTGCGACACCAGCCGCTCGACCAGCTCGAGCGCGAGCGTGCGCAGGCTGCGCCAGCCGGCTTCGTCGAGTGCGCCGCGCGCGCCGCGCGCCTGCAGGTCGCCGAACTGGCGGGCGGCTTCGCGAATCACGCCGTGCTCTTCGGCCAGCAGCTGCGCGATGTCGCCCTCGCCGCCTTCCTCGAGCCGGGGGAACAGCTGTGCTTCTTCGAAGGCGAAATGGTCTGCGACCTCCTGCGCAAGGGTGGCGGCGCATTCCCGTAGACATTTGGCAATCGCATCGCCTTCTGCCGGGGGCCACTGCGCGCCGCGCGCGGTCATCAGCTGTTCGAGCCGACTCCACAGCGCGAGGGTTGCCGCATGTTCCTCGTGCAGGCGACGCGTGATGTTGAGGTTGAACTCCATATGGACGAGATCGTGGAACGGTCAGTCGGGCGCTGGCGTCCCGGTTTCGGCCTGCGGGCGGGCGGCGCGCAGGCGCATCAGCGTGCGCGTGAAGAACAGGCTGAAGGCAACGGCGCCGGCCAGGCCCGCGGCCGCCGCGACGCGCGCGAGGTCCTGCGCCTGCACCGCGATCGCGATCAGCAGGCCGGCGAGCGCGGCGAGGTGCAGCGCGCGGTGCGCCGCGAGCGATCCGCCCGGCTCGAGCGGGGATAGCAGCGGCATGCCGCGCGCACCGCCGCCCGCGTGCGCCGAGGCGAGAAAGGGCACGACGCGCTGCAGTACGGCAAGCAGGAAGCTGAGCAGCCAACCGGCG
>JBFFEY010000062.1:0-17302 GCA_041558415.1 Burkholderiales bacterium | reverse complement strand
GATGCGCGCGCGCGCCTCCGTACCGCGCTCGCCGGGCTCGAGCGCCTGCAGATCGCTGTACTCCAGCACCAGAGCATGGCTCCACTCGTGCGCCAGGCTCTTCTCGACGATGTCGCGTGCCAGTGCCGTCACCCCGAGCTGGCCGGCGCGGCGCGCCGCCGCCTCGGCCACGCGCGGATGCAGCTGCTCGCGGTCGGTCAGCTGACGCCAGCGCGCCTCGAATGTCTTGCGTTCGCCCGCGTCGCGCTTCAGCAGTTCGACCGCAGCCTGAATGCGTGCCTCTTCTGCCAGTGCGGGCGAGATCGCGTCCGACTTGGCGAGCCGCGCCGCCATGCGCTCGACCTCCTCCCAGTTGCCGGCACCGCGCTCGGCACGCAGCAGCATGCGCTGGCTCGCAACTTCCTTCGCTCCGGCCGACGGCAGCCCGCGCAGCAGGCTGCGCGCCGACTGAAAGTCGCGCTCCTCCAGCGCGAGCTCGGCGCGGGTGAGCGTCTGCGCAATGCGTACCGACTCGCCGACGTCCTGGGCACGCGCCAGCCAGCGGTCACGCCCGGTGAAGTCGCGCAGGCGGTGCGCGGCGCGTGCCGCGAGCAGCGCCGCGACACCCGCCGCCGCCCCGCCGTCGTAGGCGCGCGCGGCATTCTTCTCGGCACGCAGATAGCGCCCCTCGTAGAACGCCTGCAATGCGGCGACCAGCGCCCCTTGTGCACGCGCCTGTCGCCGGCGCGCACGATAGTCCCGCAGGCGCGCCGGCAGAGCGAAGATCTGATAAAGCAGCCGTGCCGCAAAATACAGCAGCGCGAAGCCGAGGATCGCCGCCAGCACGAACAGGATGAGCGACAGCTCGACGCGGTACGGCGGGTAGACGAACAGCACGTAGCCCGTTTCGCGCGCACCGACCAACGCCAGCGCGATCGCTGCCGCGAAGACGACGAGGAGCCAGATCAGCCCTCTCATCCGGACACCGTCATGCGATTACGAGCCGCGCCCGCGCAGGGCGCGCACGGCGTTCACGCTGCCCTCGATCGACGGTAGCGCCATCTGCAGCGGCGCGCCGGACAGTTCTTCGAGCTGCGCCAGCGCCGCCCCGGTGCGCGCGGAGCGCGTATCGAAATAGCGCTTGATCCAGGCCTGCGACGCCTGCAGGTCGTCGCGGTAGGCACGCGCATCGCGCGTGAGCAGTGCGAGACGTGCGCTCAGCAGGCGCAGGCGCAGGTTCTCGCGCAGGAAATAGGCCTGCGTCGGCGCCAGCAGCGGCGGCTCGGGACTCTCCACGCGGCGTACCACGATCAGCTGCCGGATCTCGCGCCAGACCTCTCCCCAGAGCCGCGCGTACCAGGTATCGCCCGCCGTGGGTGCGACGCCCGCGGCCGCTGCCCGCACGGGCCGTTCGTCGAACGCCAGCGGCAGCGCTTCGATGCTCACCGCGAGGCGCTCGATGCGCTGGCCGAGTGCGCCCGGGTCGAACCCCGGCAACGCCTTGAGCTTCTCGATGTCGCGCGCCAGCGCCTGCCGCAGCGGCGCAACCGCAGCGTCCTCCTGCCGCGCCAGACGCGATTCGGCAAGCTGCAGCGCGAGCAGCGCACCGCGCACGTTGCCCGCCAAATCGAGCTGCTGTACGGCGACGTCGACCATCTGCTCGACCTCGGCGACACGCCAGGCGTTCCGGCTGCGCGACAGTTCCTGGTACAGGGCCTCGATCGATTCGCGCTGCGCCTGCGCGTCGGCGATACGCACTTCGAGCGTCGACAGCTTGCCCTGCACCGACTTCGCATTCTGCTGCGCCTCCTGCGCCAGGCTGCGCAACTGCTGCTGCTGCCCCTCGAGCGCCTGCAGGCGCTGGGCGAACAGTTCCGTGGTCGCGTCGATCCGCTTGCGCGCATCGAACCAGACGCCGGCCGCCATGCCCCCGGCAATGAGCGCCAGCAGCACCGCGAACCATGCGCCGCGCGCGCGCGGCGGCGCGCGGCGCGCCGCCTCATCCACCGGCCCCGGCTCCGCGCTCGGCGGTTCCGCGCCCGGCTTGGGTACCTCGGCCTCGCCCGGCCCGCTGGCCGCGGCCGCCGCGCCTGCGTCTTTCTCTTCGTTTGCGCTCATCGTCCGATGTTTTTACTTCGCGTCGGCAAAGTATGCAACCAGTGCCCGCACCACCTCCTCGTCCGACGCTCCGGCGACGCGGATTTCGCGCACGCCGAGCTGCTCGGCGTCGCGCACCAGGCGCGGATGCGGC
The DNA here is from genome assembly GCA_041558415.1 of Burkholderiales bacterium. Classification (GTDB taxonomy): domain Bacteria; phylum Pseudomonadota; class Gammaproteobacteria; order Burkholderiales; family SG8-39; genus SG8-39. Next base: position 15,072 of record JBFFEY010000062.1, on the reverse strand, counting down.
ACGAACAGCGGTGTCGAACGCAGCCACTGCTGGCCGAGTTTCCCCAGCATGTCGTACAGGTTCGCCAGCGCCTCGCCCGAGCTCACGGTCACGGCGTGCACGGCGCCACGGGCCCAGGCCGCGAGCAGCGGCGCGCAATCGGCGCGCGGGCGGCTGCGCCGATAGCACTCGGCATAGGTCACCTCGGCACCGCGCGCGCGCAGGCTGTCGCCGAGCAGCTCGCGCCCGCCGTCGCCGCGGAAAATCACCACGCGCTGGCCTGCCGGCGCCGACAGCTCGGCCATGGCGAGCAGGGCCTCGCTGTCGGCATGCGCCGGCGGCGCGAGAACGGCTTGCATGCCGTGCTGCTCGAGCGCCCGGCGGCTGCCGCGCCCGATGGCCGCGACGCGCAGCTTGCCCGGCCAGGGTCGATCGCCGCGCCGCAGCCGAATCAGGTTCATGGCCTTCGCCACCGCGCTCGGGCTGATGAAGATCGCCAGATCGAAATCCTCGAGCCGGTCGATGAGTGCCAGGATCGGGCCGAGATCCTCCACGTCCTCGATCTCGATCGCCGGAAAACGGAAGGCGACGCCGCCGGCCTGCTCGATGCGCTGCGCCAGACCACCCGCCTGCTCCCGCGGCCGGGTGACGACGATGCCGCGGCCCGCGAGCGGAGGCTGCTCGCGCGACGGACGATCCAGACCGCGCGCCACGCCCATAGTCAGGCGCCGGCCTGCAGCGCGGCGAGGATCTCCCCCGCGCCGCGCGCACGCAGCAGCGAGGCAACGCGCTCGCCAAGCACTTCCGGAGCGTCGAGCGCGCCCTCGTCCTGCGCGCGCGCCACGCGTCGCCCGTCGGGTGCGGCGACCACCGCCTGCAGCGCGACGCCGCCGGGCACCAGCTCCGCGTAGGCGCCCAGCGGCACGGTGCAGCTGCCGCCCAGTGCGCGGCTCACGGCGCGTTCGGCGCGCACGCAGGCGGCCGTGCCGGCATCGGACAGCGGCGCAACCAGCCGCCGCACATCCGCGCGCGGCTCCATGCATTCGATGCCGAGCGCGCCCTGCCCTGCGGCCGGCAGGCTGAGCGCGGGCTCGAGCAGCGCGCGTATGCGTGCCCCCAGCCCGAGCCGCTTCAGACCCGCCGCCGCCAGGATGATCGCGTCGTATTCGCCGCGATCGAGCTTGGCGAGACGCGTCTCGACGTTGCCGCGCAAGGTTTCGATGCGCAGCGCGGGAAAGTGCTCGGCGACCTGTGCGGCACGCCGCAGGCTCGAGGTGCCGAGCACGCCGCCGGCCGGAATGGCATCGAGCGCGGCAAAGCGCGTCGACACCAGCGCATCGCGCGGATCTTCGCGTTCGAGGATCGCGGCCAGCACGAAGCCGGGCGGCAGCTCCACCGGCACGTCCTTCATCGAATGCACCGCAAGGTCGGCACGCCCCTCGGCGAGCGCCGACTCGAGCTCCTTGACGAACAACCCCTTGCCGCCGACCTTGTCGAGGCGCACCTCGAGCAACTCGTCGCCCTTCGTCGAGAGCGCGAGCAGTTCGACATCGAGACCCGGATATAATGCTTCGAGCTTGTCTTTGACGTGCTCCGCCTGCCAAAGCGCGAGACGGCTGCGGCGCGTCGCAATGACGAGTCGCCCGGCGGGACGCAGATGGGAGGTTTCCATAGGAATGCACACACGCAACGCTCATGCGATGCGCCGCGCCGTGCTCGGTTTTTGCGCGGCGATTCTAGCATGCACGCTCTCGCCGCCGGTGGCCGCGCAGGCGATCGACACGGCGCAGGATCTCGCGCGTTCCGCGCGCGAGGCAACGGCGGCAGGCGTCCCGCTGCTCGTATTCTTCAGCCAGCCCGGCTGTCCCTACTGTGACCTGGCGCGGCAGAACTATCTCGGCCCGATGAACGCCGTCCCGGCGGCGCGCAAGACGGTACGCATGGTCGAAGTCGACATCACCAGCGAGTCGCCGCTGGTCGATTTCGGCGGCCGCGCGACCACGCATCGGGCCTTTGCACTGGCGCAGAAGGTGCGTTTCGTGCCGGTGGTCAAATTTCTCGGCGCGCGCGGCGAGCCGCTCGCGCCTGCGCTGATCGGGCTCACCGTGCCCGGCTTCTATCAGAGCTATCTCGATCGCCGCATCGAGCAGGCGCAGGCGCGCCTCGCCGCGCCCGCGCAATAGCCGCGGCGGCTCAGGTCGGCGCGACCAGCGCGCGCACTGCGCTCCACTGGCGACGGCTCACGGGCAGCCGCTCGGACACGCCCTCCAGCACCACCAGCCAGTGCGCCTCCTCGTCTTCAGTGGCGCCGGCCCGCTCGAAGCCGCGCACCGCGTCGCGTGCAACGATGCAGTTGCGGTGAATACGCACGAAGCGATCGCCGAATTCCCGCTCCAGCGAGACGAGCGATTCGTCGATCAGGTACTCGCGTTCGCGCGTGCGCAGGGTCACGTATTTTTGCTCCGCCTTGAGGTAGACGACGTCGTCGACCGGCACCAGCACGATGCGGTTGCGCTCGGTGAGCGAAAAGTGCGTGCGGGCGTGCCCATCGACCTCGCGCAGCTGCTCGGCGGCGGTTTCGAGCGTCTTCGCCGCCGGCGCGCCGACGGCCTGCGCGCGCTTGAGCGCCGCGGCGAGACGGGCTGCGCGCACCGGCTTGAGCAGATAGTCGAGCGCGTTCAGCTCGAAGGCCTCCACCGCGTGGCGGTCGTGGGCCGTGACGAAGATCACCGCCGGGCCCGCGGCGAGCCGGCCGATGTGACGCGCGACTTCCAGCCCGTGCATGCCCGGCATCTCGATGTCGAGCAGCAGCACCTGCGCGCTGCTCTCCGGCAGGCGGTCGATCGTCTCGAAGCCGTTGCGCGCTTCGCCGACCACCTCGGTCGGCGTCTCGGCCTGGATGTCCTCGAGCAGCTCGCGCAGCCGTGCCCGTGCCGGCGCTTCGTCGTCCGCGATGAACACGCGCAGCACGCTCAGGCCTCCGGTTGCGCATCGCGCGTCGCGCGCCGGCGCGGCGCGGGTGCCGGCCGATACGGCATCTCGATCTCGGCAACATAGCGCCCGTCCGCCACGCGCGCGCTGAGTCGCGCCTCGGCGTCGAAGAACAGCATCAGCCGCTCGCGGATGTTCTCGATCGCCATGCGGTTGCCGGCCTGGTGCACGTGGCGTTCGGAAAACGGGTTCTCGATGCGAACGTGCAGCCGGTCGCCCCGCTGCGCGATGCGCACCAACACCTCCGCGGGCGCAGTCGACGGCTCGACGCCGTGATAAATGGCGTTCTCCAGCAGCGGCTGCAGCACCAGCGACGGCAGGGTCGCGTCCGACGGCGCCGCATCCAGCTCCCAGACGATGCGCAGGCGTTCGCCGAGCCGCAGCTGCTCCAGGCTCGCGTAGCGCTCGAGCAATGAGATTTCGTCGGCCAGGTGCACGAACTGGCGTGCGTCCGACATCAACGTGCGGAACAGGTCGGCCAGGTCTTCCAGCGCACGCTCGGCACGCTTCGGGTCGCGCCGGATCAGCGACAGCACTGCGTTCAGGCTATTGAACAGGAAGTGCGGGCGGATGCGCGCCTGCAGCGCCTGCAGCCGCGCCTCGGCGAGCGCGGGGGAATAGGCCTTGCCCACGAGGCGCAGATAGCCCAGCAGCACCAGCGTTGCGAGCGACGCCAGCAGTAACGCCTGCAACAGCCCGGCGCCAGCCGGAACGCCGAACACGCGCGCCACGCCATCGTAGGCCAGTGCGGTCACGGCGAGCACCAGCAGCAGCACCACGCCCGAGCCCGCCGCGAAGCGCAGCCGCATCAGCAAGGGCGACAGCACGACGAGTGCAAGCAGGCTCGCGAGAAGGATCGGCTCGATGAAGCCCGCGGCGAGCATCAGCCGATCGAGCAGATCGTCCCAGCCGGAGGACGCTGCGAGCACCGCGCCGGAGGCGAGCAGATGCACGCCGATCAGCACGCGCGCAATGACGCCGAGGTTGCGGAAGTCGGGCAGGCCGTTCGATAAAGCGTTTTGATTTATACTCGCCACAGCATTGCCGCGTTCTTCAGGGAGGACCGGCGCCAGGCTCTTTCGCTGCTTTCGTTGCCTTGGTGCGCGCACCCAGTATGCCCCATGCCTCGTAGCGCCTCCAAGCGGTCCCCTCGGTCGGGCCGCGCCGCAGCGCGCGCCGCGCCACGTGGCCCACGCGCCAAGCAGGCATGGTCAGGACGCTTTTCCGAGCCGGTCGATGCGCTGGTCAAGCGTTTCACGGCTTCCGTGCCCTTCGACCGGCGTCTCGCCGACGTCGACATCGAAGCCTCGCTGGCGCATGCGCGCATGCTCGCGGCGCAGCGCATTCTCAGTCGCCGGGATCTCGCGGCGATCGAGCGCGGGCTGTCGCGGATCCGCCGTGAGATCGCCGCGGGGCGGTTCGCCTGGTCGCTCGACGCGGAGGACGTGCATCTCAACATCGAGCGCCGCCTCACCGCGCTGGTTGGCGATGCCGGCAAGCGCCTGCACACCGCGCGCTCGCGCAACGACCAGGTCGCCACCGACCTGCGGCTCTGGCTGCGCGGCGAGATCGACGCCATTCAGGATCGGCTCGCGAAGCTGCTGCGCGCGTTGCTCGATCAGGCCGAGCGTCATGCGGCAACCGTGATGCCGGGATTCACGCACCTGCAGATCGCCCAGCCCGTCACCTTCGGCCATCACCTGCTCGCCTACGTCGAGATGCTGCTGCGCGACCGGGTGCGCCTCGCGGCCTGCCGCAGGGGACTCAATCAGCTGCCGCTTGGCGCGGCCGCGCTCGCCGGCACCAGTTTTCCGATTGATCGCGCCCGCGTCGCCCGGACGCTCGGCTTTGCCGGTGTGTGCGAGAACTCGCTCGACGCGGTGTCGGATCGCGATTTCGCGATCGAGTTCTGTGCCTGCGCGTCGATCGCCATGATGCATCTGTCGCGCCTGGCCGAGGAGCTGGTGCTGTGGAGCAACCCGCGCTTCGGCTTCGTCCGGCTGCCTGACCGCTTCTGCACCGGTTCGTCGATCATGCCGCAGAAGAAGAATCCCGACGTGCCGGAACTGGTGCGTGGCAAGAGCGCGCGCGTGTTCGGCGACCTGGTCGCGCTGCTCGCGCTGATGAAGTCGCAGCCGCTCGCCTATAACAAGGACAATCAGGAGGACAAGGAGCCGGTGTTCGACGCCGTCGATACCTTGTCGGATTCTGTCGCGGTATTCGCGGATCTCGTCGCCGGACTCGAGCCGGTGCCGGAGGCGATGCGCGCCGCGCTGCGCGAAGGCTACGCGACGGCGACCGATCTCGCCGATTACCTGGTGCGCCGCGGACTGCCGTTTCGCGATGCGCACGAGGCCGTCGCGCGGGCGGTGCGCCACGCCGAAGCCCGCGGCTGCGATCTCGCCGAGCTGCCGCTCGGCGAGCTGCAGCGCTTCGCCACGCTCATTCGCGCCGACGTTTATCGCTTCCTCAGCGCCGAGGGCTCGGCCGCCGCCCGGCGCCACCGGGGAGGCACCTCGCCCGCGCAGGTGCGGGCCGCGGTGCGGCGTGCACGCCGTCGGCTGCGCACGCGCCTCGTCTGAGCCGCCGTGATCGGCGCAAGGCCCCAGCGGGAGCGCATCGGCAAGTACCCGGTCAAGCGCCGCATCGGCGAAGGCGCAACCAGCGAGGTCTACCTCTGCGAAGACCCGTTCAACCGGCGCGAGGTGGCGGTCAAGCTGGTCTTCTCCGACGCCTTCAACGATCCCGCGCGCGGCAAGACGTTCCGCAAGCTGTTCGTCACCGAGGCGTCGCTGGCGGGAAAGCTGCAGCACCCGCACATCTGCGAGATCTACGACGCGGTCGCCGAGGACGATCTGCACTACATCGTCATGGAATACGTCGACGGCGGCACGCTCGAGCAGTTCTGCCGCGCCGACAATCTGCTGCCCATCGACCGGGTCGTGGAAATCGCGTTCAAGTGCTCGCGTGCGCTCGAATTCGCGCAGCGCATGGGCGTCACGCACCGCGACATCAAGCCCGCCAACATCCTGCACACGGGCGAGACCGACGTGAAGATCACCGATTTCGGCGCCGCGCTCGTCGCCGCCGGGGACACCACGCAGGTTTCCGCCATCGGCTCGCCGGCGTACATGTCGCCCGAGCAGGTCAAGGAACAGCCGCTCACGCACCAAACCGACATCTATTCCATGGGTGTGGTGATGTTCCACCTGCTGACCGGCCGGCTGCCGTTCCAGGCGACCAACAACTTCAGCATGATCTACCAGATCACCAATGCGGAGGCGCCACTGCCCTCGGCCTATCGGCCGGAAACCCCCAAGGCCATCGACGACATCGTGCGGCGCGCCATGGCGAAGGATCTCGCCGAGCGCTACGCGCAGTGGGGCGATTTTTCGCGCGACCTCGCCGAGGTGTCGCGCAGCGAGGAGCCGGTGACGCGCAGCCAGGCGTTCACCGACTCGGACAAGTTCGAGACGCTGCGCAAGCTGCCGTTCTTCGATCACTTCTCGGACGCCGAGCTGTGGGAGGTCGCACGCATCTCCAGCTGGCGTGCAGCGCCGGCGGGCGAGGCCATCATGCGCGAAGGCGAAACCGGCACCTATTTCTGCATTCTCGCCGAGGGACAGGTGCAGGTGAGCAAGAAGGGCAAGCTGCTCACCATCCTGCGGCCCGGCGAGCCCTTCGGCGAGATGGCCTACCTGTCGAAGAGCGCGCGCACGCGCGTCGCCGATGTCACGGTCGCGTCGGACGCGAAGATCATCACCGTGCCCACCGAGCGGCTGGCGCGGGCGACCGAGGGCTGCCAGCACAAGTTCGACCGCGCCTTCATGGATATCCTCGTCGAGCGCCTGTCGATGGCCAATCTGCGCATGTCCGGAGTGTGAGGATGTGAGCACGCGCCCCGAGGCGCGCTTCGTCAAGTGCGGGCCCGCGGCGCAGGCGCCGATGTTCTGCGCCGAGGCCGAGGGCCTGGCCGCGCTGGCCGCCGCCGGCATGCCGGTGCCGCGCCTGTACTTTGCCGGCGCGCGCGCCGGTGCAGCGCTCATCGAGCTCGAGCGGCTCGATCTCGGCGCAGCGCCCGACTGGCCGGCGCTCGGGCGGCTGCTCGCCGAGCTGCACCGCCACACGGCTGCGCGTTACGGCTGGGAAAATGACAACTGGATCGGCCTTGCGCCCCAGGCGAACGGCTGGAGTACGGCCTGGTCGGCGTTCTGGTTCGAAAAACGCCTCGCACCGCAGGCAGCGCGCGCACGGGCCGCGGGCTTCACGTTCGATGTCGATGCGCTACGCGTGCTGCTCGCCGATCACCGCCCGCCCGCCTCGCTGCTGCACGGCGACCTGTGGCACGGCAACGTCGGCTTCACGCGCGACGGGCCGGTGCTGTTCGACCCGGCGGTGTACTACGGCGACCGCGAGACCGATCTCGCGATGACCGAGCTGTTCGGGGGTTTTCCGGCGGCGTTCTACGCCGCCTACGACGCCGCCTGGCCACGCGAGGCCGGCTACGCGCAGCGCCGCGGGCTTTACAAGCTGTATCACGTGCTGAACCACCTCAACCTGTTCGGCACGGCCTACCTGCGCCAGGCGCAGAGCCTCGTCGCAGGCCTGATGCAGCACGCGCGCGAGTACGGCGGCGCCTAGCGCCGCCGCCGCTCGCGGACTTCAGGCGGAAACGTTGCGCGCGCCGCCGAGCACCTGCTGCAGCTCGCCGCTTTGAAACATCTCGCGCAGAATGTCGCAGCCGCCGACGAACTCGCCGTTGACGTAGAGCTGCGGAATCGTCGGCCAGTTGGCGTACTGCTTGATGCCTTCGCGAATCTCCGGATCCTCGAGCACGTTGACGCTGTGAAACTGCTCGGCACCGGCGGCGCGCAGCACCTGGACGGCGGTGGCGGAAAAGCCGCACATCGGGAACTGCGGCGTGCCCTTCATGTAGAGCACGACGCGGTGCGTGTTGACCTGCTGCTTGATGCGATCTTGGGTGTGCATATCGACTGGTTGCGTTGGGCCGTTAATAGTTGACGAAATTGGTCGGATTTTAGCGAGCTCGCTGCCTCCGGTCAACGCGCTTCCCCCGGGGTTCCAGCACATCCCCCGCTGACGCGCGGATGACCCGCGAGATCGCGCCAGGTCTCGACACGCGTCAGTCCTGCCTGGTTCAGGCAGGCGCGCACCGCCTCGGCCTGATCGAAGCCATGCTCGACAAAGGCCCAGCCCCCGGATCGCAGATGCTCGGCCAGACCGCGCGCCACGCAGCGGATCGCATCGAGGCCGTCGGCGCCCGCGACCAGCGCCTCGCGCGGCTCGTAGCGCAGATCGCCCTGCGACAGATGCGGATCGCCCTGCGCCACGTACGGCGGATTCGACACGATCAGATCGAAGCGCTCGCCCGCCGCCGCCGCGAACCACTCGCCCCTGCGCCAGTCGACCTCCAGTCCGAGGCGCGCCGCGTTGCCGCACGCCACCGCGAGCGCGGCGGCGCTCGCCTCGACGCCGACGACCTGCGCCGCGCCTCGCGCATGCTTGATCGCCAGCGCCACGGCGCCGCTGCCGGTGCCGAGGTCCAGCACGCGGGGCGTGCCCCGCCGCGGCAACGCCTGCAGCGCGCACTCGACGAGCAGCTCGGTCTCGGGTCGCGGAATCAGCACCGCCGGCGTCACCGCGAGCCGCAGGCCGTAGAACTCGCGCCAGCCGATGAGGTAGGCGATCGGCTCGCCTGCGCGGCGACGCAGCGCCCAGTCCTCGAAGCGGGCGCGCACCGGCGCCTCGAGCGGCCGCTCCGGGTGGGCGGCGATGCGCGCCTCCGGCAGCTGCGCCGCGGCGGCGAGCAGCAGGCGCGCCTCGCGTGCATCGATGCCCGCGCCGCGCAGCGCTTCAGCGACAGTCACCGGCACGCGCGTCAGGCCGGCGCGCGCGCGGCCTCACTTTCCTCGGCGAGCTGCGCGAGCTGCTCGGCCTGGAATTCGGCGGTGAGCGCGCCGACGATTTCATCGAGCTCGCCTTCCATCACGCGCTCGAGCTTGTACAGCGTCAGGTTGATGCGGTGATCAGTGACCCGGCCCTGCGGAAAATTGTAGGTGCGGATGCGCTCGGAACGGTCGCCCGAGCCGATCAGGCTCTTGCGCGTCGACGCGGTCTTTTCCTGCTGCTCGCGCAGCTGGCGATCACGGATGCGCGCCGCGAGCACGCTCAGCGCCCGCTCCCGGTTCTTGTGCTGCGAGCGCGAGTCCTGGCATTCGACGACGATGCCGGTGGGCAGGTGGGTCACGCGGATCGCCGATTCGGTCTTGTTGACGTGTTGGCCGCCCGCGCCCGAGGCGCGGAAGGTGTCGATGCGCAGCTCGGCCGGGTTGAGCACCACCTCGGCGACCTGGTCCGCCTCCGGCAGCACCGCAACGGTGCAAGCCGAGGTGTGGATGCGTCCCTGCGCCTCGGTTTCCGGCACGCGCTGCACGCGGTGGCCGCCGGATTCGAACTTGAGCTTCGAGTAGGCGCCGCGGCCGACCACGCGCGACACGACCTCCTTGTAGCCGCCGACCTCCGCGGGGCTCTCCGAGATGATCTCCACCTGCCAGCCCTGCCGCTCCGCGTAGCGCAGGTACATGCGAAACAGATCGCCGGCGAACAGCGCCGACTCGTCGCCGCCGGTGCCGGCGCGGATCTCGAGAAACGTGTTGCGCTCGTCGTTCGGGTCCCTGGGCAGCAGCGCCTTGCGGATCTCCGCCTCGGCCACTTCCATCGCCGCCTCCGCGCCGCGCAGCTCCTCTTCCGCGAAACTGCGCATTTCCGGATCCGCGGCCATGTCGCGCGCCGTCGCCGCATCGCCTTCGGCCTGGCGGTAGCGTGCGTACAGATCGACCAGCTCACCCAGCTCGGCATGCTCGCGCGACAGGCGCTTGAACTGCTCGAGATCGTGCGTCGCGTCCTCGGCCGCGAGCAGCCGGTTGAGCTCCTCGAGCCGCGCTGCGAGGCCGTCGAGCTTGGAACGTAAAGAGGCTTTCACGACGCGCGCGCCGGTCGTCGCTGGGAAACGGCCCTTAAGACCGGATGCGGAACAGCCGGACGAGCAGCTCGGCGAGCGCGCTGCGTTCGTCGCCGCGTGCGATGTTGAGCGCCTGCGTCGGGCCGTGCAGCAGCTTGTTGGTGAGGCCCCTGGAGAAGGCTTCCAGCACCGCGGCCGGATCGTCTCCGCGCGCCAGCATGCGCGCCGCGCGCTCGAGCTCCTGCTGCCGCGCGGCATCCACCTGGTCGCGCAGCGCGCGGATCAGCGGCACGCCTTCGCGTGCGTCCATCCAGTGCATGAACTGGCCGACCTGGGTCTCGATGATCGCCTCGGCCTGCTCGACCGCGGAGCGGCGCGCATCGAGGTTGGCTGCGACGATGTCCGAGAGGTCGTCGACCGTGTAGAGGAACACGTCGTCCATCTCGGCGACCTCGAGCTCGATGTCGCGCGGCACTGCGAGGTCGACCATGAACATCGGCCGCCGGCGCCGCGCCCGCAGCGCGCGTTCGATCAGGCCCTTGCCGAGGATGGGCAGCGAAGAAGCGGTACAGGAAACCACGATGTCGTGCTCGTGCAGGTGCTCGGCCAGCGCACGCAGCTCGATCGCCTGACCGCCGAAGCGGTGTGCCAGCGCCTCGGCGCGCTCCAGCGTGCGGTTGGCGACGGTAATGCCGGCCGGGTTCTGCGCCGAGAAATGCGTCGCGCACAGCTCGATCATTTCGCCGGCGCCGATGAACAGGACCTTCTGCGCGTGCAGGCTCGGGAAGATGCGCGCCGCGAGCTTGACCGAGGCTGCCGCCATCGACACGCTGTTCGCGCCAATGCGCGTGGTCGAGCGCACCTCCTTGGCCACCGCGAAAGAGCGCTGGAACAGCTTGTGCAGCACCGTGCCGAGCGTGCCCGCGTCCTCCGCCGCACGCGCAGCGTCCTTCATCTGGCCGAGGATCTGCGGCTCACCGAGCACCATCGAATCGAGGCCGGAGGCGACGCGGAACGTGTGGCGCACCGCCTGGTCGCTCGGCAGGGTATAGAGGTACGGCGACAGCGCATCCGGGCGCATGCGGTGGTATTCGGCGAACCAGGTCTGCGCGGCGCGCGGCTCCCCAGTCGCCAGGTAGAGCTCGGTACGGTTGCAGGTCGACAGGATCGCTGCCTCCTTGGCGCGCCCGCGGGTCACCTCGGCCAGCGCCTCGCGCAGGCGTTCGACGTGAAACACCACGCGCTCGCGGATTTCGAGCGGCGCAGTCTGGTGATTCAGGCCGAGGGTGTAGAGGCTCATCGCAGGTCGGGTACGGCGGCCTTGGCCGCAGCGCTAACTCGCGAGATTATAAGCGCTTTCCGTGCGCGCGGCAGTTTGCGCCAGATCAAGCGCCGGGCGCCGGCGTGACGCGCGCAGCGACCGCCCGCCCGGCGCTCACGGCGCGATGCGCAGCCGCAGGACGCGGTCGTTATAGGTGTCGATCACCCAGACGAACGGCGCGCGCGCAAGCACCGCCTCGGGCTTGTGAAACTCCGTCGCCGAGCGACCGCGCCGGCCGCTGCCGAGGACGCCGAGCGGCCTCAGGCTGCGGTCGAGCAGCAGGATGCGATGGTTGTATTCGTCGGCGAGCCAGATGCGCTCGCCGTCGAAGGCGAGGTATTTGGGCTCGTTCAGCTTGAGATCGGCGCCCGTGGTGGCGAGATGTTTCATCTCGGCATCGAACACCTGCACGCGGTGGTTGCCCGAATCGACCACATACACCTTGCCTTCGCGATCGACCTCGACGTCGTGCGGCCGCGAGAATTCGCCCGCCGCGCTGCCGTAGCGACCGACCGTGCGCTCGAGCTTTCCGCCGCGGAAGATCCCGACGCTGCCCGCGCCGGTGTTGGTGACGTAGACGCGGCCGTCGGGCGCCACGCCCACGCCCTCGGGATTGTCGAGTCCCTTCCATTCGCCGATCAACTTCGCAGCGGCCCCGTCGACTGCGTAGATTGCAATGCGGTCGTTGCCGGTATCGGCCACCAGCAGGCGCCCCGCGGCGTCGAACTCCGCATCGTGCGGCCGCGACAGCTCGCCGCGGCCGAAAGTGCCGAGCAGACGCAGCGACTCGGCATCGAGCACGCGCATCAGGCTGTTCGCCATGTCGGTGACGAAGATGCGCTTGCCGTCGGGCGAGAACGCGCCGTCGTGCGGCTGCGCGAGCTCGACCGTCGTTTCGGCGAGCTGCGTCGCCTGGAGCGCGGGCTGCGCGATCACGAGCCCGGCCGCGGCGACCCACAACGCGCAACATGCGAGAAGCTGACGCAGCATTCCCGTGCCGCCCATGACTAATCCACCGTCAGTGCGCCGACGACCGGCGGCCCGCCGCTGCCGTCGAGACGCAGCACGTAGCCACCGCCCGAGCCGACGCCGCGCCCGGTGATGCCGCTGATCGTCACCTGGTGCGTGACGAACACGACCGGCGGCCCGTCCTGCGGCAGCCGGGCAAGCAGCGCGCGCACCGCCGCCAGACGCTCCTCGCGGTCTTCGTAGCGCCCGAAAAACGAGTTCAGCGCCGGCAGCGGCTGCACCGTGCCCAGGCCGAGCAGGCGCGCCGTCTCCAGGCAGCGGCACCACTGGCTCGAGTAGACCTTCGCCGTGCGAATGCTCGCCGCGCGCATTCGCGCGCCGAGCAGGCGCGCCTGCTTGCGCCCGACCTCGTTCAGGTTGCGCTGCGTCGCGCAGTCTTCGACCTTGAACTCCGGCGGATCGCCGAAGCCGGGAGCCAGCGCGTGGCGCAGCATCAGCACGCGACCGGGTCGGGCGAGCTCGACCAGCGCTTTGGCATCCTCGCTTTCGGCGTGCAACGGCGCGGCGGCACCGAGTGTGAGCAAAAGCGCGGCAAGCGCGCGCGTTATCATCGTCGTCATCACCGCATGATCGAACAACACACCCTTCGTTTCAACACCCGCGGCCGCGGCACGCTCGACATTACCCGCGACGTCGGGCGGGTCGTTTCGTCGAGTGGCGTACGCAGCGGCCTGTGCAGCGTGTTCCTGCAGCACACCAGCGCCTCGCTCATCCTGTGCGAAAACGCCGACCCGACGGTGCGGGTCGACCTGGAAACGCTGCTCGCGCGTCTGGCGCCGGACGGCGACCCGTCCTACCGGCACGACACGGAAGGGCCGGACGACATGGCGGCGCACGCCCGCGCGGTGTTGACCTCGAATTCGCTGACGATCCCAGTCATGGACGGGCGCCTCGCGCTCGGCAGCTGGCAGGGCATCTACCTGTGGGAGCACCGCCACGCCGGGCATGCGCGGCAGATCGCGGTGACCATCATCGGCAAGCAATAGCAGCATGCGCGACCTGTTTCGCTCCGTCCAAGGGAGACGGCGCCAGCGAGGCGGAATAGGACTGCTAAACTCGCGCACTCCCCCGAACAACCGAACCGGAGTCCGCCATGAAAAAGCTTTCGATTATTGGAGCGCTGCTTACCGGCGCGGTCTTCACTGGCCCTGGTCTCGCCCAGGACGTCATCCGCGTGGGCGCGCCGTTGCCGATCACCGGCCCGCTGTCGCCGGAAGCCAAGAAACAGCAGCGCGGCTACGATCTGTGGGCCGAAACCGCGAACAAGGCGGGCGGCGTCAAGGTCGGCGCAAGGCGCATGAAGGTCGAAATCGTCTACGTCGACTATCAGTCCAATACGCCGCGAGCGGTGCAAGCCGCGGAAAAGCTGATTACGCAGGACAAGGTGAATTTCCTGTTCTCGCCATTCGGGTCGGGTGCGGCGAAAGCCGCCTCGAGCGTCTCCGAAAAATACCAGGTGCCGACGATTGCCGCGACGGCATCGTCCTCGCAGGTCTATAACCAGGGATACAAGTTTCTGTTCGGCACTTTCACACCGAACGAAACCTTGACCGAGCCTCTCTCCGACATCGTCGGCAAGCAGGCGTCCGGCGTGAAGCGCGTCGCGATCCTTGCGCGCAACGACCTGTTCCCCCTCGCGATCGCCAAAGAAATGGAGAACTCGGCCAAAAAACGCGGGTTGAGCGTCGTCTACTTCGAAAAGTACGCGATCGGCACGCTCGACCACGCCTCGGCGCTTTCCCAGATGAAGGCACAGTCGCCGCACTGGATCTTTGCCACCGGCTACACCAACGATCTGATCCTGCTGCGCAAGCAGATGGCCGACCAGCGAATCGAAGCGCCCGTCGTGACGATGATCGCGGCGCCCGCCTATCAGGACTGGATTGACGGCACCGGCAAGCTCTCCGAGAACGTGACCAGCGCTGCATGGTGGCACCCGGCCGTACGCTACACCGGCAAGGATGTCTTTGGTTCGAGCGCGAACTACGTAAAGGCCTTTAAGGCGAAATACGGCGCCCTCCCCGATTACGCCGAGGCCTCGGCCTCCGCCGCCGGCGCCATATTGCAGCTCGCCATCGAGAAAGCGGGCAGCATCGACAAGCAGAAGGTGCGCGATGCTCTGGCAGGCATGAATGAGATGACGTTCTGGGGACCGGTCAAGTTCGGACCGAACGGGCAGATCACCTCGCTTGAGCCGCCGGTGTTCCAGATCCAGGGACGCACGCCGGTCGTGATCCATCCCAAGGCGATTCGCCAGGGTGAGCTCAAGCTGGGCGTGTCGAACTAACTCCTGGAACTCCTGGCTTAAGCCGCTTGCGCCTGCCCGGCCGGTACCGGGCAGGCGACCGCCTGTGCTCTACCTCCAGATTCTGGCCAACGGCCTGGTGCTCGGAGGCCTTTACGCCTGCATCGCCTCAGGCTTTTCGCTCGTCTGGGGCGTTCTGAACGTCATCAACATCCTGCACGGCTCGTTCATCGTGCTGGGCGCCTACCTCGCCTATTTCGCCTACCAGAGTGCGGGCATCCACCCCTTTGTCTCGATCCTGATCGCGATTCCGGCGTTCTTTGCGCTCGGCTACGGCCTGCAGCGCAGCATGATCAACCGCGTCATTGCGGCGCCGGTGCTGCTCACGCTGACGCTTACGTTCGGACTCGACCTCATGCTGTCCAACGGAATGCTGCTCGCCTTCACAGCGGACTTCAAGAAGCTGGTTCTCAGCCCGCCGCTGGGCACGATCGCGCTGGGCGACGTGGTGTTGCCCGTCGATCG
>JBFFEY010000061.1:0-18096 GCA_041558415.1 Burkholderiales bacterium | reverse complement strand
GGGTAGGGCTTGCCGTTGCGCATGGCCTCGGTCCATCCCGACGGGCTGCGGCGTACGCGCGGCCGGGTGGGCTTCACGCGCCGCTCGGGCGGCGCGTTCGGCGCGATCGGCGTGCCGGCGCTCATGTTGAAGTACGCGCCCCCGCGCCGGCCCCAGTTGCCGGTGATCGCCGCGAGGAACATCAGCACGCGGTTGGTTTGCGTGCCGTTGGAATGCTGGTTGATGCCTCGGCTGGCGAACAGCACGCAGCCGTCGGCGGCGGCGATTTCTGCGGCGAGGCGGCGGATCTCGCCGGCGTCGATGCCGGTGATCGGCGCAGCCCACTCGGGTGAGTACCCGCGCTCGAAGATAAAGCGGCGCCATTCGTCGAAGCCGAGCAGCCAGTCGGCGCAGAAGCGCGCGTCGTGCAGTTTGTCGGTGAGGATATGGTGCGCGAGCGCCAGGCCGAGCGCCATGTCGGTGCCGGGGCGGATCGCGAGCCAGCGGTCCGCTTTCGATGCGGTCGCGGTGAGGCGGGGGTCGACAACCACCATCTTCGCGCCGTGCTGCAGGCGCCAGCCGTTCAGCAGGCCGAAGTACACCGGGCGCGTCTCGGCCTGGTTGTCGCCGAAGTAGACGTAGAGTTGCGCCGAACCGAGGTCGGTCTCGGTGTAGCTGTTGCCGCTGCCAATTCGTCCCTGCGTCAGCTCGAAGGCGACGTTCTTGCTGCTGGCGCAGAACGGGTCGGTCGTTTCGTGGTTCGGCGTGCCCCAGAGCTGGGCGAAGATCCGCGTCGTGCCGAGGCAATCCAGCATGCCGGTGCGCGTGCCGATGAACAGCGCCAGCGCCTCCGGCCCGTGCGCCGTGCGTACCGCCTGCAGCCGCTCGGCAATCTCGTCGAGTGCCTGATCCCAGGAGATGCGCGCGAAGCGCCCTTCGCCGCGCGCACCGACGCGCTTTTGCGGATAGCGCAGGCGGTGCGGGCTGTCGTAGAGCTGCAGCGTGAGCTGCGACTTCGGGCAGACGCGTCCCTGCAGGATCGGGTCGGCGTCGTTGCCGGTGATGCGCACCAAGCGCTCGCCGTGAAAGTGAAAGGTTGCGCTGCAGCAGTTGAAGCAAATGTTGCAGCCCCCGGGGACGCTGCGATCGGTCGCCGTCGCCTCGCGCGTCTCGCCGTAAGGGAAGGCGGGGACGCTGCGCTGCACGACGGCTTGCGCGGCGGGTGCGTCCATGAACGCCGGCCGTCGCGGCGGGGCGGCTGGCGCGCCGACAGCGAGGCGCTCGAGCACGACGGTCGCCGGCCCGAGCAGAAAGTCGTCGTTGTCGCGCAGCCTGCGACCCTCGGCCTGCGCCTCGGCGATCAGCGCCTCGCGCGGCCCGAAGCGAATGGCGCGCGTCGGGCAGACGCTGGCGCAGGCGGTGGTTTCGCCGCGTGCGCGCCGATCCTCGCAGAGATCGCATTTGACCGCGTGGTGGCCGCGCGCATCGAACCCCATCGCGCTGTAGGGGCAGGCGATCACGCACTCGCCGCAGCCGGTGCAACGCGCCTCGTTGACCCGTACGACGCCGGTCGCCGCATCCTTCTCGATCGCCTTGGGATTCACCGGGCAGGCGCGCAGGCAGGCAGGGCGCTCGCAATGCTGGCAGGCGAGCGTGAAGAACGACAGGTCGGCGCGCTCCGCATCGCCGAGCCAGAGCACCTTGTTGCGATGTTCGCCCGGCCCGAGGCGATGCTCCTGTTTGCAGGCCGCCTCGCAGCTCTTGCAGCCGGTGCAGCGTTCGGTGTCGATCAGCAGCGCGAGGCGCGCCGCGCCGGAAGCGTTCGCGGTCCCGCTCATGGCGACGGTGGCCTCACCACGCGCTCAGGTGCCACCAGCCGATGGGTCCGTAGTCCGCGACGTAGCCGGCGAAGAAGGTCACGGTGACAACATGAATCAGCACGCCGGCGAGGAAGGCCCAGGCGATGGCGAGGTGCAGCGGGCGCCACCAGGCCTGCGCCGCCGGCACGGCACGGCGCGTGCCGAGCAAACGGGCTTCCTCGCGCTCGAGCGCGCGGTAGGCGAGCGCCGTCCCCGGGTTGCGCAGCAGCAGCGGCAGCGTCACCGAAAAGCTGCCTTCGTTCGCTTGCGGCGCGAGCGCCGGCAGGAGCGTGCGCTTGCGCGCGATGATGCTGGCAAGGCGCGCGCGCGTCGCCGCGTCCGGCGAGGAAAACGCCGCCACCTTGGAGCCGAAGGTCGCAGCCACCAGTCGCGCCGCGCGCAGCCGCGCCCAGACGCCGAGTGCGGCGAGCGCGGCGAGCGCGGCGAGCAGCAGCGCGGGCGCACGGCCCAGGTGACCGGCGGAATGCGCTGCGATCAGGATGCTGCCCAGGCAGGCGCAGGTAACGTGTGCGTTGAACCAGGCGACGGGGCGCTGACTGCGTCCGCTGCGTTTGGCGAGGGCGAAGGCCGCCGGCACGAGCAGCAGCAGCGCGCCGGCCACGCCGCACCAGTAGAGCGGCGGGCTGCCCGGCGTGCGCCAGGCGGGCGGTAGCAGGCCGCGCAGCGCGAACCAGCCGACAATCGCGATCGCGGTCACCACGATGAGCACGACGAGCACCGTGTTGTTCAGCTTGATCGGCGGCATTCGATCTGGACCTGGCGGTGAACCGCGATTCTCGCATCGAACGCGCCGTCCGGCGTATTCACAGGGCACCGAGTGCGAGACCAGCGGCGAAGGTCGCGCCGAGCGTCTCGCAGCGCGCGACGATTTCGGGCGTCAGGTCCTGGACGCAGATGATCGCCTCCTGCGCCTTGCGCAGACGCAGGCCGGTGACGATGCGCTCGACGGACGCTTGCGCACCGCTGCCGTCCTGCCCTGCACCGACGAACAGCGCGTAGGGCCGGCCTTCGATGCGCCCTTCGCAGGGATAGAAGATGCGCTCGAGGAAGTCCTTCATCATGCCCGACATGTAGCCGAAGTTTTCCGGGGTGCCGAGGATCACCGCATCCGCGCCGAGCAGGTCTTCGGCCTGCGCTTCGGCGCAGCGCTTGACGACCACGCGCACGCTGTCTGCGGCTTCCGCTTCCTGCAGTGCGGCCTGCGCGCCGCGCTCGACCGCCTCGGCCATGCGGGCGGTCTTCACGCCGTGCGTGTGGTAGACGATGAGCAGCGTCTTCACGCTTGCGTGCGCGCCGCCGGGTCCTGCCGGTAGAACAGCCGCAGCTGGTCGTAGACATCCGGGTAGCGGCGCCGCGTCTCCTGCGGCCATTCGAAAAACACCTCGCTCAGCACGGCGAAGAATTCCGACGGGTGCTCGGCGGCATAGGGGTCGAGCCAGGTGTCGCGCTCGCGCTCGAGCGCGTCGCAGAAACCTTCGTAGGCATGCTGCCAGGCGGCGTGCCAGCGGCGACGGTCCATGTTGGCATGCAGCGGCGGCAGGCCGTCAGCGACACCGTTGCGCATGTCGAGCTTGTGCGCGAACTCGTGGATCACCACGTTCATCTCGGCCGCGTGTGCCGTGCTGTCCCAGGACAGCACCACGGGACCGCCCGGCATCGCCTCGCCGGCCAGCGTGTCGTCCCACTCGTGCACCACACCCGAGGCGTCGACGTCGTGGCGCCGGACGCGGAAATCGCCCGGGTAGACCACCACGCCGACCCAGTCGTCGTACCAGTCGAGACCCAGATTGAGGATCGGCAGGCAGGCCTGCGCCGCGATCGCCACGCGCATGTGGTCGGTGAGCGCCAGCCCGCGCGCCCCGGTAAATGCCTTTTCAGACAAGAACAGCAGTGTCAGCTCGCGCAGCTGCTTGGTCTCGTCGCGCGCCAGCTCGCCCAGGAAGGGCAGCGCGAGCACGATACGACGCCACAGCGCCTCGTCGATGCGGTGCTTTTGCAGCACCCGCCGACGCTTCCATGCGGTCCACCATTTCATACGCGATCGTTAGAATAGCCGGATGGTTTCCGTCGTCCAGTTGCATCCGCAGAATGCCGGCGCGGCGCTCGAACCGCTCGCCGAGGGGCTGTCGGCCGAGGACCGCGGCGTCATTGCCCGCACCCTCGAATTCGCCGAGCCGCTGTATGCCGGGCAACGCCTTTCGACCGGCGAGCCGGTATGGCCGCATGCGCTGGGCATCGGCGCGAGCCTGGCATCAATCGGCATGGATGTTGCCGGGCGTGCCGCCGGCGTGCTGTTCGCGGCGCCGAAACATGTGCGCGAGGAGGGCGCGCTGCAGGCCGGTTTCGGCGAGGAGATCACGGCGCTGGCGACGGGCGTGGAAAAGCTATACCGGCTGCGCGTTGCGACGCGCCCCAGCGGCCGCAGCGGTGCGGCGGCGAAGCGCGACCTGCGCGCCGAGCAGTCCGAAGTCCTGCGCAAGATGGTGCTCGGCATGGTCGAGGACATCCGCGTGGTGCTGATCCGGCTGGCGAGCCGGACGCAGACGCTGCGCTGGTTCGCCAAGCACGCATCGGAGGAACGACGCGGCTACGCCGAGGAAACGCTCGACATCTACGCACCGCTCGCCAACCGCCTTGGCGTCTGGCAGCTGAAGTGGGAGCTGGAGGATCTGTCATTCCGCTTCCTCGAGCCGGAGCTTTACAAGCGTATTGCGCGTATGTTGGACGAGAAGCGGGCCGAGCGCGAGCAGTACATCGCCAGCGCGATGGCGCTGCTCGATCGCGAGCTCAAGGCGGCTGGCGTGAAGGCCGAGATCGCCGGTCGGCCGAAGCACATCTACTCGATCTGGAACAAGATGCGCAGCAAGGAGCTCGATTTCGACGAAGTCTACGACGTGCGCGCGCTGCGCGTCATCGTGCCTGAGGTCAAGGACTGCTACGCGGCACTCGGCGTGGTGCACAACCTGTGGCAGCCGATGCCGCGCGAGTTTGACGATTACATTTCGCGTCCGAAGGGCAACATGTACCAGTCGCTGCACACGGCGGTGATCGGTCCCGGCGAGCGCACGCTGGAAGTGCAGATCCGTACCGAGGAGATGCACCGTCACGCCGAGTTCGGCGTGGCCGCGCATTGGCGCTACAAGGAAGGTGGCCGCCCGGTACGCGCCGACACCACCTTCGACGACAAAATTGCGCTGCTGCGCCAGCTGCTCGCTTGGCGCGACGAAGTCGCCGACAGCACGCAGTGGACGGAAAAGACGCGGGCCGCAGCGCTCGACGACGCGGTCTACGTGCTCACACCGCAGGGCAAGGTGGTCGACCTGCCGGCGGGGGCGACTGCGGTCGACTTCGCCTACGCGTTGCACAGCGACCTTGGCCACCGCTGCCGCGGCGCGAAGGTCGACGGCCGCTTGGTGACGCTCGACACGCCGCTCGCGAGCGGCCAGCGCGTGGAGATCGTCGCTGCGAAAAGTGGTGGACCGTCGCGCGACTGGCTGAGCGCCGAGCGCGGTTTCGTCAAGACGCAGCGCGCGCGGCAGAAGATCCGGCAGTGGTTTAACGCGCAGGCGCTCGCCGAAACGGTTGCCGCGGGGCGCGCCAGTGTCGAGCGCGAGCTGAAGCGCGGCGGCGCCGGCCAGGCGAGCCTCGAGGCGGTCGCGGCCAAGCTCGGTTTCGCAAAATCCGACGACCTGTTCGCGGCCGTCGGGCGAGATGAAGTCAACCTGCGCCAGCTGCAGATCGCGCTGCGCGAGCTGAAGGGTGCTGCCCCGCCGCGCGAGGCGGCCGCCGTGCCGGCGTCCGTCGCGCCCAGGAAGCGCGTGCGCAGCCAGGGCGCGCGGGCGAGCGACGGCGGCAGCGACGTGCTGGTGGTCGGTATGGACCGCCTGCTCACGCAGCTCGCGCGCTGCTGTAAGCCGGTGCCGCCCGATCCGGTGCGCGGCTTCGTCACGCGCGGCAAGGGGGTCACGGTGCATCGCGAGGACTGCGACAGCCTGCGGCGACTGGCGGAGCGCCATCCGGAGCGCATGATCGACGCCCAGTGGAGCGGCGCCGGGGGCAGCTACACCGTCGAGGCGCGTGTCACGGCGACCGACCGCCCAGGCCTGTTGCGCGACATCGGCGACGCACTGGCGCGCGAGCAGATCAACGTCACGGCGGTGCGTACGCAGAGCCGCGAAGAGCTCGCCTTCATGAACTTCACCTTCACGGTGGGCAATCTCGAGCAGCTCAAGCGCGCCTTCGCCACAGTCCGCGAAGTGAACGGGGTCATTCGCATCGCGCGCGGCTAGCGCTGCCGCTACGGCGCGCTTTCGCGCACAAGCGGAATGTGCTATCAGTCTATTCCTCGCTGCGCCGGTCCTCGGCGGCTCATGCATAAGGAGGATAAGTCGTGAAGCTTTATTGCCATCCCGCGTCGACCACCAGCCGCATCGTCATGATGTTCGCGGCCGAGGAAGGCGTCGATCTCGAGTACCAGACGGTGGACCTGTTCACGGGCGAGCACCTCAAGCCCGAGTTCGCCGCGATCAACCCGAACTGCCTCGTCCCGGTGTTGGAAGACGGCGACTTTCGGCTTACCGAAAGCGCGGCGATCATCCGTTACCTCGCCGACAAGGTCGGCTCGCCTGCCTACCCGAAAGATCTCAAGGCGCGCGCGCGGGTGAACGAAATCATGGACTGGTTCAACTCCAACTGCTACAAGGACATCGCCTACGGCCTGGCGTACCCGCAGCTCTTCCCGCATCACAAGCGTCCAAGCGACGCGGTGCAGGCAGGCACCCTCGCCTGGGGCAAGGAGCGGGCGACCGCCTGGCTGAATATCCTCGACAAGAACTGGCTCGGGCCGAACAAGCAGTTTCTCTGCGGCGACCGCGTGACGCTCGCCGACTACATGGGCGCGGAGATGGTCGCGCTCGGCGAAGTCATCCGCTGCGACTTCAAGGGCTATCCGAACGTGCAGCGCTGGCTGAAGAACATGAAGGCGCTAAAGAGCTGGCCCAAGGTGCACGAGGTGATCGAGGGCTTCGCCGCGTCGGTCAAGGAACAGTCGTTCGTCGCGATTTGACCTCGCGCAAGGCCTTGGAGAATTCCACATGATTCGCAAGCTGCACCACAACGCCTATCGCTGCCGCGATTCCGAGGCGACGCGCAAGTTCTACGAGGACTTTCTCGGCATGCGCCTGGCGGAAACGCTCGAGATCAAGGAGACCAAGAGCGGGCGCAAGACCTCGACGCTGCACACCTTCTACGAGCTCGACGACGGCTCGTATCTGGCGTTCTTCGAGGCACCCGACATGCCGTTCGAGTTCAAGGACCAGCACGATTTCGACCTGCACATTGCGCTCGAGGTCGACATGCAGACGCTGCATCGCATGTTCGAGAAGGGCAAGGCCGCGGGCATGGAAACGCGCGGCATCTCGGACCACGGTTTTATCGATTCGATCTACTTCCGCGACCCGAACGGCTATGTCATCGAGCTGACGGCAAAGAAGCCGGGTCATGACGAGGCGATGGATCCGACGAGGAACGGCGCGCGCGCGCGGCTCGATCGCTGGCAGGCCGCGAGAGCGCCGGAGGCTGCGGCGCATTTAGCGCCGACGACCGGATAGCCGAGGACGATTCGTGCAGGCATTGCTGGCGCACCCTGCGGTGCAGGGTGCGGTCGCTCCGCTCGTGGTTGGCCTGGCGGTCGCGGCGCTGCTGCTGCCGCTGCGCCTGTCGGGCCTCGCCGCGGTGGCCGGTTTTCTCGCCGCCGTTGTCCTGATCGGCAATTTCTCTTTTGCAGTGCTCACCGCGACGCGCAAGCTGGTGCTCGTCGCGACGGCGGCACCCTTGCTCGGCGTGATCGCCGATTTTGCGTTGAAGCCGACGCGGGTCGCGGGCCCGGTGATCGGCGCGCTGTTCGGCACGGCCGGGCTGTGGAGTTTCTGGTCGGTGCTGGCCCATCAACCGCTCGCCCAAGGCCTGGCAACCGCAGCCGCGGTGGTCGCCCTCGTCCTGTGGACGGTGACGGCGAGCATGCCGCTGCAGCGCGATCCGGTGCGCGCGGGCGCCGCGGGCGTGGGGCTCGGCCTGGGCGCCGGCATCGGCGCCGTGCTCGGCGCCTCCGCGCTGATCGGCCAGTACGGCTTGGCGCTGGGCGCCGCCTCGCTTGGCTTCGTCCTGCTGGTCATGCTGCTCGGCCGGCGCGTGACCGCGGGCGCAACCCTGGTGCTCGGCATCTCCGTCACCGCCGCGCTGCTGGCCTGCGCCGCGGTGCTGCTCGCCAAGCTGCCGTGGACCGCCGCGGCGCTCCTCGGGCTGGTGCCGCTCGCCGTGCGCCTGCCGCTGCCGGATCGCATGCACCCGGCAATACAGGCCGTGCTCGCCGTGTTTTACGCCCTGGTGCCCGCGGCAGGCTGCTGGGCCGTCGCCTGGGCGGCGGGCCGGGTCGGCGGCTGAGACGACTTCGAACGGCGCATTTAACCCGACCCCTGAACCGAGGAGATGCGATGAAAAAGCACGCTCTGCTGTCCGCTCTGCTGCTGTCTGCGCCGCTCGCGGCCACGGCAGCGCCAGAGACCTATGTGTTCGACCCGTACCACACCTACCCGCATTTCGCAGTCGACCACCTCGGCGTCTCCACGATGTGGGGACGCTTCGACACGTCGAGCGGCACGTTCACGCTCGACACGGCGGCCAAGATCGGCTCGGTCGAGCTGGTCGTGGAGACCGCGTCGATCAGCACCGGCGACAACGTCAAGGGCGCACGGTCACGTGCGCGCGACGAGCACCTGCGTGCGGCCGACTTCTTCAATGTCGCCGAGTTTCCACAGATGACCTACAAATCGACCGCGGTGAAATTCAATGGCGATACGCCGGCCGCGGTGGAAGGGCAGCTGACGCTGCTCGGCGTCAGCAAGCCGCTCACCCTGAACATCGAGCGCTGGGTGTGTAAGCCGCATCCGTTCAAGAAAAAGCCGATGTGCGGCGGTAACGCGTCGGGGCGGTTCAAGCGCACCGATTTCGGCATGAAATACGGCGTGCCGGCCGTCGGCGACGAGATCAAGCTGTTCATCGAGTTCGAGGCGTACAAGCAATAAGCCGGCGCTGCGCGGGAGATCCGGCCGGGGGCGTCCGCTCAAGCGGATGTGCGGCTAACCGAACAGAACCAGAAGCCAGACCAGCGCAGCATTTATCAGCGCCAGCATCACCGCGGCACTGCCAAAGTCTTTGGCATGTTTCGCGAGCGGGTGCTGCTCGAGCGAAATGCGATCCTGCGTCGCCTCGATCGCCGAGTTGATCAGTTCCACGATCAGCACCAGAACAAGGCTGGCGATCAGCAGGGCTCGCTCGATCCCCGTGTCACCCAACCGCAACGCGACGGGCACCAGCACGGCGGTCAGCAGGAGTTCCTGCTGAAACGCCTGCTCGCGCCGCACCGCTTCGCCCAGTCCGGCGAGCGAATAGCGCGTTGCGTTGATGATCCTCTGCAGGCCTGTCGCGCCCTTGTGCGGACTCGTCATGGTGGCGTCGTCGACTGTAGCATGGCGCGTCGCCGGGCGGCGTCTCTGCGCGCGGCTTCGCCCGCCGTTATGATCCAGCTGCGTGCCGTATGCATAACCCGCAAAGGAGCAACCGCCGAGTGACCGACGCCAGCCGCTCGCGCAACCCGCGACTTTCCAGACGGATCACCGCTGCCGCGGCAGATCCCACGCGCCGCGTCGTGATCAAGGGTGGGATTGCGGCGTTTCTCCTCTCGACTACGCTCGGGCAGGTCGCCGGCCGTGCCGGGGCGGCCAGCGCCGCGCGGGCGCCGGGGTTCGGCTTCGAATCGATTCCGGTGTCGGCCGACGACGCCGTGCACGTCGCGCAGGGCCACCGGGTCAGCGTCCTCTACCGCTGGGGCGACGAGACCGGCATCGCTGGCGCGCCGCCGGCGCCGTTCAGGCCGGATGCCTCGAACAGCGCGGCCGAGCAGGCGCTGCAGGCCGGCATGCACCACGACGGCATGCATTTCTTCCCGCTGCCGAAGGGCTCAGCCGCTTCCGACCATGGCTTGCTCGTGATCAATCACGAGTACACCGATGACGGCCTGCTGCATACGGACGGAATGAAAAACTGGTCGCGCGAAAAGGTGCTGAAGTCGCAGCACGCGCACGGCCTGTCGGTCGTCGAGGTGCGGCGCAGCGACGGGGACTGGAACGTGGTGCGCCCCTCGCGCTACGCGCGGCGCATCACGGCACGCACGCCGATCGCCGTGTCAGGGCCGGCCGCCGGGCACGCGCTGCTGCGTACGCGGGCCGACCCCAAAGGTCGCGAGGTGCTCGGCACGCTTAACAATTGCGCAATGGGGTGGACGCCCTGGGGCACTTACCTCGCCTGCGAGGAGAACTTCCACGAGTACTTCCATCACAGCGGTACGCCGAGCGCGACCGAGAAACGCTACGGCATCCGGCGCTTCGGGCTCGGGTACCGCTGGAGCGAGCATGACGCGCGCTTCGATGCCGCCCTGCATCCGAACGAGGCGCACCGTTTCGGCTGGGTGGTCGAGTTCGACCCCTATGACCCCGCCGCCCGCCCGGTGAAGCGCACGGCGCTCGGGCGTTTCGCGCACGAGACCGCGACGGTCAGCCTCGCGCCCGACGGCCGGGTGGTGGTGTATTCCGGCGACGATGCCCGCTTCGAGTACATCTACAAGTTCGTCTCGCGCGCACGCTTCGATCCGCGCAGGCCGGCGGCGAACCGCCGGTTGCTCGACGAGGGCACGCTTTACGTCGCGCGCTTCGATGCCGCGGGGCGCGGTCGCTGGCTTGCGTTGCTGTACGGCGAGAACGGGCTCGATGCGGCGAACGGCTTTGCCAGCCAGGCAGACGTGCTGGTACGCGCGCGCGAGGCGGCGGACCGCGTCGGCGCGACGAGAATGGACCGGCCGGAGTGGATCGCGGTGCACCCGCGCACGCGCGAGGTATTCGTGACGCTCACCAACAACTCGCGCCGCGGCCGCAGCGGCTACCCGGGCGCCGACGCGGCGAACCCGCGCGTTCCCAACATCTACGGTCATGTGCTGCGCTGGCGCGAGCAGGACGCAAACCCTACGGCGGAAACGTTCGACTGGTCCGTGTTCCTCCTCGCGGGCGATCCGGCGCAGCCCGACCCCGCGCACCGCGGCAGCACGGGACTGGCTTTCGGCGGCCCGGACGGGCTGCACTTCGACGCGCAGGGAAAGCTTTGGATCATGACCGACGTGTCGGCCTCGCGTCTGCAGCGCCCTTCGTTCGAGAGCCTCGGGAACAACCAGCTGCTCGCCGCCGATCCGGCCAGCGGCGAGGTACGCCGGTTCTTGGTCGGGCCGGTCAACTGCGAGATCACCGGGCTGACCCAGACACCGGACGGCCGGACGTTCTTCCTCAACATTCAGCACCCCGGCGAGGTGCCCGATGCGCGCAGCGATCCGACCTGGCCGGACCGCTACAGCCGCTGGCCGGACGGCGGCGCGGATGCGCGGCCGCGCTCGGCGACCATCGTCATCCAGCGCGAGGACGGCGGGGTCATCGGCGGCTGAGCGGCACTAGGCCGCCGCGGCGGGCGTCGGCTGCGTCTCGGACGCGGGTGCCGGCGCGGGTTTGCCCAGCGCGGACATCAGCTCCTCCTGTGCCGCGCGGCGGCGTCCGCGGCGGGGTCTGGCCTGCTCGTAGCCGCCGTCCGCCTGCATTTCCCACGCCTGGCAGTTGTCATCCAGGTAGCTCTGTAGCCCCTCGCGGATCACCCGCTGCTTGAGCGCCGGGTCGAGCACCGGAAAGCACAGCTCGATGCGCCGGAAGAAATTGCGATCCATCCAGTCGGCGCTGGCCAGATAGACGTCCTCGGCACCATCGTTCTGGAAGTAGAACACGCGCGTGTGCTCGAGAAAGCGCCCGATCACCGAACGCACGCGGATGTTCTCCGACAAGCCCTCGATGCCGGGTTTGAGCGCGCAGACGCCTCGCACGATGAGATCAATGCCGACGCCGGCCTGCGAGGCGGCATACAGTTCCTCAATGATGTCCGGCTCGAGCAGCGCGTTCATCTTCGCGATGATGCGCGCCGCGCGACCCTCGCGCGCGAGCGTCGCCTCGCGGCGGATCGCGGCGACGATGCTCTTGTGCAGACTGAACGGCGACTGCCAGACATGCGCCAGCTTGCTCGCGCGACCGAGACCGGTCAGCTGCTTGAAGACCTCGTTGACATCCGCGCACAGCGCCTCGTTCGCCGTCAGCAGGCCGAAGTCGGTGTACAGGCGCGCCGTCCGCGGATGGTAGTTGCCGGTGCCGAGGTGCACGTAGCGCTTCAGCACCGCGCCCTGCGGTGTTTCCTCACGGCGCACGATGAGCGCCATCTTGGCGTGCGTCTTGTGTCCGACGACACCGTAGATTACGTGCGCGCCGACCTCCTCGAGCCGTGCCGCCCAGTTCAGGTTGGCTTCCTCGTCGAAACGCGCCATTAACTCCACCACCACAGTCACTTCCTTGCCACGGCGCGCTGCGTCGATCAGGACCTCCATCAGCTCGGAGTCGGTGCCGGTGCGGTAGACAGTCTGCTTGATGGCGATGACCTGCGGGTCGGTTGCCGTCGTGCGGATGAAATCGATCACGGGCGCGAACGACTGGTAGGGGTGGTGCAGCAGTACGTCCTCGCGCGCGATGACGTCGAACAGCTCGCCGCGCTTGTCGAGCGCACGCGGCAAACCGGGCTGGAACGGCAGGTACTTGAGATCCGGGCGGTCGACCTGGCTCGGGACCTCGCGCAGCCGGTACAGGTTGACTGGGCCGTCGACGCGATACAGGTCGACGGGCTCGAGTGCGAACTGTTGCAGCAGAAAGTCGACCATTGCCGGCGAACAGTTGTCGGCGACCTCGAGCCGCACGGCGTCGCCGAAGTGACGGTGCAGCAACTCGCCCTGCAGCGCGATGCGCAGGTTCTTGATCTCCTCCTCGTCGACGAAGAGGTCCGAATTGCGCGTCACGCGGAATTGGTAGCAGCCGAGCACCTTCATGCCGGCAAACAGCTCCTCGACGTGCGCGTGCAATACAGAAGAGAGGAAGACAAAGGCGTACTCGCCCTGGGCAATGTCCCGTGGCAGGCGGATGATGCGCGGCAGCGCACGCGGCGCCTGAACGATGGCTGCGCCGGATGTGCGGCCGAAGGCGTCCTTGCCCTGCAGTTCGACCGCGAAGTTTAGGCTCTTGTTCAGGACGCGCGGAAAGGGATGCGCCGGGTCGAGTCCGATGGGCGTCAGCACGGGCAGGACTTCGCGGAAGAAATAGTCGCGCACCCATTGGCGTTGTGTCGGCGTCCAGTCGCTGCGGCGCGGGAAATGGATGCCCGCCGCGGCGAGCTGTGGCAGCAGCACCTCGTTCAGCAGGCGGTACTGCTCGGCGACCAGGGCTTGTGCCTGCACGCCAACTTCGGCCAGCACCTCCTTCGGCCCGCGTCCGTCCGGGCCGGGCTCGGGGATCTCGAGCTTGATCTGCTCCTTCAGGCCGGCGACCCGGATCTCGAAAAACTCGTCCAGGTTCGACGAGACGATGGTCACGAAGCCGACCCGCTCGAGCAGCGGCACACTCTCGTCCGCGGCCTGCGCCAGCACACGGCGGTTGAACTCGAGGATGCCGAGCTCGCGGTTGAGGAAGTGCGCCGGTGGCGGCGAGGCCCGCTTGCTACCGGATGGCGACCGGGATGCAGGGGTCAGCATGGCGTCCAGTTTACCGCGCCTGCACCGAAAGACGCGCGTCGCATGCCGCGTGCAACATTTCTTTTACATTCCGCCGCGTGCCCGTCGCGTCGCCGTTGCCGATCGTGGCGCGAACACCTACAGTCGCGGTTAGCATGGTGCAACACGAAACCCTCGCCGCGGTCGATCTTGGCTCGAACAGTTTTCACCTGCAGATCGGCCGCGTGGTGGACGGGCAGATCTATCCGCTCGACGTGCTGCGCGAGGTGGTGCGCATCGGCGCCGGCCTGACGGCGGACAAGCGTATCGACCGCGCGACGCAGGCGCGTGCGCTCGAGGCCCTGCGCCGATTCAGCGAACGGCTCAAGGGCTTCCCGCGCCCAGCGGTGCGCGCCGTGGGCACCAACACGCTGCGTGTGGCGAAGAACGCGCCCGCGTTCCTGCGCGAGGCGCGGGAGGCGCTCGGCTTTCCGATCGAGGTGATTGCTGGACGCGAGGAAGCGCGCCTCATCTACATCGGCGTGGCGCATGCGCTGCCGGCGGCGCCTCACAAGCGCCTGGTGATGGACATCGGCGGCGGCTCGACGGAATTCATCATCGGCGCGGGCTTCGAGCCCGAGCTCACCGAAAGCCTTTACATGGGCTGTGTCAGCTTCAGCCTGCGCTATTTTCCGGACGGTCGCATCGAGAAAAGCCGTATGAAGGCGGCCGAACTCGCGGCGCGGCAGGAGCTTGCCACGATGGTGCGCGCCTACCGCGCGCTGGGCTGGCAGGAGGCGATCGGCTCATCAGGGACCGCGCGCTCCATCGAGAGCATCCTGATGGCCAACGCCTTGGCCGCGGAGGGCCTGACGCGCGACGGCCTCGACCGTTTGCGCAGCCTGCTGATCAAGCAGGGCGCGGCCGATCCCAACCGGATCGCCGGGCTGCGGCCGAGCCGCGCGCCCGTGCTGCCGGGCGGTCTGGCCATCATGATCGCGGCGTTCGACGAACTCCATGTCGACGCGATGCACGTCTCCGACGGCGCGCTGCGCCACGGCGTGCTCTACGACCTGCTCGGCCGGGTACGACAGGACGACATGCGCGAAGCCACCGTGGCGCAGTTCATGCGCCGCTACCAGCTCGACACCGCGCAGGCCGAGCGCGTTCGCAGGCTGGCGCTCGCGATCTACGATGCGCTCCTGGCCGCGCGGCGCGAGGAGGTTGCGCGCGAAGACGACCCGGACCGCATGATGCTCGACTGGGCCGCCCGGCTGGCGGAAGTCGGCCTGTCGATCGCACACGCCGCCTATCACAAGCACTCGGCCTACGTATTGTCCAACGCCGACATGCCGGGCTTTTCGCGCATGGAGCAGCAGCGTCTCGCGCGCATCGTGCTCGCGCACCGCGGCAAGCTCGCCAAGATCCAGGACACCGGCCTCGACGGCTCCGACTGGTGGCTGGTTTTCGCGCTGCGCCTGGCTTCGACGATCCTGCGGCGCCGCATCGACCTCAAGCTTCCGCTGCTGCGCGTCGCGGCCGATGCGGGCGGTTTTCAGCTCGAGCTGCCCCAGGCCTGGCTGGACGAGAATCCGCTCACCGCGGATGCACTGGAATCCGAGTCGCAGCAATGGAAAGCGGTAGGCATGAAGCTCGTGGTCAGCGGCTTGTCGGACAAGAAGGTGGCCGCGCTGGGGAGGGGGTAAGGACTAAGCGCGGGGGCCACTACGCGCCGATTAACCTCCGTGGTTCGCCGGGGAAGATCCATCTCCTCATTTTGTTGCTTCACCGGATGACTCTCCCGGTGAAGCAACAAAATGAGGAGACCGAGAAGAGTCTAAACCCGCGTCGCGCTACGCAACGGGCGCCGCGGTAGATGGGCTGCGGTTCGCCCCTACACCAAATCCGGGGCCATCACCGCCCGCACCACCACCTGCCCTTCGCCGTTGCGGACCCGGTAGGTCAGCCACCACAGGCCGCCTTTCTTCACGCTCCATTCCACAAGGCTGCCCGACACCAGGTAGCTCGCCACGCAGCCGAGGGTCGGCTGATGGCCCACGACCAGCACGGCACCCTTGCGCCGTGGCCAGTTGACGGCCTCCAGGACATCGCTGACGCCCGCGCCCGGCGCAAGCTGCTCGACGAATTTTGCACGCGCTTCGAGGGCGTCCGCCGTCTGACGCGCCCGCATCGCGGGGCTCGACAGCAGGGTGAACTTCGACGGTAGCCGCCGCAGCAGCCAGGCGGCGACGCGCTTGGCTTGCTTGCGGCCTTTCGGCGTGAGCTTGCGCGCCAGGTCGGGTCCGCCTTCCTCGGCTTCGGCATGGCGCCAGAGAATGAGATCCATCGCTGCTTCCCTGCTCTTTCCCGCAGTGTACGCGCCGCGGCGGAGCGCCGTGTGACAGTGCCATGACGCCGTTGAGGCGAGTGCGAGGGATCGGCTAGAATCCCGCTCCTCTAGGCGCGTAGCTCAGCTGGTTAGAGCACTACCTTGACATGGTAGGGGTCGTTGGTTCGAGTCCAATCGCGCCTACCAGCTGTCCGGGCGCACGCCGTCGGCGTCGCCTCTCACTCCGCGCGTTGGACCGTGCGCCGTTGCGCCGTTCGACGCGCGGCTTGCTTTTTTGAGCGCCGTGCCAGAGATCAAGCTTCCAGACGGGTCGCTGAAGAGTTTCCCCGGCCCGATCACCGTCGCCGAGGTCGCGCAGTCGATCGGCGCCGGGCTCGCACGCGCGGCGCTTGCCGCCCGCGTGAACGGCAAGCTGGTCGACACGCAGCAGGTCATCGAGGCCGATGCGGAGCTCGCCATCGTCACGGATCGCGACCCGGAGGGGCTCGAGATCCTGCGCCATTCGACGGCGCACCTGCTCGCGCATGCGGTGAAGGAGCTGTTCCCCGCGGCCCAGGTCACGATCGGACCGGTGATCGAGAACGGCTTCTACTATGACTTCTCTTTCGAGCGGCCCTTTACGCCGGAGGACCTGGCCGCCATCGAGAAGCGCATGGCCGAGATCGCGCGCCGCGACTTGAAAGTCGAGCGTTCCGTGATGCCGCGCGACCAGGCCGTGAAGTTCTTCCGCGACCTGGGCGAGCACTACAAGGCGGAGATCATCGCCGCAATCCCAACGGACGAACCGATCTCGCTCTACGGGCAGGGTTCGTTCGTCGACCTGTGTCGCGGACCGCACGTGCCGTCGACCGGCAAGCTCAAGGTGTTCAAGCTGATGAAGGTCGCCGGCGCCTATTGGCGCGGCGACTCGAGCAACGAGATGCTGCAGCGGATCTACGGCACCGCCTGGGCGAAGAAGGACGAACAGGACGCCTACCTGCACATGCTGGAGGAGGCTGAGAAGCGCGATCACCGGCGCCTTGGCACGCAGCTCGATCTGTTCCATATGCAGGAAGAAGCGCCGGGGCTGGTGTTCTGGCACCCCAAAGGCTGGACGCTGTGGCAGGTCATTGAGCAGTACATGCGCGAGGTGTACCGCGACAACGGCTACCAGGAGGTGCGCTGTCCGCAGATTCTCGACCGCCGCCTGTGGGAGCGTACCGGGCACTGGGAGAACTACAAGGAGTTCATGTTCACGACGGCCTCGGAGAACCGCGATTACGCGATCAAGCCGATGAATTGCCCGGGCCATGTACAGATCTACAACAAGGGCGTGCGTAGCTATCGCGATCTGCCACTGCGCTACGGGGAGTTCGGCTCTTGCCACCGCAACGAGCCTTCCGGCGCATTGCACGGCCTGATGCGGGTGCGCGGTTTCGTGCAGGACGACGGCCACATCTTCTGCACCGAAGACCAGATTCTCGGCGAGTGTGCCGCGTACACGGCGTTGCTGCAGCGTGTCTACCGCGATTTCGGCTTCAACGACATCATCTACCGGGTCGCAACCCGGCCGGCGAAACGCATTGGCGAGGACGCGGCGTGGGACAAGGCCGAGCGTGCGCTGATCGATTCGCTGCGTCAGTCCGGCGTCGAGTTTGAGGTGTCGCCGGGCGAGGGGGCGTTTTACGGTCCCAAGATCGAGTATTCGCTGAAGGACGCCATCGGCCGTGTCTGGCAGTGCGGGACGATGCAGGTGGACTTCTTCATGCCGGGGCGGCTGGGGGCGGAGTACGTCGCCGAGGACAACAGCCGCCGCACCCCGGTCATGCTGCACCGGGCGATCGTCGGCTCGATGGAGCGTTTCATCGGCATCCTGGTGGAGAATTTCGCCGGCGCCCTGCCGCTTTGGCTGGCGCCCGAGCAGGTGGTCGTGATGAGCATTACGGAGCGCCAGGTGGGCTATGCCGGGGAGGTGGCCACGGCGCTGCGCGCGGCCGGCTGGCGCGCCGTCGAGGATTTGCGGAACGAGAAAATTTCTTATAAGATTCGGGAACATAGCCTGCAGAAACTGCCCTACCAGTTGGTCGTCGGGGATCAGGAGAAGCAGGCAGGCACTGTGGCCGTGCGAGCGCGCGGTGGTGAAGATCTCGGGCCGATGACGCTCGACGACTTCATCGCACGTCTCCGGAGAGAGGCGGCGACGCTTGGCATGGCCTGATTTTTTTGCGGGCGGGTTC
>JBFFEY010000060.1:0-18503 GCA_041558415.1 Burkholderiales bacterium | reverse complement strand
CATCTGGGAGAAGACCGGGCACTGGGACAACTACCGCGAGAACATGTTCACCACGTCCTCGGAGAACCGCGACTACGCGGTGAAGCCGATGAACTGCCCCGGGCACATCCAGATCTACAACAAGGGCGTGCGCAGCTACCGCGAGTTGCCGTACCGGCTGGGCGAGTTCGGCGCCTGCCACCGCAACGAGCCCTCGGGCGCGCTGCACGGGCTGATGCGCGTGCGCGGCTTTACGCAGGACGATGGCCACATCTTCTGCACCGAGGACCAGGTGATGCAGGAGTGCGTCCAGTACACGGCGCTGCTGCAGAAGGTGTACGCCGATTTCGGCTTTGCCGACATCATCTACCGGGTGGCGACCCGCCCCGAGAAGCGCATCGGCGACGACGCGGCCTGGGACAAGGCCGAGCGCGCGCTGATCGAGTCGCTCGAGCGATCCGGAGTGGCGTTCCAGGTCACCCCGGGCGAGGGCGCCTTCTACGGGCCGAAGATCGAGTACTCGCTGAAGGACGCCATCGGCAGGGTCTGGCAGTGCGGCACCATGCAGGTGGATTTCTTCATGCCGGAGCGCCTGGGCGCGGAGTACGTGGGCGAAGACAACGCGCGCCATACCCCGGTGATGCTCCACCGCGCTATCGTCGGCTCGATGGAGCGCTTTCTCGGCATCCTCATCGAGCATTTCGCCGGCGCGTTCCCGCTCTGGCTGGCCCCGGAGCAGGTGGCGGTGCTCAACATCTCGGAGCACCAGGCGGACTACGCGGGACAGGTCGCGGCGGCGCTGCGCCAGGCCGGTTTCAGGGCCGTGGAAGATTTGCGAAACGAGAAAATTTCTTATAAGATTCGCGAACATAGCCTGCAAAAGCTGCCCTACCAGCTGGTGGTCGGCGACAAGGAAGTGCAGGCGGGAACCGTGGCCGTGCGCGCGCGCGGCGGTGAGGATCTCGGGCCGATGCGGCTCGACGCCTTTATCGCACGCCTCCGGAGCGAGGCAGATGCGCGAAGCACGGCCTGATTTTTTTTGCGGGCGTCGCCCGCACGGCAGGTCCGGCGGCCGCGCGCGCCGGCGGTAGAGGAGAACGCACCCATCGCACTCGATAAAGCGCAACGCATCAATCGGGAAATCACTGCCCCGGAGGTGCGTCTGGTGGCCGAAGATGGTGAGCAGCTCGGCATCGTGTCGGTGACGGACGCGCTGCGGGCAGCGGAGGAGCGGGACGTGGATCTGGTAGAGATCGCGCCGCTGGCCAATCCGCCGGTCTGCAAGCTCATGGATTACGGCAAGTTCCGTTATCGCGAGCAGAAGAAGGCCCACGAAGCGAAGCTGAAGCAGAAGCAGATCCAGATCAAGGAGATCAAGTTTCGCCCGCGTACCGACGAGGGTGACTACAAGATCAAGCTGAACAAGCTGGTCGAGTTTCTGGAGGAAGGCGACAAGGCCAAGGTCACGTTGCGATTTCGGGGCCGTGAGATGGCGCACCAAGAGTTCGGCAAACGCGTGCTGGAACGCGTGAAGGCCGACCTCGAAGAGATCGGTGTCGTCGAGCAGTTTCCGAAGATGGAGGGGCGCCAGATGGTGATGGTGATCGCGCCCAAGAAAAAGGTGGTGGCCGGCAAGGCGAAAAAGACGCCTGCCGCGAAGTCGGAATCGTCGCCGAGCAAGCCCGCGAAGCCGGTGGCGGCGACCTGAAGTTCCGGCGGCAGCAGCATGCTGCCGCCAACAAGTGATGCTCGGGCTTCAAGCGCCTGCACCGCAGGACGCCCGGCGTCATACTAAAAAACGGAGTACGGCAAGATGCCAAAGGCAAAGACGAAGAAGGGTGCCGCAAAGCGGTTCAAGGTCCGCTCCAGCGGCAAGATCAAACGCTCGCACGCCTACATGCGGCACATCCTGACGAAGAAGTCGCAGAAGCGGAAGCGGCAGCTGCGCGGCACCGGGTCCGTCGATCAGACCAACGCACGGCAGGTTCGCGCGATGCTGCCGTACGCCGCGTAGGGAGAGGCCGCTATGCCACGAGTGAAACGCGGCGTCACCGCGCGTGCACGCCACAAGAAGGTATTGCGTCAGGCAAAGGGCTTCCGCGGCCGTCGCAAGAACGTCTATCGCGTCGCCAAGCAGGCGGTCATGAAGGCGGGGCAGTATGCCTACCGCGACCGCCGTCAGCGCAAGCGCCAGTTCCGCGCGTTGTGGATCGCGCGCATCAATGCCGCGGTACGCGAGCTGGGCATGACTTACAGCACGTTTATGTCCGGCCTCAAGCGTGCGCAGATCGAGGTCGATCGCAAGGTGCTCGCCGACCTCGCCGTCACCGACAAGCCCGCCTTCGCCAAGATCGCGAGCCAGGCGAAGGCGAGCCTTTCGCACTGAGCGCGGGCGGGTCAACCGGAACGGGCGGGGGCGCCGCCCGTGCGGCCGCAGTGCAGGATGGAAAACGTCGACGGCATCGTAGCTCGGGCCCTAGAGGCATTCAGCGCCGCGCAGGATCCGGCCGCGCTGGAGAACGTGAAGGCGCGCTATCTCGGCAGGAGCGGGGAACTCACCTCACTGTTGAAGTCGCTCGGCACGCTCGCGCCGGAGGCACGGCGTAGCGCCGGCCAGGCGATCAACGAGGCGAAGACCAGGCTCGAGGCGGCGCTCGATGCGCGCCGCAGCGCCCTC
Source organism: Burkholderiales bacterium (assembly GCA_041558415.1). Classification (GTDB taxonomy): domain Bacteria; phylum Pseudomonadota; class Gammaproteobacteria; order Burkholderiales; family SG8-39; genus SG8-39. The sequence goes on along the minus strand of JBFFEY010000060.1, from coordinate 15,847 downwards.
GCCGATGCGAAGCTCGCGGCGCGGCTCGCGGAAGAGTCGCTCGACGTCACCCTGCCGGGGCGCGGACGCGGGCGCGGATCCCTGCATCCCGTGATCCGCACCTGGTCGCGCGTCGAGTCGATCTTCCGTTCCGTCGGCTTCGACGTCGCCGACGGGCCGGAAATCGAGAGCGACTGGTACAACTTCACCGCCCTCAACCAGCCGGAAAACCATCCGGCGCGCTCGATGCACGACACGTTCTACGTCGAGCTGAACGACGCGCAGGGCACGCCGCTGCTGCTGCGCACCCACACCAGCCCGATGCAGGTGCGCTACGCGCGCATGCACCGCCCCCCGATCAAGGTCATCGCGCCGGGCCGTACTTACCGGGTCGATTCGGACGCGACGCACTCGCCGATGTTTCATCAGGTGGAGGGCCTGTGGATCGACGAGGACATCAGCTTTGCCGACCTGAAGGGCGTTTACACCGACTTCCTGAGGCGCTTTTTCGAGACCGACGAGCTCGAAGTACGCTTCCGTCCGTCCTTTTTCCCTTTTACGGAACCGTCCGCCGAGATCGATATGCGCTTCGACTCGGGGCCGCTGGAAGGCCGCTGGCTGGAGATTTCGGGTTCCGGTCAGGTGCATCCGAGCGTAATCCGCAACTTCGGACTCGATCCTGAGCGCTATATCGGCTTCGCTTTCGGTTCTGGCCTCGAGCGCCTGACGATGCTGCGCTACGGCATCGATGATCTGCGACTGTTCTTCGACGGCGACCTGCGCTTCCTGCGCCAGTTTGCCTAAGCCCGCATGCGAATCCCCGAGAGCTGGCTGCGCAGCATGGCGAATCCGTCGCTGGATACGGCGGCACTCGCCCACCTGCTGACGATGTCGGGGCTGGAAGTCGAGTCCTGCGCGCCTGTCGCGCCGCCGTTCACCGGCGTGGTGGTCGGCGCGGTGCGCGCGGTGGAAAAACACCCCAATGCCGACAAGCTTGCGCTGTGCACGGTCGACGCAGGCCGCGTGGGCGGGGCACCGCTCGCCATCGTCTGCGGCGCGCCCAACGTGCGCGCCGGCATGAGGGTGGCGCTGGCGCAGGTCGGCGCACGGCTGCCGGCCGAGGGCGGCGCCCCGCACGAGATTCAGGCGACGAAGGTGCGCGGCATTGAGAGTCAGGGGATGCTGTGCTCGGCGCGCGAGCTCGGGCTGTCCGACGATCACTCGGGCATCCTCGATCTGCCAGCCGACGCGCCGCTCGGCCGTGATCTGCGCGAGGTGCTCGCGCTCGAGGACCAGGTCTTCGACATCAAGCTTACGCCGAACCGCGCCGACTGCCTCTCGGTGCTCGGCGTGGCGCGCGAGGTGGCGGCATTGACCGGGACGCCGCTTGCGGCGCCGCGCATCGAACGCGTCGCGCCGCGTAACGATGCGCGCCTGCCGGTGCGGGTGCTGGCGCCCGACCTCTGCGGTCGATTCTCGGGCCGCGTGATCCGCGACGTGAACGCGCAGGCGGCAACCCCCGAATGGATGAAGCAGCGCCTTGCGCGCGCGGGGCAGCGTCCCATCTCGGCGCTGGTCGACATCTCGAACTACGTCATGCTGGAGCTCGGGCGTCCGTCGCACATCTTCGACTACGACAAGGTGCGGGGCGGCGCGCTCGAAGTGCGCTGGGGAAAGAAGGGCGAGCGTGTCGAGCTGCTGAACGGCCAAACGGTCGAGGTTGACGAGAGCGTCGGTGTGATCGCCGATGAGGCGGGCGTCGAGGCCCTCGCCGGCATCATGGGCGGCGAGGCGACGGCGGTGTCGGACGAGACGCGCAACGTCTACATCGAAGCGGCCTTCTGGTGGCCGCAGGCGGTCGCAGGTCGCGCGCGCCGCTTTAACTTCTCGACCGACGCCGCGCACCGATTCGAGCGCGGCGTGGACTATGCGACCACGGTCGAGCACATCGAGCACATCACGCGCCTGGTTCTCGAGATCTGCGGCGGCGAGCCCGGCCCGATCGACGATACCGTCACCCGGTTGCCGGAGCGACGCCCGGTGCGTATGCGCGTGGCGCGCGCGCAGAAGGTCATCGGGGTGCCGATTTCAGGCGACGAGATGGCCGGGGTGTTCGAGCGGCTGGTGCTGCCCTTCGAATGGGAAGGCGAGGACTTCGTCGTCACGCCGCCGTCGTATCGCTTCGATCTCGAGATCGAAGAGGACCTGATCGAGGAGGTGGCGCGCGTTCACGGCTTCGAGCGCATTCCGGCGCACCCGCCGCGCGCAGCGGCGCGCATGAGCGCATTGCCTGAGACGCGCCGCTCGCTGCACGCCGTGCGCGAGCGCCTCGCCGGCGGTGACTACAACGAAGTCATCAACTTCAGCTTCGTCGAGCCGGCCTGGGAAGCGGACTTTGCCGGCTGCACGGACCCGATCCGGCTGCTCAACCCGATCGCCAGCCCTCAGTCGGTGATGCGTTCCTCGCTCATTGGCTCGCTGGTCGACAACGTGCGGCACAACGTGGCGCGCAAGGTGCCCCGCATTCGCGTATTCGAGGTCGGCCGCGTGTTCCTGCGCGACGCCGCGGCAACAGACGGTCCGCTGTCGGTCGCCGGCCTGCGTCAGCCCGTTCGCGTCGGCGGCGCGGCGTTCGGACCCGCGCTCGATGAGCAGTGGGGGGCGGCGACCCGCAGCGTGGATTTCTACGACGTCAAAGCCGACGTCGAGGCGCTGTTCTGGCCGGTCGCGGTCCGCTTCGAGGCGGGGGGCCACCCGGCCCTGCATCCCGGGCGCACCGCGCGTATCCTGCGCGAGGGCCGGCCAGTCGGCTGGATCGGCGAGCTTCACCCGCAATGGCAGCGCAAGTACGAGCTGCCGGGGCCTGTGGTGCTGTTCGAGCTGGAGGCCGAGGCTCTCGTAAGTGTCCCACTGCCTCGCTCCGAGGTGCCGTCACGGTTCCCGGCAGTGGTGCGGGACATCGCCGTGCTGGTGGATGCGACGATCCCTGCACAGGCGCTATTGGACGCGATCTCCGCCGAAATACCGGCGATCGTGCGGGAGGTAGGAGTTTTCGACCTATACCAGGGCGCTGGCCTCCCATCTGGGAGAAAAAGCCTTGCTTTCCGGGTAGTTATGCAAGATACTGAACGAACCCTCACGGATGCCGAGGCAGATGAGGCGCGTGACGCAATCGTCGCCCTTCTGTCGCGGGAGTTCTCGGCAACCCTAAGATCCTAAAAAAGAAATCGGGAGCGTAGGCGCTGGGAGCGATGATGACTTTGACAAAGGCGGAATTGGCGGACCTGTTGTTCGAAAAGGTCGGCCTCAACAAGCGTGAAGCCAAGGACATGGTCGAGGCATTCTTCGAGGAAATCCGGGGGGCGCTGGAGCGGGGGGAAAGCGTCAAGCTCTCGGGTTTCGGCAACTTCCAGCTGCGCGACAAGCCGCAGCGTCCCGGGCGCAACCCCAAGACTGGCGAGGAGATTCCGATCAGCGCTCGCCGCGTCGTCACCTTCCACGCGAGCCAGAAGTTGAAGGCCATGGTGGAAAAGGCGCGCCATGGAGCCGAGCCGCAAGAAGGTTGAGCTTCCGCCGATCCCGGCGAAGCGCTACTTCACCATCGGTGAGGTGAGCGAGTTGTGCGGCGTCAAGCCGCACGTGCTGCGCTACTGGGAGCAGGAGTTCACGCAGCTCAAGCCGGTCAAGCGCCGGGGCAACCGCCGCTACTACCAGCACCACGAAGTTCTGCTGATCCGCAGGATCCGCGAGCTGCTCTACGAAGAGGGATTCACGATTAGCGGTGCGCGCAACCGGCTGGATGGCGGCCTGGCGAATGGCACAGCCGAGGATACCGCGGGCGTCGGCCGTCGAGCCGCGGCCGGCGCGGTCGATTTACGCGCCGTGAAGCGCGAGTTGCAGGACCTCCTCGCAGTCCTTAGCAGCTGAGGCTGTTAGAATTCGGCGCCTCGGGGCGTAGCGCAGCCTGGTAGCGTACCTGCATGGGGTGCAGGTGGTCGCGAGTTCGAATCTCGCCGCCCCGACCAATCAATTCAACGACTTGCCGGAAATCGGACAGCCGGCTAAGGCCGCCGTGCCGCGCGAACACGGCGGCTAGGAGCTTCGAGGGGTTGCCGCCGCGCGCGCGCCGCCGTATAAGCCTCTTCTTCTGCGCCGCATTCTTGGAGGAGGAGGCCAGATGGCAATCGTTGCGATCACGCGCGAGATGGGCACGCTCGGCAAGGACGTGGCCACGGGGCTGGGGCGCGCGCTGAACCTGCCGGTGATCTACCACGAGGTGATCGATCACCTGGCGGACCGTATGCGCGTGCGCAAGAGCCACGTGATCCGCCTGTTGGACGGTAGGGCGGGCCTGCTTGAGCGGCTGACCGCGGACAAGACCAGCCTCGCGATCTTCTCGGCCGACGAGATCTTCGACCTCGTACAGCGAAACGGCGGCGCCATCGTGCGCGGCTGGGGGGCGACACACCTGCTGCGCGACGTGCCCAACGCGGTCTGCGTGCGGGTCTGCGCGCCCAGACCCTTGCGCATCCAGCGCATGATGGAACGGCTCGATACGGATGACGCCGGGGCGGTGACCGACGAGATCCACATGAACGACGAGGCGCATACGGCGATCATGAAACGGCACTTCGGCCTGAACTGGACGGAGCCCGAGCACTATGACCTGGTGCTGAACTCGGAGCGCGTCGCGATCGACGACTGCGTCGAGGAGGTGCTCGGACTGGTGCGGTCGCCGGAGTTCGCCGACAGCGAAGCAGCGCGCAAGCAGCTCGAGGACCTTGCGCTCGCGGCGCGCGTCAAGGCGGCGCTGCGCCGGGCCTCGGAGACGCGCGGTGGCAAGCTCGAAGTCAGCTGCGAAGACGGCGAAGTCACGCTCATTGGCGACCCGGGTTCGACCGAGGCGAAGCTCGCGGCGGTCGAGGTCGCCGTCGCCGTGCCCGGTGTGAGGGACATTCACGTCAGTACGCGGGTCTAGCGCAGGGCGGAACCGCCGGCGCCGTCGACCGACGGCAGGCCGGCGCGGATGCGCCGCGAGAAGTCCGGCGCTTGGTCCGCCGCTCGCGCCGCTGCATTGATGTGGCTGCGGCCGCGCAACCGTTCGAAGGGCAGCGCGTTCGGGAGCACACCCTCTTCGTAGAGATATTCCGGCACGTAACCGCTGGCGAGGATCTTCCACGAGAACGGCAGGTGATCCGGGTTGACCAGGCTGTGCTGCCAGATGACCGTCGTGCAGTTCGTCGTCAGCGTGTTGTAGAACTCCGGTTCGGTCCGAAGCGCATTCAGCTTGCGCAGGTACTCGAGAAAAATGCGACGCTGGTTGTCGGGCCGGCCGCGCAGGCGGTACAGGTACACCTGCTCGGGCGGATCCTGGCGGTAGTTGGTGCGCACGCGGGTGACGTCCCGCTCATCCGCGACGACGTAAAACAGCTCGTATTGCCGGAAAAACCCAGCGAGCGAAGAGTAGCCCTCGCCGCGCTCCTTGCGCGCTTCGATCGAGATGGCGAGCGGCGGCTGATCCGCAAACACGAAGCTGAGGTAGATGTGGGCAATGGCGGGCCCCATCCAGTACACCGCCGCCAGGTCGATGCCCTCGAGCCGGCGCAGGTCGTAGTGCCGCTCCAGGTATGCGGGGGTGAAATCGGTCTCGGTGCGGTAGTCGAAGTTGCGGATGTTGTGCACCGTGACGAGATCGCCATCGATCGTGGCGTAAGGCAGCCGCGCTTCCTCGGCACGCCAGTCGCGGTCGTTCGACGGTTCGATGCCGCGCCACCAGAGGAGCAGCGCGAGGAAGGCAATGACGTACGCGGTGGACGCCACACGGAACAGACCGGGATGGTGTCGCCGCCGTACGGCGCCGAGCAGGCAGATCGCGCCGAGTGCTGCGAAGGCGACGGCCAGCAGGTCGCGCAGGCCGCCCGGCCCGGCGTAATGCAGCGCCAGGCTGCCCCACAAGGCCGCGGCGAGGATGCAGCACAACTGCGCAAGCCGCACGACGAAATGCCCGATGGCTCGCATGATCGGGCCCACTTTAACAAATGCGGCGTTGCGCGCGCCTCGCGACGTGGCGCGTGTTACCATCGGCGCCGCTTCGCGGCGCGCCGCGTTTCCCGGCCCTGCACAGCTGCGCGTTCCCGCGCACGCGGCGGCCAAACGCGCACGCCTCGGGGGCATTCTCGTGCGAATCCTGGTCTCCAACGACGACGGCTATTTTTCGCCCGGCATCGCGATGCTGGCCGAGACGCTGCGTGCGGTCGGCGAGGTGACCGTCGTTGCGCCGGAGCGCGATCGCTCCGGCGCGTCCAACTCGCTCACCCTCGATCGCCCGCTGACCGTACGGCAGGCCGCGAACGGTTTTCACTTCGTGAACGGCACGCCGACGGACTGCGTGCACCTGGCGGTCACCGGCTTGCTGTCGTTCGTGCCGGACATGGTGGTCTCGGGCATCAATCTCGGCGCGAACATGGGCGACGACACGATCTACTCGGGGACCGTCGCGGCCGCAATGGAAGGGTTTCTGCTCGGCATTCCCTCGCTCGCCATCTCGCTGGTGGGCAAGCGCGGCGATCATCTCGAGACGGCCGCGCAGGTGGCGCTCGACATGGCGCGACGCTTTGCGCGTGCGCCGATGGGCGAGCCCGTGCTGTTGAATATCAATGTGCCGGACATACCGCCGGCGCAGTTGCAGGGCATTGAGTCGACACGCCTCGGGCGGCGACACAAGGCCGAACCGGTGGTGCGGATCGAGACGCCGCGCGGCGATACGGGATACTGGATCGGCCCCGCAGGTGGGGCGGCGGACGCCGGACCGGGCACCGATTTCTACGCCGTGGAGCACGCGCGCGCCTCCGTGACGCCGCTGCAGGTGGATCTCACCTTTCATACCCAGCTCGCGCGTCTGCCGGACTGGCTGCGGCGATGAGCGTACGCGCGCCTGGCGAGCTGTCCGGCATCGGCATGACCTCACTGCGCACGCGTGCGCGGATGGTCGAGCGGCTGCGCGAAAAGGGTGTGCGCGACGAGCGCGTGCTGACGGCGATGGGCACGGTACCGCGCCACCTGTTCGTTGACGAGGCGCTGCGGCACCGCGCCTACGAGGACACCGCGCTGCCGATCAATTACGGCCAGACCATCTCGCAGCCGTACGTCGTCGCGCGCATGATCGAGGTGCTTGCGAGCGGGAGGCGCGGGCGGCGCGACCTGGGCCGGGTGCTCGAGATCGGTACCGGGTGCGGCTACCAGGCGGCGGTGCTCGCCACGATCGCCACGGAGGTCTTCTCGATCGAGCGAATCCGGGAGCTGCATGACCGCGCGCGACGAAACCTGCTGGGGCTGAAGCTGTCCAACCTGCGGCTGGTGCACGGCGATGGCCGGAGGGGCCTCGAGCAGGCCGCGCCGTTCGACTCGATCGTGCTTGCAGCGGCCTCGAGCGAGCTGCCCGAGGCCCTCTTACGGCAATTGGCGCGGGGTGGCAGAATGGTCCTGCCGCTGCGGCGCGGCGGGACGCGGAATCAGCAGCGTCTCGTGCTGGTCGAGCGCGTGGGGCACGGCTACGAGGAGACGGAGCTCGAGCTGGTGCGTTTTGTTCCACTGGAAAGCGGAAAGGCGTGAGGATGACGAGATCAAGCGGGCACGTTGCGGCGTTGGCAGCGGCGCTGCTTGCGGTCGCCTGCGCGAGCCGTCCGACCTCCGCGCCGGTGATCGATCGCGGTGCGGCGCCCGCAGCGCGGTCGGCGACCCAGGCGGGTGCCGCTGTCGGCACGCATGTCGTGCAGCGCGGGGAGACGCTCTACAGCATTGCGCTCGAGCACGGCGTCGATTACCGCGATCTGGCCCGCTGGAACGGCCTCGGTGACGGCACGCACATACGGGTCGGGCAGGCCCTGCGGCTCGGGCCGCCGGAAGCCGCGCTGGCCAGCGCGCCGCCGCCGAAAGGCGTCGAGGTCGGTAGCGCTCCGCGCGCCCCGGGCGGCGTCGAGGCACGACCACTGGATGCGGGCACGATCGCCGCGCAGGGACAGGGCGACGGAAGCATGAAGACCGCGCCCAAGGCGCTGCGCCTGCCCTATTCCAAGGAGAATCTGGCGATGCTGTCTTCACGCGGCACGCCGACGGCCCCTGCAGCGCCGGCTCCGAGCGCGACACCCGCGCCCGCCCAGCCGACGGCGCCTGCGCCGTCGGCGTCAGCCGCCGCGGCAGGTGAAACGCGCTTTAGCTGGCCGGCGAAGGGAAAGCTGCTGAATGGCTTTTCCGAGCCGAACAACAAGGGCGTCGACATCGAGGGCAAGCCGGGCGACCCTGTGGTCGCGGCTGCGCCGGGACGCGTGATGTATACCGGCACCGGCATCCGCGGCTATGGCCAGCTCATCGTGATTAAGCATGAGGATGGCTACAACAGCGTCTACGCCCACAACCGCAAGATCCTCGTCAAGGAAGGACAAACCGTGGCGCGCGGCGAACGTATCGCCGAGCTGGGCGCCACCGACAGCGACCGGCCGAAGCTGCATTTCGAAATCCGCAAGTCGGGCAAGCCGGTCGATCCGCTGAAGTACCTGCCGCCGCCCTCCTGAAGCGTGCCGGGCGGCGCTGCCGCTAGCGCGCGCGACGTGCGTTTCGCACCGCGCTCGCCAGGTCGGCGACCGCAGAGGCATAGCGACTGCTGCGGTTGTAGCGCGTCAGCACGTAGAAGTTTTCGAGCCCCAGACGATATTCGGTCTCCGCGCCGGGACTTTCGAGCGCGATCAAGGCCACTCGCGTTTCGGGCAGGAGCTGCGTGCCGCCTCCGACCTGCACGCCACGCAGTTCGGCGACGTGCGTCGTCGGGCGGATGCCGGCCGCCAGCAAAGCACGGTGTGCTTCCCCGTCGACGCGCGCCGGTGCCCAGATCGCTTCGCCGCGCTGCCAGCCGTGCTGTCGCAGGAAATTGGCCACGCTGCCGATGGCATCGACCGGGCTTTTGCTGAGGTCGATCTTTGCATTGCCGTCGTAGTCGACGGCGTAACGACGAATGCTGCCCGGCATGAACTGCGGGATGCCGATCGCACCGGCGTACGAACCCTTGACGCTGAACACGTCGAAATCCTCGTCGCGTGCGAGCAGCAAGTATTGCTCGAGTTCGGCGCGGAAGAACGCGGCGCGCGGCGGATAGTCAAAGGCCAGTGTGGCGAGCGAGTCCACGACGCGGAAACTTCCCGTTTGGCGGCCGTACAGCGTCTCGACGCCGATGATGGCGACAATGATCTCTTCCGGTACGCCGTGCTCGCGCGCCGCGCGCGCGAGCGTCTTCGCATGTCGCGCCCAGAACGCGACGCCGCCGCGGATGCGCGTGTCGTTGACGAAGCGCGCGCGATACGTCTGCCAAGAACGTTCGCGCGGTTCGGTCGGCGGCACGATGGCGCGCAGCACCGCTTCGCGGCTGCGCGCGCGGCTGAACAGGAACTCCAGCTCGTTCGCGACGAAGCCGTGGCGCTGGACCATCTCGCCGATGAACGCGCGTACCTCGGGACGGGCCACGAAGCTGTCTGGTGCGGCAGCAGCGACACCCGCGAAGAACGTCGCCGCCAGCGCGGCCAGTCGGCCTGCGATCATGCAAGCCTCAGGCGCCGGATGGCGCGGCGCAGTGCGCCGACGGCCCGGGCATCGTCTTGCGTTCCGTAACGCAGCGCGATGTAACGCCGCGCGATGGCGCGGATAGGATCGGCTGCGCCGGGCAGCCGCTGCGCGGCGCGTTCGGCAAAGTCCTGCGGGCCTTCGTGCGGTGCGCGCCGTACGCCGTGGGCGTCGAGCTTGCGGCAGAACGCGAGCCAGGCGCGCTGCACGGGATCGCGGCGCGCCAGGTTGCGCAGCGACCAGACCAGCAGCAGTGCGGTGAATCCGCCCAGCAGCGTGAACAGCGTGGCGGTCAGTTTGCGCCAATCGGCATCCCGCATGCCGAAGTAGGCCATCAGGTCGCGCTGCCGACTCGGGTTGTAGTCGAGCACCCATACGTTCCACTGGTGTGCGATCACCTCCCAGCGGTAGCGCAGCGCGCGCAGCCACTGAAACTGCGGGCGCATCATCAGTGGCAGGCCCACACCCTCTGGCACGGCACCCGCGAGGCCTGCGGCAACGCGGTTCGGCACGGCTGCCGCGGTCGGATCGACCCGCACCCAGCCTTGCCTGCGCAGGTAGACCTCGGCCCAGGCGTGGGCGTCCGACTGGCGCACGGTGATGATGCGGTCGATCGGATTGAGCTCGCCGCCCTGGTAGCCCGTAACCACGCGTGCAGGGACGCCGGCAGCGCGCATCAGGAAGACGAAGGCCGAGGCAAAGTGCTCGCAAAACCCGGCCTTGGCCGAGAACAGAAATTCATCCACCGCGTCCCGGCCCATGAGCGGGGGCTCGAGGGTATAGACAAAGCGGTTGGCCTGCAGATACGCGATCGCACGTGCGAGCAGGCTTGCATCGTCGGTCGACGTGCTGCGCCAAGAGGCGGCAAGCGCCGCGGCACGCGGGTTGGATCCCGCCGGCAGCCGCAGCGCGCGCGACAGCATGGCGGGTGACTCGTCAGACCGCTGCGCCGGATCGGGTACCGACGCGATGTCGTAGCGTAGCCGGCGACGCACGTCGCGCCGCGCGAGCACCTGTCCATCCATGCTGTACCGTGCACGCGGCGGCAGGCGCGACACGGTTTCCAGGGCGAACAGCCACTTCCGGTCGTGCGGTTCGAGTACCACGCTGTATTCGTAGACGTCGCTGCCGCCGCGCGAATCCGGGAATTCGGCGAGCACGGTCTCGCCCATGCGCCAGGTGCGACCGTCGAATTCCCACAGCACGGGGCCGCGCCAGTAGCGCAACGGTTGTGGCGGTGGCTCGCCCTGGAACTCGGCGCGCAGTGCGATCGCATCGGAGAGTGCCAGGCGCGCCACGTTGCCGGGCGTCATCGTCTCGGACAGACCGCTGACACCCGCATTCGCATCCTGCGGCAGTCCCCAGAGCGGACCCTGCACCCGGGGGAACAGTACGAACAGCAGCAGCGCCGCGGGTACCGCGTGCGCGAGCAGCAACGCCGCAGCGCGCAGATCGCGGCGCCATCCTCGGCCGGGGGCGTTGAAACCCACCAGCGTCGTCGTCGCCACGGCCAGCACGGCGCACATCAGCAGCGCGATCGGAATCGACTGCGAATAAAGGAAGTTGGTGATCAGCAGGAAGTAGCAGAGAAATACGCCGACCGTCGCATCCCGATGGGTGCGCATCTCGAGCAGCTTCAGGCCCGAGAACAGCACCAGCATCACGATGCCCTGCGCGCGCCCGAAGAAGTAGCCATACTCGGCGCGCACCCCCAGCATGGCAATGATGGCGATGGCGAGCAGCAACCAGCGCGACGGCAGCGGCGAGGCGTGCAGCGTCAGCAGCCCGCGCCACAGGTAAAGGCCGAGCGTGAGCGCAATCAGCCACCACGGCGCGCGTAGCGCATGTGGCGCGATCGCAAGGGCCATGGATGCGGCGAGCCAGACCACATCGCGCGTGCTCACCAGACGTGCGTCGGGTGCGAGGGGATGTGGCACGCGCATCGGGTCAGTGCGCCCCGCTCGGATGTAGGGCGAGCGCCTGAAGGCAGGCGGCGCGGTGCGCGTCACCCCCGTCGGCCGCGATTTCCACGCCGGGCAGGCGCAGGCCGTAGCGTGCGCCGGCCTTCTCCGCGGTGAGCACCCAGCCGGTCAACCGCGACAGGCGTGCCTCCACCGGCAGTTCGGGCGGCAGGTTCTGCCAGTCGAGCCAAAGCTCGGCGCTCGCTTCGCCCGAGAACTGCTTGGTCAGCATCACACCGCCGCGTGCGACTGCCTTCCATGCGATGTGGCGCGGCGAGTCGGAGCGGTGGTAGTTGCGCAGGCCCGAGAAGTCCTCGTTGCCGCTCGCCTGTGATTGCCCGAGACCGGCGCGAGAATCCGCGCTCGGCGCAGGCAGCGCCGCGTACTCGGGTTGCGGGTAGACCAACGCTTGCGCGTCGGGTTCGACATAGCTCCAGGCGCGAAACAGGCCGAGCGGATAGCGCGTCTCGAGCATTACCCGACCGAGCGGCAGCCAGCCCCGTCGTGCCGCCGGAACCGCCAGCACGGCCTCGGCCGTGCCTTCCGCCGCAACGTCGGTGACCAGTTGTGCGCTGGAGGCGAGTTGGCGCAGCAGGATCGCGGGACGGTCGAAGCTCGCGCCCGCATCCAGATAAATGCGGAACTGGGCCGTCTCACCCGCAAACACCGGTTCGACGCGCCCTACGCTGATCGCGAGCCGTGCGAGATTGCGCGCCGTGTGCACCATGCCGGCGAGACCCATGCCGGCCAGCAGAAAGGTCATCGCAAACCCGAGCGACAGCGCGTAGTTGATGGAGCCGACGAGCAGCAAGCCGAGGGTGGCGGCGAACACCCAGCCCAGCCGTGTCGGCAGGATATAGACCCGCCGATGGCGAAGCACGATCACGCCGCGCTCCGGCGGCGTGAAGCCGTAGAACCAGTTGGCAAGGCGCGGGCGATTGGTCAGCGCGCGAAACATCTCGGTTGCAGCGAAATCGGTGCGCGCGCCTCGCATGACTGGGCGCGCCCACGGCTAGTTGCGTGGCCCGTCATATTGCCATCCCCCGCGCCATGCCCGCAGCACCTTGTCGGGGTACGCCCGCTGTCCCAGGCTGCCGTTGTAGCGTCCCAGCGCGCGGAAATAGTCGCCTTTCTCGATGTCGAGGTAGTGGCGCAGGATGACGCAGCCGTAGCGGATGTTGGTCCGCAGGTGGAACAGGTTGTCCGCCGGTCGCTTCAGCAGTTCCGTCCAGAAGGGCATGACCTGCATAAAGCCCCGCGCGCCGGCGCTCGACACGGCATATTTGCGGAAGGCGCTTTCTACCTCGATGACGCCGAGCACCAGCTGCGGGTCGAGCCCTGCACGGGTCGCCTCGTACTGTACGGTCTTGAGGAAGCCGATGCGGCGCGCGCGATCGGGGATGCGGCGTGCCAGTCGCCGGGACATCTCGGTCACCCAGCGGTGGCCGTCCTCGACGCTCTCGAACTGGAAGACAGGCGGCGCGCGGTCGCTGACCGCCGTGGTTAGCGTTGCACGCACGCTGTCCGCGAGGGGCTCGTATTGCTGTGCGCCGCCATGCGCAAGCTTGCAGGCGATCAGTGCCGCCACCGCAAGGCCAACCCGCGCCGTCGGTGTCATGCGCCCGCAAGGCGCTCCCTGAGCCGCGACACCACGCTGTCCAAGGCGATGTCCTGGGGCTCCGCGTCGAGCCTGGCCTTGAATTCCGCCGTGCCGCTGCGCAGCCCGCGTTCGCCAAGCACGATGCGCAACGGAATGCCGATCAGGTCCATGTCGGCAAACAGTACCCCGGGGCGCTCGCTGCGGTCATCGAGCAGCACGTCGATGCCCGCAGCCAGAAGCTCGGCGTACAGCCGGTCGGCGGCTTCGCGCACCGCCGGTGTCTTGTGATAGCCGATTGGCACGAGGCAGACTTCGAAAGGCGCCATGGGCAGCGGGAAGGCGATGCCGCGCGCATCGTGGTTCTGCTCGATGGCAGCAGCCACGATGCGCGTCACGCCGATGCCGTAGCAGCCCATCTGCGCCGGCTGCATCGCGCCGCTCTCGTCGAGGAAGTTCGCCTTCATGGCTTCGGAGTACTTGATGCCGAGCTGAAAGATGTGGCCGACCTCGATGCCGCGCTGGATGCGCAGCAGTCCCTTGCCGTCGGGACTGGGGTCACCCTCCACCACGTTACGTAGATCCGCTACCTGCGAGGGCTCGGGCAGGTCGCGGCCCCAGTTCACATTGCGTAGATGTGCGTCCACCTCGTTGGCACCGCACACAAAATCGTGCATGGCGGCGACGCCGCAGTCCGCGATCACCGGGATGCCGGACGCGACGCCGACCGGACCGATGTAGCCGGGCGCGCAACCGAGATGACGCTCGATCTCGGCATCGGTCGCGAAACGAAACGGCGACAAACCCGGCACCTTGCCCGCCTTCACTTCATTCAGCATGTGATCGCCGCGCAGCAGCAGCAGTGCGAGGGTCGCGTCGTGCATAACCGCGATCGTCTTTACCGTACGCTCAAGGCCAATGTCGAGCATCTTCGCCACCGCCTCGCAGCGCGTCGCGCCGGGTGTGGCCACCTTCTGCAGCGGCCTGCCGGCGGCGGCACGCGCCGCAGCCGGCGCGCTTGCCTCGGCGAGCTCGATGTTCGCCGCATAGTCCGAATCCGGACAGTACGCGATCGCGTCTTCGCCCGAGTCTGCCAGCACATGGAATTCGTGCGATCCGGTGCCGCCGATGGCGCCGGGATCCGCCGCCACGGCGCGGAAGCGCAGGCCCAGGCGCGTGAAAATGCGAGTGTAGGTCTCGTGCATGTTGCGGTACTCGCGGACCAGGTCATCGCGGTCGGCGTGAAACGAGTAGCCGTCCTTCATGACGAACTCCCGCGCACGCATGACGCCGAAGCGCGGACGGATCTCGTCACGGAACTTGGTGTGGATCTGGTAGAAATGTACTGGCAGCTGGCGGTAACTGCGGATCTCGCGCCGTGCGATGTCCGTGATCACTTCCTCGTGTGTCGGTCCGAACAGGAAATCGCGCTCGTGGCGATCCTTGATCTTCAGCATCTGCGGGCCAAAGGCATCCCAGCGCCCGCTCTCCAGCCAGAGCTCGGCAGGAATGACGCACGGCATCTGCACTTCCAGGGCGCCGGCACGATTCATCTCCTCGCGCACGATTGCCTCGACTTTGCGCAGCACGCGCAGGCCCAGCGGCATCCAGGTGTAAAGCCCCGAGCCGAGGCGGCGAATGATGCCGGCCCGCAGCATGAGCTGGTGGCTCGCCAGCTCGGCCTCGGAGGGCGCTTCCTTCAGCGTACCGATGAAGAATCTGGACGCGCGCATGGCAGGAACGGCGCGCATCCGGTGCGCGGCCGCTCAGCGTTGTCTTTAGATAAATGCTGTGGAAAAATCGCAGCAGATTCTAACGTATGGCGGTGTGGCCATGCTTGATAGGGAAGGCTACCGTCCGAATGTCGCCATCGTTCTGGCCAATGCGCGCAACGAGGTGTTCTGGGGCAAGCGGGTAAACCAGCATGCGTGGCAGTTTCCCCAGGGCGGCATAAAGCACGGCGAGTCGCCGGTGCAGGCGATGTACCGCGAGCTTGAGGAGGAGGTCGGACTGCGGGCGGGCCACGTCCGCATCCTGGGGCGCACGCGCGATTGGCTGCGCTACGACGTTCCGGCGCACTGGATCCGGCGCGACTGGCGCGGGACGTACCGTGGTCAGAAGCAGATCTGGTTCCTGCTGCGGCTCGTGGGGCGCGACTGCGACGTGCGGCTGCGCGCGAGCGGGCATCCGGAGTTCGATGCCTGGCGCTGGCACGAGTACTGGGTGCCGCTCGAGACGGTGATCGAGTTCAAGCGCGAGGTCTATCGCCAAGCGCTGAATGAGCTGCGCCGCTTTCTGAACGCCGATCGTCGGCTGCGTGCGCGCAGCGAGGCCGTCTCGGGCTGAGGCAGGCGCCCCGGGCAGGGCAGGCCGCTTGATAGCGGTCCTCAATGAATAGGATTGCGAAAATCGATTTGATCTATCGTTGGGGCGGGCCTACCTTTGCATCATTCCACCTGAACGAACCACCGAGGAGAGACGCATGAAACTCAAGGGCAGCAAGACCGAGCAGAGCCTGAAGGACGCGTTTGCCGGCGAAAGCCAGGCCAACCGCCGTTATCTGTATTTCGCCGCCAAGGCCGACGTGGAAGGCCAGAACGACGTCGCGGCGCTGTTTCGCTCGACCGCGGAAGGCGAGACGGGCCACGCGCACGGGCACCTGGAGTACCTGGAGCAGGTGGGCGACCCGGCCACGGGGCTG